>JAWKQJ010000044.1:0-42489 GCA_041390205.1 Gemmatimonadales bacterium
GAGCTCGGCGTCGTGCCGTTGCATCCCGTAGGCGAGGGTGGTGATCAGTCGGGCGCCGGTCGCGCCGAAGGGGTGACCGATCGCGATCGACCCGCCCATCAGGTTGGTCCGCTCCCAGTCGACCTCGCCCACCGGCTCGCTCCGTCCGAGGCGCTCCGCCCAGGCCTTCGAGCCCCAGGCCTCGACGTTCGACAACACCTGGGCCGCGAAGGCCTCGTGGATCTCCACCAGCCCCAGGTCGCGCCAGCCGATGCCCGCCCGGTCGAGCGCCATCGGCACCGCGAAGGCCGGCCCCATCAAGAGCTGCCATCCCGGGTCCACCGCGGCGTTGGCGTAGCTCCGCACCGCGGCGATGGGGGTGAGGCCCAACGCGTCCGCCTTCTCACGCGACATCACCAGCACCGCGGCCGCGCCGTCGGTGAGGGGCGAAGCGTTGCCGGCGGTGACCGATCCGTAGCGACGGTCGAACACCGGCCGGAGCCCGGCCAGCGCCTCGAGACTGGTGTCGGCGCGTACCCCGTTGTCCGAGGTCGCGACCTCGCTGCCGTCCTTGCCGCCGAACCAGGGCACGACCTCGGCCGTGAGCCGGCCGTCCTCGGTGGCCCGGGCGGCCCGCTGATGGCTCATCAGGGCGTATTCGTCCTGCGCCTCGCGGCTGATCCCGTTCTCCTTCGCCATCTTCTCCGCCGACTGGCCCATCGACTCGCCGGTGGAGGGCTCGGCGATGGCGGGCGTGACGGGCACCAGATCGCGGGGCCGGATCCGGGCCAGCACGCCGAGCCGCTGTCCGAGGCTCTTCGCGCGGCTGGCCGCCACCAGGATCTCGCTCATCCTCCGCGAGTGGAGGATCGGGATGTCGCTCAGCGTCTCCACTCCGCCGGCCACCACCACGTCGCGCTGGCCCAGACGAATCAGGTCGGACGCGATCGCGACGGCCTGGCCCGAGGAGGCGCAGGCCCGATTGAGCGAGAAGGCCGGAATGGTCTTGGGAAACTGCGGGAGCAGGCTCACCTCGCGGGCCACGTTCGGGGCCTGGACCGAGGGCACCACCTGACCGAAGATCACCTCGCCGACCTCGGCGCCGTCGATCCCACTCCGATAGAGCAGCTCGCGCGCGACGAATCGCGAGAGCGTGACCGCGGTGACGTCCTTGAAGATCGTGCCGGCCTTGGCGAACGGCGTACGGCAGCCGGCGACGACGACGGGCTGGCGCGGGTCCCTGGCGGACACCGTTTACTTTCTTCGCTGGGCGACGACGCTCGCGAGCGCGGCCCACTGCGCTTCGTCGGTCGGCTCGTAGGCCTCGCGCCCGTGCACCACCTCGAGCGGAGTGACCAGACTCGAGATCTCCCCATGCTTGAGGAGATGCGCGTCCTTGGTCGGGCCCCAGCCGAGCTGGCGCTGGATCTCGAGGAAGGTCTCCATGATCAGCAGGCCGCCGGGGGCGACGGCCTCGACGATCCGGTGCATTCGGGGGCGATCGAGATAGTTGAAGGCGAGCACGACGTCGAACGTCCCGGTGGGCCAATCGCGCTCGAGATCGGTCTCCAGCCACTCGACGGAGAGCCCGAGCCGCTCCGCCTCGCGGCGGGCCTCGACGAGTCTGGCCCGATCGCGGTCGGCGGCGACCACCCGGGCGCCGAGCGACGCGGCGGCGATGGCGTGACGACCGGCGCCGCAGGCCACGTCGAGCACCCGCGCGCCGGGGACGATCAGCTCACGATGCCAGGCGAACCAATAGCTCGGGCGGCTCTCGAAACTCGCAGTCGAAACGGACGGATCGATTGACAGACGCTCACCCTTGCGTACGAGCCACGGTCTGGGACCTCGCGAGCCGCTCCTACGACGTGCTGGTCGTCGGAGGCGGGGTCACGGGGGCCGGGATCGCTCGTGAGGCCGCCCTGCGCGGTCGGCGGGTCGCCCTGGTCGATCGGTACGACTTCGCCTGGGGCACCAGCTCGCGATCCAGTCGCCTGGTGCATGGCGGGCTCCGCTATCTGGAGCACCGACAATGGCACCTAGTCCGCGAATCGCTCACCGAGCGCAAGACGTTGCTTGCCCTCGCTCCGCATCTGGTGCGCCCGCTCTCCTTCGTCTTCCCGCTCTTCAAAGGCGACCGGGTCGCCCGCTGGAAGCTGGAGCTTGGCCTCACCTTTTACGATCTCCTGGCCTCGCGCGGTAATGTGCCGCGCCATCGGGCTCTGAGCAAGCGAGCCTTGCTCGACCAGGAGCCCCTGCTCCGCGAGCGGGGCCTGAAGGGCGGGGCGCTCTACTGGGATGCCCAGACCGACGACGCCCGGCTCACCCTCGCCGCGGTCCGGGCGGCCGCCCTGCAGGGCGCCCGGGTGGCCAACTACGCCTGCGTCACGGCGTTGGACCAGGCGGGCGGGAAGGTGCGTGGCGCCACCGTGGAGGATCAGCTCACCGGCGCCCAGGCCACGATCGAGGCCCGGGTGGTGGTGAACGCCACCGGGCCCTGGTGCGACGCGATTCGGCGGCTCGAAGACCCGTCGGCCCGGCCGCTCCTGGCGCCGACCCGGGGCGCGCACGTCATGGTGCCTCGCGCCAAGGTCGGCCATACCAACGCCATCACCTTTCTCTCGCCGATCGACGGACGGGTGATGTTCGTGCTGCCCTGGGGCGACCGGAGCTACGTCGGCACCACCGATACCGACGCTCCCGCCGACCCGGATCACGTCACCACCACGGACGACGACGTCCTCTACCTGCTCCGCTCCGCCAACGCGATCTTCCCGACCGCCCGGCTGGCGCCCGAGGACGTCTCGATGAGCTGGGCGGGTCTCCGGCCGCTGGTCGTGGCCGACGGCGACGGCCGGGATCCGGGCTCCCGATCCCGGGAGCACCGGATCGTGACCGGCTCGGGCGGCATGATCACCGTGGCCGGCGGCAAGCTGACCACCTTCCGGCGGATGGCCGTCGAAGTGATGGATCGGGTGGACCTGGCGCTCGATCCGTCGGCCAAGCCGCGCCCGGCCACCGAGAGCGCCACCGAGCCCCTGCCCGGGGGCGAGCGCTTCGATCGCACCACCGCGTTCACCCGCGGCGTCGCGCGCGGGCTGCCCGAGAGCACCGTCGCCCACCTGATCGGCCAGTACGGCTCGGAGGTCGGCTCGATCTTCGAGCTGGTGGCCGAGCACGACGCGCTCCGGGCGCCGGTCCACCCGCATCACGGGGCGATCGGCGCCGAGGTGGTGCACTCGGTCCGCGCCGAGCTGGCCCGGCGGCTCGACGACGTGATCTTCCGCCGGCTGTCCCTGGCCTACGAGACGCCGGACGCCGGGGCCGAGGCGATCGGCACGGTCGCCCAGCTGATGGGCCGCGAGCTCGGCTGGGACGAGAGCCGACGCCAGCAGGAGATCGAGCGCTGCCAGGAGATCATCGCCGCCGTCCCGCGGGGGCGCCCGTTATCTTGAGGCAACGGAGGAAGCCCACCGCATGTCCGCCCCATCGCCAGATCCGAACGTCTTCGAGACCGCCAACGCCGGCTTCGCCCAGGCCCTCTACGAAGAGTTCCTTCGCGACCCCGGTTCCGTCGGCCCGGAATGGCGCCGTCTCTTCGAGTCCGGTCGGGTCGGGGTCGAGCCCCCGCCGGCGCCCCCGCCGCCCCCGACCAACGGGGCGAGCGGAGACGGGGCCGGTCCCTCCCGTGACGGAGGCGCGCCGGGCGCCGTAGCGCTCAAGGGGCCGGCGGCCCGTCTCGCCGCCAACATGGAGGAGAGCCTCTCGGTCCCGACGGCGACGACCTTCCGGGAGATCTCGGTCCGCGCCCTGGAGCGGCAACGCTCGGCGCTGAACCGCGCGCTCAAGACCGCCGGCAAGGACGTCAAGCTCTCGTTCACCCACCTGATCGGCTACGCGCTGGTCCAGGCGGCCAGGCAGCATCCGGGCATGGTGATCTCGTATCGGTCGATCGACGGCGCGCCCCATCGGATCGAGCCCGACGGCGTCCACCTGGGCCTCGCGGTGGACGTCGAGCGGAAGGACGGGTCGCGCGGGCTGGTGGTCCCGGTGCTCAAGCGCGCCGAGACGATGTCGTTCGCCGAGTTCCACGCGGCGTACGAAGGCCTGGTCGACAAGGCCCGGAACAACCGGCTGATGCCCGACGACTTCGCCGGCGCCAACATCACCCTCACCAACCCCGGCGGCCTCGGGACCGTGGCTTCGGTGCCGCGGCTGATGGCGGGCCAGGCGAGCATCATCGCGGTCGGGGCGATCGGCTATCCGCCGGAGTACTACGGGCTCTCCAACGAGCACCTGGCCGAGATCGGGGTGAGCAAGGTGATGATGATCACCAGCACCTACGATCATCGGGTGATCCAGGGCGCCGAGTCGGGCGAGTTCCTGCGCACGCTCGAGAGCCACCTGCAGGACGAGGCCGGCTTCTTTGCCGGGATCGCCCGGGAGCTCGGCCTGCTCGGCGCCGGGCCCCACGTCGAGCCCGGCGATCGCGAGCTGCCCGGAGGGGAGGAGCAGCCCCGTCCGAGCATCGCGATCCCGATGCCGATGCCGCCCGGCTTCCGGCCCAGCGCGCCGGCGGAGCTGGCTCAGGTTGCGGCCGCCATGGGGCTGGTGAAGGCCTTCCGGACGCACGGCCATCTCGCCGCGCATCTCGATCCGCTCGGCTCGGCACCGATCGGCGATCCGGCGCTCGACCCCGACGAGCTCGGCCTCACACCCGACATCATGGCCCGGATTCCCGCCCAGGTGCTGCGGGTCGCGGTGCCCGGCGCCACCCTGGCCGACGCGCTGCCGCGGCTCCAGGAGACCTACTGCGGGACGATCGCCTACGAGGTCGAGCACATCGCGAGTCACGAGGAGCGGGTCTGGCTGCGCGCCCAGATCGAGGCGGGCACCCACCGCGCGGCGCTCGACCCCGAGGCCCGGGTCGGCCTCTATCAGCGGCTGATCGACGTCGACGCCTTCGAGAAGTTCCTCCACAAGGCGTACCTCGGCCAGAAGCGCTTCTCGATCGAGGGCGTCGACCTGCTGGTGCCGATCCTCGACCAGATCATCGAGGCGGCCGCGGACGACGGCGCTCGCGACGTCGTGATCGGGATGGCCCACCGCGGCCGGCTCAACGTGCTGGCTCACACGGTGGGTCGCCCCTACGCGACGATCATCGCCGAGTTCGAGGGCAAGCAGCCGGCCGCCGAAGGGGAAGACGAAGGCACCGGCGACGTGAAGTACCACCACGGCGCCGAGGGCGCGGTGGTGACTCGGACGGGTCGCAGCCTGACCGTCACGCTGGCCCACAACCCGAGCCACCTCGAGTTCGTGGGCCCGGTGGTGGACGGCCGGGCTCGCGCGCGGCAGACCGTGCACAAGGGCGGCGCCGGCTATCACGACGCCTCGGTGGCCCTGCCCGTGGTGATCCACGGCGACGCCGCCTTCGCCGGCCAGGGCGTGGTGCAGGAGACCCTCAATCTCGGCGCGCTCCGCGGCTACGGCACCGGCGGCACGATCCACATCATCGCCAACAACCAGATCGGCTTCACCACCGACGCGATCGACTCGCGCTCGACTCGCTACGCCAGCGACCTGGCCAAGGGCTTCGACATCCCGATCATCCACGTCAACGCGGACGATCCCGAGGCCTGCCTCGCGGCCGCCCGCCTGGCGATGCTCTATCGGGCCCGATTCGCCAACGACGTGCTGATCGACCTCGTCGGCTATCGCCGCCACGGGCACAACGAGGCCGACGAGCCCGCCTACACCCAGCCCCGGCTCTACGAAGTGGTGCGTCGCCACCCGTCGGTGCGGGAGCTCTACGCCGAGCGGCTGATCGGCGACGGGCTGCTCAGCGACGACGAGGCGGAGGCCCGGTTCCAGGCCGCCTACCAGCACCTGGTCGACCTGCAGCAGGGCTACAAGGCGTCGCTCAACCACCCCGGCGGGACCGAAGCCACGCTCGCTCGGGTCACCCGCACCGATCAGCCGGTCACCGGGGTGCCGGCCGAGCTGCTGCTGGCTCTGAACGACCAGCTGCTCTCGGTGCCGGACGGCTTCACGGTGCACCCGAAGCTCGCCCGCCAGCTGGAGCGGCGGCGCGTGGCCGTCGGCCCCGAGGGCGGGATCGACTGGGGGCACGCGGAGTCGCTGGCGTTCGCCTCGCTGCTCACCGAAGGCGTCCCGCTCAGACTCACGGGACAGGACACCGAGCGTGGCACCTTCAGTCACCGGCACCTGGTGCTCCACGACGCCAAGACGGGTTCCCGCTTCTGCCCCGCGCAGTCGCTGCCGGGCTCGCTGGCCTCCTTCGAGGTCCACAACAGCCCGCTCTCCGAGCTCGCCACGCTGGGCTTCGAGTACGGCTACAGCACCGCGTCCACCGAGGTGCTGGTGGTCTGGGAGGCGCAGTTCGGCGACTTCATCAACGGCGCTCAGGTGATCGTCGATCAGTTCATCGTGGCGGGATGGGCCAAGTGGGGCGTGACCTCCCGGCTCACCCTGCTGCTGCCCCACGGCTACGAGGGACAGGGCCCGGAGCACTCGAGCGCACGGCTGGAGCGCTTCCTCCAGCTCTCGGCCGAGTCGAACATCCACGTGGCGAACTGCACCACGGCGGCCCAGTACTTCCACCTGCTCCGCCACCAGGCGCTCCGCAGCCGACAGCGCCCGCTGGTGGTCTTCACGCCCAAGAGCCTGCTCCGTCTCCCGCAGGCCTGCTCGACGCTCGACGACCTGGTGTCGGGCTCGTTCCACGCCGTGCTCGACGATCCGGTGACGGCCACGCGGGCCGAGAGCGTCGGCCGCCTGGTGCTCTGCTCGGGCAAGGTGTACTACGACCTGCTCGCCGAGGCGGAGCCGCTGGGCGAGGCGCGGCCGGCGATCGCCCGGATCGAGCGGCTCTACTCGTTCCCGGAGGACGACCTCCGCGCGTTGATCGCGAGCTACCCGAGCGTCCGCGAGGTGGTCTGGTGCCAGGAGGAGCCGATGAACATGGGCGCCTGGACCTTCGTCTCGCCCCGGCTCGAGGCCCTGCTGCCCGACGGCGCGACCCTTCGGTACGTCGGCCGGCCGAACCGGGCCAGCCCGGCCGAGGGGTACCACGACGCCCACGTGGTCGAGCAGGCCCGGATCGTCAGGACCGCGCTCGGCGGCTGACCCCGCAAACGCCAGCGGGCGAGCCGTCGGTGGCTCGCCCGCGTCCAGCGTCTCTCGTTTCGAGGCCGCCTCAGAGCGGCTTTTCGACCAATCCGCGAACCGTGTCCTTGATGCCCTCGGAGAGATGCTCTCCGTAGTGCAGCAGGAAGACGCCCCGCGACCGCCGCGCCAGGATGAAGGCGAGGAACGGCATGTCCGCCTTGGCGCTGTTGCAGGACTTGCAGGCCAGCACCAGGTTGTCCGGCCGATCGTACGCCGACTGCCCTCGCCGCGGATACACGTGGTCGAGAGTGATGTCCTCCGGCTTGGCGGTGACACCGCAGTACGCGCACACGGGGCCGTGGATGGCCATCAGATCATCCCGATGACCCTGATAGGAACGGCTTCCGGTTCGGCGAAGAGGTTTCGAAACGCGAGGGGCGGTGGCGATGCCACCGCGGCGAGATGTTCTACCCACACACAACTCCAATCATTCCTCCTAAATCTAGTCAACTGAGGGGTTTACGTCACCCCGCCCTGGCGGAGCTCCGAACCCGGTGAGCCAATTCGGCTCCCTGCCCGGCCCCCCGAGGGCCGGTGCAAGATACTTCAGCAAGGCGTGGGCCGCTGGCTCGACCCCGCCGCCGGCCGGGCCGGCCCCAACCGCCGTGACCCCCGACCGGGGCCGGACCCCTCGCGGTTGGGCCATTCGGAGCGGCGCGTCCGAGGCCCCCGTCTGCCTCGACGACCCGATCGGGGCGCCGGCTCATCGCCATCCGCGCGACGGTCGGACGCGAATCGACCCGGCGCCCGATCACCGGGTCGGGCATGGCCGAATCCGCCGGTGATTGCCCGTTCCAAGCGCCGCTCGGTGTGAGTAAACTTCCGGCGCTCGTCGATCAGCCCTCCCCAACCTCGCAACCCGGAGCACGAATCCTGTCTGCTCCCGCGATCGGCCACGCCCGCCCCATGTCCACCGAGCCCGCTTTCGACGCCCGATCCTGGCTCGCGATCAACGCGATACGGACGCTCGCCATGGACGCCGTCGAGCAGGCGAAGTCCGGACATCCAGGCACCCCGATGGCGCTTGCCCCGGTCGGGCACGTCCTCTGGACCAGGCACCTCAAGCACGCGCCGACCGACCCGGAATGGGCCGACCGCGATCGCTTCGTGCTCTCCTGCGGACACGCGTCGATGCTGCTCTACGGCCTGCTCCACCTGAGCGGCTACGAGCTCAGCCTCGACGACATCAAGCGCTTCCGCCAGTGGGGATCGAAGACGCCCGGCCATCCCGAGCGCGGCCACCCCGCCGGCACCGAGGTCACCACCGGCCCGCTCGGCCAGGGCGTGGGGAACGCGGTCGGAATGGCGATGGCCGAGCGCTTCCTCGCTCAGCGGTTCAACCGCAAGGGCCACCGGATCGTCGATCATCGCACCTGGGCCCTGGTGAGCGACGGCGACGTGATGGAGGGCGTCGCGAGCGAGGCCGCCTCGCTCGCGGGTCATCTCCGGCTCGACAAGCTCACGTTGATCTACGACGACAACCGGATCACCATCGACGGCCGCACCGACCTGGCCTTCTCCGAGGACGTGGGCCTCCGCTTCGAGGCCTACGGGTGGCAGGTGCTCCGGGTCGCCGACGGGAACGATCTCGCCGCGATCGATCGGGCGCTGACCGAGGCCAGGAGCGAGACCGAGCGCCCCACCCTGATCGTGCTCCGGACCATCATCGCGGACCCGGCCCCGACCAAGCGCGACCGCTCCGAGGCTCACGGCGCTCCCCTCGGCGCCGACGAGATCGCGCGGACCAAGGCCGTGCTGAGCTGGCCCGCGGAGCCGTTCTCCGTACCCGAGGAGACCGAAGAGCAGAAGGCGGCGTCGATCGCGGCCGGGGAGGAGCGTCTGGCCGACTGGCAGACCCGACTCGACGCCTACCGCGCCGAGTTCCCCACGCTCGCTGCCGAGCTCGATCGCTGGCTCGGCGGGCCGCTCGAGCTCGATGACGAGGCCGAGCTGCCGGCGTTCGGTGCCGGCGACGCGATGGCCACCCGGCAGGCGTCGCACAAGGCGCTCAAGACGATCGCCACCCAGGTTCCGAATCTGGTCGGCGGGTCGGCGGACCTGGCCGGCAGCACGGGAGTCGACCTGGGTCCGGACGCGAGCTATTTCGGGCCGGGGGTGGCGGGCCAGAGCGTGGCCTGGGGCATCCGGGAGCACGCCATGGCCGCGGCGATGAACGGGATGGCCGCGCACGGGGGCGTCCGCCCCTACGGCAGCACCTTCCTGGTCTTCGCCGACTACATGAAGCCGGCGATCCGGCTGGCCGCGCTGATGCACCTGCCGACGATCTACCTCTTCACCCACGACTCGATCGGCGTCGGCGAGGACGGACCGACCCATCAGCCGATCGAGCAGCTGGCGATGCTCCGGAGCATCCCGAATCTCACCGTGCTCCGGCCGGCCGACGCCGCCGAGACCGTCGAAGCCTGGCGGGTGGCGCTCGCCCGTCAGGACGGGCCGACCGCGATCGTGCTGACCCGCCAGAAGGTCCCGGGTCTGCCGCGGCGCGGGCCGGTGACGGAGGCGCGGCAGGGCGGCTACGTGCTCTTCGATCCGCCGGTCGCGCCAAAGGCGGCGATCATCGCCACCGGCTCCGAGGTGCAGATCGCGCTGGCGGCGGCGCTCAACCTGAGCGAGAGCGGGTTGCCGACGCGGGTCGTCTCGCTGCCCTCGTGGGAGCGCTTCGCCGCCCAGCCCAAGGCGGTGCGGGACGCGGTGCTGCCGCCTTCGCTCCGGACCCGGGTGTCGGTCGAAGCCGCCACGACCTTCGGCTGGCACCGCTGGATCACCGACCACGGGCGGGCCATCGGGCTCGATCACTTCGGCGCGTCGGCTCCCGGCGATCGGCTGTTCGTCGAGTTCGGGCTCACCGCGGATCGGGTGATCGAAACGGTCAAGCAGGTCGCGGAGGAGAGCGCGTGACCAATCCGCTCGTGCGGCTGGGCCAGCTGGGACAGAGCCCCTGGTACGACTACATCACCCGCGAGCTGGTGGCCTCGGGCAGGCTGGCGGAGCTGATTCGGGACGACGGGCTGCTCGGCATGACCTCCAACCCGTCGATCTTCGAGAAGGCCGTCGCCTCGAGCGACGACTACGACGGCGACATCGCCTGGCACTCGGGCTCGGGCCTCGATCCGGCGGCGGTGTTCGAGTCGCTCGCCGTGGCCGACGTGCAGGCGGCGTGCGACGTGTTTCGCCCGGTCTACGATCGGACCCACGGCCGGGACGGACTGGTGTCGCTCGAGGTCTCGCCGACCCTGGCGTCGGATACGGAGGCCACCGTCACCGAGGCGGAGCGGCTCTGGCGCGCGCTCGACCGGCCGAACGCGATGATCAAGATCCCCGGCACCCTGGAGGGTCTGCCGGCGGTCACCCGCTGCATCGCGCAGGGCATCAACGTCAACGTCACCCTGCTCTTCTCGGTGACCCGCTACGAGGCGGTGATCGACGCGTTCCTCTCCGGACTCGAGCGTCGGCACGCGCAGGGCGAGAGTCTCGATCGGGTGGCCTCGGTGGCCAGCTTCTTCGTGAGCCGGGTCGACACCCGGATCGACGCCGAGCTCGCCGCCAGACAGGCGCCGGACGAGCTCCGCGGCAAGGCCGCCATCGCCAACGCGGCGCTGGCCTACGCGGCCTTCGAGCGCTCCCTCAAGACCGCGCGCTGGGTCACCCTCAAGGAGGCCGGCGCCACCCCGCAGCGGCCGCTCTGGGCGTCCACCAGCACCAAGGACCCGCGCTATCCGGACGTCTACTACGTCGAGTCCCTGATCGGCGCGAGCACGGTCAACACCCTGCCGCCCGACACCTTCGACGCCTACCGGGACCACGGCGAGCCGAAGCTCCGGATCGCCGAGGCCATCAGGACGGCGGAGGAGCGGCTCGACCGGATCGCGGCGCTGGGAATCGACCTGGACGAGGTCACCCGGGACCTCGAGACGGACGGGGTGGCGAAGTTCGCGGCCTCCTACCAGTCGCTCCTCGACCGGATCGAGGCCAAGGCGCTGAGCCTGAGCCGACGTTAGGCGTCAGCCGACGTCGGCGCCCTCGCTCCTGGCCACCCAGAGGCTCGCCAGGAGGTCGCCGGTCACGTTGGGCACGGTGCGCGCCATGTCGAGGATCCGGTCCACCCCCAGGATCAGCGCGATCCCCTCGCCCGGCACCCCCACCATCCCGAGCACCATCACCAGCAGCGGGATCGAGCCGCTCGGCACCCCGGCCACGCCCACCGCCGTCACGACCGACATCACCACCACGATCACCTGGGTGCCGAGCGCGAGGTGTACGCCGAACACCTGGGCCAGGAAGAGCACCGTCATCCCCTCGAAGAGCGCGGTGCCGTTCATGTTCATGGTCGCGCCGACGGGCAGCACGAAGCCGGCGATCTCCCGGGGCACGTTGAACTTCTCCTCGGCCGTCTTGATCGTGGTCGGGAGCGTGGCGTTGGAGCTCGAGGTGCTGAACGCGGTGACCATCAGCTCGCGGCAGCGGCCGAAGAAGCGTCCGGGCCCGATCCCGAGCAGCAGCTTGGCGAGCACCCCGATCACCCCGAACTGGTGGAGCAGGAGCGCGAGCAGGATGGTCACCACGTAGACCAGGAGCGACTGCAGCAGGTCCCAGCCGAACTTGGCGGTGACCGAGAAGATCAAACCGGCCACGCCGATCGGCGCGAGCTTCATCGCGAAGCCGATGATCACCACGACCGCGTCGCTGATCCCCTCGAGCAGGCGCACCACGGGTTGCGCCCGCTCCGTCGCGATCAGGGTGAGCGCGATCCCGAAGACCAGCGAGAAGAAGATCAGGCCGAGCATGTCGCCGTTGGAGGCGGCGGCGACGGGATTCCGCGGCACGATGTTGACGAAGGTGTTGATCCCGAAGCCGGTGGCCTCGCTCGCCGCGACCCGCTCGCTCGCCTGCTGGGCGAAGTCCTGCATCAGCGCCTGCTGCACCGCCGGGTCGAGACCGTCGCCGGGGCGGACCAGGTTCGAGATCGTGAGGCCAATCGTCACCGCGTGGGCGGTGGTGCCGAGGAAGAAGAGCAGCGTCTTGCCGCCGACCCGGCCCACCCGGCGGAGATCGCCGAGCGAGGCGACGCCCAGGGTCACCGAGGTGAAGACCAGCGGGACCACCACCATGAACAGCATCCGGAGGAAGATCTGGCCGATCGGCTGGGTGACGGTCTGCACCACCCAGCTCAACGCGGGCTCGTCCCGCCAGAGCACGTTCGAGAGCACGCCCGCGGCCGCCCCGACCAGGAGGCCGATCAGGATCTTGGTGTGCAGGGGCATGCCCCTGCGGTTCGGTTCGCTGGTCACGGGGGGCTGCGCGGTCTGGTGTGGAATCCGACTGCCGGGCCGATCGGCCGGCCGCCCTCGGACGAGTGGCGGCGCACAAGAATAGCGCCGTCCCGACCCGCCGCCAGCCCCCGGGGAGGAGCGGCGGCCCGGAGCTCAGGCCGTCGTGGCCGCCGCCTCGGCGTCGACCGGCGGCACCAGCGACTCGCCCTCGCTCCGGGCGATCACCGCCGAGGCGGTGAGGTCGCCGGTCACGTTCACGGCGGTCCGCATCATGTCCAGGATGCGGTCGACACCGAGGATCAGCGCGATCCCGGCCTCGACCCGGTCGCCGAGCCCGACCGACTGGAGCACGATGATCAGGGTGATGATCCCGGCGCTCGGCACCCCGGCGGCCCCGACCGAGGCGAGGGTCGCCGTCAGCACCACCGTTGCCTGCTCGGCGATGCCCATCGGGATCCCGTAGATCTGCGCGATGAACATCACCGCGACCGCCTGATAGAGCGCGGTCCCGTCCATGTTGATGGTGGCGCCCAACGGCAGCACGAAGCTCGCCACCGAATTGGAGACCCCCACCTTCTTCTCGGCCGCGTCGATCGTGATCGGCAGCGTCGCGTTCGACGACGAGGTGGAGAAGGCGATCAGGGGGACGTGGCGGATCCGGCGGATGAAGTCGAGCGGATTGAGCCGGGCCAGGAAGCGGAGCGCGAGCCCGTAGGTGAACGAGAGGTGGAGCAAGAGCCCGAGCGCCACGACGGCCGAGTAGACCAGCAGGCTCTTGAGCAGGTCGAGACCGAACTTCGAGACGATGCCCGCGATCAGCGCGAAGACGGCGTACGGCGCCAGCTTCATCACCCACTCGATCACCCGCATCGAGGCGTCGTTCACCCCTTCGAAGAACTGGAGCACCGCCGCGCGCCGGTCGTCGCGGATCGAGCTGATGGCCGCGCCGAAGATGATGGTGAACACGATCAGGGGCAGCAGGTCCATGTTGGCCGCCGCCTGGATCGGGTTGTTCGGGATCATGTTGAGGATGGTCTCGGTGGTCGACGGCTTCTCGGCCGCGAGCGTCATCCGCTGGCCGGCCTCGGCCGCGAACTCCTGCTGCAGATTGTCGCGGGTGGCCGCGTCGATGCGCGAGCCCGGCTGGAGCGTCTGCGAGGCGACCAGCCCGATCACCACGGCGACCGCCGTGGTCATCATGTAGTAGACCAGCGTCTTGCCGCCGATCCGCCCCACCTTGCGCAGGTCGCCCAGCGAGGCCGTGCCGACCAGCAGGCTCGCGACCACCAGCGGGATCACGATCATGGTGATCAGCCGGATCCAGCCCTTGCCGAAGGGCTCGATGGCGGCGAAGACGCTCTGCAGCACCTCGATGCCGAACGCGTTGGCGACGACGCCCGCGACGACACCGGCGATGAGACCGATCAGGATCTTGGTGTAGAGTTGCATGGCTCCGTTTCGACCTGACGGGGACCGCACCAGAGCAGCGACGGACTATCTCAGAGACAACGCCCGGCGGGCGCCGCCGGTTTGGCAAGTTAGTGGCTTTCGGGGGTCCCGCTAGAGCGGAACGGCGTCGGCTACGGGCGCCCGCTCGCGTGGAGCGCGGTGTCGATCGGTGGAGAGAGGATCGTGTCCACCACGGGCTTGGTGGTCTTGATCCGACGGGGCGGCGGGGTCCGGGTCCAGATCACCACCACCCCGCACCGCGCCCGGAAGCTCTCCAGCTCCGGCGGGGTCTCCGCCGGCCCGCTGTAGATCTCGATACCCTCCACCTCGGTGATCGGCGTGAGGTACGCGATCGTGTGATCGGACGGGATCCCGTCCATGAAGAACGCCGGATTGCAGCCGCGCGGCGCCCGCTGCATCTGCACCCGACAGACGGTCGGCGTCCGACACTCGACCCGGATGCCCGGCACCATCCGCATCATGTCGGGCACGGTCGCCGGCCGTCGCTGCTCGATGTCGCGTCGGGTGATGTAGCGTCCCCGGCCCTCGGTGCGGCGCCGGTTCCAGTCCGCGGGGCCGTGGGTGGCCGTCTCCGTCACCTCCACGTCCGGCAGCGCCACCGCCTCCTGCTCGGTGATGAACTCGAGCTCCATGGTCTGCCTGACCTTGAGGTCCACCGGCGAGGTGATCGTGGCGTAGCCGATCGCGGAAACCCGCACCACGTACCGTCCGGGCACCAGGTCCGGGAACTCGAACTCGCCGAGCTCGTCGGTCTCCGTGACGAGGGTGGTGCCGCTCAGCGAGACGCGCGCGCCACTGATCGCCTTGCCGGAGCTGCCGATCTTGAGCACCCCGCGAATCGTGCTGGTGCCCACCTGCGCCGCGGCGAGCTCGACGGTCGCCACCGCCAGGACCGCGAGCAGAGCCAGCGCCGCGCGCGCCAGGGCCCGCCTCATCGGGAGAGCCCCCGCCGGGTCCAGATCACGATCGCGCCCCCGCAACGGGCCTGCTCGTTGTTGATCTCCGGCGGCGTCTCCGACGGGCCACGGTAGAGCTCGATGCCCGCCACGTTCGACGGACTGGTGGCGTCGACCGCCGCCAGCGTGGTGCGCACGTCGTCGAGCCAGACCGCGGGCGGACAGGCGCCGGGCCCCTGGGTCAACCGAATGTCGCAGCTCGGGCCCCGGCAGCTGCTCCGCACGCCCGGCATCTGTCGGAGCAGATCCATCAGTCGCATCGGATTGCGCTGAACGATCTGCTCCCGGGTGATGAAGCGACCGGAGCCGTGCGCCATCCGGCGCTCGAACTGGTGAGCACCGGATCAGCTCCGGCTGCGGCTCGCCTTCGACGTAGATCGTCGGGAGCAGGACGCCCACGCTGTCGGTGCGGAACTCGATGTTCTTCAGCTCCGATTCGCCGAGATCCACCACCGCATTGAGCGGGCTGAATCCGATCAGGAGCACTTCGACCAGGTAGGGCCCGGGCTGGAGCCGCTCGAAGAGGAAGCGGCCGACCGAGTCGGTCTTGGTCTGCTTGCGGGCGTTGATCAGACGGATCCGCGCGCCGGAGATCGGCTCGCCTGTTTCAGACTGCACCACACGCCCGGCGATCGTCGAGCGGGTGTCCTGTCCGAAGGAGTCTTCCGGGGAACCGACGGAGAGCGTCAGGGCCATGCCCAGCGCCCCGACCCAACGCCACGTCCTGCGCTCCTGCATCATGCTACCACCTCCACTTCCGGGGCCGAGGTCGCAGCGTTGCCACCCTCCGCCCCGCGACACCCCTCTCGAATGACTCCGACAGCACCCGTCCGTGACGAAACCGCTGTCGGGATCGAGTTCGAGGGGTGCCTCCCGCGAGCGTCGCTCGCGGGCCAAGGCGCCGGGCGGATTCGAACCGCCGAATGGAGGTTTTGCAGACCTCTGCCTTACCACTTGGCTACGGCGCCGGGACCGAGGAAGGTCGCATCCCCCCCAACGAAGGGCAAGCCGGATGCCGTCTGCTTGAAGCCAAGGAGTCCATCAAGCCCTACGCCCCGCCCCGGGGCGGGTTTCAGCGGTCGAGTCGCAGCGTCTGACTGTCGAACACGAAGCCCTTGCCGATCGCCAGCTCCCATCGGCCCCGGTCGAGCCCGCTGCCGCCGACCCGGGCGAGGTCCACCCGGAGCGGCTCCAGGCCGGAATCGATCGTCACCCCGAACCGAAGCCCGAGCCCGACCGAATAGCCGGTGCGCCGCTCCGACCCCGCGTACCAGGCGCCGCCGTAGTCGGCGAAGGCGGCCAGCCCGATCCCCGCCGAGCGGAAGACGTCCTCCGCGACCGTGTACCGGTACTCGGCCGAGGCGAAGAAGGCCCGGTCGCCGGTGAACTCGTGCGACCCGAACCCGCGCGGACCCACCACCAGGCCGAGGTCGAACTCGGCGCCCGGCATCGGGTTCTGCTGCCAGCCCTGGCCGGCGAAGAGCACGGCGAGGTGTTTCGGCTTCGGCTGCACGACCGCCAGCCCTCCGAGGTGGACCGAGCCCGAGTCCACCCATCCCGTCTCCGAGATCCGCGCGTGCGCGGCCATGGCGAGCCGGACGAAGCCGCGGTCGAAGCCGATCCCGGTGCGGGCCTGCACGCTCGGCACCAGACCGTTGTCGCGGTAGCCGAACGCCCGAGGCGTGAAGTTGACGCCCGCCTGGAGCACGGTGCTCAGGTCCACGTCCTCGTCCCGCCCGAAGCCCTCGACGTTCTGCGCCACCAGGAAGCGCGCCCGCCTCCATTGCAGCTGGGCGCCCACCGTGCCGCTCACCGAATGGGCCAGCGTGTCGGTCGCGACCTCGTCGGCGAAGTCGTCACGCTTCAGGTGGCCGGTGATCGAGACGCGGAGGTAGCGCTCCGGCGAGGCGATCGGGGCGAAGCTCACCCCCGCGGTGGTGAGCCAGAAGCGGCGCTGCAGGATGCTGAACGGATCGACGCCGCCCTCGCGGAAGCGGAGGATCCGCTCCTGGCGCTCTTCGCCCGTGGCGTACCAGCTGCCGGTCGTCGAGAACGAAAAGAAGGGTTGGAACACCGAGAGCCAGGCGAGGCGACCGTCGGAGCGATCGTCGTAGATCGCCGCCATCCCGACCCGGTTGGCGAAGAGCCGTTGGCGCGTGCCGGTGAAGAGCACCGCCGTCCGGTCGGGCGTGTCGCGATAGCGGACCCCGAGCGCCGTCGCGGTGCCGAAGAGGTTCCGCTCGGTCATCCCCACCGACCAGATCAGCCCGCTCCGCCCCCCGCCCGAGCGCCGAAAGGCGAAGTCGGTCCGGGTGGTGAAGGCGTCCTGGGTCTCGACCTCGAGCCGGAGCGCGCCCGACTCCGAGCGCGCCGAGTCGACCCGCACCCTCCGGAACACCCGGAGCGCGCGGAGGTTGCGCTCGGTCTCCGCGGCGCGGGCGGAGTCGAACGCCTCGCCCTCCCGGAGCAGCACCTCGCGGCGCACCACCCACGGGCGGGTCTTCCAATGGAGCCCGTTGGCGAGCCTGGGAATCAGGCCCTTGGCTTCTTCCGCTTTGAAGATGTCGTGGGTGACGACCCGGATCTCGTCGATCCGAAGGGAGTCGCGAACGGAATCAACCGGAGCTTGCGCCGCGAGCGAAGGGGCGAGGAGGAGCCACGCTCCGAGAAGAGCAAGCGAACAACGCACCGGGCACCATCGAGGGAGTGTGGACGGACTCAGGCGAGGCTCTCGAGCAACCGCCAGAGCTCGAGAGCGCTGAACTCGTGAAACCGGGTCAGGAGCTCCTCTTCGGTCGGCTCGACGAAGATCCAGCCCGTGGCCCGCTGCTCCGCCTCGGAAGCGAAGTGGACCCGACCGCGCACCGGCGCATGATCCGTATTGATCTCGAAGAAGACGCGCCAGGTGACGCCGCCCCGGGCGAGGTCGCCCAGGAACCGGGCGCCAGGAAGGTCCGGAAGCTCTGCCACGGAGGGCTGGGTCATGGGCGCAAGTCTCGTGAGTCCAATAGGATGGTAGCCAACGCCCGGGGAGCGGACAAGGGCGAACTAAGGCCATTTGCCCCTAGCCAGCGGGACACCGCCATCCCTACTTTACCGGCCGATGCCCCCCACCGAGATCCAGTGCACGGCCTGCGGCGCTCCGGTCTCCGGCCGGTTCTGCGGCGAGTGCGGCGCCGCGCAGACCGTCCGCGCCTGCGCCAGCTGCGCCGCGCCGCTCACGCCCGGCGCGCGCTTCTGTCACAAATGCGGCGCGGAGCATCGCCCGGGCGTGGCGCCCCACCTGGAGCGCCGGGCCTGGACCATCGCCACCGTGCTCAGCGTGGCGACCGTCGCCTTCGTGGTCTACGCGATGGTGGGCGACCTCGGCGCCAGCGCGCCGGGCCCGCAGATGGGCAACGTCGGCAGCGCCAACGGGAACGTGCCGATCCGCGCGCCGGACATCAGCCAGATGTCCCCACGCGAGCGGTTCGACCGGCTCTATCAGCGAGTGATGACCGCGGCCGAGCAGCAGAAGGCCGACAGCCTCGCTTTCTTCGCGCCCATGGCGCTGAACGCCTATCAGGACCTGGCCTCGCCCGACGCGGACGCGCGCTTCCACGCGGCGATGATCCACTACGTCGTCGGCGAGCTGAGTCAGGCCAAAGCCGAGGCGCGCGCCATCCTCGAACAGAACCCCGATCACCTGCTCGGCCTGATGGTCGAGGCGGAGGCCGCTCGCCTCGAGAGCGATCGCGCCACGCTCGAGCGGGCGCAGCGGTCGTTCCTCGCCGCCTACGAGCGCGAGCTCGCCGCCACCCGCCAGGAGTACGTCGACCATCGAGCCGAGCTGGAGTCCTTCCGGAGCCAGGCCCGGACGGAGACAGCGAGCAGCCAATGAAGATCCACGTCGCCCACAGCCCCGACTCCGACGACGCGTTCATGTTCTACGCGCTCGCCGACGGCCGCATCGACACCGGCGAGCTGGAGTACGTCCACGAGCTCGCCGACATCGAGAGCCTGAACCGGCGGGCCCTGGCCGGCGAGCTCGAGGTCACGGCCGTGTCGATCCACGCCTACGCCTACCTCGCCGACCGCTACGCCCTCCTCGGCAGCGGCTGCTCGATGGGCGACGGGTACGGCCCCCGGCTGGTGTCCAAGTCGCCGAAGCCGGAGGACCTCCGCCAGGCGCTCCGCGAGTCGGAGGTCGCGGTGCCGGGCACGATGACCACCGCCTATCTCGCCCTCAAGCTGCTCGAGCCGTCGGTCCGGACGCGGGTGATGCCCTTCGACGAGATCGAGGACGCGGTCGTCGACGGCCGGGTGCCCGTCGGGCTCCTGATCCACGAGGGGCAGCTGACCTTCCAGGACCGCGGGCTCCACCTCTGGCGCGACCTCGGCGAATGGTGGCAGGAAGAGACCGGACTGCCGCTTCCCCTCGGGGGCAACGCCGTCCGTCGCGACCTCGGACCGGAGATCACCGGGCGGATCGCCCGGGACCTCAAGGCCAGCATCGAGTACGCGCTCGCGCACCGCGGGCCCGCGCTGGCGCACGCGAGCCGCTTCAACCGCGGCTTGAGCGACCAGCGGACCGACACCTTCGTCGGGATGTACGTCAATCAGTGGACCGTGGACTACGGGGAGCGCGGACGCCGCGCCGTGCAGCTGCTGCTCGATCGCGGGGCCGAGGCCGGAATCATCCCCCACCGGGTCCAGGTCGAGTTCATCGATTGAGCCGCGCGGGGGGCTTCCGGCCCGAGCCGGCTCGCCGGGCGCCGACCAAGCCTTGCTGTGGCCGGCCAACCCTATCAGATTCATATACTTAGGCAAATCACGGGACGGTGAGCGTGGACCCAGTCGCCGCTGCGCCATATCCGAGCCTCGGAAACACCAGCAAGGGGCCCGTGACGATCCTCGTCGTCGACGACGAGGAGCCCATCCGCAACGCCCTGAAGCGCTTCCTCAGCCAGCAGAGCTTCGAGGTCAGCACCGCGGCCGACGGCAAAGAGACGATGGAGGCGATCCGCCGGCAGAAGGTCGCCTGCGTGCTGCTCGACGTGCGGCTGCCCGACGCGAGCGGCGTCGACCTGGTGCCCCAGATCATGGAGCAGGAGCCCAACGCCGCCGTCCTGATGCTCACCGCCGTGAACGACGCGGCCAGCGCCGCGCTCTGCATGCAGCGGGGCGCGATGGACTACCTCACCAAGCCGGTCGACCTGACCGACCTGCTGCGGGCCATCCAGCGGGCCCTCCGCCGGCGCGACACCATGATCGAGAGCCAGCAGATCAACCACTGGCTCAAGGAAGAGGTCGCGATCCGCACGGCCGAGCTCCGGATGGAGCGCGCCAATCTGGAGCGGATCTCCGTCGCCACCCTCGAGGCGCTGGTCAATGCCCTCGAGGCGAAGGACCCCTACCTCCGCGGCCACTCGGCTCGGGTGGCGGACCTCGCCGCGACCGTGGCGGCCGAGATGGGGCTCGACGAGGAGGACATCGAGCTGGTCCGCACCGCGGGCCGGCTGCACGACATCGGCAAGATCGGGATCCGCGAGGAGATCCTCAACAAGCAGGGCCCGCTCACCGACGAGGAGTTCGAGCACGTCAAGAACCACACGGTGACCGGCTCGCAGATCCTCGCGCCGCTCGCCCACCTGAAGCACATCATCGACATCGTCCGCAGCCACCACGAGCGCTGGGACGGGAAGGGCTATCCGGACGGGCTCGGCGGCGAGCAGATCCCGATCGGCGCCCGGATCATCGGCGCGGTCGAGATCTACGACGCGCTCACCACCTCCCGCCCCTACCAGGAGAAGATGGTGCCCGAGCTGGCCATCGAGCGGCTCCGGGACCTGGTGGGCACCGTGATCGACCCCGCCGTCCACAAAGCCCTCCAGTCCGTGGTCGGTCGCCGCGAAGCCCTGATCTTCCTCGACGACGGTCGTGGCTGACGCCCCGTCGCTCCGGGTGCTCCTCGTCGAGGACGACCCGGCGATGGTGGTTCTGGTGCGACGCCTCCTCGAGGCCTCCGGCTATCAGCAGATCCAGCACGTCGGCACCGGCGCCGACGCCCTGACCGCCTCCGCCGAGGCCGATCTCATCGTGCTCGATCACCAGCTGCCCGACATGACCGGGGTCGACCTGTTGCCCCGACTGATCGCCAGACCCGAGCCGCCCTCCGTCATCCTGGTGACGGGCACGGGAAACGAGACCCTCGCCGCCGCGGCGCTCCGGGCCGGCGCCGACGACTACGTCCCCAAGGACGCCCACTTCCGCGAGCTGCTGCCCCAGATCGTCGAGCGGGTCCGCCGGACTCGGGCCCTGCGCTCCGCCCAGACGGCCGTCGAGCAGGAGCTGATCCAGGCCGAGCGCCTCGCCGCGATCGGCGAGATGACGGTGACGCTGCACCACGAGATCAACAACCCGCTGATGAGCGCCTCGGCCGAGACCGAGCTGCTCGCCGCGGATCGCTCGCTCTCCGACGACCAGCGTGGCTCGGTCGAGGCGATCAAGTCGGCGCTCACCCGGGTGCGCGACATCATCAAGCGCGCCGGCGAGCTCCGCGAGGCCGCCAGCCGCGACTACCTGGTCGGCCTCCGGATGATCAACCTCGCCGAGTCGGATCCGGCCAAGGTGCCGCACCGCGGACGCGCCTTGCTGCTGATCGCCGAGGAAGGCGTCGCCCGGCTGACGGCCCTGGTGCTCCGGCACTCGGGCTTCACGGTGGAGCGGGTGGGCTCGGTTCGGGAGCTCGAGAGCGGTGCCAATCGCCTGGGCGTGAGCCTGGTGGTTCTCTCGGCCGTGGGAACCGACGACCCCGAGGACGCCCTGGGCGGCCTCCGAGTCGAGCCGGGCCGGGCCTGGGGACTCGTGGCGCTGGTCGCGGGCGACGGCTCCGGCGCGGAGGCCGCGGGCGCGGATCGAGTCGTCTCCTTGCCGCTCGACCCTGCCACTTTCGCGGACGATCTCCTGGCGGCCGCCGACCGCGAGGTGGGCTGAGCCTGGCGATGCGCGACCTCCTCCTCGTCGGCACCGGTGGCTTCATCGGCTCGGTGACCCGCTACTACCTGGGCGGTCTGGTCACCAGAATGACGAACGCGCCGCGCTTTCCGGTCGGCACGCTCACCGTCAACGCCCTGGGCTGCCTCGCCATCGGCCTCCTCGCCGGGCTGGTCGAGCGGCACCATCTCTTCAACGCCCCGACCCGGCTCCTGCTGATCACCGGGCTCCTGGGCGGCTTCACGACCTTCTCGGCCTTCGCTTACGAGACGCTGTTCCTGGCTCGCGAGGCGAAATGGCTCGCGGCCTTCGCGAACGTCGGCCTTCAGGTCGGAATCGGGCTGCTCGCCGTCTGGATCGGCTACGGCCTGAGCCGGGCCGGCTGACCGCGTCGCGGCACGCTCCGCAACCCGAGCCGAGCGGGCGGACTCACCCGAACGTCAGCGACCGGATCGGATGGCGAGCCGGGGCAGCGACGGGTCGTCGTCGACCGTGGGGGAGAGCGCCCAGCGGATCGCCGGCGGGAGCAGATGGCGGATGCTGTTGGCGTAGTACTCGAGCAGCGGACGAGCGTTGGGCAGGATCACCAGCTGGTCGCCGTCCGCCACCACCCACCGTCGGACCCGGAAGGTCCGGCTCGCTCGGTCGAGGAGCTCCTCCACGGAAAGTCCCTGAGGATCGAGCGAGCCCTCGAGCGTCGCGTGAAGATCGTGCAGCCGCTCGACCAGCCTTGCCCGCGAGACCACGCTCCCCGGAAACGACAGGATCCCGGCCGCCACGAAAGGCACCGGCGTCACGGGCACGTTCGCCGCGATCTCGGCCATCGCCTGCTCGGCGAGACGCTGTACCGCGGTTCGTCGCGCGGCCCGCTCCGCGCCGAGCGCCTCGGGCGCCTCGCTGGCGAACCAGGCGCGCGCGCCGATCGGCCGTCCGAAGCGGATCGCCACCCGGCCCACCCGTCGGCGCTGCCCGCCGAGCAGCCGGGCCAGGTTGAGCGAGAGGAAGCCGATCACTCCGCGGAGCTGGTCCCAGCGGGAGAGCGGCGTCGCTCCCACCAGGAGCTCGCGCACCAGGGTCCGGTCCTCCAGCACCCGGTCGTAGTTGATCCCGACGGGCACCACCCAGATCTCGCCGTCGAACTCGGGATCCGTGAGCGCCGCGAAGATGTAGTCGAGCAGCCCGAGCTTGGGCGACCTGAGGCAGCCGTCGCGGGTGAGCCCGCCTTCCGGATAGAGCGCCTGGGTGACGCGATTGCTGGTGATCAGCGCGACATAGCGGGCGAGCACCGCATGGTAGAGCGGCTCCGGATAGCCGCGCCGGAGGAAATAGCTCCCGAAGCTCTTGAACAGCCCTTCGAGCGGCCAGGTCCGGGCCCACTCCCCGACCGCGTAGCTGATGCTCACCTCGCCCGCCAGCACGTACGTCAGCACCGCGGAGTCGATGTTGGAGCGGTGGTTCATCACGTAGACGAGGGCGTCCCGGCGCGGCGTCCGCGCGGCCGAGACCCGCTCGTGACCGGTGGCGGAGACCCGGTAGAACGTCCTGGTCAGCAGCGCCGCGAGGTTGTAGGCGACCTTGTAGTAGGAGACCACGCTGAAGCCCGGAACGATCTCTTCGGCGTAGCCGCGCGCCCGGGCGGTCGCGGTCGCCACGCTCACCCCTTCGGCCGCCGCGTACGCCTCGATCGCGTCCCGCACGATCGGATCGGCGAGCAGTCGCTCGTGCACCTGGCGGCGGTCCACCAGCTTGAAGCGATCGATCCGCGAGCGGAAGCGGAGCAGGGCGCTCCGTCCCATGCCCCGGAGCCACCATCGGAGCAGGAGGCCGGCGGTCACCAGCAGCCCCGCGCCGATCAGGAGCCGGAGCGGCGGGCTCAAGGGGCCGCGGGCGTCGCCTTGGCCTGCTGGTACGCCATGCCCCGCAGCCGGACCAGCCGCTCTGAGATCGGCGGATGGGTCGCGAACATCCCGAGAAAGCCCTCCTTGGCGGCGAAGCTCCGCTCGGAGGGATCGACGATGCACATGTGGGCCGCGCCCTTGGCGATCGCCCTCGTGGCGCCGGTGGCGCCTTCGAGCTTCTCGAGCGCGCTCGCGAGGGCCATCGGATTGCGGGTGAACTGGGCGCCGGTCGCGTCGGCGAGGAACTCCCGCTTGCGGGAGACGCCCATGGCCAGGAGCCGGGTCACGATCGGCGCGATGATCAGCGTGATCAACCAGAGCACCAGCACCACGATCGCGATCGGATTGCCGCCCTCCCGCTTCCCGCCCCGCCGGCCGCCCACCCGACCGCCGAACCGGAGGAAGTTGCGGAAGAGGTCCGACATCAGCACGATGGCCCCGACCATCGCGGCCAGGAGGGTCATCAGCCGGACGTCGAAGTTCTGAATGTGAGCCATCTCGTGGGCGATCACGCCCTGCAGCTCGTCGCGGTTGAGGGTCGCGAGGAGACCTTCCGTCACCGCCACGTGGGCATGATGCGGATCGGTGCCCGTGGCGAAGGCGTTGGGGTCGGGATCGGGCACGATCCAGACCCTCGGCATCGGAAGCCCGGAGGCGATCGCCATCTCCTCGACCACGTTCTTGAGCTGCTTCTGCTGGGGCGTCGCCGGCTCGATCAGCTCGACCGCGGCCGTCGCCTTGAGCACCTGATCGGCGCCCCGCTTCCAGGAAAACCAGGCGACGCCCCCGGCCACCGCCGAGGCGAAGAGCCCCATCAGCGGGACGACGTGCCGGTAGCCGGTCTCGGCGTCCTTGGTGAGGAGGTAAAAGCCCAGGTCGCCGCCGAAGCCGACCCAGGCGGTGAACGCCACGAAGCCGGCGGTCAGCCAGGCCGATCGGCGGCGGTTCGCGGCTTGTTGCTCGAAGAGATTCGCTTCGCTCACGCCGCCGGCGGCTTGTTGAACCCGAAGTCCACCTTCGGCACGGCGCGCTCGGAATCGTCCTCGATCTGCCACAGCTCCGCCGGCGACGCCTTGGCCAGGCCGGCCACCAGGTTGGTCGGGAACTGCTCCTGCTTGGTGTTGTAGAGCGTGGCCTCGTCGTTGTAGAGCTGCCGGGCGAACGCGATCTTGTTCTCCGTGCTGGTCAGCTCCTCCTGGAGCTGCCCGATGTTGCTCGTCGCCTTGAGGTCGGGATACGCCTCCGCCAGGGCGAACAGCCGGCCGAGCGCTTGGGTCAGCTCACCTTCGGCCTGGGCGGTGGCTCGCACGCCCTGCGCGCCCATCGCCTTGGCGCGCGCCGCGACGACCGCCTCGAGGGTCTCCTTCTCGAAGTTCATCGCACCCTTCACGGACTCGATCAGGTTGGGAATCAGGTCGTGTCGACGCTTCAGCTGCACGTCGATCTGCTTCCACGCGTTGAGGACCCGGTTCTTGAGCGCGATCAGCGAGTTGTACGCGCCGATCACCCAGAACACGAGCGCCACCACCACGACCAGGAAGATCAAGAATCCCATCAGGGCCTCCAGCTGAGAGTCACCAACCCGACGTCACGTCGACCGCAGAAACATAGCGAAAAGGACCCGTCCCAGCGGAGAAGCGGTTGGGCCGGCCCCTCCCACCGGCGCTATCGTGGGCCATGCCGACCGACCTGCGGGGTCTCACCCTGTTCGAGATGCTCCTGGCCCTCGCCCTGATCGGCCTCCTGGTGGGGCTGGCCTTCGGCACCGCCGGCCGCTGGGCGGACCGCGCCCGGGTCGAGCTGGCCGCGGCTCAGCTGCTCGACGCCTACCGGCGCACCCAATCGGTGGCCCGCGCCTGGGGCCGGCCGGCGGAGCTGGTCGTCACGGCGGACTCGCTGGTGGTCAGGGCGGTCTGGCATGCCGAGAGCACCGAGGTCTGGAGAGGACCGGGACCGGCCCAGGCGGGCGTCGCGCTCACCCCGGGGGTCCACGTCACCCAGTTCCTGCCCAGCGGGATCGCGAGCGGAGTCGCCAACGTCACCCACTCGCTGGCCCGCGGTGCGGCCCGCCGTCAGCTCGTGGTGTCTCGGTTGGGGAGGATCCGGATCAGTTGAGGCCTGGCCGGCGCGCTCGAGAGATCCGCGGCTCGGATCGGACCGTCCGGTTCGTCGGTCAGCGGCGGCCCACGCTCCCGATCCTCCCCGGCGCTCGCCCGCTCCCGCCGGGGAGGCGGGCGGTCCCGGCGAGCCGGGCGGCGGCGGCGAGCCGGGAGGGGCTGCCACGGCGACCGTAGGTCAGGGAGAGAGTGTCGGAGGCCTCGCCGGGGGCGGCCCGGGTCACCGGACCGAACACCAGGTCCACGTGGACGTCGATGTCGGGGTACATCTTGAGCACCCCGAACATCTTCGAGAGTCCGCCGATCTCGTGAACCTCGAGATCCACCGGAAAGGTCGTCTGGAGCCGAATCTGGTCGCCTTCCCAGGCGAGGCTGGCCCGCAGCTCTCTCGGTCGGGACACGCCGTGGAGGGTGAGCGTGCCGACGAGCACCACCCCGGCGGAGTCGCCGCGCTCCCAGAGCGGGCGCACCGTCTCCAGGTCGAATCGGAGCGTCGGGTGCTTTTCCGATTCCATCGACTTGTTGAGGTCTCGGTCGCGACGGTCGTTGCCCGTGAGCAGGGTGTTGACGGGCGCCTCGACGAAGCCCTTGACCTCCGCGAGGCTGCGGCCGGTCATCCGGCCGCTCACGGTCTCGGTCGTGCCCACGAAGTCACCGGCCGTCGCCCGGCCGTCGAAGCTCAAGGTACCGCGTACCACCGGGGCATCCGACACCGGCCGCTCCTGCGCGGCCAGTGACGGTACTGTCGCGGCGCAGAGCGCCGCGAGGCAGGAGATCCTAACGCGCGAGCGAGGCGTCCCGGTCGAGGCCATACTTCCGGATCTTGGCCAGCAGCGTCGAACGGGCGATCCCGAGCAACGCCGCGGCGTTTCGCCGATTGCCGCGGGTGTGCCGCAAGGTGGCGGCGATGTGACGGCGCTCGACCGAGTCCAGGGACTCGGGGGCTTCGCGACGATTCGCCGCGAGTCCCTCGCGCACCATCTCCCAGTTCACACCCGGGAGCCGGCCATCGATGATGACCGCGTCGATCGTCGGCGCGTGGAGCACCTCGGCGGCGGCCAATGCAGAGTCCTGCACGACGGGCTGGTGGCCCTGCGAGCGCAGGGCGTCGGCCAACTCGTGCGTGAGGGCGTCGCGATCGCTGACGATCAGATAGTTCATTCCGCGAATCGAGCTGTAAGAAGCGACGGGAGCAGCCATGGGACCTTCCTCGACCTGAGTGCGTGGGCGCTCTAGCGAACGATCTCGCCGATCGGGGGCTCGCCCCGGCCAGCCTCAGGGAGACGACCGAGCCGTGCCCGACTTGTACGCCTCCCGCGAAATCCGTCCTGCTCCTGTCTGTGGGCTGGACACCCGAGCCGCGAAGACCCCTGACCCGATCCGCCGAGTGATCGGCGAAGGCCCAGGCGGCCGGCTGCAGAACTCTCGAGCGGACCGGGGGGACCACAAAGAAGAACGGCCGCACAGGGATGAACCTGTCGCGGCCGTTCAGATGTCGGACCGGCTGGAGTCGGGACCGAAGTCGCCGTTCTCCTCCTCGGCGCCGCCGCCAGGCTGATCCGCCCCGAGCGGTTGGGCATCGAGAGCCCCAGCTTCCATCCCCAGGCCGGAAGGCCATTCCCACCTGGTTCGTCCCCATCAGCGCTGCGAGTCGGATCGAGTCGCGGATCGACCCTTCGCACTGCACTCCGAGGCGCCACATCGGAGTGGGTGAAGCACGCGACTGGCCTCACCAGCCCGGCTGACGTGGCCACCGGTTTCGTCGTTTCCCCAGCGACGAGTCGCCAAGGTCCCGTCTCACCGACGTTGCCTGCCGAGCCCGCTCGACACCGAACCGCCACACGGATGCAGTCGACTCAGCGCGAGCGCATCGTCAAGGTAGGGAGCGCGGAGAAACGGCGCAAGTAACTGATTTTATTCGGTTTACGCCGACACGATGTGCGCTTGTTGAAAGCTGGAAACGGCCTCGGATCAGCGTCTTCCACCCGTTGAACACGGGCTGTGGAAACTGTTGATCAACATTTCCACCGGTCGAACGGCGCGAATCTGGACAAATCGGTCGTCCGATCCGGCGGGATCGTGCCGAGGCAAAGCGAACAGCTGAGCTGAGTGGCGGCTTGGCTCAGGACTCGAGCCCGACCTCGATGTACCGGTACTGCAGCTCTTCTTCCTTGCAGACGAAGAGGCCCCCGGCCCGGGTCGCCGCGAACCAGATCCCGACCAGCGGCCAGTGCCCGTCGATCTCGCCGACGATGGCGGGCAGCCAGCGCCGGATGTGGCGTACTTCGGGCGCCCGCCGACCGAGGAGAGCCAGGAGCGAGCCGGTGCCGGAGGTGGCTCGCAGGAAGTGCGCGAGCGCGTGGGCGCGCTGCGAGAACTCGACCGCCTTGACCCCCGGCTCCTCGAAGACCACCCGGCCTTCGAAGACGTCCATCGGCGGGGCGTCGAGTCGGGGGCCGAGGTAGACGTAGTTGCGGCCGGTGGCCTGCTTCCGCTCCAGGACGGCGGCGGCGGTCTCACTCGTTAGGCGGACCGCCTGGACCATGTCGTCGTCCTGGAGGATGCCCACGGCGTGGGTCCACTCGACGGCCGCGAGGGCGGTCTCCATGGGGCAGCCGGTCGCGTCGTCGAAGGCGACCAGTCGTGGCGCCTCGCCGGCTCTGAGCACGAAATGCGACAGACCCTCGGCGCGATCGAGAAAGGTTCGGATGGTGAGGCTTCCAGGCGTCGGGGTCATGTCTCAATGATAGGGACCGCCGCCCGGCCGCGCGAGAGTCGCCCCCCTTCGGGTCCCGGTCCCGGCCACCCCTGCCGCCCGTCCGTGACAGGACATTGACAAAGCCGGGAACGGACCAGACAATATCGAGAGTCCATTCCCGCCTTGGCTGTCGACGGCAGCCACCGATCGAAGAGTGGGCCCGCTCCACCGGGACGGCGCGTCCCCGCAATTCTCCCCGAGCCTCCGAGGCTCCCAGCGCAAGGGGTCGATCAGCAATGGCCAAAGGTACCGTCAAGTGGTTCAACGATGCGAAGGGGTTCGGCTTCATCGCTCAGGAGGGGGGCAAGGACGTCTTCGTCCATCACACCGCGATCCTTTCGGAGGGATTCCGCTCCCTCGCCGAGGGCGATCAGGTCGAGTTCGAGATCGTCGACGGACCCAAAGGCCTGCAGGCTTCCAACGTGAAGAAACAGGCCTGAGGCTCGAGGCTTTCCGGGCAACGAAAAGGGCCGGTCGATGCGACCGGCCCTTCTGACGTTCTCGGCCTTCGAGCCGGGCTACTTCGCCTTCCGTTTGACGGGCTTGCGGGCGGCCTTGGCCACCTTCTTGGTGGCCGAGGCCTTGACCGCCTTGGTGGCCCGGGCGCCGCCGGTCTTGGCTTTCGCCTTCGACTTCTCCTTGGCCCGCGCCTCGGACGCCGCCTTCCGGCCCCGCTCCCGCTCCGCCCGCTTCTCGACCGCCTCGCGGACCTCGGCGAGCAGCTGGTCGGTCTCCTCCTGCGTCATCAGGTTCCGCCGGACGGCGTATTTCGCGATCTCGTCGGCATGGGCGATGTCGAACTCGCCCATCCGCGCCGCGGCCCGGATCACGCCGACGAACGCGTCGGCGACCGGGCTCCGCAGCACCGCCGCGATCCCTGGAAGGGTCTCCATCAATGAGCTGATCTGAGTACCACCGAGCTCCGTCGCCACTTCGACCTCCGTCTGCCCCCGGCCCGTGCCGGTCGGGGGGGCAACGTATCATCCGGAGCGCGCCGGCGTCAAGAAACGACGTTAGGCTCGCCCGCTTCGAGGCCCGGTGGAACGGAGTATGGATTGCTACGAACGAAGAAACACCGAAGCAACGGATCACTGGGGCGTGGTGAAGAGCCTGCCCCAGCGGATGTTGGTGAGGAACGGGAGCGGGCGGTACGTGTCCGGATCGAAGCTGTAGTAGACCACCATCGGCCGGCCGCGGACGTTGAGCCTCGGCAGAAAGCCCCAGTACCGGCCGTCGTAGGAGCCGTCCCGGTTGTCGCCCATCATGAAGAAGGAATCGGCCGGCACCACGATCGGACCCCAGTTGTTCAGGTCCGGGTTGTAGTCGTCGGGGTTGGCCCCGACGTAGTGGCCGACCTGCCAGCGCCGCATCTGGGCCCGGCTCAACGGGTCTCCGTTCGCCGAGGGGTCGGTGCGGATCACCCAGGGCTCGTCGACCCGCGCGCTGTTCCGATAGAGGATCCCCTGCTCCATCGAGAGCGTGTCGCCCGGAACCCCGATCAGGCGCTTGACGACCTTGAGGCCCTCCTCCTCGACGGAGTCGAACACCAGGATGTCGCCCCGGCGGGGCTCCCGCACGGCCGGCAGGCGCTTGTGCACGAGCGGCACCTCGGCGCCGTAGAGCAGCTTGTTCACGAACAGGAAATCCCCGACCAGCAGGGTGTTCTCCATGCTGCCCGAGGGAATCCGGAAGGCCTCGAAGAAGAAGGTTCGCAGGAAGAACCAGACGACCAGGGCCACGACGATCGACTTGATCCACTCCCACGCCCAGCGACCGAAATTCTTCATCCGTACCCCTCGCCCTACTCGACCCAATCGGCGATGAACAGGTTGGTCTCGCCTTCTTCGGCGCCATTACGGTTGGACGCCCACACCAGTTTCCGGCCGTCCGGGCTGAACATCGGGAAGCTGTCGAACCCCTCGAAGGTGGTCACCCGCTCCAGGTTGGAGCCGTCCATGTCGACCAGGTAGAGATCGAACCGGCCGCTGCGCGGATTCTCGAAGTTGCTCGAGAAGATCAGCCGCCGCCCGTCGGGGTGCCAGAAGGGCGCGAAGTTCGCCCCGCCCAACTCGGTGATCTGATGCGCGTCCGACCCGTCCGCGTTGGCGATCCAGAGCTCGACCCGCGCCGGGCGGACCAGCCGGGCGGCCAGCAGCGAGAGATAGTCGGCCGAATCGGCGGCCGTCTTCGGGTACCCGGCCCGCCAGACGATCTTGCTGCCGTCGGGCGAGAAGAAGGCGCCCCCGTCGTACCCGACGCGATCGGTGATCCGCCGCACGTCGCTGCCGTCGGTCTTCATGGTGTAGAGCTCGATGTCACCGTCCCGGGTGCTCGTGAAGATGATGGTCGAGCCGTCCGGCGAGACCGTCGCTTCGGCGTTGTACGCGCCGTTGTCGGTGAGCGCCCGGAGGTCGGAGCCGTCGAGGCGTGAGCTGTAGATCTCGAGGTGGCCCAGGGGCCAGACGTAGCCTCGCGACTGGTCGGGGGCCGGCGGGCAGGCGGAGTCGTGCGCGAAGGTGGAGGCGTAGAGGATCCGCTGATCGTCCTGGTAGAAATAGCCGCAGGTGGTCCGACCGAGCCCGTTGCTGACCCGTCGCATCCCCGAGCCGTCGACGTTGATCAGGTACTCCTGATCGCACCCTTCGCCGACCTTCTCCTGGCGCTGGAAGATCAGCTGCTCGCCCGACTTCGAGAAATACGACTCGGCGTTGTTGCCGCCGAAGGTGAGCTGGCGGATGTTGCGCAGGTGGGCTTCGCCGGAATCGGGCTCGACGAAGACCTGGCTCGCCCCGCCGGCGCCTTCCGACCCGCTCCCGGGCGCCTGCTCCGGCGTCGACCCGCACGCCGCGCCGAAGGCGATCACGCCCAGGGTCAGTCCTCGCTTCGTCCAGCGGCTCCGCGCAGAGCTCGGCATCGCGCTCCCCGTGTCGGTGGGTGGTGCGGGCGGAATATAGTCGGCCGGTTCGGCGCTCCGGTTAGGCGGAGCCGGCCCGCTCCTCGAGGAGCTCGCGGGCGCCCTCGACCCACCGGTCGCGGCGGATCCGGTCGGGAAACGCTCCCAGCGCCCTGCCGATCTCCTCGATGTCGTCCTCGGTCCAGGCGGCGACCTGCTCGAGTCGGGTCACCCCCCGCTCCCGGAGCCGGGCGGCCAGGACGGGGCCGATGCCCTTGATCAGGGTCAGGTCGTCGGGGTCCGCGACCGGCGACTCGGCCGGCTGCGGCTCCTCCGCCGGCTCGGCCAACGGTGGCGGCGGAGCGATCGGGGCGGACGGCGGCTCGGTCGTCGCGGCCAGGGCCGGCTCCGCCGGCTCGTCGTCCGAGGGGTAGCCGGGCTCCGGAATCGACGAGGCGCCGTTGGTGACGAGGAAGTCGCCGTCGGCCAGAATCGCGCTCGACGCCAGCATCTCGGCCTCGAGCTCCACCACCCGGTTCTCCATCTCCCGGAGCTGCCGGGCGTTCTCCTCGGCGAGCACCCGGAAGCGGCGGTCCCGCTCGCGGAGCTCGTTCCGCACGGTGGCGATCTCGAGCTCCGCTCTCGACGAGGCGGCTCGGGCGGCGTCGCGCTCCCGGATCGCGGCGGCGGCGCGACGATCGGCCTGGGCGGCCTGCGACTCCAGGGCCACCACCCTCGACTCGGCTCGCTGCCGTCGGGCCGACTCACCCTCGAGCGCCTCGGCTTCGGCGGCGAGCTCGCGCTCCAGCTCGGCCAGGCGGCGGACGGCCTCGTCCCGCTCGTAGAGCACCGCCCGGAGCAGCGCCTCGCGATCCTCGAGCCGACGAACCAGCGGGTCGAGCCGCTCCGCCTTGGCCTCGAGCGACCCGATCGCCGCCTCGCGCTCGGCGACGGCCTGGCTCAGCTCCAGCTCCCGGGCGATCCGCTCCGCGCTCCGGTTCCTCACCTCGGCCTCGGTCTCGTCGGCCTTGGCACGGAATCGATCGAGCTCGCGGTTGGCCGACTCGAGCGCCTTGGTCACGGTCGCGAGCCGCTCGGCCAAGCGCTCGTGCTCCCGCCGGCTCTGCTCCACCAGGGCGTTCGCGGCGCCCAGCGCCCGGCGGTGACCCTCCAGCTCCCGGCGGCTCGTGTCGGTCGCCTGCTGGAGCTCGCGCTCGAGGCTCTCCACCCGGACCGCGAGCCGCATCCCCTCCGACTCCAGCTTCGACCGGGCGCCGCTCAGCTCCTGGACCCGCGCGGCGAGCGCCCGGGCTCGCGACTCGCTCCGCTCGACGGCGGCTTCACGCTCGGCCAGGGCCTCGCGCAGCGGACCGGCGTCCGCGCTCCGCACCGCCAGCTCGTCGAGCTCGAGCTCGCGGCCGGCGACGGTGGCCTGGGCCTTTCGAAGCGCCTCCCGAACCCGTCCGAGCTCCTCGGTGCGCGCCTCGAGCGCGGCGCGGGCGGCCTCCTGTCCGACCTCCGCGGTGCCGAGCTTGGATCGCGTGGTCTTGAGCTCCTCGCCGAGCTGGCCCGCCTTCCGACTCAGCGTCTGGCCCTCGGCCATGCTGGCGAGGAATCGGCGCTCCCATTGGTCCACTTCGCTCTTGAGCTTCGTGGCGGCGCGACGGGCCGCGACCAGCCAACCGAGGGCCCCGCCGGCGACCAGCGCGGCGGCCGCGATCAGCAGCAGGTGAAGCGGCGCGAGTCCGGCCACGGATTCCATCGGCTCAGCGGAGCCCGCCAAGGGCGGTGAGCGTGGGGTCGTAGTGCACCACTCGGCCACCCTTCACCACCAGCAGCACCCGGGTCATCGCGGCGATGTCGTCGAGCGGGTTGCCGTCGACCACGATCAGGTCGGCCTGGTAGCCCGGCGTGAGACTGCCGAGCTGGTCGCCGAGGCCGAGCGATTCGGCGGCGAGGCTGGTGGCCGAGACGATCACGTCGGCCGCCCGGAGGCCCGCCTGGCGAACCCGGCACAGCAGGTCCGCGGCGTTCCGCCCGTGGGCGCCGGCCACGGCGTCGGTCCCATAGACCAGCTTGAGGCCCGGCGTCGCCCCGGCCTGGCGGATCACGTCGATGGCCAGCGGGATCGCGCGCTCCATCGCGGCGAAGCCCTCGTCGGTGAAGTTGCCGATGCCCCGGAACCAGGCCCGATGGTCGAGGTAGTTCCGGAAGATCAGGGAGCACTGCGGATCGAAATAGGTGCCCCGCTCCGCCATCAGCTCGAGCACGTCCCTGGTGGCGAAGATTCCGTGCTCGATCTGGTGACACCCGGCGAGCGTGGCGTCGCGGATGCTCTCCGCGCTGTGCGCGTGCACCACCCCGCGGACCCCGCGGGTCTTCGCTTCGTCGCAGGCGGCGGCCAGCTGCTCCCGGGTCATGGTCGGCGTGCCGCCGTCGCGGATGCTCCGGGAGGCGAACAGCTTGATCACGTCGGCCCCGGCCTCGACCCGTCGGGCCACCTCGGCCCGAAGCGCCTCGGGCGTGAGCGATCCGTCGGTGATCGGATCGAGCGAGGTGAGCACTCGCGGACCAGCCACGCCGCCCCGGGCGATCCAATCGCGGAGGTCGTGGTCGTCGTCCGAGCCGAGACTCTGCACGGTGGTGAAGCCGGCCGCGAGGGTGGCCTCCGCGTTGGCCGCCCGGCTCAGGGCGGACTGCGCCGGAGTGTCGCCGTCGGCGGCGGTGTGCATCCGACCCTGCCGGTTGACGTAGGCGGCGAGGTGTACGTGGGTGTCGATCAGGCCGGGCAGCAGGGTGCCGGTCCGGAATTCGAGCGTCGGCCGGTCCACCCGACGAGGCTCGATCCGGAGAATCCGCCCGTTGTCGATGATCACGGTGGACCGGCGGACCGCCCCGCCGCGACCGTCGAGGACGCGGTCGGCGTAGATGCTGATCGGTCCGCCGTCCGCCTGGGCCGCGGCGACGGGACCGGGGATCGCGAGCGTGAGGATCAGCGCTCGACCGAACGACATGAGCCTCCTCTGGGTGGAAGGAACGCTCCGGAGCAGAGAAGATAAGGGCAGGAGCGGGGTGGCGGGACGCCGAACGGCCCCGGCGGGAAGGGATCCCGCCGGGGCCGTTCGCGCCCGAGACCGTGGCGTCGGCTTAGAACTGGCTCCAGAGGAACTGGTTGGTGACCTCGTGGTGGTACTGGATCTCCGGAATCTTGATCAGCGAGCCCAGGGCCTTCGGGCAGCGCTCGGCCGACATCAGCTTCGCGTCGGCGTACTTCCGGTGGACCGTCTCGCCGAGCAGGTCGGCCGCGTACTTGGAGCTCTTGAACAGCCGGATGGCGTCGTAAATGTTGTCCGGCAGGAACTTGGTCCGGTCGCGCTTCTTGTCCGCGGACACCTTCTCGACCGGCCCTTCGAGGCCGGTGCGGAGCAGCGAGTAGAGCACCAGGTACGGGTTGGCGTCCGGTCCGATCGAGCGGACCTCGACGCGGGCGGTCTTTTCGTTGCCGATCGGGATCCGCACCATGGCGCCGCGATCCACGGCCGAGGCCTTGATCTGGTTGGGCGCCTCGTAGTGCGGATCCAGCCGGCGATAGGCGTTGACGCTCGCGTTCAGGACCAGGCAGAGGTCCTGACCGTTGGAGAGGATCCGCTCGATGAACTTCCATCCCATCTTCGAGAGCCGGTCCTGACCCTTCGCGTCGAAGAAGAGGTTCTTCCCCTTCTGGCTCACGCTGAGGTTGGTGTGCATGCCGGAGCCGTTGACACCGGTCATCGGCTTGGGCAGGAAGCTCGCGGTGAGCTCCATCTTGGCGGCGACCTGCCGGCAGATCAGCTTGTAGAGCAGGATCTGATCCGCCGCGACGCTGGCCTCGGTGTAGGAGTAGTTCATCTCGAACTGCGAGGGCGCCACCTCCGGGTGATCCTTCTCGTTGGCGAAGCCCATCGCCCGCTGCACCTCGGCGGCGGAGTCGATGAACTGCCTGAGGGCGTCGCCCGGGAGCGAGTGGTAGTACCCGCCGGTCGACACCGGATCGAACTCCCGCTCGATCCGATAGCGGCGCTCGGCGTCGCGGCCCTTGAAGAGGAAGCCCTCGATCTCGTTGGCCGCGTTGCAGGTCAGGCCGTCCTTCTTGTAGAGCCGATCGAGATAGGCCTTCAGCACCGAGCGCAGGTCGGCCACGTACGGGGTCCCGTCCTTCTCCTGCACCATGCCGAACACCAGCACCTTGCCCGGCCCGAACACGTCGGACGGCAGCCAGTAGAACGCGGGCCAGTCGATCCCGAGCCGGAGGTCGGACTCCGACTGCGCCGAGAAGCCGCGGATCGAGGAGCCGTCGAAGGTCAGGTTGTCGGCCGAGCGGAGCAGGAACTTCTTGTCGTAGTCCAGCATGTGGAGCCGACCCTCGAGGTCCGTGAAGCAGACCGTGACGGCCTTGATCCGCTTCTCGTCGGCGAGGTACTTGATCCGCTTCTCGCGGATCTTGTCGACCGAGACCCTGGAGACCCGCTCGTTCTTGGCCTCCAGGTTCATCTCTTCCAGCTCGTCGTAGGGAATCTCCAGGAAGTCGCGCAGGCTCGGGGTGCTCATGGCTCGGGTCTCGGCTCGGGTTGGACGGCTCTAGAACGGCTCACAGAAGCGGAAATAATGTAAACAACGTCCGATTTAAGTCAATGTCGGCAATATTTATACTTTACATCGCTTGATTTAACTTAAAGCTATGGCCCAACTCGAGCGATTGCCGGGGGGGCATCCACCTGAGCGCCGCCGGCGCTCCCGGCTAGATTGCGGCTGCCAACCTCAACCCGGGGGAACCGGTGGCCTCGAAGCTCAGCTCGAAACAGCTCGCCAAGCTCGCCGTGCTGGAGACGTTCCCTGCCCGCTTCGACACCATCCACCGCCTGATCGAGGAGATGGGCACGATGCGGGCGGACGAGAGTCAGGTCCGGAGGCTGGCGCGGACGCTGGACGAGATGAAGGCGGCCGCGGGGTCCATCGGGGAGACGGGACTGGTCGACACCCTGGGCGTGATGGCGACGTTGGCCCGGCGGACCGGCGGGCTTCAGACGAGAGTGCGGGGACTCCGGGAGGGCTTCGGCTCGCTCAAGATCAACCTCGAAGGGGCGATCCGGGCGGCCACGAGGGAAGAGGACAAGGATCAGGTCGACGAGGCCGACCTGCCGAAGAGCTAGCTAGGCCTCGGCCGATCCGGGCTCTTCGCCCATCACCTTGTCGACGATCGGCCCGGCCATCAGCACCACCATCGAGTTGACCAGCACCCCGATCAGCAGCGTGACGAAGGTCAGCGCCGCGAGGATCATTCCGGCACCGAGACCTGCGAGAACACGACCGACGAGCTCGAGCATTTTGGCGATCCAATCGTTCGGTGATGGCGAAACCGGCCCGGTAAACTAGCGTCCCCCTGGCAGGCCTAGCAACGGGCAGGCCGTCAGATCCACCCGACCCGGCCGGCGCAGTGCGAGCCGGGGTCCCGATCTTCAAGATCAACAGCAACAATCAGTTACCAGACTCACAGCCGGACCAGTTGAGCGCCCGAGGCGACGGCCCGTCCCCCCGACGTCCGGCTCGACCGCCTGCAAGCTCCGCCTCGACGGTCAGGCCGCCTTGATCTCCGTCCAGATCCGATCCCAAAGCTGGGTGGCCCGGCCGAGGTCCTCCTGGAATTCGAGCCGGGCCATCTCCTCCTGGCCCGGAAACGCCAGCTTGGCCTGAGTGAGAGGAGCCGCGGCCGCGTTGGCCGAGCCGTAGCCGGTCTTGTCGGCGATCGCGGCGGCCACCTCGGGGCGCAGCACGTAGTTCATGAACTCGTGGGCCGCGCGCGGATGCCTGGCCGAGCTCGGCACGACCAGCGAGTCGGTGAACAGCATGCTCCCCTCCTTCGGCACCACGAACTCGATCGCCGGCTGCTCGGCCTTGGCCTGCATGGTATCGCCGTTCCAGAGCTGAGCGATCCAGACGTCTCCGGCGATCAGCTGTGGCTTGACCGTCGCGGAGATGAAGGCGCGGAGATTGGCCTTGGCCGCCACGGCATCGGCCCGGGCCGCCTCGAGCTCCGCCGGGTCGATCGAGTTGAGGGAATGGCCCCGGAAGCGGAGAAAGGAGCCGATCACGTCGCGGATGTCGTCGAGCATGGTCATCTTGCCGGCGTGGGCCGGGTCGAGGAAGACCCCCCAGCTGTCCGGCGCCTTCGCGACCAGGTCGCTCCGGTAGGCGATGCCAGTGACGCCCCACTGCCAGGGCACGCCGTAGACCCCGCCAGGATCCCAGGGCGGATCGCGGAGCTCGGGCACGACGTTGCCGAGGTTCGGGAGATGGTCCTTCACGAGCGGGGTGATCAGACGCTCCCCGAGCAACACGGGAAAGACGTAGGTCGAGGGCAGCACCAGATCGTAGCCGGAGGCGCCGGCCAGGAGCTTGGCCAGCATGTCCTCGTTGCTCTCGTAGGTGTCCAGCCGCACCCGGACCCCGAACTCGCGCTCGAAGTTGGGGATGGTGTCGTCGGCGAGGTAGTCGGACCAGAGGTAGAGGTTGAGCTCCGACTCGATCGGGCCGAGCGCGCCGGCTTCGCGGGGCGCTTCGCCCTGGCCTCCCCCGCAGGAGGCGACCAGGGCCGCGAGGGCGCTCGCCCCGACGCCCGCCTCGAGCGCCGCGCGCAGGAAGCGCCGCCGATCGAGCGGGCTCGCGAGCGGCCCGCGGGGAGGACCTTGCGACGGATCGGGACCCATGGCGCTCCCCCGGAACACGGTGGGCCGGCCGCTCAGCGAGCGGCCAGCGAGTGGTCGGCGCGAAACCGTTCGGCAAGGTACAGCAGAACGGCGGTGAGAACCACGACGATCGTGCTGACCGCGTTGACCGTCGGCTCGACGTTCCGCCGGGCCATGCCGTAGATCACGACCGGCAGGGTCGAGGAGCCGGCGCCGGAGACGAACGAGGTGATCACGTAGTCGTCGAACGACATGGTGAAGGCGAGGAGCGCGCCCGCCGTGATGCCCGGGGCGAGCTCCGGCAGGGTCACCTTCCAGAAGGCGCTCCACTCGTCGGCGCCGAGCATCATCGCCGCCTCCTCCAGATGCTGGTCCATGCCGCGGAGCCGGGCCCCAACCACCACGGTCACGAACGAGATGCAGAAGGCGACGTGGGCGATGGTGATGGTCCGGAGCCCGAGCGGGATCCCGACCAGCGCGAAGAGCGCCAGCAGGGAGATGCCCATGATGATCTCGGGCGTCACCAGCGGCAGGTAGAGCAGACCCTCCACCGTCCGGCGGGCGAAGAAGCGGTGTCGCGCGAGCGCCAGCGCCAGCGCGGTGCCCAGCACGGTGGAGATCACCGTGGCCGTGGCGCCCACCACGAGACTCCGCCAGAGGCCGAGCAGCACGTCGTCGCGCTCGAGCAGGCGCCGGTACCACTCCAGGGTGAAGCCGGACCAGGACACGCTGAAGCGTGACTGATTGAAGGAGAAGACCATCAGCGCCACCAGCGGCGCGTGGAGGAAGAAGTAAACCGCGCCGGCCGCGGCGACCACCGAGCGTGGGACGCGCCGGCTCACCGGGTCTTCACCTCGAGGGTGTCGCGCCGGCGGAGATAGAGCAGCACCGGCACCAGCACGACCAGCATCAGGACGAAGGAGAGCGCGGAGCCGAAGGGCCAGTCGCGCGCCACGGTGAACTGATTCTGGATGATGTTGCCGACCATCGCCTGCTTCGCGCCACCGAGGAGATCGGACGGCACGAACGAGCCCAGCGACGGAATGAAGGTGAGCAGCGACCCGGCCACCACACCCGGCATCGAGAGCGGGAGCACCACCCGCCGGAAGCGCTCGAACCCGCGCGCGCCGAGCACCTCGGCCGCCTCGAGCAGGCTGTCGTCGAGCCGCTCGAGCGAGGTGTAGATCGGCAGGATCATGAGGGGGAGGAAGCCGTAGACCAGGCCGAGCAGCACCGCGAACGGCGTGTAGAGCAGGGTGAGCGGCTGGTCGACGATCCCGAGGGCGAGCAGAGCGCTGTTGATCAGCCCGGTGTCGCGGAGCAGGAAGATCATCGCGAACATCCGGACCAGGAAGCTGGTCCAGAACGGCAGCACGACGAGGAAGAGCAGCATCCGCCGCCATCGGCGCGCCCGGGCGATCGCGAAGGCGACCGGATAGCCCAGCACCAGACACGCGGCCGTGCAGGCCAGCGACCAGACGACGGTGCGCGCGAGGATGCCGAGGTAGAGCGGGTCGACCAGGCGACGGTACTGCTCGGCGGTGAGCACCGCCTCGACACCGCCGTAGACGCCGCGTTGCATCACGCTGTAGCCCAGCATGATCGCGATCGGCGCCACGAAGAAGGCGAGCAGCCAGAGAACCCCCGGCGCGACCAGGGCCGAGCCCGCCGCGCGGGGGCTCGCGGCGATCCGCCGGATCAGGGCGCGGGCGCTCATTCCGGCTCCAGCACCTGACAGTCCTCGGGGAGCCAGGCCACGACCACGGGATCCGCGCGCCGCCACGGCACCGGCTTGGCGAGCTGACCTTCGTTCCGGACCGCGACCTTGAGACGGCCGCCGCCGTCGAGGTCGGCGAGGATGTGGATGGTCTCACCCAGGTAGATCACGTCGTGCACCACGCCCGGGAGCCCGTTCTCCTCGGCGGGCACCTCGCCCGGGCGGAAGAGGTCCATCCACTCCGGGCGAATCGCCAGGTCGACGGTGGCACCCGCGACGATCGCGGGATGCCGAGGGACGCGGTAACGATTCGGGCCCCGCTCGACCACCCAGCCGTCGGCCGTCGACTCGACGGCGCGACCGGACACCAGGTTCGACTCGCCGATGAAGGTGGCCACGAAGGCGGTCCGCGGATCCTCGTAGACCTCCGCCGGCGAGCCGAGCTGGGCGACCTTCGCCTCGCTCATCACGGCGATCCGGTCGGACATCACCAGCGCTTCTTCCTGGTCGTGGGTCACGTAGACGAAGGTGATCCCGAGCGAGCGGTTGAGCGCCTTGAGCTCGAGCTGCATCTCCTTCCGGAGCTTGAGATCGAGCGCGCCGAGTGGCTCGTCGAGCAGCAGGATCCTGGGCTCCAGCACCAGCGCGCGGGCGAGCGCCACCCGCTGCCGCTGGCCGCCCGAGAGCTGGGCCGGCATCCTCGACCCGAAGCGGTCGGGCTCGAGGCGCACCAGGTCCATCGCCCGATGGACGCGCTCGGGGATCTCCGGCTTCGGCACCCGATGCTGCTCGAGTCCGAAGGCGACGTTCCGAAAGACGTTCAGGTGGGGAAAGAGGGCGTAGCTCTGGAACACCATGCCGACGCCGCGGTCGTAGGGGCGCAGCGCGTTCACGACCCGTCCGTCGATCCGGACCTCGCCACCGTCGGGATCGGGCGTCTCGAAGCCGGCGATCAGGCGCAGCGTGGTGGTCTTGCCGCACCCCGACGGGCCAAGCAGGGAAAAGAACTCCCCCGGCTCCACGGCGAGGGACACCGCGTCGACCGCGCGGGTGTCGCCAAAGCTCTTGGTCACGCCGACCAGCTCGACGGCGGGGCTGGTCCTGGCCGGCTTGCTCACTGGCTCGGGAGACTCCTCGGAGGTGGGCGCGGGGAACGTACCGGCCGGCCCGTCCAGCGACAAGACCGGTCGCGGCCTGGCGACCCCGTTCCGCCGGGTGATAGCTTCGCTGCATGAGCCACTCCGTATCGCGGCACCTCCGAATCGAGATCGAGGCGTACGACCAGACCATCCGCCGCTTCATTCCGGGCTACGACGAGATGCTCGCCGAGGCGGTCCGCGCGATCGGCGCGGCGCGGCCGCCCGCGCGGGTGATCGACCTCGGCGCCGGCACCGGCAGCCTGAGCGAGCGGGTGCTGGAGCGCTACCCGGAAGCCCGGGTCGAGCTCTGGGACGTGGATGCCGACATGGTGACCCAGGCGCGGCTCCGCCTCGCCCGCTTCGGCGACCGGGCGAGCTATCGCCTGGAGTCGTTCGATCGGGTGGCGGGACCGGTGGACGCGATCGTCGCCTCGCTCGCGCTCCATCACGTGCGCGAGCTGGCGCCCAAGCGGACGCTGTACCGATCAATCGCAGCGGCGCTCGCCCCGGGCGGGATCTTCGCCAACGCCGACGCCACGATCCCCGCCGGCGAAGCGCCCTCCAAGGCGACCTACCAGCAGTGGGCCGATCACATGGTGGCGTCGGGCATCGAGGAGGGACGGGCCTGGCAGCACTTCGCGGAGTGGGCCGGCGAGGACCGCTACTTCTCGCTCGAGGAGGAGCTCGACGCCATGACCGACGCCGGACTCACCGCGTCGTGCGCCTGGCGGCTCGGGCCCTCGACGGTGACCGTGGGCGTCAAGGCCGCCTGATGCCGACCAGCGATCCACCCGTGGTGTACGATCGGCCGATGGTCGACGCCCAGACGGCCAGCGAGCTCGCCGCCCGGCACTTCGGGATCGAGGGCCGGGCTACCGAGCTCGAGAGCGAGCGCGACCGGAACTTCCTGATTCGCGACGTCAACGGCGACCGCGTGGTCCTCAAGGTGAGCGGCCGCGAGGAGAGCCTCGAGCTGCTCCAGACCCAACACGAGGCGTTGGCCCGGATCCGGGCCCGCGACCCGAGCGCCGGCATTCCCGAGCCCCGCCGCGCCGACGGGGGCGAGACGATCGTGACCGACGCGATCGCCGGCGAGACCCATCTGGTGAGCGCGCTCGGCTGGATCGACGGCCGGCCGCTCGCCCACGCGCGGCCCCGCACCGAGCGCCAGCTCCGGAGCCTCGGCCAGCTCCTCGGCCGGGTGGCGTCGGCGTTGAGCGGCTGGGACCCGCCGGCGGCCCGCCGGCCGCTCAAGTGGGATCTCGGCCGGGCGGGTTGGATCGCCGAGCACCTCGGCGCGATTCCGACGGCGACCGACCGGGAGCTGGTCCGGCGGCTCTTCACGCTCTACCAGGAGCGGGCGGAGCCGGCGTGGGCTGCGTTGCC
>JAWKQJ010000045.1:0-38463 GCA_041390205.1 Gemmatimonadales bacterium
TGGCGAGGATCCGATTCGAGCGCGACGACGCGGGCCGGATCGTGCGCCTGCACGTCCGGCTTCCCACGGGCGCCTGGGAAGTGGGACAGCGCCGAGATCGAGACTAGCCGGACCGGGGCGCCCCGGTCCGGAGCGACCGACATCGCCGCGCGGAGATGCGGCGCGGCTCCCTGGATCCGCGCCGGTCGATGATCCCATCCGGAGCGGTCCTGCGCCTCATCGGTCGGAGGGCTGCGAGCTCACCCGTCGATCGAGGAGGACACCGTGTTGACCCTGGCCCTGCTGCCGGCCCTCGTCGGCCTCACCAGTCCCGGACTCGACACGTCGCTGATCGGCGCCCCGCTCCACGGAATCCACGAGACCGCGTATTTCCGGCAGTGGCAGCTCCGGGAGAAGAGCCAAGCGCTCGGGGTCGACGGGCGGGAGCTGATCGAGTTCGAGCCGGCGGCTGGCCCGTTCGCCGGCCGGATGTCGGTCGTGGCCGTCTCGGACAGTGGCGGCGTTGCGATCGTCTCCCTCAACGTGCGTTCCTCGTTCCGCCGCGACCCGACGATGGGTCTGGTCGCGCGGCGGGCCGCCCGCGACTTGATGGAAGCGGCCATCCCGCGGGAGGCTCGTGAAGCTCTCGCGCCGTTCTTCGCCGTCCCCTGGTACGATCGGCCGATCGACAGCCTGGTCGCCGAGCTGGGGGCGGAGTCCGATCTGGCGTTGGCGATGGACGTGGTTCGACGGGACCGGGTCGAGCACCGGTTCACCGCGGGCGGCTACCTGTTCGTGTTTCGGAACGAAGGCTCGGCGGGGTCGGCGGACCTCATCCTGCGAGTGAGCCGCGCCAGCTGATCAGAGCGGGCCGCGCCGCCACGGACCGAAGAGCGCGTAGGTGGCGCTCGGGACCGTCCCCTCCCTGGTGCGGGATCCCTGCACGTTGAAGAACAGCACCTCGCCGTCGGGACTCAGGCACGATCCCGCGAACTCTCCGGGGGTGCTGCCGTCGGCGCCGCGAGGGTGGCGAACCAGGTCGACGATCCGGCCCCGGCGGTCGAGCCCGCGCACGTACTGGTCGCCGCCGCCGTCCTCGCAGATGATCAAGCCGCCGCCCGGCGACGCGCAGAGGTTGTCGGGTCCGTCGAGCACCTCGCGCGACGGCGACTCGAACACCAGGGTGAGCTCGCCCGTGTCCCGCCCGGTCGGACGATAGAAGAAGACCTGACCGGCCCGCGCGTCGCCGCCGTTGGTCGAGACCAGGTAGATCCCGCGGTCGCCGGCCCAGGCGCCCTCCAGCCGCGCGAAGATCGCGCCGCCCTTGGCGAGCCCCTCGCGAAACACCGTGCTCGGCTCGGTCTCCGCCGCAGCGGGATCGGGATCCTCGATCTCGACCCAGGTGGCGGGCACGGTGGAGCCCACGGTCTGGCCCCGCGCGGTGAGATGCCCGGGGCGGCCGGGCACGGCGAGCATCTGCAGCCGGCCGCCCTCCGCCAACCGGTCTCGCCGCCGGGGAATGAAGCGAAAGCAACCGGCGCCGGGCTGCGCGGGATTCTCGGCGCTGTACCAGGCGTCCTCGGTGAGGTAGACGAAGCCGGTGTCGGGATCGATCGCCACCGCCTCGTGCACGAAGCGGCCCATCGCCTCGAGGGGCACGGGCGTCACCGCCGACCGCGCGGCCGCCGGCACCTCGAACACGTAACCGTGCGGGCGCTCGAAGCCCTGGGTCGGCCCGAAGCAATTCTCCTCGCAGCTGAGCCACGAGCCCCACGGCGTCCGCCCGCCCGCGCAGTTGACCCGGGTGCCGGCCAGCGACACGAACTCGTCGATCACCTCGATCCGCCGGTCCGCGCCCCGGCCGGCGATCCGGACCTCGAGCGAGGTGGTCCCACCGCTCCCCCGCGGATCGTACCACGGCGACCCGATCGGGCGGGCGTGCTCGGCGGCGTCCACCATCTCGTGGTTGCGGATCAGCCTGACGTTGCCGTTCGGGAGCCGGAAGGCGGCCATCCCGTCGAAGGCGTTAGGCACCAGCAGCTCCGGATGGCCGGCGGCCGGAAGGCTGGCCTCGCTGATCTTGAGGCAGCGGAAGCTGGCCGGGATCTCGAACTCGGGGGTGTCCGCCGACGGGACCAGCGGCCCGTAGCCGAGCGCGGCTTGCCGCGCGGGGCGCGACCGGGCGTCCCGGGCGAGATCCGCCGGCGTGGCGAAGCTCCAGCGCCAGAGTCCATGCACGGAGGAAGCGCCCAGGATACCGCCGCCCAATCCGGAGAGCCTGCGGAGGAACTCGCGTCGCTCGATCGTCATGCTCGCCCCAAGAGCTCCGATGCCGAGAGCGGCCGGGGTCTCCCGGCCTCGAAATGCGGCTTCGACCCGAATCGGGTCGCCCGGCCAATGGTCGCCGGGCCCGGGTAACCGAGTCAATGATCGGTCCGGTCACATTCGGTCGCGGCAGCCGCCGCCTGTCTCCTGCTCTGGAGATGCCTCCCGGCCGACATCGGCGGGACACTCGCGAAATCGGAATGGCCCCCGGCGTCCGATTCTCAGGCCCTCGAGCGCGCCTGGCGTTTTATGAGTCCAGGGGGCGATTTCCGGTGACCGCTCGCCAATCGGCCGTAGCCCGGCTGGTCGCAGCGATGTCGGCGCCTCCTCTAGGTCCCAGACAAGCCCTTAGGACAGAACGACTTACCTCGGCCGGGCCGAGCCCTGGCCGCGGCCCGACTCGAGCCGCTCTCCGACCGGCCGGGAGGCCCGCCCGGGTACGCCGATTGCCCCCCGGAACACCCGTGGAAACCTCGGATCCGATGAACCCGATCTCCGGTCAGGTCGCCTCCGCCGCCTCGGCGCGAGACGCTCTGGAGCGGGCCAGCGCCCTCGAGCGAGCGGGCCAGCTCGAAGCCGCCGAGCAGCTGCTCGCGACGGCGCTCGGGCTGGCCGGGGGCTCCGACTCGACCAGCGATCGGATCGACGCCCTGCGCCGGATCGGCCTGGTGCGCCATCGGCTCGGACAGAGCGATCGCGGCGCCGAGGACTGCCGATCCAGCCTGGCCCTGGCGCGAAGCCACGGCTCGCCCCGGCAGGCGCTCGAGGCGATGAACGTGCTCGCCGGGATCGACCTCGAGCGGGGAGAGCTCGACACCGCCGACCAGCGCTATCGCGAGATCCTGGCCGAGGCGGGCGACGAGATCGAGCTCCGGGGACGGGCCGAGCAGAATCTCGGGATCCTGGCCAACATCCGCGGCGACTGGGCCGAGGCGGAGCGCTGGTACCGCCAGTCGCTCGAGGCCTTTCGCCGCGCGGAGAACGCGAAGGGCTGCGCGATCGCCTACCACAACCTGGGCATGATCAGCGCCGACCGGGAAGACTGGGCCCTGGCGGAGGACTCCTACGCGCGCGGGCTCGAGCTGGCGCGCGAGATCGGCGATCGGCACCTCGAGGCGCTCTGTCTGCTGAATCGCTCCGAAGTGCTGGTCAGCGTGGGACGGGCGGACGACGCGGCCGGCGTTGCCCGAGCGGCGAACGAGATCTTCGCGGCGCTCGGCTCCAAAATGGACGTCGCGGCGGCGGAGAAGCAGCTCGGCGCGATCCTCCGCCACCAGGGCGAGCACGAGGCGGCCGAAGCCCTGCTCGCGCGCGCGCTCGGACTCGCCGTCGCGACGGGCGCGAGCCTGGTCGAGGCCGAGACCTGCCGCGAGATGGCCCTGCTCTACCGGGTCCAGGACCGCAACCGCGAGTCGCTCCAGCTGCTCAACCGCGCCTTCGCTGTGTTCCGCCGGCTCGACGCGCGGGTCGACCTGGTCGACGTCGAGACCCGCCGGGACAAGCTCGAGAGCACCTTCCTCGCGGTGGTGCGCGACTGGGGCCAGTCGATCGAGAGCGCGGACAGCTACACCTCCGGTCACTGCAGCCGGGTGGCGGAGTTCTCGGTCCAGGTGGCCGGCCAGCTCGGGCTTTCCGAAGAGGACCTGCTGACCATCCGGCTGGGAGCCTACCTCCACGACGTCGGCAAGGTCGAAGTCCCGCTCGAGATCCTGAACAAGCCCGGCCGGCTCACCGAAGCGGAGTTCGACGTCATCAAGCAGCATCCGATGATGGGGATCCGCCTGCTCGAGGGGATCGAGTTTCCCTGGGACCTCAAGCCGATCATTCGCTGGCACCACGAGAAGCACGACGGCTCGGGCTATCCGGACGGGCTGGCCGGCGAGGCGATCCCGCTCCACGCCCAGATCGTCTGCATCGCGGACGTGTTCGACGCGCTGACCACCAACCGGGCCTACCGGGACGCGATGGGCACCGACCGCGCGCTCCGGATCATGCGGGAGAGCCACAAGTGGTGGCGGAGCGACGTCTTCGAGGCCTTCATGGCCTCGGCGGAGGCCGGAACCCTGCCCGGCGTCGGCCGGTCGCTGTAGCCGCGCCGCAACGGCCCGCCGCCCGGACGCACCCCCGACACACCCGGGACCATCCACCGCCGGCCCCGGCTCCGACCCCTACTGTCCAAGGTTCGAGCAGACAGGCAGCGCCGCATCCTCAAGCGCCCCAATCGCTGCGGCGGGGCGCGTCAATTTCCTGAACACCGGGTGCGACAAGCTGCAAGGGTATGCTGGCCCGTGCCATGCCTAACAGAGCGTTCACGAAAGGCCGCCCCCCCGAGAAGCCGACGGTGGCCAGTGCTCGACCCGAACCAGGAGACCCGATGTCCACCCAGCCCTCGATCCGACGGATCGCCACCGCTCTGCTGCTGCTCTTCGTAGCGGGCTGCGGCGCCGAACGACCGCTGGAGCCGACCCCGATCGAGACGGGGCCGAATCCCGACGCCCTCCTCGGAGGGGGGCTGATCCGCGACGTCGTTTCCGCGGTCGACCCGGTGCTCGACCCGGTTCGGCGACTGCTCCACGGGCTGCTCTCCTGCTCGGCCGAGCGACCGGTGTCGGCCACGGAGACGATCGGTCCCCGAGGCGGCGTGCTCGAGCTGGGTCGTCACCGCCTCGTGGTGCCGGCCGGCGCGCTGGACGCTCCGGTTCGGATCCGCGGCGAAGTCGTGAGCGGCGACGTCAACTCGGTGCGGTTCTATCCCCACGGTCTCCAATTCGAGCGGCCGGCCCAGCTGGTGATGGGCTACGGCAACTGCGAGCTGGTCGACACGCCGAAGCTGATCGTGTATACGACGGAGGACCTCAGGGTGATCGAGGTGCTGCCGTCGGTCGATCGCGCGCGGCGGGAAGTCTCCGCGCCGCTCGATCACTTCTCCCGCTACGCCGTGGCGTGGTGAGGTGAGTCATCGTCCCGTCGACTGGCCGTCGATCCTCGACGGCTGGCTCGACGAAGGGCAGGCGGAGCGGGTGCTGGCTTGGCATCGGGTCGCCGAGCCGTCCCGCGCCGCCCGCCCCGGGATCCAGATCGTGGCCGCCTCGGCCGCGGCCCGAACCGGCGACTACGAGCTGGCCGTCGAGCTCGCCGGGAGCGCCTGCAGCGGCTTCGCCGCAGCGCGCGACGACCGCGGCCGGTTCCGAGCTCTCAACCTGCTGGGCGGGGTGTCGTTCGAGCGCGGACGGCTGGTCGAGGCGCTCGCCTGGTTCGAGCGGGCACGCCGGGTCGCCGCTCAGCTCGACGACGACCTGCTGCTCGCGAAGGTCGCGAACAACCAGGCCTCGATCCTCCACCTCCGAGGCGACCAGATCGGAGCGGAGCGCGCCTACCTCGACGCGCTCGCCAGCTTCGAGCGAGCCGGCGACTATCGCGGCCGAGCCCAGGTGCTCCAGAATCTCGCGATCGTGGCGAGAGAGGCCGGCGATCCGACCCGAGCGCTCTCCTTCGCCAAGAGCGCCGTGGGTCAAGCCGAAGCCCACGGCGACCCGGCCGCGGTCGGCATGGCCCTGACCGCGCTGGCCGAAGCCGAGATCGCGGTGGCGCCGGCCCTGGCCCCACGGACGCTGGCCCGCGCGCGGGCGCTCGCCCGCCAGAGCGGCGATCGCGTCGGTCTGGCGGAGATCGAGCGGGTCAGCTCGCTCTACCTGTCCCGGATGGGCGATCTCGTCGCCGCGAGCCGCGCCGCGGCGGCGGCGTTGCAGCAGGCGACGGCCCTCGACGCTCAGCTGGTGGCCGACGACGCCCGGCGCACGGGCGCCCGGGCGCGCGAGCTGGCTGGCCGCGCGAGCGTATAGCCAAGCGACCCGCCGACCCCCGCTCGCGATCGAGCGTGTCCCACCCGAAACCGATCAGCGGTCAGCGAGCGTCGTCGAGCCGAGCTCGGCGACGAGGACGCCGATAGCTCGGCACCCCGGCCAGTAGCCCGCCAGCGCCTCGGCGTGCCGCAACGCGGCCACGCGGTCGCCGCCGTCTCGCAGGATCGTCGCGAGCAGGAAACGGGCATCGGCGTCCCAGGGACGAGTCCGCAGCACCTCTTCCAACGCCACCCGGGCGGCTCCCCGCCGGCCCGCGCCGTTCAAAGCGACCGCATGAGCGACCGCCAGGTCGCTTCGCTCGGGACTCGAGCGGGCCGCGCTTCCGAGATGCGCGAGGGCGAGCCGAGACGGCTCCGCCCGGGCATGCGCGAGACCCAGCGCATAGTGGAGCGTCGGATCATCGCCGGCCCGCTCGACGCCGCGCTCGAGAGTCGCCAGCGCGTCGGCCGACCGGCCGCCCGCTTCCAGCAGCGTCGCGAGCGTGACGTAAGAGGGCGCGAAGCCCGGCTCGAGCGCGATCGCCGCGCGATACTCCGCCTCCGCCCGCCCCGGGTCGCCGCGCGCTTCGTAGAGCTGCCCGAGATCCAGTCGGGTCGCCGGCAGGTCCGCCGTGAGCATCCGACTCCGGATCAGCTCGTCGAGCGTTTCCTCGAGCCGGCGCCGCGCCGCTTCGTCGAGCGATCCCTCCCGCCCCGCCAGCGCTCTGGCCGCCGCGAGGCGCACGCTCCCGACCGAATCGTCGAGCAGCGGTCGGAGCTGGGCCAGGCCATGCCGGAAGCAAGGCGGCGAGCGCGCGGACGCCCGCGGCGCGCACCAGCGCGCTCGTGTCGCGGAGCGCCCGCGCGGCCGCCGCGACCTCGTCGCGCCCCGGGAAGCGCGGCAACAGCTCTACCGCGGTTGCCTGGACGATCGCGCCGACGGCAGGGTCGGCGGTGAGCGCGACCAGGCTGGCACGCGCCGCCGGGTTTCCGGCCCGGGCGTCGCGCAGCGTGATCGCGTGAGGTCTCCGGCGGCGGGGCACCGCGCCATCGCTCGATCGTTCGAGCGGCCCAGTCGGCGCTCCGATCCTGGTGGCAGGTGGTGCAGGGATCCGGCGCGCCGACCCGGCCCGCGACGTCGGGTCGCGGGACGCTGAAGACGTGGTCACGCCGAGCGTCGACCTGCATGTAGGTCCTGACGGGCATGTGGCAATCGACGCAGCGGGATCCCGGCCGCCCTGCGGCGTGCCCGTGGTGGTCCTGACGCGTACGCGTCGGGCGAGTGACAGCCCAGGCAGAGTCCGTCGCCCCGCGCCGGAGCCCTGCGGTGTGAGGGCGACAGTCCCCGCAGACCACGCCCGCCCGGTACATCCGGCTCTGCAGGAACGAGCCCCACACGAAGACCTCCTCCTCGCCTGGACCGTCGGCAGCAGAGTCCTCGTCGAGGGTGGTCAGCGCGAAGGCGTCGTCGAACGAGCGCTCGGCCCCGCCCTCGCGGAGCACGGTCCGATACGAGTGACAGGCGGCGCAGACGCCGGACTGGGTCGCGCGTCCGTCCGTCGACGCGGAGTCCCGATGGAGGGTCGCGATCCGGGCGTCGGGCGCGCGAGTCCACGAGCCACCGGCGTGGAGCGACCGCGCGAAGCCGGCGCTCGGGTCGTCGCGATCCGCCTCGGCGGCCCAGGCGACGTGGCCGGAGCCGGCTCCATGACAGGCCTCGCAGGAGACGTCGATCTCCGCCCAGCGGGTCCGATAGCGGTCGGTGTCCGGATCGTAGCCTCTCGACAAGCCGGTGGAGTGGCAGTCGGCGCACATCGAGTTCCACCGACCGCCGAGACGGGTCCAATGGAGCGGGTCGGTCGGCTCCGGCGTGGCGCCGGTGTCGACCGGAAACCAACGCTGCCCGCCGACGGCCTCGGCGCGCGAATCCCAGCTCCACGGTAGCCGCTGCAACCTGCCGCCCGGCAAGGCCACGAGGTATTGCTGGAGGGGCCGAACGCCGAAGGTGGCCTCGACGCGAAGCTCCTCGGCCGCTCCGCTGGCCCCACGGATCCTGGCGAGGTAGTCGCTCCCCCGCCGGAAGAGGGTGGTAGTGTCGCCTCGATGGATCAGCGTGACGTCGGCGAAATCGCCGAGGACCGTCGAGTCGGTGGCCGCCGCCATCGCGAGATCGTGATCCGATCCGGCGTAGGCGCCGTCCACGGCCGCGTGGCACGACGCGCAAACCGGACGGCCGACGTAGTCGGGAGGTGGAGAGGGTGGCGCGGCGCACCCCAGGAGGAGGAGCACCGCGCCGACGGGACGAACGGTCACTTGAGGTCGCGCAACCGCTCGAGCACCGTGTGCCAGCTCCAGGACAGCGTCACCTTGAGCAGCTCTCCCTGCAGATCCACGTTGCTCACGTCGGACGACGCGGTCTGCTGATGAGTGACGAACAACCGCATGTTGTCGTTGATCTCAAACCCCGCGGTGACCCCGACCAGATGGGTCCCGACCGCGTTGGAGCTCCGGCTCACCATCCCGGTCGTGTTGTCCGTGTAGGTGGCCTGCCCCAGACGAAGATAGGTGTAGTCCAGCGAGACGAACGCCCGCTTGGTGACGTCCCGGGTGAGATGACTCTCCACCGCGATGGTCGGATCCTGGGCGATGGTCTGCCCCAGCGCGTCGCCGTTGTCGCCGGAGAAGGTCACCGACGGCAGCACCTCGAGCGTCATCCTGCTGCCCGGCGTCCAGGAGCCCAGGCCCTGCACGATCGGCAGGCCGAGCTTCGCCTTCCACTGGTTGCTGCCGATGTTGAGGGTGGAGCCGGCGTCGTACTGGCCGACCGGCGCCTTGCCGGCGAAGCTGAGCGCGACGGTGGTCCCCTGCTCGTAGCGGACGAAGTCGCGCACCCGCTGCCGTGGCGCCCCGACCAGGTTGACCCAGAGGCCCAGCGACGGGTCGCCGACCCCGTGGACGAACTCGCTCGCGACGCCCGCGCCGGGCGGCGTCGACGCGTCGGTGCCGATCGCGCCGGCCGGCAGCATCAGCGTGGCCATCGCGGACCGGCCGAAGAGGCCGAAGGTGCGCGAGTAGCTGAGCAGGTAGAGGTTGTTGTTGACCCGGACCGACGGCTCGATCCGCTGGAAGTTGGTCCAGGCGGCGTTGATGGTGCCACGCACCGTGGTGACGCCGAGGATGTTGGTGTTGATGGGGAGCGTCCAGTAGATCCGCGCTCCGTCGAATTGGGCCCGGGCGGGCGCCGCCAGTCCGGCCACGGCGCCCAGGACGAGTCCCGCGATACGCAGTTTGGTCATCGCTCGTCCCCTACTTCCGCTCGTAACAGGAAAGCGGCTCGTCCTCTTCCTCGCCCCAATCGGGCTCGGCGCCGGGAGGCCAGTCGTCGGCCAGGACCTCCGGCCGCGCCGGCAGGCGCTTCGCCATCTGCTCGAAGGGGTGGCGGTTCGGAATCACCACGTTGTTGGCGCGGGCGTACTGGTCCCAGAGCGCGGTCAGTCCCCGCAGGATCTCGGGCCGCTCGCCGGCGAGGTCGCGCTGCTCGCCGACGTCGTCGGCGAGGTTGAACAGCTGCCAGCCGCCGGTGCCGAGCGGCTCGTGCATGCTGAGGGCCTTCCAGGGCCCCTGGATCAGGGCCTTCTGCCCGAACAGCTCGAAGCCGAGCCAGTCACGGTCGGTCCGCGGAGAGGTCGCCTCGCCGGCGAGCATCCGGGCCCAGGAAAGGCCCTGCATCGGGAGCACCTCACGGCCGCGGAAGTTGGTCGGCTGGGCGATGTTCGCGAGCTCCAGGACGGTCGGTGCGAGGTCGGTGACGTGGAGCCGGGCGTCCTGGTTGACGCTGCCGGCGCCGCGGCCGTCCGGCCCGGCGATGATGAGCGGAGCGCGGATGCCGCCCTCGAGCAACGTCCCCTTGGCGCCGAAGAACGGGGCCGCGGAGACCTGCGCCCACGACGCGCCGTAGGAGATGAAGCCGTTCTTGCGGCCCCAGCTCGCGAAGTCGATGTCGTAGGTGCGAGCCAGCCAGTTGGCGTCGAGCGAGAAGCCGGGCGCGTTCTTGGCGTTGGTGACCGGATCCGCCGACTCGGGACCGTTGTCCGAGAGGAAGATGACGTAAGTGTTGTCGAGCTGGCCGCTCTCGCGGAGATAGCTCATCAGCCGTCCGACTTCCTGGTCGAGGATCTCGACCATCGAGGCGTAGAGCTCCATCTTCCGCGCCACCGTGCTCTGCGCGGCCGGCGTCATGTCCTCCCACGGTGGCACGTACCAGAGCCGCGGCGCGGCGCCGGCCTGGCCGGTGAGCAGCCCGAGGTTCCGCATCCTGGCCGTGCGGTCGGTGCGGACCGAGTCCCAGCCGCAGTCGTACCAGCCCCGGTAGCGCCGGAGCCAGGCGTTCGGCATCTGGAGCGGGTCGTGCGGCGCCTGGTGCGCCACGTAGGCGAAGAACGGCTTGCCGTCGCCCCGGTTCGACTCGATGTACTCGATGATCTTGTCGGTGTAGGTCTTGGTGGCGTAGTACCCGTTGGGCAGCTTCTCCAGATACTCGCCGTCCTCGGTGAACTGGCTCGGATCGGCGCTCTGATTGAGGCCGTCGAAGTTGTAGTAGCTGCCACCGCCCTCCAGCAGCGAGAAGTCACGCTCGAAGCCCCGGGCCCTCGGAATCAGCTCCGGGCTCTTGCCGAGGTGCCACTTGCCGACCATGTAGGTGTGATAGCCGCCGTCCTTGAGGATCGCGGGCAGCGCCGCCACCCGCTGATTCAGAACCCCCTCGTACCCGGGCTTCCCCTCCTGGTTGGGCGCGATGTACGAGGCGAAGTTGCCCATCCCGGCGAGATGGTTGTCCATCCCCGAAAGCAGCATCGCCCGGGTGGGCGAGCAGGTCGGGCTCACGTAGAACCCGGTGTAGCGCACCCCGCGCCGGGCCAGATCGTCGATCGACGGGGTCCGGATCTCGCCGCCGTAGGCGCCGATGTCGGACATCCCGAGGTCGTCGGCCACGATCACCACGATGTTCGGCTGTCGCCCGGCCGCTTGCGCTCCGAGCGCCGGCGCGACCGCGAGCGAGAGCGCGGCGCCGACGAGGGCCAAACGGCCCGATGGTCCTGCCGTGATCCAGCTCATCGAGCAGCATCCTTTCCGTTGCCGGCTGCGCCACGCGAGCCGAAGTCGAATGAGAGGCGGACAAAGAACGCGGGCTCGAGCCCGATGCTCCGGAGCTCGTTCTGGTCCGCGTCCTGGATCTCGAAGCGGCGGCCGACGGCCGCGCCGCTCGAGAGTCGCGCCGTGGTGACGGAGCCCAGCCGGGTGGACACGGTGGGCCCCACGGTCAGCACCGAATAGCGGACCCGACGCCCCTCGACGGGCGCACCGCCCAGCCGGTAATGGCTGCCTTCGACGTTCGCCGCGAGACCGATCTCGGTCCCGCTTCCCGCGCGCAGGAAGGCGCCGGCGCTCCGCGGCAAGCGGAGATCGAATCGGAGCGCGCCGGAGCGGGCGTCGACGTTCAGGACCGGGAGCGGCAGGGCCTGGCCGAAGTTGTTCTGCACCGCGGCGCCCACGCCGACGCTGCCACCGGACGCGAGCCGCCGGGTGAAGACGACCCCGCCCTGGAACCGGAGATGATCGCTCTCCACGTTCTCGAGGTCCGACGCCAGACCCGGCTCGGCGAACGCGAGGAAGCGCCAGCGCTCGGACATCGGCACGTTGAGGGCGAGCCGGTAGCTCAGCGCGTGGAGCTGGTCCGGCGCGTTGCCGGGGGCGGTGGCTTCGCGATAGTTGAAGTTGAGCTGCGAGTAGCTGAACGAGTTGACCAGCGCTCCGTTCCGGCCGATCCGAATCGGGAGGTTGACCTGGATCCGCGGGTTCGCGATCGAGACCTTCAGGTCCTCTTCGGCGGTCCCGGGCAGCGGGTCGGCGAGGCTGGAGTAGGGCAGCATGTCGAAGCTCACCGAGACGATCGGTGGACGCTGCTGGGCGGCGAGCGACGAAGCGGCCAGAACGACGAGGCCGGCCACGAGCGAGGGGGTCCGGGTCATCGCGCGCCCTCCGGTGGGAAGCGATCGAGGATCGCCGACGCCGCCTTCACGGCCTTCTCCGACACCGACTGCGGCGTCGGGTTGGCCGGGAGCGCGCCCGACGCCGAGCCCCGCCACACCAGGTCGTTCTCGGCGCCGGCCACGAGATCGATGATCAGCGTCCCTTCGACGTACTGGCGCACCGTCGGCTCCGAGACGATCCAGGTGGTCCGGCGATAGGTGTAGTAGGTGTTGACGGTCGAGGCGTCGACCCGTCGATCGGCCACGGTCAGGATCCCCACCCGGAAGTCGGGGCGCGCGTCCGAGTACCGGTAGCCCTTCTCCTCCAGGTCCGAACGCACCTGCGCCCGAATCCGACCCTCGAGCAGGCCGCTCGGCGGACGGATCGAGGCGGTCCGGGAAACGCCGGCCGCGCTCGCGGTCGGCATCCAGCCGAAGGTGCGGAGCTGACCGAACCCGGCCTCCGGGTCGAAGTCGGTCTGCACCGACATCGACGCGCAGCCGATCAGCGCCGCCGGCAGCGCGAGATAGAGCAATCGAGATAGACCCATGGGCTTCCTCCCTGAGCGAGCGGTGTGTGGACGACGATTGGCGATGGCGACGTGCTGGCCGGTGGGAAGGCAGGTCGGGTGCCAGCGGGAGACGGTCCGACGGACGATCGTGCGGAGAGGGTCTTAACGGCTGTCGCAGAGGAACTTGCGGCGCGGGCGGCAGGGGGCGGCCTCGGTCGCGCGGAGGCGGCGTGGGCCACGCGATGTCGTGGCCCCGTGAAATATCGAGGGCCCGCGCTCAGCCGGAGCGGTCGACCCCGCCGACGATTCGCGCCGCCAGGGCGATCCGGTCCGCCAGCTCGGGAGCGGAGACGACGCCGGGAATCCGGTCGACCAGCGCGCCCTCGACGAACACCAGGATGGTCGGCATCCGAAGCGTCCCACTCGGCGGCGAGGTCCGGGTCGCGCGTGCTATCCACCAGCCCGGCCGAGACTTGGCCCGCGAGCGCCGAAACGGCCCGCTGGAGCGTCGCGGCCATCAGGTGACCCACCGCGTGGCTCGGGTGACTCGAGAGCAGCACGACCAGCCGATGCTCGGCGAGCACCGCGTCGATCGCTTCGCCCGAGAAGGTTGGCAAGCCGGTGAGCATCGTCTTCCTCCGTCGATGGGACCATGGACGCCCACCATCGAGCAGGATCGATACCGCGCTCCCAGACCCCTCCACGGCCGCGGAAACCGGCCCCGCGCCACGACATTCCGCGCCGCCACGGAATGTCGAGGGCGGTCGAGCCGGGCTCCGCACCGCGGCAACGACCGCAAAGCCTTCGAGCGCCACCGTTTGTCTCCCGATGCCGGGCAACGAACGGCCTGGCATCGCCCCTGCCTTGGGATCGAGACGTCTCCGAACGCAAAGACCGGGAGCGAAGACCGATGGGAAGCTCGTCGCGGAACAGGATCCTTCGAGTCGCGCTGGCGGCGGTGGTGCTGATGGTCGCGGGGCTACCCGGCGGAAGCCTCCACGCGCAATCGAAGCCCAAGCTCTCGGCCGAGGAGATCGCGCGCCTGATGGACAACCCGGTCGGCGAGCTGATCCAGCTCCCGATCCAGTACGACCGGCTTTCCGTCCGCTCGCCACAAGGCGATGACGCCCGGGCCGTCACGACCGTCAAGGTGATTCCGACCTTCCCGCTCGGCAGAGGCCGCTGGCGATTGGTGAATCGGCTGGTGGTGCCACACGTCGGCCTGCCGGACTCGCCCCTGGGCGACGGACCGAGCGGCTTCGGCGACCTCACCTACGTCGGGGCGCTCACCCCGAGCAGCTCGAGCGACCTCGGCCGGGGCAAGCTGATCTGGGCGGTCGGTCCGACGCTGGTGTTGCCGACGGCAGGCGAGGGCTCGCTCGGTCAGGGCAAGTATCAGCTCGGCCCCGCGGCAGCCGTCGCCTATCTCGGACCCAGGCTCACCCTCGGGCTCTTCGGGCAGCACTGGTGGTCCGTCGCCGGCGACGCCGCTCGTGCCTCGGTGAGTCAGACCAACCTGCAGTACTTCTGGTATCTCCGCCTGCCAGAGCAGTGGGCCATCGGCGCCTCGCCGAGCATCACGATCGACTGGAAGGCCGCCGGGGGTACGGCGGTCGACGTGCCGCTCGGGATCGGCCTCAACAAGACCCTCTTCCTCGGCCCGCTACCGGCCCGGGTCGCCGCCGAGGTGACTCGCCACGTGATCACCTCGGGCGACGGTCCCGAGCCGACCTGGGGCTTCCGCCTGTCCGTGACACCCGTGATTCCCGCGTTCATCCTCCGCGGCCGATGACCCCGGGCCGTCACGTTCGGGTGTCGATCCTCGCCGGACCGGTGGCGCAAGGGTGACGCGATCCACGCGGTGGATGTACGTTAGCCTCGGCGGTTCGGACCGCGACCCGAGAACTCAACGATCAGCAGCCAATGCCACACCACGAGATAGCCTACTGGATCTCGTTCGTGCTCCGACTGGGCGCGGTAGGCTTTGCGTGTTGGTATCTCTCCCGCTTGCGGAGCATCGAGGGCCTGATCGTGGTCGGCCTCACCGCGATCGCCGCGTCGGTGCAGCTGGCCGTCGGGCCGCTCCCCGGCGTTCGCACCTACGCCTTCACCCTGCCTTTCACGGCCGTGGTGTGGCTCACGGTCTGGTTCACGGGCCGGAGCCTGGTCCAGCGCAGGGAAGCCTACCGCCGCCTGCGTCGCTCGGAGGCCGACCTGCGAGCCACGCTCGAGAGCGTCTCCGACGCCGTGTTCACGACCGGGGCGTCCGGCGCCATCGACTTCGTGAGCCCGAGCGCCGCGCGCCTCTTCGGCCGTCCGGCCGACCAGCTCCAGGGCACCCACGTCGGCGCGATTCTCGGCGACGCGTTCCCCCCGAGCGAGGGCAGCTTGAACAGCTGGCCGCACGCCCTCGCGGCGGCGGCCGGCGAGCGCAGGGTGCTGATCGACGCCAAGCCGGTGGCGGATCACGGGCCGAGCCGAACGCTCTACGTCTGTCGCGACGTGACCGAGCAGCGCGACGCCGAGACCGCGCTCCAGGAAGCGCTGACGCAGGTCAGCCAGCTGCAGGAGCGACTCGAGGCGGAGAACGTCTATCTCCGCGACGAGGTCCGCCAGCACCGGGCCTTCGAGCACATCGTCGGCCACTCCGACGCCCTCCACGCGGTGCTCCGCAAGGTCGAGCAGGTGGCCGAGACCGACGCGACGGTGCTGATCACCGGGGAGACCGGCGTCGGCAAGGAGCTCTTCGCGCGAGCGGTGCACGGCCTCAGCCGCCGGAAGAAGCGCTCGCTCGTCCGGGTCAACTGCTCGACCCTGCCGGCGCCGCTGATCGAGAGCGAGCTGTTCGGCCACGAGCGTGGCGCCTTCACCGGCGCGACGGCGCGGCGGGCGGGCCGCGTCTCCCTGGCCCACGAAGGCACCATCCTCCTCGACGAGATCGGCGACCTGCCGCTCGAGCTGCAGCCGAAGCTGCTCCGGGTGCTGCAGGAGGGCGAGTTCGAGCGGCTGGGCGGCACCGAGACCATCAAGGTGGACGTCCGGGTGATCGCGTCCACCAACCGCGACCTCGCGGCCGACGTCGAGGCCAAGCGCTTCCGCGCCGACCTCTACTTCCGTCTCAACGTCTTCCCGATCGTGGTGCCGCCGCTCAGGGAGCGGAGCGAGGACGTGCCGGAGCTCGCCCATTTCTTCCTCGAGCGCTGCCAGCGCACGATGCACCGGCCGCTCAACGGTCTCTCGAAGGGATCGGTGGAGCGGCTGGTCGCCTACGGCTGGCCCGGCAACGTGCGCGAGCTGGAGAACGTGATCGAGCGGGCGGCCATCGCCGCCGAAGGCCCGGTCGTGCACATCGGGCCCTTCGAGGAGGTCTCGAACGGTTCGGATCGCCGGGCGGTCGGCAAGCTGGAGGACGTGGAGCGGGCCCACATCATCGGCGTCCTCGAGCACACCAACTGGGTGGTGGAGGGCTCGGCCGGCGCGGCGGCCATCCTCGGGATGAATCCGAGCACCCTCCGGTCCCGTCTCAAGAAGCTCCGGATCTCGCGGCCGGGCTGACGCTCCGTCCCGCGCACCAGCCGGGCGATGGCCGGCCGGAGCGAGGCTGACCGGTGCCGGGGCCCCTTCCCGTCCTCAGCGCGGCGGCGATCGAGCGCGAGATCGAGCGAGGCGGCCGGCTCGCCCTGCTGGTGTCGAAGCGCAGCGTCGCCGGCTGCCACGTGATGGCGGCCACGCTGGAGAGCGTCGCGGCCGAGTATGCGGGCCGGGTGACGGTGGGCATCCTCGACCTCCAGCGAGACCAGGCGGTCGCCGATCGATGGCTCGCCAGGGCGGCGCCCTCGCTCCTCTTCTTCGTCGGCGGCGCCTTGGTCGACCGGGTGGACGGCGTGGTCTCCAGGGGCCAGGTCACTCGGCGGCTCGACCTGATGCTGAGCGCCCGACCTCCGGGCTGAGGGCGCGATCGCGTTAGTCCTCCAGCTCGAAGACGCCCTCGACGGATTCGCCGAACACCCGCGCGATCCGGAGCGCCAGAGCCAGCGAAGGCACGTAGCGCTCCTGCTCCAGCAACACGATCGTCTGCCTGGTGCAGCCCACCTGCTCCGCCAGCGCCTGTTGCGTCATCTCGCCGTGGTCGAAGCGGAGCCGGCGGATCCGGTTGCGAATCTCCGCCTTCGGCACCTCACGACCTCCGGTAGCCGAAGAGGATTCCCAGCGGGAACGCGAGCATGCTCACCACCAGCACCGACCAGAAGACGAAATAGAGCCAGTAGACCGGCACCGCCCCCTCGGCCTGGTAGCTCTCCATCAGACCGATCAGCCAGACGGCCAGCGTCACCAGCATCGCCACCGACCGGAGAGCATGCGAGCCGCTCAGGATCGCCCGATCGCGCTCGTCGACCACGTCTCCCCGGCGCATCCAGATCGAGAGCCGGAGCGAGAGCAGGCCGAACAACCCGAGGATCGCCAGCAACAGCAGGGTGAACCCGATCCGCACGGTGTCGTCCTCCATCGTGCCCTCGGGACCGAAGTAGAGCACCAGCGCGACCAGTCCGGCGCTCAGGACCGCGCCCGCGAGCAGGCCGATTCGCGAGAGCCGCTGCATCGGCGTGGCGGGCAAAGGCTCGTCCAGGGGCGGGCTCTTCACGCGGAGGGCCCGGACACCGAGCGCCGTCGCCGCCAGCCCGGCGGTCAGCGCGGCGATTCCCCAGAGCACGACTTTCAACGCGGCAGACCTCATGTCGGAGTCGCCGGCAACGTACAGTATTTGCGACATAATGTCAAATATTTTGTACTACAGAGCAGACTTGCCGGCCGGCCGCGCTCGACCTATCGTGTCACCCGGTCCAACCCACTTGGTGAGCACGCGAATGCCTTTCGTCATGCTGGTGCGCCGTGTCCGAGCAACACGGACGATCGGGGCGGCGCCCGGAGCTCTCGCAGCACTTCCTCAGGAGTCCGGCACTCGCCGCTAGCCTGGTAGCGAGCGCTCCGGTCGGTCCCCTGGACCTCGTGGTCGAGATCGGTCCCGGCCACGGGCTGCTGACGCACGCCCTCGCGCGCCGCTGCCGAGAGGTGAGGGGCGTGGAGCTCGACGGAGCGCTCTGTCGCGAGTTGGCGCTTCGCTTTCGGGACGAGCCCCGGGTCTCAATCACCCAGGCCGACTTCCTCCACTACCCGCTGCCCAAGACGACCGCGTACAAGGTCGTCGGCAACATCCCGTTCAACCGCACGGCGGCGATCGTCGAGCGGGTGACCCGGGCGACGCCTCCGCCGGAGGACGTCTATCTGGTAGTGCAGACGGAAGCGGCCCGGCGCTTCGCGGGGATGCCCTTCGCCCCCGAATCGCTGGTCTCGCTCGGCCTCAAGCCCTGGTGGCAGATCGAGATCGCGCGGCGGCTCGCGCGGGCCGACTTCGAGCCGAGGCCGCGCGTCGACTCCGTCGTCCTGTGGATGGCCCGCCGGCCACGGCCGCTGGTCACGGACGAGGAACGCCGTGCCTATCACGACTTCATCGGGTCGTCGTTCGGTCGCACCGGCAACACCGTCGGGCGATGCCTGAGAGGGAGCTTCACCCGCGAGCAGGTCCGACAGCTGGCTCGCGACCTCCGCTTCGACCTCGAGGTCCCACCCAGCCGGCTCTCGTTCGACCAGTGGCTGGGATTGTTTCGGTTCCTGATCCTGCTGCGCGGCGCGACGGGCTGACGGCCCCGCCCGCGAGGGAGAAGACGAAGGCCCGCTCGCCTGTCGGCAAGCGGGCCCCGGATCCGTGTTCGGCCTGGGTCAGCGATCCGCCATCGGCCGATTCGGACGGAACTCCGCGCGCCGATTGAGCGCCCACGCCGTCTCGTTCGATCGGTTGTCGAGCGGCTGCTCCTCGCCGAGCCCGGCCACGGCGATCCGACCGCCGTCGATCCCGAGCTGGACCAGGAAGCGCTTGGCCTCCGCCGCGCGCTGATTGCTCAGGGCGAGGTTGTACTCGTCCGAGCCCCGCTCGTCGGCGTGGCCCTCGACCCGGATCGTCACCTGGCTCTCGACCCTGAGCGCCTCGGCCTTGGCCCTGAGGATCTGCTGGGCCTCGGAGGTCAGCCGCGACTGGTTGTACTCGAAGTGGATCCGCTGCTCGATCGCCGCGCGACGCGCCGCCGCGGCACGCTCCGCGGCCGAGTCGTCGGTCCGCTCCTCTCGCGGAGTCGGCGGCGGAGGCGACGTCTGGCTCCGCGTCTCCGAAGGCACCGGGGCCGGCTGCTCCGGAGCCTTCTTGCTGCAGGCGGCCAGGCCGGCGGCGAGCCCGAGGCTCATCAGCGCGGCGCGAGTCTTGGCGTTCATGCGTCCCCCACTCCCTGTTCGATCTCGTGTGAAAGTTGAGTATCCCGACCGGTTCCCCCGGCCGGCCATTCCTGCGCCCGCGGCCCGATGACGATCACCGGGCAGGGCGCGACCAGGCTGACCCGCGACGCGGTCGAGCCCAGCTCCACCAACTGCAGACCGGAGCGGCCGTGGCTCCCCACCACCAGCGCCGCCGCGTCGTGCGACATCGCCGCCCGGGCCAGCTCGAGCCACGCCTGCCCATGGCGGATCTCCACCGCCTCGACCTCGAGACCGGCCCGATCGAGCCAGCCGGCCCGGGCCGCCGGATCGGCCGTACCGCCCCGCTCCACCACGTGCACCAGCTTGACCCGGAGCGAGCTCCGGTCGGCCAGCCAGCGCGCCCGCCGGAGAGCGGTCCACGCGCCGTCCGAGAAGTCGGTTCCGACGAGGATCGGCGGGGCGGCGCCAGCGGCGAGCATGGAGGGAGACTCTGGCAAGTTCCCGGCCACGACGATGGGGCGTCGTCCACGAGGCCGAGACGCCGTTAGGCAGCGAGTTGCCCGGGGCGGAACGCCCCAGCGAGCGGCCGGAATCGTGGGCCCACGCGGCGAGGGGGGTGGGGCAGAATGCCCCACCGCCGGGGCGCGGCGCCCCGGTCTCAGTCCGGGCTGGGCTCGGAGCGGTAGTCCTCGAGCTTGCGGTAGAGGGTCTTCCGGTCGAGACCGAGGATCTCCGCCGCGCGCGACTTGTTGCCGCCCGCCTGGCGGAGCACCTCCTCGATGTACATCCGCTCCACGTCGTCGAGCGAGAGCCGCCGTTCCGCCGCGCCGGCCACCAGCGCCGCCGCCCGGCCCGCGTCCGCGACCCGTGGAGGCAGGTCGCCGACCTCGATCGTCCGGCCGCTGGTCATCGTCGCGGCACGAAGCATCGTGTTCCGGAGCTCCCGCACGTTGCCGGGCCAGGGATAGGAGCGGAGCCGGGCCATCGCCTCGGCGGAGACCCGACGCGGCGGCGACCCGGCCGCGTCGGGCTCGCCCGTCGCGGCGAGGAAGTGCTCGGCCAGCAGCGGGATGTCGCTCGGACGCTCGCGGAGGGGCGGCACGCTCAGGGTCAGCACGTTGAGCCGCCAGAGCAGGTCGCTCCGGAACCGTCCCGCCTCGGCCTCGGCCTCCAGATCGCGGTGGGTGGCCGCCACCACCCGGACGTCGACCGCGATCGGCTGGGTCCCCCCGACCCTGCGGATCTCGCCGTGCTCCAGCGCCCGGAGCAGCTTGGGCTGGAGCGCCATCGGCAGCTCGGCGATCTCGTCGAGGAAGAGCGTGCCCTTGTCCGCCACGTGGAAGAGCCCGTCCTTGGTCCGGTCGGCCCCCGTGAAGGCGCCTCGCTCGTGTCCGAAGAGCTCCGACTCCATCAGCTGGTCGGGCAAGGCGCCGCAGTTGACCGACACGAACGCGGCCCGCCCCGACAAGCGATGCACCGCGCGCGCCACCAGCTCCTTGCCGGTGCCGCTCTCACCGACGATCAACACCGGGTGCGGCGAGCCCGCCGCCCGGGCCACCAGCCGGAGCAGCTCCCGCATCGGCGCGCTGGCGCCGACGAACCCCGCGGCCTCGAGCCCGTCCTGCTGCAGCGCCTGCGCGACCGAGCGGCGCCGGCGGCTCTCCTCGAGCGCGCGCTCGACCGCGAGCCGAAGCTCGTCCGTCGCGAGCGGCTTGGTCAGGTAGTCGAACGCCCCGGCCTTGACCAGCTCGATGGCCGAGTCGATCGAGCCGAAGGCGGTCATCACCACGACGTTGAGCTCCGGACGGCGCCGCCGCAGCTCCAACACCAGCTCGCGACCGCTCATTCCGGGCAGCATCAGATCGGTCAGCACCAGATCTCCGCCCTGGTCGGCTTCGATCGCCCGGAGCGCCGCTTCGGCGGTGGGGAAGCCCACCGCCTGGTACCCGTCGTGGGTCAACACCTCGAGCAGCAGCTCGCGGAGCTCCCGGTCGTCCTCGATCACCAGCACGCGCTCACTCACCGGACCGGCTCCCCTCGTCGAGCGGAATCAGGACCCGGAAGATCGCCCCGCTCGGCCCGTTCCGTCCTTCCAGTCGCCCGCCGTGCTCCTCGATCAGACTCTTCGCCACCGCGAGTCCGAGCCCGGTGCCGCCGGGCTTGGTGCTGGCGAATGGCTCGAAGAGTCTGGCCTCGATCCCCGCGTCGATCCCGGGCCCCCGGTCCTCGATCTCCAGCACCGCCTGCCCGTCGGCGTGCTCGAGTCGCACGGTGAGCTCGGGTCGCTCCCTGCCCTCCATCGCCTGCACGGCGTTCAGAAGCAGGTTCACCAGCACCTGGTGGAGCTGGTCCGCGTCGCCCCGGACCGGAAGGGGCGCGCCGTTCTCCCGCCGCACCGTCACGCCCGCGCGCTCGAGCTCGCCTTCGAGCAGCTCGAGCGCTCCGTCGACCACCGTCCCGAGCTCGATGGGCGCGAAGACCGGCTCGCGCCGCTTCGCGTAGCCGAGCAGCTCTTTCACGATGGTCGTGATCCGGTTGATCTGGCGGACGATGATCTGCAGGTTGCGGGTCCGGGTCGCGGCATCCGGGTCGCGATCGAGCAGCAGCTCGGCGCGACCCGAGATCACGTTGAGCGGCGCCGCGATCTCGTGGGCGACGCCGGCCGCGAGGGTCCCGATCGCCGCCATCTTCTCCGCCCGCCGGAGCTCCCGCTCGAGGGCCACCCGCCCCTCCGCCTCCCGATCCGCCGCGGCTCGCGCGGTCTGGAGCCGCTCCGCCATCCCGTTGAACTCGCGCGCCAGCGTGGCCAGCTCGCCCCCGCCGGGATCCTCGGCGACGCGGTGGGCCAGGTCTCCGCCGCCGAGGGCCCGGGCGCCTTCGACCAGCCGTCCCATCGGCTGGGCGACGACCCGGCGCACGAGCCAGAGCGTGGCGACGATCAGGGCGGCGAGCAGGGTCAGGGTGTTGAGCACGAAGCGCCGGCGCACGAGCGCCTTCTCCGCCTCCACCGAGGCGAGCGGCTGCGCCACCTCGAGCGCGCCGGTGGGGCGGCCTTCGCTGCCGTGGATGGCGCGGAGCACCGAGTAGACCCGCTGGTCGTCGATCTCGCGCTCGAAAGCCGCCGTCGTGCCCGTGGCGATCACCGAGCGGAGCACGTCGCGCGGGGGCGAGCTCGGCGCCTTGAGCGAGTCCGAGGCGAAGGTCCGGTTGCCTTCGGCGTCGTAGACCAGCACGCCGAAGACGGTCGGCGCGCGACTCACCTGGTTGAGCAGGGACTGGACGTTCTCGGGCTGCACGTCGCGCAGGGCCAGATCGAAGGCCAGGCCGAGCGCGGTGGCGTAGGCCTGGACCTCCTGACGGGACTCCGGGGTGACCGTCTGCTCCCGCTCGACCAGCGCCCAGGCGGCGTAGACGCTCATGATCAGCACCACGATCGGCACCAGCGAGGCCAGCAGACGGGTCCCCAGCTTCATCGGAGCGACGCCTTCCAGTCGAGACGAAGGTCCGCGGTGCCGCGGAGAGCGGGTTGGCTCAGTTGCCCCGCGCCGGCTTGCGATAGTCGAGTGGCGGCGCCTTGTCGCCCACGAGCGACTCGTACTTGAAGCCCGGTCCGACGCGGCGCGCCTGCTCGGCGGCGGCGGCCGCGCGGAGCTCGGGCCGAGTGAACAGGTCATACGCGGTCATCGCGAGCGTCTTCGCGGCGACCAGCATGCCCTTGGTGCCGATGCCCGTGCCGCCGGCGGCGATGGCCTGCCAGGAATGCGCGGCGGTGCCGGGCACCCAGGTCGCGGCCTCCGTCCCGGCCGTCGGCACGACCCAGCTCACGTCGGCGACGTCGGTCGACCCGCCGGCATCGACCTGCTCCTGGAACGGCATGACCTGCGCCGCCGACCCGACGGGCGGAGCGTCGGCCGGCAGGGAGCGTCGGATGGCCTCGGCGAACTCCCGCTCGCGCGCGTCGTAGACCGGACCGCCCACCCGCTCGAGATTCGCGTGCATCGCCTCCGCCAGCGCGAGGTTGGGCAGCATCGCGTAGATGCCGTGGATGACCTCGTACTCCACCGTCGTGCCGGTGCCCATCGCGGCACCCTTGGCCGCCTGCACCACGCGCTCGAAGATCGACAGCACGTTCTCGGGATCCGGATTGCGCACGTAGTAGAAGACCTCGGCGAAGTCGGGCACCACGTTGGGCGCCGCGCCTCCCGAGGTGATGACGTAGTGGATCCGGGTCTCCTGCGGGACGTGCTCGCGCATCATGTTGACGAGGTAGTTCATCGCCTCGACCGCGTCGAGCGCGGAGCGCCCTCGCTCCGGCGCTCCCGCCGCGTGCGCGGAGACGCCGTGGAACCGGAACTTCGCCGACTTGTTGGCGAGCGAGGCCCACGGGGCCGCCGTGTTCCGGTCGGAGGCGTGCCAGTGGAGCACCGCGTCCACGTCGTCGAACAGCCCGCCGCGCACCATGTAGACCTTGCCGGCTCCGCCCTCCTCGGCCGGCGTGCCGTAGAGCCGGATCGTCCCCGGCGTGCCGCTCGACTCGAGCCACTCCCGCACCGCGATCGCGGCCGCCACGGAGCCGGTGCCGAAGAGGTGGTGGCCGCAGGCGTGGCCGGCCGCCATGTCCGGCCGCTCCTTCCGCTCGGCCACGCGATCCTGGGTGATGCCGGGAAGCGCGTCGAACTCCGCGAGGATGCCGATCACGGGCCCGCCCCGGCCCCAGCTCGCCACGAACGCGGTCGGCATCCCCGCGACGCCCGGCTCGACCGTGAATCCGGCCGCGCGGAGCTGCTGCTGCAGCAGGGCGCTGCTCTGCTCCTCGAGATAGCCGACTTCCGCGAGATCCCAGATCCGCTGGGCGAGCGCGCCGTACTCGGCGCCTCGCCGATCGATGCTCTCCGCCAGGGCGGCCTTGGGTTCCTGGGCCACGGCCGGCTCGGGCCGAGCCGACCAGAGCGTCGCCAGCACCAGGGCCAAAGCGGCGGCGGAAAGTCGATTCGTCGGATTCGTCATCGCCTTGCTGTCCTTGCGTCCGCGGGATGGGTGCAATTTGGGCCCCGGCGGCTGCGCCTGCCAGGCTCGCGGCCCGTTGCGCCGAGTGCGGGCTACGGGCTCCGGCGCGGGCCCCGGCGGGCTCCCGGGTGTATCGAGCGTGATTCCAGCTGGACGCAGGGGCGGGCTGCTGAATCGATGACCCCGTGATTCAGCCTCACCGAATGCCTACCGGAAGTCGTCGACGTGGAAGGCCTGGCAACCACCACCGGCCCAACCCCGGCCCCTCAACCTCGAGGCAGCCCGATCATCCCGACGACGGCGAGTGGGCGCGAGTCGTTCGCCAGCAAGCGACCGCGGTGAGCAGAGTGATTCCACCAGTAAGGAGCAGAGCCGGTCCGAGCCCCGCCCGCAGCACGAGCACGGCACCGATCGCGGCTCCCGTGAGCATCGCGGCCGTCGCGCCCAGGCGGCGGATCCGCCGCGGACTCGCGCCGCCCGCGAGTCGGGAATCCGCGCCCAGCCCGGTCAGGGTGAGGGTGAGCACCGTCGTGGTCAGGTCCGCCACGGCGAGCTTCCGCATCGCGGCGTTGCGGAGACCCATCGCGACACCGGTGATCACGATCAGCCCGTACTGCAGCGCCGCGTCCGATGCCAGCGCGAGCGCCGCGGCGCCTCCAATCGCCAGGAGCCCGGACTCCGTGAACAGCGCCCGATGGAGGACGGGCTCGATCCGCCCGCCCGTCCGGTTCGTCAGTCCGCCGCCGAGCGCGGCTCCCGCGAGGAAGGCGGCGAGCGCCACCAGCGACCGCGCGGCCGAGTAGCCGGGCGTCCCCGCGAGGGCGAAGCCCAGGAAGACGACGTTCCCCGTCATGTTGGCCGTGAAGACTCGTCCGAGCCCGAGCACGCTCACCGCGTCGACCAGCCCCGTGGCGGCGGTGAGCACCAGCAGCGGCGCCACCAGGCGCCGGTCGTCGAAGCCGGTCGGAGAGACCGGTCGAGTCGGTGCGGTCACCGCGATCGGGCGGCCACGGGCCGGCTCGCCCCGCCGGCGCGGGCGGGCTCCGGGGCATAGAGCCACCCGTAGAGCAGCTTCGTCAGGCGCGGCATCACCACCCAGGTGAGCAGCACCAATGGAATCGCCGTCGTGAGCGCGACGTTGAGCAGGAACGGCACGCCGGCCGGCACCACGGGCACCAGCACCGCTACCAGCGGATAGAGGGCCACCCAGGTGACCAGTGCCATCTTCCACTCGGGCGGCGGCCGGCTCGGGATCGAGCGGCCCGGCAGCGCGAACCAGGTCTCGAAGCCCGTGCGCACCACGCGGTCCACCGCCTCCGAATGCCGATCGCCGCTGGCGAGCATCGCCTGGGTCTCCGGCGCGGACTGCCAGCGCTCGAGCTCGCGCTCGGAGGCGAACCGGAGCAGGATCAGATAGTCGCCGCCCACCGTGGCGAGCACCGTCGACCCTTCGAGCGCTCGACTCCTGGCCGCCGAGTCGACGAGCGCCTTGGTCCAGGTCTCGAAGACGGCCTCGGCGCCCGGCCGCACTCGACGCTCGAGCACGACCTTCGCGGGTCGAGGCTCAGAAGACGAAGCAGTCGCAGCCACTACCGAATCCGCCGCCCAACCGGTACGCGTGACGATGATGCTGGTGCGTCGCGTGCAGATGCGCGCCGAGCGCCGCGCCACCCGGCGCCGGAGCCGATACCGGCGCCTGGTGCGCCACCGGCGACCAGTCGGGACTCACCGGCGGAGCCGGCGGGGCGAGCGTCGAGAAGCTGCCCGACCCGTAGACGATCCGGCCGTCCACGATGGTGAGCACCGACTCGAGCCCCTTGATCTCCTCGTCCCGCACCGAGAAGTAGTCCGCCGAGAGCACCGCGAGGTCGGCGTACCGGCCGACCGCGAGCGAGCCCTTGTCGGCTTCCTCGCGGGAGAACCAGGCGCTTCCCTGCGTCAACAGCCTGAGCGCCTCCATCCGGCTCAGCCGCTTCGACTCCGGATAGAGCGGCGCCCCACCGACCGTCCGGCCCGCCGCGAGCCAGTAGAGCGCCACCCACGGGTTGTGGCTGGCGACTCGGGTGGCGTCCGTGCCGAGACCGACCGGAATGCCGCGCTCGAGCATCCGTCGCACCGGCGGCGAGTCCGCCGCGGCTTCGGCTCCGTAACGCGCGGCGAACAGCTCGCCTTGATAGGCCATCCGATGCTGCACCGCGATCCCGCCGCCAAGCGCCCGGGTGCGATCCAGGCTCCGCTCGGAGATCGTCTCGGCGTGGTCGAACCACCAGCGGAGGCCGTCGAAGGGCACCTCCCGGTTCACCCGCTCGAACACGTCGAGGAAGCGCTGGATCGACTCGTCGTAGGTCGCGTGCAGCCGGAACGGCCAGCGCTCGGCCACGAGGTGGCGCACCACGGCCTCGAGCTCGGTCTCCATCGACGCGCCCAGGTCGGGACGGGCCTCGAGGAAGTTCTCGAAGTCGGCGGCGGAGAAGACCAGCATCTCGCCGGCGCCGTTCATCCGATAGAAGCCGTCGCCGTCACCGGGCCGCACCAGCTTCGACCAGCGCTGGAAGTCGGCCAATTCTTCCTTGGGACGCTGGGTGAAGAGGTTGTAGGCGATCCGGAGCGTCAGCTGGCCGGTGCGATGGAGCTCCTCCACCACCCGATAGTCGTCCGGGTAGTTCTGAAAGCCGCCGCCCGCGTCGATCACGCTGGTGACGCCGAGCCGGTTCAGCTCCCGGTTGAAGTGACGCGAGGAGTTGAGCTGGTCCTCATAGGAGAGCCGGGGTCCTTTGGCGAGCGTCGCGTACAGGATGCTCGCGTTGGGCTTCGCCAGCAGCAGGCCGGTGGGATTGCCCTGCTTGTCGCGCTGGATCTCGCCGCCCGGCGGATCGGGCGTGTCCTTGCCGTAGCCCACCGCGCGGAGAGCCGCCCGGTTCAGCAGCGCCAGCCCATAGAGATAGAGGACGAAGACCGGCGTCTCCGGCGCGGCGGCGTTGAGCTCGTCGAGGGTCGGCAGCCGCCGCTCGGCGAACTGGAACTCGGTCCACCCGCCGACCACCCGCACCCATTGCGGCGCCGGGGTGCGCTCGGCCTGGGCCCGGAGGCGCCGCAGCGCGTCGGCGAGCGAAGGCACGCCGTCCCACCGGAGCTCGAGGTTGAAGTTGAGGCCGCCCCGGATGGTGTGGATGTGCGAGTCGTTGAGGCCGGGAACCACGGTCCGCCCGCCGAGGTCGATCACCCGGGTCGAGGGCCCGCGATGGCCAGCGACCTCCGACTCGGCCCCGGCACCGATCACCCGTCCGCCGGCGCTCGCGATCGCCTCGACCGGTCCGCGGCCGGGCTCCAGCGTGTGGATCCGACCGCCGGAGAGGATCAGGTCGGCGACGGCGGCCGTCATCCGTGCGCGGCCTCGGGCACGAGATACGGCGGGTAGACGGTCGCCGGCGCGCCGTGCACCATGGTGTAGGCGTACTCGACCCCGGCGCCGTAGGCTCCGCAGTGCTGGCGGACGATGTCCATCACGGCGTCGTAGGTCCCCTTCCGCGCCCAGTCGCGCTGCCACTCGAGCATTACCGACAGCGCCGTCACCGGCTTGGCCCCGGCCTGGATCACCCGTTTCATCGCGTTCTCGTGGGCGAGCGTGCTCACGTCGCCGCAACAGTCCTCGACCACGAAGACCTCGTAGCCGTCGTGGATCGCCTGGATCGTGGGGAGCGCCACACAGGTTTCGGTCCAGAGACCCGCCACCACGATCCGCTTCCGGCCGGTCCGCTCCACCGCGGCGCGGAAGCTCGAGTCCTCCCAGGCGTTCATGGTGGAGCGCTCGATCGGGTCGACGCCGGGGAACACCGCCAGGATCTGCGGCCAGACGTTGCCGCTGAAGGCCTTGCTCTCCACCGAGGAGACCACCACCGGCACCTCGAAGGTCCGCGCCGCCTTGCTCAGGATCAGGTTGTTGTTGATCACCGACTGGCGATCGAAGTTGGCCACCCCGAACAGCATCTGCGGCTGCAGGTCGATCAGGGTGACGACACAGTTGTCCGGGGTCAGGAGTCCCTTGTCCTCGGTGCCGGGGCCGCTACCGTTCTGTCCCATCGTTGCGCTCCTCGTTGTGGAAGGGGAGCCCGGCGGCGCCGGCTCCGTCGCCTGCGTTGACTGCCGCGCTCCTCACCCGCCCTGCAGGTGCGCCTCGACGAACCAGAGCCGCTTGTCGATGCCCCGGGAGATCTCGGTCAGGATGTCGGCGGCATCGGCGTCGCCCAGGGAGCCGAGCCGGTCGATCTCGGCCCGCGCCTCGCGGCCGAAACGGGCCAGGGCGTCCGCCAGCGCGGCGAGGTGCTCCGGCCCGCTCGTGATGGTGGTCGGATAAGGCGGGAGCGTCGTGCGCGCCGCCACCACCTGCACGGCGCCCTCGGCCACTCCGCCCAGCTGCACCACCCGCTCGGCCAGGAGGTCGGCGTACTCGGCCGCCTCGGAGGCGACCTGGTCGAACAGCTGGTGGAGGGCGACGAAGCTCGGTCCCTTGACGTTCCAGTGGGCCTGCTTGCACTGCCGCTCGAGATCGATGCAGTCCGCGAGCCGCTGGTTGAGCGCCGCCGCGACCTCGCCTCGGACCGACTCGGCCAGGTCGTTTCGGGTCGGGTTCATCGCCACGATCGTATCGGTCATGTCGCGCTCGTCCGATCAGGCCGCGTGCGCGAGCCGCGAGGCCGAGTGCTTCACCGCCCAGTCCAACGCGAAGGCGGCGACCTCTTCCCAGCCCTGCTCCGCGGCGATCGCGTGCGAGCGGCCGGCGAACTCCTTGTAGTCGGTCACCGCCGGCGAGCGCCGGTGCTTCTTGAGGATCGCACGGGTCAGGCTGGGCGGAACGATGTGGTCCTCGCCGCCCGCGATCAGCAGCAGCGGCGCGCGGCGCGGATTGGCGAAGTGGACCCTCGTGTTCCCGGTCGGGCCTCACGTTGGCGTACGCCACCTGGAACAAGGGACGCCCCGGCCCCGGGATCGCCTCGCGGTCGTAGAGCTCGCGCGCGGCGCTCTCGGGCCCCGCGTTGGCGAAGGCGTAGCGGAACCCGAAAGGTGAGCGCCCGCACCCGGCCGTAGTTGAACGGATTCGCCAGCACGGGCGCCGACGACTTGAGCGCCGAGATCGGGAGCAGGAGCACCTCTTTGGGCGGCGCGGCGTCGATCGCGACGCCGGCCGCGCCGAGACCGCGATCCAGCAGGATCTGGGTGGTGAGCCCGCCCATCGAGTGGCCCATGATGATCGGGGCCTCGTCGAGCGAGCGGATGATCTTCTCGTAGTGGTCCGCGATCTCCTTGTGGCCCACGCCGGCGAGGAGGGAGGGATCCCGCCGGACGTCGGCCACGCCGCCCTCGAGACCGGGCCACCCGGGCGTCAGCACCCGATGCCCCCGCGACTCGAAGTACCCCTTGAAGCCGGACCAACTCGAGGGCGTCATCCAGAGCCCGTGGATCAGCACGATGGGCTTCGGTGTGGCGGTCATCGGGCAACCTCCTGCGCAAAGGCCAGCAAGTCGGCGTTGAGGCGGTCCTTGTGCGTGTCGGTGATGCCGTGCGGGGCGCCCTCGTAGACGACCAGCCGGGCGCCGCGGACCAGCTTGGCCGACGCCCGACCGGCCGCGTCGATCGGCACGATCTGGTCGTCGTCGCCGTGGATCACCAGGGTGGGCACGTCGATCTTCGCCAGGTCCTCGGTGAAGTCGGTCTCGGAGAAGGCCTTGATGCAGTCGTAGGCGCTCTTGTGTCCGGCCATCATCCCCTGGAGCCAGAAGGCGTCGATGATGCCCTGCGACGGCGTCGCGCCGGGACGGTTGTAGCCGAAGAACGGTCCGGCCGCGAGCTCGCGGTAGAGCGTCGACCGGTCGGCGATCGAGGCCCGCCGGAGGCCGTCGAAGCCGTCGATCGGCAGGCCGCCGGGATTGGACCGGGTCCGGAGCATCAGGGGCGGCACCGCGCTCACCAACGCCACGCCCGCCACCCGTGAGGTGCCGTGCCGCCCGACGTAGCGCGCCACCTCTCCGCCGCCTGTCGAGAAACCGACGAGGAGCGCGTCCCGGAGGTCGAGGGTCTCGATCACCGCGGCCAGGTCGTCGGCGTAGGTGTCCATCTCGTTCCCGCTCCACGGTTGGCTCGAGCGCCCGTGGCCCCGCCGGTCGTGCGCGACGGCCCGGAAGCCGTTGGAGGCGAGGTGGAACATCTGGGCCTCCCAGCTGTCGGAGCAGAGCGGCCAGCCGTGACTGAAGACCACCGGTCGGCCGGCGCCCCAGTCCTTGTAGTAGATCTCCGTGCCGTCGGCTGTGGTGATCGTGGAGGCGGTGCGCTCCCGATCGGCGGTGGGGCTGCTCATCTGGTCGCTCCTTCGAGATGAATGGGATTCGGGCTCGCGAAGGCCGGTCGGCGCGTCAGGCGGTCGACCGCTCGACGAAGGCCGCGAGGTAGTCGGCCACCAGCCCGGATGCTGCTGTTGGGGCCCGTGACCGGTCTCCGGCAGCACGATGGTCTGGGCGTCGGCGCCTTCCGGTTCAGGGCGAACCAGTTCTCGACCGGGAAGACGATGTCGTGGTCGCCCGAGACGGCGAGGATCGGAATTCGGGTCGCGGCCAGTGCGGCGCGCGCGTCCGTCGGATCCGCCCGGAAGCGTTCGCCGAGCTTCAGCAGCCGCTCCCACTGGGCGGGGGTCACGGGTGGGTCGAGATCGGTGGTCCGGGCCGCGATCCGCTCGTGGCTCCGCGCACCGCGGCGCGGCTCGCGTCCGAAGCCGGCTCGAAGAAGAGGATCACCTCGTCGTCGAGGTCGTTCACCGGCTTGAGCGCGGTGGCCAGGAAGACGGGCTCCATCGGGTGCGGGTTCACGCCCGGCGGCGCGGTGCCGAGCAGCACCAGGTGGCTCACCAGGCCGGGATGGCGCGTCGCGGCCACTTGCGCGACGTAGCCCCCCAACGACCAGCCGGCGAGCACCACCCGATCGAGCCCGAGGAATCGGGCAAGCGCCGCGACGTCGGCGGCCGCCGTCACACCGTCCGTCGGCACCTCGCCCGTCGAGCGACCGATGCCGCTCAGGTCGAAGGTGATCACCCGGAACCTGGTCGCCAGCGCGTCGAGGAAGGCCGGATCCCAGGTGTCGAGCGTGCCTCGGAACCGGTTGCAGAGGAGAAGCGGCGGGCCCTCGCCGAGCGACCGGTAGGCGATCCGCCGATCGCCGAGGTCCGCGAAGAGGGTGGCGGTGGTTACCGCGCGCTCGAGAGTGGTCGTCATGGGTGCAATCGCCTCCGCCTCGCGTGAAGGAACCATCACGCGGCCAAGCTAGGGCGAGCGACTGCGGTGGGAAATCAACCGGCCGGAGAATCCTCGACTACACCGATCGGCTAGTGCAGAGGGTCAATCGAGGTGGATGATGCCCCGGGAGAGCGCGACCGTTACAGCTTCGGTACGATCGTTGACGCCGAGCTTCTGCATCACGTGGAGGACGTGCACCTTCGCGGTGGCTTCGGTCCGTCCGATGGCCCGGGCGATGTCCTTGTTGCGGAGACCCTTCGCCATCAGTCGCAGGACCTCGAGCTCCCGCTCGGTGAGCTCGACCCTCGGTGTGTACTTGGCGAGCCGCTGAGCGACCGCGTTGGGCAGCACCCAGCCTTCGGCGTACACTGTCCGGATCGCGTCCACGACCTCGTGTCGGAGCGCGTCCTTGAGCAGATACCCGCGGGCGCCAGCCTCGAGCGCGCGATGGATGTCGGCGTCGCCCTGAAAGGTGGTGAGGGCGATGATCCGGGCGTCGGGAAACTCGGCGGTGAGGACGCCGATCGCTTCGGCGCCGCCCATGACCGGCATGCTCAGGTCCATCAGGGTGACGTCCGGCCGGAGCTCGCGAAAGCGCTCGATCGCGACCCCGCCGTGCTCGGCCTCCGCCACCAGCTCGAGATCGGTGTGCACGGCGAGCAAGGCGGCCAACCCGTCGCGAAAGATCGGGTGGTCGTCGACGGTCATCACCCGGATGGGTCCGCGCGCCACGGTCCCCTCCGACTCGGCCTGCCCGGATCGAGTCATCGGAGAATCTTGACGCGGGTCGGCCCGCCACGGCAATACACCGAACGGTTGATCTTCGGGGTCGGCCGGCGGCCCCGACGCCCGGCCGCCGCTGCCGCGGCGAAGGACCGGCCCGTAGATTCGTCGGATGCGACGAGCCGTCACAGTCCTTGCCCTGCTGGCCGTGCCGGGCGCGAGCGCCGTCGCTCAGCCGGTGCCGGGATTGGGTGGCATGCACCACACCGCCTGGCGCGTCGGTCGCGAGCTGCCGGTGGCGGGCGTCACGGGCATCGCCCGCTCGCCGGACGGCTATCTCTGGCTGGGCTCCCCGCCGGTCTGGTGCGGCACGACGGCACCCGCTTCACCGTCATCGACCAGCGAATCGCACCCGCCCTCGCCAGCGGCACCGCCGGCGGCAGCTCGCCGCTCCTCGTGGACGAGGCCGGCGTCCTCTGGATCGATCGCTCCGACGGCGCCCTGGCGAAGTACGAGCGAGGCCGCTTCACGGTCGCCGCGCCACCGATCGAGCCGGGCACTCGGATCAGCCACGCGCTCGCGACCCGCGACGGCACTTTGCTCACCGTGACCGGCTCACGACTGTTCCGACTCGCGGGCGATCGCCTGGTCGCCTTCGCTGAAGCCCCCTCGCTGCCGGACACCGGGATCACGCGCGTCGCGCCGGACACGGCGGACGGGCTCTGGATCGGAACACGCACCCAGGGCCTCTGGCACGTCCGGGGCGGCGAAGCCACGCCGGTGGCGATTCCGTACCCGGCCCGGGCCGCCTCGACCAGCCCGCTGATCCAGACGCGGAGCGGCGATCTCTGGCTCAACGGCGAAGGCCTCCTCCGCCGTCATCGCGGCGTCTGGCAGCGGCAGCACATCGGCGACGCGCGCACCGGCGTGAGCCGAATCGTCGAGGACCCGCGGGGCGGCGTCTGGGTCGGCGTGTTCACGCTGGGCCTGGCGCGCTTCGATGACGACGGGTGGGAGGTCTTTCGTGCCGACGACGGGCTCTCCGGCGCGGTGACCTCCGGTCTCCTGCTCGACGACGAGGGCAGCGTCTGGATCACCACCGGCGGCGGACTCGACCGCTTCCGGCCGAGCACCTTCGTCGTCCTCGACCGGCGCGCGGGCATGCCGAACATCGTGCCTCTCCACATTCTGGGAGATCGCGACGGCTCCCTCTGGGTGCAGGACTACAGGACGCTCCGGAGCTGGCGAGTCTCCGGCGGTCCGGTCGGTCGATCGGGCGGACTCGTCTCCGCGATGCAAGCGCCCGGCGACGAAGTGCCCTTCGCGAGCAGCGTCCAGGGCGGCGTCTGGCGCTTCCGCCTCCACGCCGACTGGTTCGAGCGAACCGAGCTCGATCGTCGAGTGCCGTTGCCATCCTCTCCGCTCCTCCGTTGGAGTGGGCTCCGCCGCGGGGTCGAGGCGGACGACGGCACGCTCTGGATCGGGGGCAGACAACTGGTCCGGGTGCGCGACGGCGTCGCTCGAGAGGTGCCGTTGCCGCCCGGCGGCGGCCGGGTGGTCGCGCTGGCGCCCGATGGCGCCCGCGGCGCCTGGGTGGCCGTCGGCCCCGAATCGAGCGTGCTCCGCTTCGACGGCGACTCCGTCGTCGCCACGGTCGACCAAGCCGACGGCCTTCCGCCGCGCCTGGCCGGTCTCACGCCGATCGGTCGAGACACGCTCTGGGCCTACACCGACGACGGGCTCCTGGTGCGAGTGGCGCCGGGACGGCCGCGGACCGTGGCGGTCGAAGGCTTGAAGAACCCGCTCGCCGCCGGCTCCGCGGTCCTGCTCGCCAGCCGCGAGCACCTCTGGCTCGGGAGTGGCGGCGGGATCGGTCGGGTGCGGCGCGATCGGCTCGACGCCTTCGCCGACGGTCAGGACGCCGAGCCCGAGGTCGAGTGGTTCGGCGAGCCCGACGGCTTGCCGATCGCGAGGACCACGCCCTCGAACAGCCGCCCCGGCTTCGCGGGACCGGACGGCCGCCTCTGGTTCGCCACGCCCGCGGGCGTTGCCGTGGTCGATCCGGAGGCGATCCCGACCAACGCCGTGCCTCCCGCGCCTCGGATCGAAGCCGTCGTCGCCGATGGCCGGGTGATCGAGGAGGCGGGCCAGACCACCATCGGGCCCAACCCCGAACAGGTCGAGTTCCGCCTAACCGCCGGCAGCCTCCGGATGCCCGAGCGAGTGCGGCTCGAGTACCGGCTCGACGGGGTCGACCGCGACTGGATCGCGAGCGGCCTGGAGCGGGTGGCCCACTACACCCAGCTCCGACCGAGGCGCTACCGGTTGCGGGTCCGCGCCTGGAACGAGAGCGGCCTGGCGAGCGCCGGCGAGTCGACCCTCGCCTTCCGGGTGCTGCCCGCCTGGTACCAGACGGTGTGGTTCGGGGGTCTGGTGACGCTTTCGCTGATGACCCTGGGCGCGGGATTGGTCGTGGTGGCGGTCCGCAGTCGTCATCGCGAAGCGACCGCGCGAGTCAAACAGCGCTACGAGGCGGCGCTCACCGAGCGGACGCGGATGGCTCGCGAGCTGCACGACACCCTGCTCCAGGGCTTCGGCGGAATCACGATGCGACTCCACGCGATCCGTCATCGCGCCCGCGAGCTCGAGCCCGAGACCAGCAACAGTCTCGGCCAGCTACTCGAGATCGCCGACCGCACCCTGGGCGAGGCCCGGCAGATGATCTGGGACATGCGCGCGCCGGAGCTCGAGCATCACGATCTGGTCGAGGCGCTCGGCGAGTTGACCGCGCGGCCCGACGACGAAGGGCCCGAGCTCCGCTTCGAGGTCGACGGCCGGGCCGAGCGTCTTCCGATCGAGGTCGAGACCACCGTCCTCCGGGTCGCGCGCGAAGCGATCGCCAATCTCCGGCAGCACGCTCGCGCGGTTCGCGCCGTGGTCCGGCTTTCCTTCGAGCCGGCCGCGGTGGCGCTGAGCGTCGAGGACGACGGCGTGGGCATCGATCCGACCGCCGCCCGCGCCGCGGCGACCAGGGGGCACTGGGGTCTGGCCGGGATGCGCGAGCGGGCCGAGCGGGTGGGCGGGAGCCTGGAGATCGACCGAGCGCCGGGCGGCGGAACCTCGGTCCAGCTGCGCGTGCCGCTCGCCGCCCGGCCCGGCTGACCGACCGCGACGCTATCCGAGCCGCTCGAGGTCGCTTCGTCGTTCACCTCCGCCAGGTGATGCGCCGGTCGGCCGGGCGAGTCCGAAGCCGGACCTCGCCCAGGCACTCGCAGCTCGTGTCAGGGCAGGTCGGGAATTGGAACGACCGACCGAATCGGCTGCCGCGTACATCATCCATCTCCTGATCCCGCAGGCACGGGCCCGCGGGCCTCGGGGTCTTCGCCCCATGCCCCTCCCAGCGCGTTGCTTCGGCGTCCGAACGCCGAGCTCCGGCAATCGGCGCGAGACCGAGGTGAACTGCCCAGCGACGGTTCTCTTCCGGCCGATTCGAGTGTGGCGCCGCCACTAGGGCCATTTGGCCCCATGGCCGCCCCAACACCGAAGGTGTAGCGTCATTGTTCGAAGGAGCGGCCATGCCCTGGCCCCAGGCGAAACAGGTCGGGAATGCCGCGGGGAATGGAGGGGTCCGGTGCGTCGCATCGTGTCGGAGCAGGAGCTCAGGCGGCAGATTCGCGTCTATCTCACCCACGACCAGCTGTATTGCGAGCTCGAGGTCCCGGACGAGGCACTGTGCTTCCGGCGGCTGATGTCCTCGCGAGAGTACTGCAACTGGGCGATCGCCTCCCTGCGCGACGGGCTCAGGGCGTACTCGACGGGCGAGCGCGCCGCCATCTGGCGCGCGCTCGCGAAGGCCGAACGCGAGTTCGACCGCGCGTGGCCGGTCGAAAGGGACGATTAACGCGGCCAGGCGAAGCGTCGACGGCCTTTACGGCGGCCTAACGCCGGCCGCGCTGACCGAATCTCGGTCCGCTCCTTGCTAGAACCGGGATCGGTTCTCCCGTCAGGGGCGGCTATGCCGGCACCGTGTCGCCAATGTGGTGGGCTCGAGATGGACGCTCTGGTTCTCGGAGCGGCGGGCCTGGCCTACGTCTGTCGAAGTTGCGGATCGAAGATGCTCGACCCGGCGAACGGCGCCGGCGGGCTGGCGAGTGCGTGGCTGGTGTTGAGCGAGCTCAGGGAAGACCCCTACTTCCGCCGGCTGATGGACGACCCGCGCGAGATGTGGGCGGTGGGCTTTCGGGGCACCGTCGAAACGGCCCAGACGCTCTGTACGGTGGGCGCGATGGGCGACGTGCGGGAGCAGCTGCGCCGGCTCACCGTGCTCAGCATCGGCACCGCCGCCGTGTTCCTTCCCTTCATCGAGCGCGCGATCGAGGCGCTGGACAGCGGGTACGGTTCGTCGGCGCCAAGCCACTGACCGCCGCCGCGTCGCATCGGCTCGTTTGACGACCCGTTCGCCGGGCTCTACGATCTGATGCGCCCATGCCGGACTTCACCACCCTCCTCCTGCTCGCCTTCGTCCTCTCGGAGGCGGCGTCGCTCGGCGGCCTCTGGCTCGGCCAGCAACTGATCGATCGCCCCACGCTGCGGCGGATCGGCGCGCGGTCTCACGCCCAGAAGCTCCGCTCGCTCGACCGAACCTGGCCCCTGACCAGGCTCCGCCCCGCCCTCAAGCGCGGTGACGTGGCCACCGTGGTCACCATCATCACCACCCTCGTCGCGCTCAAGAGCCTGGGCAGTCTCCTGTTCGGCCTGATCACGGTCTTCTGGCTCCCGCTGGCCAGCCTGATCGTGCCCTCGATCGTCGCGGCCGAAGACCCCGACGATCCCACCCTCCGATCATGGGTGGCCGCCGTCGCCCGGCTCCAAGTGACCAGCCACGTCGCCGCCGCGGCGCTCGGCTTCGCGGTCTCCGTCGCCGGTCCGCTCGCTGGGCGAACCATCACCTCGGTGCTCGTCGACAACGCCCCGCTGGCGATCGCGGCGCTGGCGCTGTCCGCCGGCTTCGCGGTCGCCGCCGGCCGGCGCGAAGCGCTGGGACTCGCGAAGCGGGCCATCTGACCGGCCAACCCCAACAAGGGGCGCAGCTGCCGCGATTCGATCGCCAGCGAGTGCCGGCCTTCGGGTCCTGGCGAAGTGTGAGAGGCACGACCGGCCTTTACATCCCCGCCCGCCTCCCGGTATCATAGGCCCATGCGCCGGCTGAGCACCCCCGTTTGTTGTTGTCGTCTCGGAATCACCGACCCCGAGGCGAGCTCGTGCGCATCCATCCGTAGCGGCTGACCACCGCACCCAGGATCGGCCCTGACGGCCCACTGCTCACTCGAGAGCAGTGGGCTTTTTCGTTTTGGAGAAGAGCGACCGATGACAGCAGCGCGAACCCGCCCCTCCCGACTCCGCCGCACCGCGGCGCTCCGCGCGCTGGTCCGGGAGACCGACCTCTCGGCCGATCGGCTGATCCTGCCGGTCTTCGTCCAGGCCGGCGGCGGCGAGCCGACCCCGATCGCGTCACTGCCCGGGGTCCTCCGCTATCCGATCGATTCGCGGTCGCTCGACCTCGCCCTCGATCGGATCGCCGAAGCCGGCCTCGGTGGCGCGCTCTTCTTCGGCGCCGCGCGGAGCAAGACGGCAGATGGCGCCGACGCGAGCGCGGACGACGCCGCCCTCCAGACCGCGCTCCACCGCGCCAGCCGCCGCGCGCCGGACTTGCTCCGGATCGCCGACTGCTGCCTCTGCGCCTTCACCCAGAGCGGCCACTGCTGGCTCGAGCAGGACGGCGCCTTCGACCTGGCTTCCACCGTCGACGCGCTCGCCCAAGTGGCGGTGAGCCTCGCGCGAGCGGGGGCCGACGTGATCGCGCCGAGCGGGATGGTGGACGGCATGGTCGGGGGGATTCGCGACGCGCTCGACCGCTCGGGCTTCGAGGATCGCGCCGTCCTGAGCTACGCCGTCAAGTACGCCAGCGCGCTCTACGGTCCCTTCCGAGAGGTCGCCGACAGCGCGCCCAACGGCGGGCACCGCCGCGCCTATCAGATGGATCCGGCCAACTCGCGCGAGGCCCTCCGCGAGGCTCGGCTCGACGAGCGCGAAGGCGCCGACTGGCTGATGGTCAAGCCGGCGCTCTCCTCGCTCGACGTGATCGCCCGGGTCCGCCGCGCAACCCGGCTGCCGCTCGCCGCCTACAGCGTGAGTGGCGAGTACGCCATGATCAAGGCGGCCGCCACCGCGGGCTGGCTCGACGAGCGCTCCGTCGTGCTCGAGCTGCTGGGCGCGATCCGCCGCGCGGGCGCCGACTCCATCATCACCTATCACGCCTTGGACGCGGCCCGGTGGCTGGCCGACCGACGGGCGGCATGAGCCGCTCCGAGCTGCTCTTCGCCCGCTCGCTCGAGCTGCTGCCCGGCGGCGTGAGCAGCCCGGTCCGGGCCTTCGGCGCCGTCGGCGGCACCCCTCGCTTC
>JAWKQJ010000046.1:0-37316 GCA_041390205.1 Gemmatimonadales bacterium
TTCAGATCGCCGCCGCCGTAGAGGTTGCCGCAGCGGGTCACCGCGATCGGCAGCCGATAGGTGTGCCAGTACGAGAGCGAGATCAGATCGGCGCAGCTCTTCGACACGTCGTAGGGGAAGCGTCCCTGGAGCGGCGCGTCCTCCCGGTAGGGCAGGGTCGGGTGCTCACCGTACGCCTTGTCGCTCGAGGCCACCACGATCCGGCGGATCAGCTTCGGAGAGAGGCGGCAGGCCTCGAGCACGTTCCAGGTGCCGAGGATGTTCGCCTCGAAGGTCGAGATCGGAGAGCGCGACGCCGTGCCGACGATGGTCTGCGCCCCCAGGTGGAACACGGTGTCGATCTCGTACTCGTTCAGGGTCCGGATCAGTAGATCGCGATCCTCGAGGCTGCCGCGAACCACGTTGACCCGGTCCATCAGCCCCTCGGACCAGAGCCGGCTGGCCGGCACCCAGTCGCGGAGCAGACAGACCGGTCTCGCCCCGCTCCTGGTCAGGGTCTCGACCATCCACGACCCGAGGAGTCCCGACCCACCGGTCACGAAGACGTTTCGGTCTCGCCAGGTGCTCATCCGATGGACTTCCTCCGCGGGCAGCGCCGGGGGCTCTGACCCCGTGATGGTTCGAGCTCCTCGTGAGCTCGCTCTCGGCAGGGATCCGTGAGGCATCGGCAAGGAGCAAGCGGCATGCCGATTCTCGATCAATCCCCTTGCCATACAACGGTTTGGACTGGATTGGACTTGGCCGCCCGCCCCACCCGGCCAGCCGGGCCCGCGGCCTCGGGAATCGGCGCGGAGCTGCCGCTCCGAGCGGCTTCCTGTTGCGTTGACGCTACAGCAACTCTGGCGGGAAAGGAACCAGCGTCAGGGCTGGGCGAGGGCCCGGGCGTCGACCGGCCCGCGCACCACCCGATACCCGTTCCCGGTCACCGTGGGCCCGTCGACCAGCCAGAATCGGCGTCCGGCGAACCGGCGGAGGACGGAGTCGCGGACCTCGGGGCTCCGGTCCCAGGCGAAGACAGGCCCGCCCTCGTTGATCACCATGGGGTTGAGGACGGCTGCGGCGGCATAGTCCGGATGTCGGCGGCCCCGGACCAGGACCACGTCGTCGCCGAAGGTGCCCGCCTCGGCCAGGGTCCGGAGGCTGGGCTCCATGCCGCGATACCGGTGGTACTTGTCCCCGGCCCGCCAGGGGAGGAACACCAGCAGGGTGCCCGCCATCAGGATCGCGGCTCCGCCCAGGATCCGTCCCCGGCGCGAGGGCTCCTCGCCGTCCCGGTCGGCCACGCCGAGCACGCCGCGCGCCGCGAGCAACGCGCAGGGCGCCGCGATCAGATACCAGTACCGCGGCCCGAAGTCGGGTCCGCCGGAGAACCAGTAGAAGCTGTGGACTCCGACCACCGCGCCGACGGCGGCGAGCATCCACCAGTCGCTCCGTCGCTTCCTGCTCACGAAGAGGAGCCAGGCCAGCGGGGCGATCGAGCCGATCGCCCACCCGAGCAGCTCGACGTTCAGGGCGAAGAAGTTGAGGTTGAGATTGACCAGCACGTCGATCGCACCATGGCCGGGGAACGGATCCAGCCCGCTCCAGCCCAGGCCCCGGTTGGGACCGAACCCCATCGCGTTGGTGCCGGGCCCGTAGAGCGTGTCGGTGTAGAGCATGATCGGGAAGCGCCCGGCCTCGCCGGTCAGCGCCCGATTGTAGGGCAGGGTGATCGCGCCGGCCGCGATCGTCCCGACGGCGAGCAGGGTGGCGCCGAGCACGCCGCGCCGCCAGAAAGGCCGCGCGCCCAGCGCCCAGAAGCCGAGGCAGAGCGCCACGATCAGGCCTTCGAGCGGCCGGACCAGCGACACCATGCCGATGCCCGTGCCCGCGAGCAGCAGGAGGCCGGCCGGCCGTCCTCGCCGGAACGCCGCCACGCCCACCGCGGCGGCGAGCGCGGCGGCGAGCGAGACGGAATGGGTGAGGAGACTCATCGCGAGAAACAGGTTCCACGGCGAGAGCGCGAACAGGAGGGTGCCGAGCCGCGCGGTCGGACGGTCGTAGAGGTCCTGTGCCAGTCGGTAGACCAGCAGGGTGCTGATGCCGTTCAGGATCGGGTTCACGAGCCAGGGCCCGCCCAGACGCACGCCGATCGCCAGGACCGCCGGCCAACCGATCGGCACGGGCGAGTACCAGCGGCCGCCGTGGGCGAACATCAGGTCGACGTCGAAGGCCGCGAACGGCTCGGGCACCGGGAGCGAGAGGCGGCCGGCGGCGAAGTAGCGGGCGTGGAGCAGATAGCAGACTTCGTCCGGCACGTGGGGATGGAGCTCGTACGCGACGAGCGCCAGCACCGCCGGCACCACGGTCGCGAACGCCGCCATCGTCCAGCCGAACCGGTCGATGGTCGGGCGCCGATTGGCGGCGGGGGCTTCGCCGGCGCCGAAGAGTCGGTCGAAGGTCCGGCTCCACGACGCGGCGAGGTCGGGCGGCGCCGCCAGCACCGCCAGCGCGACGGCGCCGAGATGGACGGCCTGGACGAATCCGGCCACGAGCAGCTCGACCCCGTAGACCAGGGGGTCCTTCGAGAGCGTTGCCGAAGTGAGCACGAACGCCAGCGCGACCAGCGCGACGGCCGGGGCACGCCGGCCGGTGAGCGAAGGTCGGGCCCGCGCCAGCCAACGCGCGAGGCCGAGCAGCACGGCGGCTGCATAGAGACCGAAGAGCGCCGCGGGAAGCGGCGCCGATCCCCAGCGCCACGGCGGCAGGTAGTGCTGATACGCGACGACGGGTCCCGCGTCGACCAGGCCCAGCGAGGCCGCATAGCCGATCAGTCCGGCGGCCGTCCAGAGCCCCGTGCCGCGCCAGCGTCCGCGGAAGGTGAGGGCGATCAGTCCCAGCCCCACGATGGCGGCCAGCGGGATCAGCCACCAGGTGCGACTCACCGGCGGGCCTCGTCGACGAGTCGGCGGAGCCGCTGGATCGGGGCGGCGAGCGTCGAGTCGCCGGCCAGATCGTGCTGCTCCAGCGGGTCTCGCGCGATGTCGTAGACCTCGATCGCGCCGTCCCCGTTCCGGATCAGCCGCAGCCATCCCTCCTGCGCGCCGAGCAGGTCGCCCTTCGTCGACGGATACCAGGCCGGGAGCTTCGGGGCGTGACGCACTTCCGTGAAGAGCGGCTCCGTCGGCGTGGAGTCGCCGGTCCAGTAGCGACGCAGCGAGCGGCCCGGCATCCGCTCCAGCTCGCCGAGACCCGCGAGGTCGAGCACGGTCGCCGGGACGTCCCGGATCGACACCGGGGTCTCGACCGACGTGCCCGCCGGGCCACCCGGCTGCCAGACGATCATGGGTACGTGCAGTGACGGGAGGTAGAGACTGTTGCCGTGGCTGAAGAGGCCGTGCTCCGCGAGCTCCTCGCCATGGTCGGAGGTGAGGATCACGATCGTGCTGTCGAGGAGCCGTCGCTGGTCGAGCGCGTCGAAGAGCTCGCCGATCGACGCGTCGAGCGCGGCGATCGCGCCGTCGTAGGCGTTCCGCGCCCCTTCGATCAGGCTCGGATCCCAGGGCACGTCCTCGTCCCGCAGGGGCAGGTCCGAGTGGAACGGCGCGCCCGGCGGAGCGAAGCGGCTGCGGTAGGGCTCCGGCGGGACGAAGGGCGTGTGCGCGTCGTAGTAGTTCAGGAACGCGAAGAAGGGGCGCGACGGCCGGCGGTCCAGCCAGCGGAGGAACCGGCGGTTCACCTCGGGCGCCTTCTTGCGGACGATCAGCTCCCTGGTGCCCACCAGCTCCCGCAGTCGCTCGTTGGTGGTCACCGCCCGGACCAGCATGCTGCTCACCAGGAGCTGGCGGAACGAGACCCGCCAGTCCTCGTAGCGCTGGAACCCGCGGGCCAGGCCGACCTCGCGGTTGGTGTACGGCAGGTTGGCGACGAAGCCGGCCGTCAGGTACCCGTGCCGCGACAGGACCTCGGCGAGGGTCGGATCCCGCTCGTCGAGCGGTACGTACCAGTCGGTCGAGAGCTCGTGCGCCTCCCGCCCGGTGAACAAGCTGCCGTGCGAGGGCAGGGTCCAGGGCGCGGTCGATTGCGCCATCGTGAAGCGCACGCCCCGCGCGCCCAGCGCTCGAGATTGGGGCTGGTGTGGCCCTGCATCCGGAAGGCGTTGAGGCTCGGCGGCGCGGACGGTGTCGAGGATCACGATCAGGACGTTGGGTCCGCTGTTTGTCCGGAGATCGGCGATCGGCGCGGATGCTCGCGGAGGGCGGGCAATGAGGTTGATCGTGGCGGCCGTATCAGCAGGGCCGCCGCCACGCCACCAGGCGGCGGCCGAGTCGCGGCACCCGCGGGTCGCTCGCGAAATGGAGCCGCGCGGCCTGCACCCCGACGCCGATCCTGATCAGCGCGACGCCCTGGTGAGCGGCGGCAGCAGCAGGAGGATCGTCGAGGGGTCGAGGCCGGCGCCCAGGCTGACCAGCCGCGCTTGCGCGGTCGTCGTCCGAACAGGCGGATCGCCGTAGCCAGAGCAGGGCCAGAAGGTGAGCGGGAAGAGCGCGTTAGCGAGCGGTGTGAGCCAGAGCGTGTCGAGCGGCTGAAAGAGGTGAACAGCCTCGAGCCCGAACTTCCGGAGACCGAAGGCCAGCTTCCCCCAGACTGGCGATCGCGCCCGAAGGCGGTGGCCGCCGATCAGCGGCGTCGGCTGGATGGGCGGCTTCGGCTCGCGGCTCACGGCCGCTCCGGAAACAGTCCGATGCTCGCCCGCCGGAGCGGCTCGAGCCGAGCGCGCCAGGCCGTGTCGGCGGCGAGGTCGCTCAGCTCGGCCCGGTCGGTCCGGTGATCGAACAGCTGCTCCGTCCCGTCACCCAGATTCCGCAGGTAGCGCAGCGGTCCCGTCTGGACGCCGATCACGTCGCCCTGCGAGACGGGATACCAGAAGGGCTGTCTGGGCACCTTCCGCACCCCGGTGAAGACCGTGTCCGGCACGGGCGGCGCCATGCCCTCGTCCCACCAGCGCGCGAGCGATCGTCCCGGGAACGGCGAATCGGCGAGACGGAGCAGGTCGACGACCGTGGCCGGCACCTCTCGGAGCGAGACCGGCGTCCCGACGCGGGCCGCGGTCGGGAGCCCGGGCGCGAGGATCAGGAGGGGCACGTGCACGCTGGGATCGTAGAGCGTGTTGCCGTGATCCCAGATCTCGTGCTCGAAGAGCTCCTCCCCGTGGTCCGCGGTGATCACGACGATGGTGTTCTCGAGCAGGCCGCGGCTCTCGAGCTCGGCGAGCAGGCGGCCGATCTCGCTGTCGAGGTACGCGATCGCGCCGTCGTAGGCGTCGACCGCGCCCTGCACCCGCGCGGGCGTGGGGTTGGGCTCGTTGCCGTTTTCCTTCCGGTAACGGACGTTGAGCGACACGTCGTCGGTCCGGAAGCGATCCGGCCACGGGTCCGGCGGCAGGTAGGGACGGTGCGCGTCGTAGTAGTTGAGCATCGCGAAGAACGGACGGGGGTCGGCGTCCGCCCAGCGCAGGAAGGCCCGGTTGATGTCCGGGGCCATCTTCCGTCCGAGATTGTCGTAGTTGCCGATCAGTCGGCGCAGGGTCTCGATCCGCGAGATCGCCCGCCACAACGCCGAGCTGCGGAGGATCTGTCCGGGCGTCAGGACGTAGTCCTCGTAGCGGCTGAAGCCCCGGTCCAGACCGACCTCGGCCGAGCAGTAGTCGGTGTTGGCCACGAAGCCGCCGGTGCGATATCCGGCCGCGGCGAGGAACTCGCTCAGCGTCGGATAGGTCGCGTCGAGCGGCACCATCCAGTCCGCCGACAGCTCGTGCATCCAGCGCCCCGTGAGGAGCGAGGCGTGGCTCGGCAGGGTCCAGGGAGCGGTCGCGTAGGCGTTGTCGAAGGTCACGCCCCGCGCCGACCAGCGCTCCAGCTCCGGCGTGGTCTGGCGGGCGTAGCCGTAGAGGCTGAGGCTCATGGCGCGGACGGTGTCCAGCACGATCAGCAGCACGTTCGGCGCGCCGGCCCGCGCGGCCGGCAGGGCGGCGCCGGCCCGGCGTTCACGCCACGCGTCGCGGACGAGGCTCCCGCCGGCCCAGACCGCCCAGACCAGCAGCGTCGCCGGAGCGGCCCGTCGGAGCCACTGGCGCACCCGCGGCTCGCGGGCGGCGAGGGTCCGGGTCGTCACCGTCGCGACGCCGGCCGACAGCACCAGCGCGGCCAGCCGGTGCACCTGGGGAAAGTTGTAGAGCATCCCGAAGACGCTGAGGAACGCCATCGTCCAGAGCCCCAGGCGCCATCCCGGGACCCTCGGCACCAGCCGGGAGAGCAGACCGACGCCTAACGCCACGCCGAGATAGAGGGCGACCACCGCGAGGGGCGCCGTCCACCCGACCTGGTGGCCGACGAAGACCAGGGGCTCCACCAGGACCCGCCGGAGGGCCAGCGACAGCACGTCGAGCCAGCCGCCGACCAGCCCGGCGAAGATCGCGAGCAGCGCGAGATCGGCCGCGCCCGCTCGCGGACGAGACCCGGGCGCGGCGACGGTTCCGGGAGCGGTCATCGATTCGCTCGCCCGAGCGGCGGGCCCACGCTCGCCATCCGTGGGGCAGGCGGGTCTCCCGCCCGGCGGGGGCCGGGTCGTCCAGCCTGGATCAGCGGGCCCACGCGAGAGGACTTGCCGCCCCAGGTGGTCCACAGGTCGCCGACCAGCCGGCCGAGCGAGTCCGCCGGCACGCTCCCGAGCGGAAGGGCGCGGGCCCAGGGCGGACCGACGGAGAGCCGGTTGAGCTCCGTCTCGCCGCTGGTGCTGACCACCAGCTGGAGGGAGTCGAAGACCCGCGAAGCCAGGCTCCCGTACGCGATCGCGGCGGCGCGCCGCCCCGGCCGCCGGCCGCGACGCAGCACGCCGGAGATCATCGAGAGCGCTGGGCTGATCCGCGCCCCGAGCCGACCCTCCCAGAGCGGCCGGAGCGAATGCCCTTCGAATTCGGCGGCCGGCAGCCCCGCGACGTCCAGGATCGTGCGCGCCAAGTCGCGGAGGCTCGCCTGGCGCGCCACCCGCACCCCGCGCGCGATGCCCGGGCCGACGAGCAGCAGTGGCACGTGCACCGTGTTGATCTGGAGGTCGCCGCCGTGACCCACCTGCTGCCCCTCGCCGAACAGCTCGCCGTGGTCGCTCGCGATCACGATCACGGTCTCCCTGAGTCGGCCGCGCCGCTCGAGTCCCTCGACCAGCAGCCTGAGCTCCTCGTCGAGGCTCGCGATCGCCTCGTCGTAGCGCAGCCGCGATTCGGCGATGTCGCTCGAGTCCCGGCCGGAGGTCGGGCCGCGATTGTCGAGAAAGCGCCGGACCCGACTCCTCAGCGGAATCTCGGTGACCGGGCCGAAGCTCCCGAGGAACTCGGGCTGCGGCAGGTAGGGATCATGCGCGTCGAAGAGATTCAGGAAGCCGAAGAAGGGCTGGTCCGCCGGGGTCCTGTCGACCCACTCCAGAAAGCGGTCCCGCAGCTCCGGCGCGTCGTTCCGGGTGACCGGCCAGGGATCGCCGAAGAGACTCCTGAAGCGGGGCGCGTTGTAGACGAATCGCCCGATCGCGAGCCCGTGGAGGAGCTCGATCGGCTTGGTCCGCCGATCGACGTAGGTCTCGAAGCCCTGGGCCAGGCCGGTCTCGATGCCGGTGTAGGTCAGGTTGCCGACGAAGCCACCGGTTCGGTAGCCGTTGGCCCGAAACTGCTCCGCGAGGGTCCGCTCGTCGGCCGAGAGCGGCGACTTCCAGTCCGCGTCGAGCCGACTCGGCCACCGACCCGTGAAGATCGAGGCGTGGGTCGGGAGGGTCCACGACGTGGGAGCGATCGCCCAGTCGAAGACCACCGCGCGCTCGGCCAGGGTCTCGAGAAAGGGCGTGGTGTTGTGGTGGTAGCCGTAGAGGCTCAGGTCGACGGCCCGCACCGTGTCGAGGACGATCAGCAACACGTTGGGCAGTGAGGTTGCTGGCGCGGCGCCCGCTCCGTCCGCCAGCCGGCCCCGTCGCTCCCAGGCAGTGCCCGCCGTGGCGACGACCAGGAGGCCGAGCCCCGTCGCCGCGGCCAGCCGACCGGCCCGGCGGGTCGCCCGGGTCGGATCCCGGCCGACCACCCGAGCCACCTGGACTCCGATCCCGAGAGCGAGCAGCAACGCCGCGGCGGGATGGAGCCGGGGGCTGAACGCGAGGAACGGGAGAGCATCGCGAAGGTCGTCACCAGGCCGGCGAACGGCGCTGGGAAGGCCGGCGGAGCCGGGAGATCGCGGCGCCGGCCAGCCAGAAGGCTCCGATCAGAGCAGCAGCCCGGTCGGCACCACCAGGACCGCCTTCGGGCCGACCGTCAGGAGGAGCTGGCGCTCGCCGAACTTGAGGTAGGCGAGCGCCGCCAGCTCGAGCGCGGCGGCGACCAGCGCCGCCGCCCCGGCGAGCGCCAAAGCGGAGCCGAGCCCGAGCGGTGTTCGCCGACGACGCGGCCTCGGTCGACGGGCGCCCGTGGGCTGGCTCACCCTTGACCCTTTGCTGGAGGCCCGCTGGGCTGTTGCATGGCGGTCTATTCTAATGTGGCTGAAGGGATCTCTGTCATTGACCTCGACTTGTCGCGGTTGCACGATCGGTGCCAGTTTCGCAGGCCGGGCGAGTGGCGGACCGGAGGCGGCCCGATTCTCGCAAGCCCGCGCAGAAGTCCTGAACCCCCAACACCGTGGAACCCCAGACGACGCCGTGTCCCAACTCGACGTAACGCACGTGACGGCGCCGGCGCCGGTGGGGTGGGAGCGAGAGTGTCGTCGCGGCCCCGACCAGGGGCCTGCCGGCCGGGGGCACCGGTCCGACTGATCGCCTTGCTGGGGACCGAGGCGTCCGATCGCTGCCTTCCTTCGAGAGCTTGCCGGCCGACGGCGTTACCGACCTCCGCGAGGCTCGCCTGCCGGCGCGGAGCTATCGCCGGGAGCGCCGCGAGGTGGCCGCGATCCTCGGGGAGTCGGACACGATCGCCCATTGCCACGGCTACCACGCCGACTTGATCGGGTGCGGGCGGGTCGGCAACACCGGCGGCCGCTGTCCTCGACGGTGCACGGCTTTACCGGCGGCGGGCTCAAGAACCGAGTCTACGAGTGGCTCGATCACCGCGCGCTGGGCCGCTTCGACGCGGTCGTGGCCGTTTCCGCCCCGCTTCGAGAGCGGTTGGCGGCGGCCCTGGGCGGCGAGCGGGTCCACCTGATGCCCAACGCGTTCTCGCCCACGCCGGAGACGCTCGATCGGGCGGCGGCCCGGACCGAGCTCGGGCTGCCGGCCGAGGCTCGCGTGGTCGGGTTCGTGGGTCGTCTCACCGAGGAGAAGGGGCCGGATCTCTTTCTCGATGCCTTGGCCCGCTTGCCGGAAGACGTCGTCGGGTCGGTCGTGGGGTCGGGTCGGATGCTCGACGCGCTCGCCCGTGAGGCCGGGCTCGCCGGCCTCGACCGTCGGCTCCGCTGGCACGGAACGGTGCCGGCGGCGGCCCGGGTGCTCCGCGCCTTCGACGTGCTGGTGCTGAGCTCCCGCACCGAGGGAACCCCGATCGTCCTGTTCGAGGCGATGGCATGTGGGGTGCCGGTCGTGGTGACGCCGGTGGGTGGCGTGCCCGACGTGGTCTCGAGCGCGGAGGCCGTGATGGCGAGCGAGCCGAGCGGGGCGGCCATCGCGCGGGGAATCCAGGCCTGCCTCGACGACCCGGCAAGGGCGGCCGCCCGGGCGATCGCCGCCCGCCGTCGCCTCGCCGAAGCCTACGCCCTCGATCCCTGGCTCGATCGGCACGAGGCACTGTATCGGAGGCTGTCGTGACCACGTTGGCCTGGACCGGACTCGCCCTCTACGTCGTGCCGCCGCTGCTCACGGTGCTCGCCTACGGCGCCTACCCGATCGTTCTCCAGGTGCTGGCCCGACGCCGGGCCCGCCCGACGGGGGAGGATCCCGCGGAGTGGCCGCACGTCACCATCTCGATTCCCGTCTACAACGAGGCCGGCGCCATCGCCGAGACGATCGAGACGCTGCTCGCCGCGGACTATCCGCCCGATCGGCGGCACATCGTGGTGGTCTCCGACGCCTCCTCCGACGACACCGACCGGATCGTCACCGGGTTCGCGGACCGCGGGGTGCAGCTGGTCAGGATGCCGGCGCGAGCCGGCAAGACGGCGGCCGAGAACGAAGCGGGCAAGCACCTCCGCGGCGAGATCGTCGTCAACCTCGACGCCACGATTCGGATCCCGCCCGAAGCGATCAAGGCGCTGGTCCGGGCCTTCAAGGATCCGGACGTCGGGGTCGCCTCGGGGCGTGACGTCAGCGTGAGCAACCTCGCGTCGGAGCAGAACCGCGACGAGTCGAGCTACGTCGGCTACGAGATGTGGGTCCGTGGCCTCGAGACGCGCTGCGGCTCGATCGTCGGCGCGAGCGGTTGCTTCTACGCGATCCGGCGGAGTCTCTACAGCAGCATCTTCCCCGAAGCCTTGAGCCGGGACTTCGCCTCTCCGTTGATCGCGCGGGAGCACGGCTATCGGTCGGTCTCGGTCGACGAGGCGATCTGCTGGGTGCCTCGGACCCGATCGCTCAAGGCCGAGTACCGCCGCAAGGTCCGGACGATGACCAGGGGACTCGAGACCCTCTGGTACAAGCGCCATCTGCTCAATCCGTTCCGATACGGCCGCTTCGCCGTCTTCCTCCTCTGCCACAAGCTGCTGCGCTGGTCGGTCTTCCTGAGCTTGCCGCTCGCCGTCCTCGGGCTGGTGCTCCTGGCGCTCGACTCGACCGTCGGCCTCGCGCTGCTGCTCGTCCATGCCGTCGGACTCGCGCTCGGCGCCGCCGCCTTCTTCTGGCCGCAGCATCGTCGGTTGCCGAGAGCCATGGCGGTGCTCGGGTTCGCGGTCAGCATCCACGTGGCCGGGCTGGTGGCCTGGATTCGGGCGTTTCGCCAGGAGCTCAACCCCGTCTGGGAGCCGACGCGTCGGGCGGAGTGATCAGTCGGGCAGGATGCTCTGCAGCGCGTGGTGGACTTCGACGGCCACCGCGCGCGCCAGCGAGTCGGCGGCGCCGAAGCGGGTGGTGTCGGTCGGGAGCGGCACGACGACCCGGACCAGCGACTCCTCCGACCGGCGCCGCAGCGCGGCGTCACGGACCAGGTCGACCTTCACCTTGTACTCGTTCGACTCCGTTCGCCCCCGGCCCTGATACCAGTAGTAGACCAGGGCCTGCTCGCTCCGGTTCGCGATCAGGAACCGGTTCGCCCGGATCTCTCCGTCCGGGGTCGGCACCACTTCGCGCCGCGAGGCGAGCGGCTCCCAGCCGCTGCCGGGAAGACAGTTCTTCGGCGAGTGGATCGTCTGGCCCTGGCGCTGGCGCGCGTAGAAGCCGACGTAGACCGAGAAGTTCGCGGAGTCGCGGGTGTAGAGCCTCAGGAGCGAGGACGAGGCCGCGGCGACCCTGGCTTGGTCGTCGGGGATCGGAAGATCCTCGCCGGTGTAGCCACCCAGCTCCCGCGGCAGAGTCGTGAGTGGCGCCTGGAGCTCCATGGTCCGCTGCGCCGCCACCGAGAAGTTGAGCAGGCAACCCACCCCCAGCAGCATGCTGGGCCACCAGACCCGGCGGCCGGTCACGAAGGGCGCGCCCATCGCTTCTCCACCAGGGTGAGGGCCCAGGCGATGCCGCCGAGGATCGCGAAGGCGACCACGAACAGCAGCCAGCCCTCAGTCATGTGCATGAAGCCGTCGCCGAGCGCCGGGCTCACGTAGTAGACCAGGAAGCCCGTGAGGAAGACCCGGATGCCGTTGAGCAGCACCGCCACCGGAATCGCCAGCGCCAGCAGGCCGATGCGGGCGAGCGGCGTCCTGAGCCAGAGCCCGCCGGCCAGCACGCCCAGGCTGAGCAGCGCGGTCAACGACCGGAGCCCGCTGCAGGCCTCGGTGACGAAGAGCCGGTGACCCGGCAGATAGATCACGTTGCCGTGGAGCGCCACCGGGACGTGCCGGGTCTCCAGCAGCGCGGCGCCCATGGCCGAGGCTTTGAGCTGGAGCGGCATCGCGACCGAGTTGAGGATCACCTCGGGAAGCGGGACCGAGAGCGCCAGGATCGCGAACGGAAGCCACCAGGCCAGCGCCCGGCGGAGCCCGGCGTAGTAGACCACCAGACCGGCCAGGGCGAGCAACATCGAGCCCCGCATCGTGAACTGCTCGGCGGCGAGTCCCGACGCGTAGCGGAGCAGGACGGCGCCGGCGATGATCAGCAGGCCGAGCCGTGGAGCGGGGGCGATCTCGATGCCGCCGCGGCCGCGCCAGGCGAGCCAGACGGCCACCGGGGCGAGCAGCAGGCCGTGCCCGGCTTCGGGGTTCGACCACCAGTCCTGGAGCAGCGAAACGAAGGGCTGGAAGAACAGCAGGGCGAAGAGCACGCCCGTCGCGATCAGGGCGGCCGGGCCCCCGCCGATCCGCCCCACCGTCATGCGCTCGACACCGGCCGGGGTGGCGACCGACGCCCCCACACTCACCAGCCGCCCTTGCGGAAGAGGATCACCGGAACGGTCTTGAGCATGATCCGCAGGTCGACCCAGAGACTCTGGGTCCGGATGTACTCGAGGTCGAAGGCGAGCTTGTTCCGCACGTCCTCGACCGTGGTGTCGTACTGCTGGCTGATCTGAGCCAGACCCGTGATCCCGGGCCGGACCGCCTGGCGGTGCGGGTAGTCCACCAGCTCGTCGGCCAGCCGGGCGAAGATGCTCGGGCGCTCCGGCCGGGGGCCGACGACGTTCATGTCGCCGTTGAGCACGTTGAACAGCTGAGGGAGCTCGTCCAGCCGGGTCTGTCGAAGGACCCGGCCGATCCAGGTCACCCGGGGGTCGTTCTGCTGGGCCCAGACCACCCCGCTCTGTTGCTCGGCGTTCACCCGCATCGTGCGGAACTTGTAGATCACGAACGGTCGCCCGCCCAGATCGCAGATCCGGTGGCGGCCCCGCCGGAGGGGATTGTCGTCGAGACGCCGCGAGTTGAGCCCGATCCGGGTCTGCGTGTAGAAGACCGGGCCGGGCGAGGTCAGCTTGATGAAGACCGCGATCACCAGCATCACGGGCACCGCCAGCAGCAGCATGCCCGCCGCGACGGCAACGTTGAGCCAGCGTCGGGCCCCCTCGGGGACCATCTCGACGGCCCTGGCGGCCCGCACGCCGTCGGCGGCGCCGGGAAGGTCGCCCGGCGACGGGAGCGAATGGGAAGGGTGCACGCTCGTCGACATCAGTGGCGGGCGGCCGCTCAGAAAATTCGGGTCAGCAGAAAGCCGAGGCTCACCGCGGCCTGGATCGGCCAGAACCAATTCCGCCAGCTGCCGCCTCGACCGCCGATGTTGCTGTTGTTGTTGCCGCCACCGCCGCCCAGGACCAGCTCGTCGCCGCCGTGCAGGTTGAGCTGGTCCAGCGAGAGGCCGGCCTCGATCGCGCGCTGGATCTCCTCGCCGGTGATCACTTCCTCGCCCCGCCGCCGGACCTGCGACTTGTCCATGTCGATGTTGGAGGATGGCCCGCCCGCCTGCATGATCGCGTCGGCGACCAGGAGGTCGGCCTGCATGGTGTAGTAGCCCGGCTTGCCGACCGCGCCGAGGATCGCGAGCCGGATCATCGACCCCTGGATCGTCACCTGGGGATCCTTCACGTAGCGTCCGATCACCTCGGTGAGGTGGTCGCCGACCTCCGAGCGGAGCACACCGTCGAGCTTGACCGGAGGAATGTTCGGAAGGCTGAGGACCCGGCCGGGCAGCACCTGGAAGGTGTTGGTGAGCGTGCCCTCACCGTAGACCGCGATGGTGATCTGATCGCCGACCTGGAAGTCGCCCTCCGACAGCCGCTGCTTCACCAGCTTGGCTTCGGCTTCCCGAGCCTGTCGAAACGACTTGCTGTACCCCGACGAGCCGATGACCCGCTCGAGCTCCTCGAGCGCGGCCTCGAGCTCCGCTCTGGTCGCCTGAGGTCTGCGGGCGTCCGCCGTCTGAGCGGCGAGCGGCGACCCAACGCCCATCAGGAGCGTCAGTGCCAGCCACGTAGCCGATGGGGTTGCGATTCTGCTCACCCTGCGCCTCCAAAAGCCTGCTGCCGATCGTGCCTTCGAACTTCGCGACTGGGGAAGGGTCAGACAACCCTGCCGCCGCGCACCCCGGGACCGGATACCGGCGGTCACGCCCCCGTGGTTGCAGTTTCCGAGCCGCGGGTGCCTGAGGCTTCATCTTCGTCCGAGCTTCGCGCAAGATCTGGCATTCCGCCAGTTCGCCGCACGATCCCGATCCGGCAACTTTGGGCCCCGCTCGCCTAACCCTCTATCCCACAGTCGAATACGCGGCCGGATCCTTGCATTGCCGGACCACCGCAGGTGATCGCCTCGTCCGTGGGACCAAGACGCATCGTGTTGGCCCTTGGGATCTTAAGTCACTCTGACCGAGGCGCCCTCAGTCTCCGAGCGGGGTAAGGTGTTGCGGCGACGCATCGAATCGGTGTCCAGCGGTCAACACGCCTGTGGCGGCCTCGGCCTAGCCCAACGGCGGCACCTGGACCAGACGGAGCTTCGATGATCAACTCGACCGGGCGCGGGTTCTCGGTGCTGGTCGCGAACGACCACGAATGGACCGCGCGCTCCCTGGAGACCATCCTGTCCGCCCAGGGTCACACCGTGATCCGAGCGTTCACCGCAACCCAGGCGCTCGAGCGGGCCATCCAGGCAAAGCCGGACGCGGTGATCCTCGACGTCCAGCTCCCCGACGGTGACGGCATGAGTCTCTGTCGGGCGACCGCGCCGCGCCGACCTCGGGCCATCGATCCCCGTATTCCTGACCACCGCCGGACCGTCCGGACGCCATGAGCGCCTCGCCGCCTACCAGGCCGGCGCCTGGGAGTTCTTCGGCCAGCCCCTCGACGGCGAGACCCTGCTGCTCAAGCTCGGCGTCTACCTCGAAGCCAAGGCGGTCGCCGACACGCTCCGCCGCGACAGCCTGGTCGACGCCGCCACCGGCCTCTACAGCCGGGTCGGCGTGCTCCGCCGCGGTGAAGAGCCGCCGCGGACGCCACCCGGCGCGGGCAGGCGCTCACCTGCGTGGTGCTCCAACCGGTCGTCGCCGAGCTCCAAGCCGCCGTCGCGGCCGCCGAGTCCCTCGGCAAAGAGATCGCCACCTTGCTGCGGAGCGCGGGCCGCTCGGCCGACGCCATCGGCCGGGTGGGGACCCTCGAGTTCGCCGTGATCGCGGCCGGCACCGATCGCAATGCGGCCGCGCGGCTGGTGCACCGGCTCAACGAGGCCGCCCGTGCGGCGCTGGCCGGACGTGCCGACGGCTCCGAGCCGATCTTCCGGGCCGCCGTCTGCACGGTCGACAATCCCGCCTCCGAGACGATCGACGCCTGGAGCATGCTGGAGCGGGCCGAAGCCGCCCTGCGGGCCGAAGGGGCGGGGCAGACCCTGATCCTTCCCGGGACCGCATAGCCGGACGGTCGCTGGCCGGCCAGTACGACGAAGAGCGGGGCCACCGACTGCCGGTGGCCCCGCTCTTGGTTTGTGCGTCCGGACCGACGAGGATCAGCGCTGGGCCGGCTCCTGCGGAAGCGCGGGCGCTTCCGCGCCCACCGCGCCTCGCTGGTGGGCGTCACGTCCTGGCCGTACTCGTAGGCGTAGTACTTGTACGGCCGCCGTGGCCGACCTCGATGTGGTTGAGGATCGCGCCCAAGAGCCGCACCGAGGCGTCCAGCAGCTGGAGCTTGGCCTCGGCCAGCTGGCGGTCGGTCTCGCCGGGCTCGCAGCACCACGGCAACCGCGCCCGTCACCGTGCCGAGGACGAACGGATCGACGCCGACACCGAGCGGCGGGCTGTCGACCAGAATGACGTCGAACCGGTTCCGGAGGATCGACATCAGCCTCGCCGGTGCGGCTGGTGCCGAGCAGCTCCGGACCCTTGGTCATCCGGCTGCCGCTCGGCATGACCCAGAGGTGCTCCTGCTGGGTCGGGTAGACGATGCTGTCGATGTCGAGCCCGAGATCGAGATGGTCGAGCAGGCGCGCCGGGGCACCCTTGAACGTCTTGTACTGCCGCCGCGGCGGATGTCGCCGTCGATCAGCAGGGTCCGGTAGCCCGCCTCCGCGAACGAGATCGCGAGGTTCGCCGAGATGAGGGACTTCCCGTCGCTCGGTCCGGGGCTGCTCAGCGTGAAGACGATCGGCTGATTGCTCGGGAACGAATGCGAGAGATTGAGGCGGATCGAGCGGAATGCCTCGATGATCTGCGCGGTCTCCGCGGGCGACCGGAGACCCCGCTTCTCCCGCTTGATCACCGGGACGGCGCCCAGGATGGTCAGGCCGAGATCGAAGCTGGCCTGCTCCGGGTAGCGGAAGCGCTTGTCGATTCGATCGAGCAGCACCGCCAGCACCAGCGCGAAGCCGATGCTCGCCGCGATGCCCATCAGGATGATCCGCGGGGCGGTGTTCGACGCCGGGCGGGACGGTACCGCGGCCCGGTCGAGAATGCTCACGTCGGGCGTGGCGCTCAGGGCCGAGAGCCTGGCGTCGGCGAGCCGGGTCTGCAGGGTCTGGCTCAATCCGACGGCCGAGGTCGCCTCGCGGCGGAACTTGTCCTCGGTGAGGGAGCGGATCGGAATCTTGCGCAGCTCGTCGGTCTCCGTCGCCAGCTCCTGCTCGAGGTCGGCTTCCTGATTCTTGAGCTGGGTGACCAGGCGCTCGGCGTAGGCCGGCACGGTCTTGTTCTGCAGCTCGTCCAGCTTGGCGAGCAGGTCCTTCATGATCTTGTGCTCGTCGGTGTACCGGAGGCGATTGGCCCGGATCTCGTTCTCCGCCACCTGCACCTCGGAGAGCACCGCCACGAAGCCGGGCGCGTTCCGCACCGCCCCGATGGTATGGAAGGCGTCGACCTGGACCACGCCCTCTTCCCGGCCGCGGTCGAGCACTTCCTCGATCGCCTTGCGGTCCTTCCGGATTCCGGAGAGCTGAGTCCGCTTGGCGAAGTAGTTCCCCATCACCGTCGGCTGCGTCTGGGCGAGACCCGACGGCAGCGGCAGGACGTCTTCGCGAGGCTCGGTGATGGTCTCGATCCGGTAGTTCTCGAGCTGGGTCTCGGCGTCCCGCATCGCCGAGTCCGCCTGATCGAGCTGCTTCTCGAGGTCGGCCATCAGCTTGACCAGCTTCTCCTTCTTCAGCTCGCCGGCCACGGCCACGTACTCGTCGAGCACGGCGTTCAAGACCCGGGTGACCTGCTCCGGATCGGTGCCGCTCAGGCCGACGTTCATGAAGACGCCGTCCTTGCCCGGGATCGAGACTCGAAGCGAGTTCAGCAGGTCGCTCGACGCGTCGCGCGGGGAGCGGACGGTGAACTCGATCTCCCGGTCGCGGCCGAGCACGTTGGCCGGCGGGGCCCAGAGGAAGCCCTCGCCCCGGCCGATCGAATCACCGACCGCGCCCGAATCGACCACGAAGCCCTGCTGGTTGACCAGGGTGAAGTGGCGCCCCGACGGGTTGATTCGCAGCCGATACCGGCCGACCCGGATCCGGGTGCCGAGGTCGAAGTCGCTGAGGGCGCTCGAGTCGGCGTCGGGGAAGCTCAGGTAGAGTCGGTTCTTCCGCACCACCGGGTCGAGGACCGCGAAGCTCCGCATCAGGTGGAGCCAGGAGTCGTCCTGGAGCAGGTCGGCCTGCTGGATCGGGCCGCCGCGCGACTTGGTGTTGGCCTCGATATAGATGGTGCCGGAGACCCGGTACTCCGGGTCGATGAAGCGGGTCGCGGCGACGCTCGCCGCGGTGCCGGCGATGGTGATCGCGAGGACCAGCCATTTGTAACGAGCCAGGGCGGACAGCACCCGGCTGATCTGGGCGCCGATCGAAGGCCCTTCGTCCTCGGCCTGCAAAGCGCCATAGCCGTGGGCTTCCTCTAGGGCAGCCCGCTGCGCGGGGACCGGGAGGCTCTGGTTGGATTCGCCAGGCGGCAGTCGCTCCATCGTCACTCTCCTCGAATCCGGTCCAGTCTGCACCGTCCGTGCCCGACGCCAACGCCCACGGCCGCCCCGGGCCCTCTGGGTGGCTGGCTCAGTCCAGCCCCCGGGCCCCGGCGCTCCCGTGGCGCAACTCCATATGCCAGGCCCTGGTAAGCTGGCTCGACTCTGCTTTCAGCGGAAGTCCCTATATTGTTGTATGGGCGCAACACACATGCTGCCGGTCCGCTTCACCGTTGCAGGCCCTGGACGATTCGGCGCGGGGTGTCGCGACGACCCATCGCGGGTGTGATGGGACGGCGGCACAGTTTTCGCCAAAAACGTAGCTCCGTACCGGCGAACCAGTGGGACCGCGGCGACAGCGGTCCTCCGACAGCTCTTTCGGCGATGGGCGAATGGCAACTGTGAAGGACGGCCCCGCGGAGACCGGGTCCACCCGAGACCCGCTCTCGATTCCGGCCGACGTCAAGGAGAGCATCCGCATCCTGGTGGTGGACGACGAGCGCACGCTCCGCGAGAGCTGCGCCAGCGTCCTCCAGATGGACGGGTATACCGTGACGCTCGCCGGTCGGGGCGAAGAAGCGCTCGACTACGTCAAGAACCGCCGCTTCGACATCGTCCTCGTCGACCTCTACATGTCGCAGGTGTCGGGGCTCGAGATCCTTCGCGCGGCCCTCACCGCCAACGCCGACACCATCGTCGTGGTGATGACCGGCAACCCGAGCGTCACCACCAGCATCGAGGCCCTCCGCGCCGGCGCCTGGGACTACCTACCCAAGCCGTTCTCGGCCACCCACCTCCAGGTCCTGGTGGGGAGAGCGTCCCATGCGGTCATGGTGGCCCGGGAGGCGAGCGAGCTCCGGCAGAAGCTGCTCCAGCAGCACAGCCACAGCGACAGCATCTCGTTGATCGGGATCTCGCCGTCGTTCCGCAAGGCGATCGATCTCGCCCGGAAGGTGGCCCCGACCGATGCCTCCGTCTTCATCAGTGGCGAGAGCGGCACCGGCAAGGAAGTGATCGCGCAGTTCATCCATCAGAACAGCCGGCGCTCGCGCCGCTCCCTGGTGCCGATCAACTGCGCCGCCCTGCCCGAGCCGTTGCTCGAGTCGGAGATGTTCGGCCATCGCAAGGGCGCCTTCACCGGCGCGGACCGGGACAAGCCCGGCCTGCTCGAGACGGCGCATGGCGGGACGCTCTTCCTGGACGAGCTCACCGAGATGCCGCTCGCCCTGCAGGCCAAGCTGCTCCGGGTGATCCAGGACGGCGTGGTCCGCCGGGTGGGATCCGAGACCACCGACGCCCAGGTGGACGTGCGCTTCATCTCCGCGACCAACCGCGATCCGCAGCAGGCGGTGGACGGCGGCGTGCTCCGGGGCGACCTCTATTACCGCCTCCGGGTGGTGCCGATCACGCTGCCGCCGCTCCGGCGCCGGCTCGAAGACATCCCGGTGCTGGCGAACCACTTCCTGACCCTCTATTGGGGACGCCACCGGGGCATGGCCGACCGGACGCCGCGGCTCAGCGAGGAGTGCATCGCCTTTCTCCGCTCGCGGCCCTGGCGGGGCAACGTGCGCGAGCTCCAGAACGTGATCGAGCACGTCGCCGTGCTGGCCGACCCCGATCAGGTGCTCGGGCCCGACGACATCCCGCTCTACGACGACAGCGGCGAGCCGGTCCGCGAGACGGCGGCGCCTTCGGTGATGGTGGACGAGGCGTATCATCCGGCGAAAGAGCGGGTGATCGCGCAATTCGAGGTGGAATATCTCACCCGGCTGGTGGCCCGCGCCGGGGGCAACATGTCCAAGGCCGCCCGCCTGGCGAGCGTGGATCGGACGACGCTCTATCGTCTGATGGAGAAGCACGGCGTGAGTCGGGACGGGCGTGAGGAAGGCGCGTGACCTTGGCCGCGGTCGACGAGGCGCTGGTCGCCCTGCTCGAAGAGGCTGGTCGGCGGGTCGAGGCCGCGTGGGAGTCGGTCCGCGAGGACGCCGTCTCGGCCGAAGAGGTGGCCGCGCTGGTGGCGTCGCTCGGCGCGGCGGTCGCCGCCCGCGTCCCGCCCGCCGATCCGGCGGCCACGACCCCACCGCGATCGCCGCTGTCGCGCCGCTTGCTCGACATGCTCCGCCGCGCGTTCCTCGCCCTGGTGGAGGAACGGCTCCCGACGGTCGACCCGGCCGCGTTGCTGGGGGCGATGCACGGGTTCGAGGCGCTCTCCGCCGAGCTGGAGCCCGCCTGGAACGAGCGCTTCACTGACCGGCTCTCGGGACCCGACGGTCTCGAGCTGGTGGTCGAGGTCGCGCACGATCTCCGCTCGCCCCTCACCTCGATCCTCTTCCTCGCCGAGACCCTGCAGCGCGGACGGAGCGGCCCGGTTACCCCGCTGCAGGAGCGCCAGCTCGGCCTGATCTACAGCGCCGCGTTCGGACTGAGCTCCGTGGCGAGCGACGTGATCGAGCTGGCCCGCGGCGGCGACCGGCTGATCGACCTGGAGCCCGTGCCCTTCTCGATCACCGACATCATCGAGTCGGTGCGCGACATCGTGCTCCCGATCGCCGAGGAGAAAGGGCTGGAGGTCCGGGTGGTCGCGCCCGCCCACCCGGCCCGCCTGGGTCACCCCGTGGCCCTGAGCCGGGTGCTCCTCAACCTCACGACCAACGCCCTCAAGTTCACCGACCAGGGTTACGTCGAAGTCGGAAGCGTCGAGCGCGGCACCGCCCTCGAGTTCGCGGTTCGCGATACCGGTCGCGGGATTCCGGCGGCTTCCCTGGCGATGCTGTTCGAGCCGTTCCGCCGCCGGCAGAAGGACCGCGACTACGCGTTCTCGGGCTCGGGCCTCGGACTCTCGATTTGCCGCAAGCTGGTCGAAGCCATGGGCGGCGAGCTCCAGGTGGAGACCGGTCCCAGCGGCACCCGATTCTTCTTCGCGCTCGATCTCGCCGAGGTCGAGAGCGGCGGCATGCTCGGGGCCTGATGCCGGCTCGCCTCCTCCACGTCGTCGGCGCACGTCCCAACTTCATGAAGGCCGCCCCGGTGATCGCCGCGGGACGGGCTCGCGGCGTCGAGCAGCTCCTGGTCCACACCGGACAGCACTACGACCGCTCGATGAGCGACGCGTTCTTCGACGACCTGGCGCTGCCCCAGCCGGACGAGCATCTCGGCGTCGGCTCGGGCACCCATGCCGAGCAGACCGCCCGGATCATGATGGGCTTCGAGCCGGTGCTCGACCGCCATCGACCCGACTGGGTCCTGGTCTACGGCGACGTCAACTCGACGGTGGCCTGCGCCCTGGTCGCGGCCAAGAAGGGGACCCGGATCGCCCACGTCGAGGCGGGGCTCCGCAGCCGGGACTGGTCGATGCCCGAGGAGATCAACCGGGTCCTGACCGACCGCCTGGCGGATTGCCTGCTGACGCCCAGTCGAGACGGCGACCAGAACCTCCGCGCGGAAGGCATTCCCGAGAGCCGGATCCGCTTCGTCGGCAACGTGATGGTGGACACCCTGCTCACCCTGCGTGGGCGGGCCCGCGAGCTCGAGGTGCGGAAGTCGCTCGGCCTCGAGGCCGGGGCCTTCGCGTTCGTGACCCTCCATCGACCGTCGAACGTCGACACCAAGGCCACGCTGGCCCAGTTGATCGGCGCCCTGGACGACCTCGGTCGTCGCCTGCCGGTCTGCTTCGCGGTCCATCCCCGGACCCGCCAGCGGATGGCGGAGTTCGGGCTCGCCCCGTCCAACGGCGGAGTCCGGCTGCTCGACCCGCTCGGCTATCTGGAGACGGTCAGTCTGGTCGAATCGGCGGCGCTGGTGCTCACCGACTCGGGCGGCCTGCAGGAGGAGACCACCGTCCTCGGGGTGCCCTGCCTCACGGCCCGCCCCAACACCGAGCGGCCGGTCACCATCGCCGAAGGCACCAACCGGCTGGTCGCCTCCACCCGCGAGGCGGTCGCCGAGGCGGTGGAGACCGTGCTGAGCGAGCGGGCGGCGGGGCGCTTCCAGCCGCGGCAGCCGGAGGGCTGGGACGGGCAGGCGGGAGCGCGGGTGATCGACGCGATTCTGGCGATGCCTACCGTTCGAGGGGCCGATTAGGGTAAACTTCCCGCCCGAAGCCACTGGCGGCGGCATTGGGCCGCCGCCGAACAATTCAGCGCGAGCGTCCCCGAATCGAGTTCCTGGGCCGAGTCCCCGATGACCGCGTGGTGCGGTGCGGAGGAGCGGCAGGAGCTCGCGATCCGATCGGGGGCCTCCCGGAGCGCAAGGAGCCTCGTGCCCAGTCCGCAACCACGGACCGGCCGGTCGGCCGGTCCCAGTACCACCCCAGCCCATTCGTCCCACGTGCCACACGCGGCACTCCTCATCGACTTCGACAACGTCACGCTCGGGATCCGCTCGGATCTCACCAAGGAGCTCAAGACGCTCCTCAACAGTGACATCATCCGCGGCAAGGTGGCGGTGCAGCGGGCCTACGCCGATTGGCGGCGCTACCCGCAGTACATCGTCCCGCTCTCGGAGCGGTCGATCGACCTGATCTTCGCGACCGCCGTCGGGTCGACCAAGAAGAACGCGACCGACATCCGGCTCGCGATCGACGCCATGGAGCTGGTCTTCACCCGGCCGGAGATCGGCACCTTCATCCTCCTCTCGGGCGACAGCGATTTCTCCTCGCTGGTGATCAAGCTCAAGGAGTACGGCAAGTACGTGATCGGCGTCGGGATCCGCGAGTCGGCGAGCGATCTGCTGATCCAGAATTGCGACGAGTACTACTCCTACAGCGAGCTCGCCGGGCTCCAGAAGGAAGACGACGCCCCCTCGGCGCAGCGCGATCCCTGGGAGCTCGCCCGCGAGGCCGTCGCCCAGATGGCCCGCCAGGGCGACGTGATGCGCTCGGATCGGCTGAAGCAGGTGATGCAGCAGATCGATCCGAACTTCGACGAGCGCAACGCGGGCTTCAACCGCTTCAGCAAGTTCGTCATCGAGGCCGGCAACCGCGGCCTGGTCCGGCTCTCCAAGCTCGACAACGGCCAGTACGAGGTCGCCCCGGCGGAAGCGGCGCCCGCCGCTCCAGCCGCGCCGACCGCCGCCGTGGCCGAGCCGAAGCGCGAGGCCGAGAACGGCCGCCGGGGCCGGAGGGGACGCCGCGGCGATCGCGAGCGGGACCGCGACAAGGACCGGGATCGTGAAAAGGACCGCGGTCAGGAGGCCGGAAAGCCGAAGAGCCCTCCGGGCGCGCCCGGTCGAACCGGCAGCAAGCAGGCCCCGCCGGCCAAGGCCGAGCGCCGGACACGCTCACCCTCGGCTCCGTCTTCACCCTGATGACCCGCGCGCTCGAGGAGCTGGGCAAGCCGGTCGGACACGAGGCCCTTCGGGCCCGGATGGCCGCGCTCCATGGCCGCGAGGACCCGCTCCTCGACGAGGAGCGCTTCGTCCAGCTGCTCCGCCAGGCCAGCGACGCCGAGGTGGCCGAGGTCCGCAAGCTCGACGACGACGAGTACGAGATCGTGCTTCCCAAGGTCGGGCGGGCGCGGCTCGCCGAGCGCGTGGCGGCGAAGACCGGCGCCCAGGCCGACGCCGATGCCACGCCGCCAGCCGAAGAGGTCTCGGCGGACGCAGAGCGGTCCGCCGATGGCACTGCGGCCGGCCGGCCCGCGCTCCGCTTCCGGCGCGGCTCCCGTGGCGGCGCCACGGGGCCCCGGGAGATCTCGCTGGTCGGCGTGGTGTCGGTGGACGACGGGGCGGGGGCCAAGAAGACCGAGGCCAAGGCCGAGGCGAAGGCCAGCCGGAGTCGGGCCGCCGGAAGAGCACCCGCGGCAAGCCAGTGAAGAAGTCCGCGGCCGCTGCGGCCGAGCCGGCGCCCGAGCAGGCGCAGCCGGAAGCCGAGCCGACCTCCGAGAAGGCGGAGCCGAAGCCCAAGGCCAAGCGGGCGAGGCCCGGCGGAAAGAAGGCCGCCAAGCCGGCCGCGCCGGCCGGGAAAGCGGTGGAGGAGACGCGGGCTGAGCCGCCAGCTTTCCACCGGATTCTTTCGCCGCCCCGTCGAGCTCGTCGCCCGAGAGCTCCTCGGGGCGGCGGTCGTTTCCACGATCGGGGGCCGCCGGGTCGTTGCCCGGGTGGTGGAGACCGAGGCCTACCTCGGCTTCGACGACCCCGCCTCCCACGCTTTCCGGGGGCGCCTGCACCGGCAGAACCGGTCGATCTACTGCCCGCCGGGCACCTGGTACGTCTATCGGTCCTACGGGATCCACTGGTGCGCCAACCTGGTCGCGGGGCCGGCAGGGATCGGCGCGGCGGTCCTGCTGCGCGCGGTCGAGGTCACGCGGGGTGAGGAGTTCGTGGCGACGCGACGGCCGGGGGTGCCCCGCTCCCGCTGGGCGGATGGCCCGGGCAAGCTCTGTCAGGCCTTGGGGATCGATCCGCTCCATCGATGGGGTCCCAATGCGCGCGTCGCCCGGGGGGGTTCGCCGGGGCGACGCTCTGGACGATGAAGCGATGCTGGTGACCCCGCGAATCGGGATCTCGAAGGCGACCGACTGGCCCCTTCGGTTCCTGCTCAGTAACCGCCGCCCTTGATGCCTTCCCGGGCGCCGCCCAGCGAGAACCGCAATCCACCGGTCAACCCGTGGCTCGGGCCGCGAAGCAGCTGGCCCGCCGCGGGCGCCGCGGTGATCTGGTACTGACCGAAGCCCATCACTCGGCCGACCCGGAACTGCACGCCGGCGACGAAGGTCAGGAAGCCGCTGGTCGACTTGTCGTCGGCCAACCGCTTGTTGAGGCTGGCCTGGACCGGCGAGGTGAACACCCCACCCGGCTGCGGATTGACCACCTGGATCAGGCCGTAGCCCAGACCGAAGTACGGCTGGGTCGGGCCGCGGAGCGGGTAGCCCGTCAGCACCGCCGAGTACTTCCGAACCCGGTCGAAGGTCACGTCGCGGACCCCCGCGGCCGTGGTCACGTCGGAGTAGCCGGTCAGCTCGTTGCTGCCGAATGCCTCGTCGACGCTGAGCAGCAGGCCGGTCCGCTTGGCGACGACCAGGAGCTGGCCGCCGACCGTCGGCACGAAGGCCCGGGTCTGGGACGGGGTCTCGAACCCGAGGACGCCGGCCGACCCGCCGATGTACCACTTGAACGAGTCATCGTAGTTCTGGGCGGTTGCCTGGGGTGCCGCGAAGGCTCCAAGGGCCAGGACCCCCGCAAGGACTCGCATTGCGCGCATGAAAACGGCCTCCGTCGTGACAAACGACCGGTGCGAAACGTCGCAGTTGACTCCGCCCGCTACGGCAAACCCCGTGCTCACGTCAGTTTCTGCATGAACCGACCAGTTTTGGGACACCTTTGATCGCCGGGCAGGCCCGATCGGCGTCAGATAAGGTAATGTAGAGCAAGGTTTTACGAAATAGCCCGCTGGCATGTGGCCGGCAGTGCCAACCATCTCGATCCTGTCATCCGAGCCGGTCGATCAGGGCGGTTTCGGGACTTTTGGGGGTCGGGTCGGGGAGAACGCGAGGTTGTCGGCAACCCGCCCTCCCATGGCTTCCTGGGGTGCCACGGGAGGGGGGCCCGATTGTCGGCTGGACCGATCGGAGGCGGCCGATCGTGCCCGGCCTGCGAGCGCCGCGGGGGGCGTTCGAGGGGGCCGGATCCCCCCAAGGAAGGCACCCGCCCTCGGGGGCGCGGCGGCTCAGATCAGGTTGAGCTTCTTGCCCACCTTGGCGAAGGCCCTGAGGGCCTCGTCCAGCACGTCGATGTCGTGGCCGGCCGAGATCTGGCAGCGGACCCGCGCCGTGCCCTGGGGCACCACCGGGTAGCCGAATCCGGTCACGAAGACGCCCTCCTCGAGCAGCATCTCGCTCATCTGGATCGCCGCGGCGGTCTCGCCGAGGATCACCGGGATGATCGGGGTCTGTCCCTCGAGCGGCTTGAACCCGAGCTCCTTGAGCGAGGCCCGGAAGTACCGCGAGTTGTCCTGGAGCTTTCGGACCCGCTCGGGGCTCGTCTGGAGCAGGCGGATCGCGGCGAGCCCGGCGGCGGCGACCGGTCCGGGCAGCGCGTTGGTGAACAGCTGCGGGCGGGCCCGCTGGATCAGGTAGTCGCACACTTCGGCTGAGCCGGCCACGAACCCGCCGGCGCCGCCCGAGAGCGCCTTCCCGAGCGTCGTGGTGATCACGTCGACCTGGCCCACCATCTCGTAGTGCTCGGCGGTGCCCCGGCCGGTGGCCCCGAGCACCCCGGTGGAGTGGCTGTCGTCCACCACCAGCACCGCGCCGTGCTTGTCGCAGACCTCGCGGATGCCGGGCAGATCGACGATCGACCCCTCCATCGAGAACACGCCGTCGGTGATCACCATCTTCACCTGGCGATCCTTGGCCGCCGCGAGCTTGGCGTCGAGGTCGGCCATGTCGTTGTGCTGGTACACCCCGGTCTGGCACTTGGTGATCGACTTGGCCAGCCGGATGCCGTCGATGATGGAGGCGTGATTGAGCTGGTCCGAGAGGATCAGGTCGTCCTCGGTGAGCGTCGTGACCGGCAGCGCCTCGTTCGCGTTCCAGCAGCTCATGAAGCTGAGCGAGGTCGGCGTCCCCACCAGCTCGGCCAGCGCGGCCTCCACCTCGCGATGGATCGTGTAGGTGCCGCAGATGAACCGGACCGAGGCCGATCCTGCGCCCAGCTGGTCGAATGCCCGCTTCCCGGCGGCGATCACCTCGGGGGCGTCGCAGAGTCCGAGGTAGTTGTTCGACGAGAGGATGATGATCTCGCCCCGGCCCTCCATCTTCACCCGGGCCGACTGGGGGGATTCGAGAAAGTTGAGCCGCTTGTAGATCCGCTCCTGCTTGAAGCGGCTCAGCTCCCCGGCGAGTCGGGCGTCCAGCGCGTTGGTCATTGGTCGATCTCCAGGATCACCTTGCCCGCCTCGCCGTTCTTGATCACGGCGATCGCGTCGGCGATCCGTTCCAGTGGGTAGCGATGGGTCACCACCGGCATGGGATCGAGCTGGCCGCTCCGGATCAGCCGTCCCATCGTGTTCCAGGTCGAGTACATCTTGCGGCCGGTCACGCCGTAGAGGGTGAGCCCCTTGAAGATGATCTCCCGCGCGAAGTCCACCTCGGTGCTCTTGCTCGGCGTGCCCAGCATGTTCACCCGGCCTCCGAGCCGGGCGCAGGCGAACGCCTGGGCGTGCCCGGTCGGATGACCGCTCATCTCGCAGACCAGGTCGACGCCGTTGCCGTGGGTGGCCTCGAGCACCTGGGCCTCGATGTCGTCGCGGCTCGGGTTGAGCAGGACGTGGGCGCCCATCTGGCGGGCCAGCTCGAGCCGCCGGTCGTTCAGGTCGCTCGCGATCACCAGCGAGGCACCCGCCGCCCTCGCCACCCCGACGGCGAAGCAGCCGATCGGTCCGCAGCCCAGCACGAAGACCGTGCTGCCCGGCACCTCGACGCCCTCGAGCACGGTGTGGACCGCGTTGCCGACCGGGTCCATGATCGCCCCGACCTCGACCGGGATGCCGTGCAGCTTCATCACGTTCGACGCCGGCATCGCGATGTAGTCGGCGAAGGCCCCGTCGCGGTCGACTCCGATGATCCGGGTCCGCTTGCAGAGATGGCTGTGGCCGGTGCGGCACTGCAGGCAATGTCCGCAGACGATGTGGCCCTCGGCCGTCACCAGCTCGCCCGGCTCGAGGATGCCCGCCTCGCGGGCGTCCTCGCCGAGCTCGACGATCTCGCCGGCGAACTCGTGTCCGATCACGACCGGCGGCTGCATCCGGCCGCTGGCCCATCGGTCCCATTCCCAGATGTGGAGGTCGGTGCCGCAGACCCCAGCGGCGTGGACCCGGATCAACACGTCGGCGGGGCCGCAGACCGGCTTCGGCACCTCCATGACGGTCATGCCCGGGCCGGGCGCGGTCTTCACGACTGCTCGCATGCAGGCTCGTGGTGAGAGTATGGCCGTGGTCAGGAAAAAACCCGCGGACAATACTACACGGTCGCGGTGGCTCCCGCCGGTTCGATGCGGACCGCGCAGACCTTGAACTCGGCGATCTTCGCGTACGGGTCGAGCGCCGGATTGGTCAGCAGGTTGGCGGCGGCCTCGCGGTAGTGCATCGGGATGAAGACCTGACCGGGCGCCTGGCGGTTGGAGACCCGGACGCCGATCAGGACCGACGCGCGCCGCGAGCTGACGCGCACCGTGTCGCCGTCCGCCACCCCGAGCTTGGCGGCGTCGGCCGGGGCCATGTCGACGATCGGGACCGGCTCGCGGGAGTCGAGCCCGATCGAGCGGCGGGTCATCGTGCCGGTGTGCCAGTGCACCATCTGGCGGCCGGTGTTGAGGACGAAGGGGTAGGCCTCGTCCGGCAGCTCCGCCGGGGGCAGGAACTCCACCGGGACCAGCAGCGCCCGGCCGTCCGCCGTCGGGAAACGATCGGCGAAGAGGAACGGTGTCCCGGGCGAGTCGGGCGTCGGGACCGGGTACTGGAGCGACCCCTCCCGGCGCAGCTTCTCGTACGAGAGCCCCCGCCAGTTGGGCGTCACCCTCGCGATCTCGGCCATCACTTCCTCGGCGGAAGCGAACCCGGTCAGGAGGCCGAGCCGGTTGGAGAGCTCGATCAGGATCTGGAGGTCCTCGCGGAGCGTCACCGGGCGGCGGCACGGCCGCGTCGGAGAGCTGCACGTGTCGGTCGGTGTTGGCGAAGGTGCCGGTCTTCTCCGCAAACGACGACCCGGGCAGCACGACGTCGGCCCAGCGGGCCGTCTCGGTCAGGAAGAGATCGTGGACGGCCAGGAACTCCAGCTTGCGGACCCACTCCTCCGCCTTGGAGACGTGAGGGTCGGAGAGCACCGGGTTCTCGCCCATGATGTACATGGCGCGCACCGGGCTGCCTTCCTTGACGATCTCCGTCACCATCAGGCCCGCTTCCAGCGAGAGCGACTCCGGTTCCACACCCCACTCGGCGGCGTACTCCGCCCGGTTGGCCGGGTCGGTCACGGGCCGATAGTCGGTGTAGACGAACGGGATCGCGCCGACGTCGCTGGCGCCCTGGACGTTGTTCTGGCCTCGGATCGGGATCATCGCCGAGCCCCACCGGCCCACCATGCCGGAGCAGAGCATCAGGTTGAGCAGACTCGCCACGATGTCGGTGCCGGTGGAGTGCTGGGTCAGCCCCATCGCCCAGAGGGTCGAGGTGTTGGGGCCCCGGGCATAGCGCTCGGCGGCCTCGCGGATGGTCTCCCGCGGAATCCCGGTGATCTTCTCTCCGACCTCGAGCGTGTAGGGCCGGACCGCGGCTTTGACCTGCTCGAAGTCGGTGGTGCGGTCCCGGACGAAGGCTTCGTCGACCAGGCCGGCCTCGATGATGTGGGCCAACATCGTGTTGAAGAGCGCGACGTCGGTGCCCGGCAGCATCTGGAGGTGGATGTCGGCCAGCGCGGCGAGCTCGGTCCGTCGGACGTCGGCCACGATCAGGGTGGCTCCCTTGGCCTTCGCCCGCTTGATCAGCGCGCCGAACACCGGATGCGACTCGGTGGTGTTGGCGCCGGCGATGAAGATGACGTCGCAGGCCTCTTCGATCTCCCGCATCGATCCGGAGGCGGCCGCGGTGGCGAGCGCCCGGTTCATCGCGGCGACCGAGGTCGAGTGACAGAGCCGGGTGCAGTGGTCGATGTTGTTGGTCCGGAACGCCCCGCGGACGAGCCGCATGAGGAGGTAGTTCTCCTCGTTGGTGCACTTGGCGGAGGAGAAGGCGGCCAGGGCGCTCGGTCCGTTCGTGTCGCGGACCCGGAGCAGCTCCTGGGCGGTCAGGCTCATCGCCTCCTCCCAGGTGGCCTCCCGAAACGCCTCGTACCACTCGGGCGGCGTCGCGACCCGATCGCGCGCGTCCTCGTCGTCGGCGCGGCGGCGGCCCACCATCGTGGGCTTGCCGACCTGCCGCTCCGGCGGCCGGGGCTTCGGAGCCAGACTCGTTTCTGCCACCGTGTCCCAGGGGCCCTGCCGGTAGCGCGGGCTCTCGCCGGTCCAGACCCAACGGTCGCCGCGGCGCTCCCAACCGCGTCGGATCAGGGGCTTCTGGAGCCGGTCGCGATGCTGGGGGAAGTCGTAGCCGAAACGGCCCTTGATGCAGGTGGAGCCCTGGTTCGGAGTCCGCTCCTCGATCCAGGGCGAGGTCACCCGCATCACCTGCTCGTCGCGGACGTGGATGTTGATCTGGCAACCGACGCCGCAGTACGGGCAGACCGACCGGACCACCCGATCCGGCGTGGCGAGCGCCTCGGCGCCGAACCGCTGCCGGGGCAGCACCTCGAAGATGGCGCCGGTCGGGCAGACCCGAACGCACTCGCCGCACCAGGTGCAGCTGGCGTGGTCGGGGTCGCCGTCGCCGCCTACGATGATCTCAGTGTGCTCGCCCCGCTCGGCGACGTCGAGCACCCCGACCTCCTGGATGTCCTCGCAGGCCCGGACGCACCGGGTGCAGAGGATGCAGAGGCTCATGTCGTGCTGGATCATCACGTCGCCCGGCCGCTCGTCGCCGCCGCGGAGGCCGAGGTCGGTCTTGGGGCGCACCGGGACGTCGTACCTGGCGACGTAGCGCTCGAACTCGTTGCGGGGAGCCGCGTGGCCACCGTTCGCCAGATGGTCGCCGGGGTAGCGCTCCAACAGCAGGCTCAGCACGCTCCGGCGGTTGTCCACGCAGTCGGCCGTCTCGGTCTCGACCACCATCCCGGTCGCCGCCGGGGTGTGGCAGGCGGGCAGCAGCTTGCTCTGACCCTCGACCGCCACCAGGCAGACCCGGCAGTTGGCGACGATCGGCAGCGTCGGGTACCAGCACAACGTCGGGATCTCGACCCCGCCCAGGCGGGCGGCGTCGAGAATGGTCTGACCTTCCTGGAACTCGACTTCGGTGCCGTTCAGCGTGAAGCGCGGCATGCGGTTGCTCCCCGACCTCGACGTGGGACTACGACGAGTCTAGGCCGGGGAGCGGGGGCGGGCAATGGTCGCTAGGCGTTCGGTCCGGAACGCCGCCACGGCTCGTCGTCTTCGGGCGCCGTCGGCGCCACGTGTCGGAGAAACGACCAGCGCCGTGCCGTGGTGGTTTGGGAGAGACCGTTCTGGATGATGATGCCCACCGGGTGCCTGGCGGCTGAGATCGAGACTGGCATCGTGCCCTCCTCTCGGGTGGACGTTCACGCGCAAACGAGAGACGCGCCCGAGGTCCGGAGTTACACAGCCGGTCTCGCGTAGGCTGACTGCGGCACCGCGCGAGCGGGCGGCCCCGAGAGTAACACCCCGCCGAGGCCCCGACCCTTACCCGCGGCCGTGCCGGCGCCGTGCCGCTGCCAGTCCGGGTAGTGCCGGAGGCAGCTCTCGGCGGCCACGGCCGGGTCGGGGCTCACCAGGGCGTGCAGGCCCTCCGGCATGGTGACGGCCTGGAGCTGGGCCATCAGGGCGTCCTGGCGCTCGCGTGGAGCGCCGAGGACGGCCCGGGCGTCGACCACGACGAGGTGCTGGTCGGCCATCTGGGGGAGCCATTGGCCCAGCAGGGCCACGTACACGTTGCAGCGGCCGCTCAGGGACTCGGTGGAGAGGATGTCCTCGACCCGGTCGGCCGTCCCGGTGTTCTCGAAGAGGCAGGTCACCTCGACGTCGTGGGCGGCCAGCAGGTAGGCCGCGGGCGCCGCCCCGCCGCCCACCACCAGGGCCCGGTCGCCGGGCTCGAGCCGGGGCAGCACCGCCGCGACCGGCGACCCCTGCTCGATCTGCCAATGGGTGGGGTCCCGCTGGGCCTCGCGCAGGGGGTGGATCTTGTTCCGCCACTTCCGGAAGGGGGGCAGGTTGAGCCGCCGGACGATGTACTGGTCCACGGTCTCCTGCATCAGCACTTCGGTGAGGAGCAGCTGGCCGCTCGACGAGTGGAGCTCCCGGAGGGCCAGGTCACCCAGCGCGAGCAGCTCCTCGCGCGAGAGCGAGTCCTTGTAGTCCTCGATCCGCTGCATGACGTACGCCTGGTACTGCTGAGTCAACGACGCCCCGGTCCGCTTGCGGCGGGTCGGGTGCTCTCGCTCGGCTTCGAGTTGGGCGGCCGTCAGCACGTTGTCGTAAGGCGATGGGCGAGGGGATCACTAGTATAACGGTTTCGTGTTAGGCAAGGAACCGGGTCATTCGATCTCCAGCACGACCCCCTTCAGATAGCCGGTCTCCGGGACGGTGAGCAGCTCGGGATGGTCGACCCCCTGGGTCAGGTGCTCCCGGACGGCCACCCGGCGACCGCTGTCCTTGGCCGCCGAGACCAGCATGCCGAGGAACTCCGGCCACCCGAGGTGATAGGAGCAGGAGGCGGTGAGCAGGAGGCCGCCGGGCGCCACCAGCCGCATCGCCCGGAGGTTGATTTCCTGGTAGCCGCGGATCGCAGGGCAGGACGCGGCCTTGGACTTGGCGAAGGCCGGCGGGTCGACCACCACCAGGTCGAACTGCTCCCGGACCTGGCCAAACCGGGCGCGTCGAAGGCGTCGGCCTCGCGCCGTTCCCTACGAGGTTCTCGAACCCGTTGAGCGCCGCATTCTGGCTCCGCGGGCGAGCGCGTCCGCGCTCGAGTCCAGCGCCACCACCAGGCAGCGCCGGGCCGCCAGGTGGAGGGCAGAAGGAGCCGTGAAGCTGAAGCAGTCGAGAGAAAGCGCTCCCGCCGGTCGGCATCAGGTCGCCGGCCCACGCATCCGGGCCGGCGCTGGTCGAGGAACGCGCCAGTCTTCTGACCGCCACGGGGCTCCACCAGGTAGCGGACCGTTCCCTCACGGACGGTGATCTCGTCCCGGCACCTCGCCGGCGGCCAGCTCGACCGCTCTGGGGCGGCCCTCTCGCCGGCGCACGGCACCGTCGTTCCGCAGGAGCACGCCCTTGGGTCGATGACGTCGTCGATTGCCTGGAGGATGTCGGCCCGCATGGTCTCGGGCCGGCGCTCAGGGCTGGACCGCAGCCAGCGGTCGTAGCGGTCGATCATCAGCGAGGGGCAGGCCGTCGCCCTCGGCGTGCACCACCCGGTACGCGGTGGCGTCGATGCCGCTCCGCCGGACCAGGGCGGCGTTGATTCGCTCGCGCCACCGGGCGGCGTCGATCCACGCTTCCTCCCGCCGCTCCAGCGAGGCGGAGCCGGATCTGGCACTCGAGGGCGAGTGGAGCGCCTGCCCGAGGAAGCGCCGCGAGCCGACCACGGCCCGCAACCCGCCTCGTCCGGGCTCCGCACCACGTCGCTGGCGAAGATCCAGGGATGGCCGCGGGTCCAGCGGGCCGCGCCCCGATCATTGACCCGAACGGTGTCGAGCAAGAACCTTCCTCTCTTCGACGAGGACAACGTGACCGGCGATCGTCTCAATCTATCCTCCACGCTTCGGCTGATGGCCGTGACCGACGGCGCCACCCGCGACCCCGAGACGCTGCTCGGCCGGGTCCGCGCGGCGGTCGAGGGCGGGGTCACCTCGGTCCAGCTCCGGATCAAGGATGCCGGGCCCGCCGAGCTGACCGACCTGGCGCGATTCCTGGTGCACGAGCTGCGGGTGCCGGTGATCGTGAACGATCGGGTGGACGTGGCCCTGGCGGCGTTCGCCGCGGGGGTCCATCTCGGGGCGGACGATCTTCCCGTGCCGCGGGTCCGGGCGATCGCGCCGGCGGGGTTCCTGATCGGGGGCTCCGTGGGCGACCTCGCGGAGGCGGGCCGGGCGGAGCGAGCCGATTACTGGGGTGTCGGTCCCTGGAACGCTACCGGCTCCAAGGTGGATGCCGGCCCGCCGATCGACCGCGGCCTCTTCGCCCGGCTGGTCCGGCTCAGCGGGGCTCCACCCGCGATCGCGATCGGAGGGGTCCGCCCCGGAGACCTCGGCGAGATCCGGGGGGCCGGCGCGATCGGGGTGGCGGTGATGTCGGGGATCTTCGGCGAGCCCGATTGTGAACGGGCCGCCCGGGAGTACCGGGCGGCCTGGGACGCGGCGTCGGAGCGCTAGCCGGGCTACCAGTGCAGGCGTGCGCCGGTGGACTCCTGCACCTGCTCCTTGGTCCAGCCGGGCATCAGCTCGACCACCTTGAGGCCCGCCGGGGTCACGTCGAGCACGGCGCGCTCGGTGATGATCCGATGGACGCACCGCACCCCGGTGAGGGGCAGGGTGCACTGCTCGAGGATCTTCGGCGACCCGTCGCGGGCGCAGTGCTCCATGATGATGATCACCCGGCGGGCGCCGGCCACCAGGTCCATCGCGCCGCCCATGCCCTTGACCATCTTGCCGGGGATCATCCAGTTGGCGAGATCGCCGGTTGCGGAGACCTGCATCGCGCCGAGAATGCTGAGGGCGACGTGGCCGCCCCGGATCATCGCGAAGGAGGTCGCGCTGTCGAAGTAGCTCGTGCCGGGCTGCTCGCTCACGGTCTCCTTGCCGGCGTTGATCAGGTCGGCGTCCTCTTCGCCCTCGAAGGGGTAGGGGCCGACGCCGAGCATCCCGTTCTCCGATTGGAGCACGACGGTAATCCCGTCGGGCACGCAGTCGGCGACCATGGTGGGCATGCCGATGCCGAGGTTCACGTAGAAGCCGGTGCTGTCGTCGAGGCTCTTGAGCTCTTCCGCGGCGCGCCGGACGATCGTCATGCGGGTATCGCTGCCCATCGCTAGCCTCGCTTCCGAACGGTGCGCCGCTCGATGTACTTCGTGTTGGTCTTCGATTGGAAGACCCGCTGCACGAAGATGGCCGGGGTGTGGACCTCGTCGCCGTCGATCTCGCCCGCTTCGACCAGGTGCTCCACCTCGGCGATCGTGACCCGTCCGGCCATCGCCATCATCGGGTTGAAGTTCCGCGCCGTCTTCCGGTAGACCAGGTTGCCCTGGGTGTCGCCCTTGTACGCTTTGACCAGGGCGTACTCGCCGACGATCCGCGCTCCCATCGGCCGGTGCGCCCGTCGAACTCGCGGGTCTCCTTGCCCTTCGCGATCGGGGTGCCGACCCCGGTCGGGGTGTAGAAGGCCAGGATGCCTGAGCCCCGGCGCGGATCCGCTCCGAGAGGGTGCCCTGGGGGATCAGCTCGACCTCGACTCGCCGAGAGCATCTGCTTCTCGAACACGTCGTTCTCGCCGACGTAGCTCGACATCATCTTCTTGATCTGCCGGGTGTGGAGCAGGTGCACCAGCCCGTGCTTCGAGGTGCCGGCGTTGTTGCTCACCACGGTGAGGCCGGTGACGCCCAGGTCGTGCAGGGCGAAGATGGCTCTCCTCCGGCACGCCACCTAGAGCCGAAGCCACCCACGAAGATCGTGACGTTGGCTCGGGATGTCGGCCTCGAGCGGCTACCAGCGTCGGGAAACACTTTGTTCATGAGCCCATCGGGTGTGGGAGACGCGAATCCAAGTCGATGCGTGGCGGCATAATAGCGGACCGGACCGGGCGTGTCACCCGCTCTCGGGGGTCCGGCCGAGCCAGGGACGAACCAAAGCGGCGGCGGCGTCGAGGCGGGCGGCATCGATGCCGGTCCGGTCGCCGAAGAGCTGAACCAGCGCCTGAGTCGACACGTTGCCGGTGGCGCCCGGGGCGAACGGGCAGCCTCCGATGCCGCCGGCGCTCGAATCGAAGACACTGACCCCCAGGTCCGCCGCGGCCTTGGCGTTGGCCACGGCCCGACCGTAGGTGTCGTGGAAGTGGAGCGCGACGCCGACCCCCCCGACGTGGGGCAGGAGCGCGGTCAGCAGGGCTCGCACCTCGTCGGGGGTGGCCTTGCCGATCGTGTCGCCGATCGAGAGCTCGGCCACGCCGATCTCGATCAGCTGCCTGGCCACCGCGACGACCGCCTCCGGCGCCACCGACCCTTCGTACGGACAGTGGAACGCGGTCGAGAGGTAGCCCCGGACCGGCAGCTCGACGCGGGCCGTGATCGGCCGGAAGCGCTCGATCGACTCGGCGATGGTGGCATTGATGTTCTTCCGGGCGAAGGTCTCGGTCGCGGCCGTGAACACGGCCACCTTGTCGACCCGGGCGGCCAGCGCGCGCTCGAGCCCGCGCTCGTTCGGCACCAGCGCGGAATAGACGACCCCCGGCCGCCGGGTGATCCGCTCGAACACCTCGGTCGCGTCGGCCAGCTGGGGGACCCACTTGGGGGAGACGAAGGACGAGACCTCGATCTCGGGGAAGCCGCACTCGGACAGGGCGTCCACGAACGCGACTTTGACCTCGGTCGGGATCACGGCCTTCTCGGTCTGCAGGCCGTCCCGGGGGCCGACCTCCACCAGGCGGATCGGGGTGGTCATCGCTGGCCCGCCTGATTCCCGCGCCGGGCGGCGCGCTCCAGCGCCCGGACCCGGGCGACGGCCCGGAGGTGCTCGCCGTAGCTGCTGGTGAAGATGTGCTTGCCGGTGGGCTCGGCCACGAAGAAGAGATAGGGCACGGGCGCCGGCGCCAGCACCGCCGCGATGCTCGCGCTGCTCGGCGCTCCGACGGGTCCCGGCGGCAGCCCGGGCCGGAGATAGGTGTTGTACGGGGACGGGAACCCGTAGTCCCGCTCGAAGAGGCGGGTCTTCCGGCTTCCGGTGGCCAGCTGGATGGCGTACTGCACGGTCGGGTCGGCCTGGAGCGGCATCCGCCGCTTGATCCGATTGCGGTAGACGGCGGCGACCAGCGCCCGATCCTCTTCGACCTTGGCTTCGCCTTCCACGATCGACGCCAGGATGATCACCTGGTCGCGGGTGAGCCCCTCTTCGGCGGCCCTGGCTTCCCACCCGGCGTCCCACTCGCGGTGGAACTGGCGCACCATCTCCTGGATCAGGCTCCGCGCCGTGATCAAGCGGCTGACGAAGTAGGTCTCGGGATAGAGGTAGCCTTCGACCGACGGAGCGTGGATGCCCAGCTCGGCGATCAGCGCCGAGTCCCGCGCGGCCGCGAGGATCGAGTCCGGCGAGAGGCCGAGCGTGGTCGAGGCGAGCCTCGAGAGATCGATGATCGTGGAGCCTTCGGGGAAGGTGAGGCGGACCGTCTTCTCGCTGCCGCGCACCAGCGAGTCGAGCAGGCCGCCGACCGGCTCGCCGGCCCGAAACTCGTAGTAGCCCGCCTTCAGCTGCCGGTCCATCCTCCGAATCCTCGCGAGGGTCCGGAACCAGCGTCGGTTGGTGACGATGCCGCGGCTCACCAGGCTGTCGGTGATCTGGTCGAAGGAAGAGCCGGGAGGCAGGAAGACCTCCACCGTCGGCGCGTCCGGCGGGGGGCCGCCTCCGCAGCCGGCCAGCAGGGCCAGCACGATCGCGCTCGCGCGCCTCACTCGGCCGGCCGCCGGGCTTCGAGGTAGTGCTGGAGGAGGACGCTCGCGGCGAGCGAGTCCACGTCCTGCTTCCGGCCGCGCACGGAGCCG
>JAWKQJ010000047.1:0-37191 GCA_041390205.1 Gemmatimonadales bacterium
AGCGGCTTCTCGGCCATCCCGATTACCTCGGGGGCGTCGACCACCTCGATCCGGCGCCGGTCGACGTCGGAGTGCCGCGCGAGCTCCGCCTCGAGCCGCTCGCCGGGCCCGACCAGCTGCACGACGAAGTCGCCTGGCAGCTCGTTCACCGCCCGGAGCGCGCCTTCTACTTCGGTCGCGGGGGCCTCGTCACCCCCCATCGCGTCGACCGCGAGGCGGACCACGCGACTCAATCCTCGACGTCGAGCCGCTTCTTGCCCGCGTAATACCCGCAGGACTTGCAGACCCGATGCGGCAGCTTGGGCGAGCTGCACCGGGGACAAGCCTGCGACGCCATGCCGGCGCCCGAGTGGTGGCCGCGACGCAGCCGCTTGCGCGCCTTGCTGGTTCTCCGTTTGGGTACCGCCATGACTCCCTCAGCTCTCTGCCGGGCCCCGGCATTCGCAGGGACCCTCGTTCAAATCGTGTCCACACCGCACACACAAACCGCGACAGTCTTCCCGGCAGACGACATAGGCCGGAACCGCCAGCGCCAGCTCCTCCCGAATCGCCGCGCGGAGATCGACCTGCGTCGGAATCTCGGGCAGCGGATAGACGCTCGGGTCGTCGAGCAGCTGCTCGTCGGTCGAGAACAGCACCTCGACGTCCGTCGCCACCGGCGTCTCGACCTCGGTGAGACACCGCCGACACGCCCGCCGCACTCGGCCCTCGAGCCGAGCGCGCCAGAAATAGTCGTCGCCCCCCGTCGGCTCGAGCTTCCCGCGGACCTCCAAGGGCCCGATCAGCTCGAGGTCGAGGCCTTCCAGCAACGGATCGCCGGGCTCGACTGCCCCGACGGTGGCCACCGGACCGCGCTTGAGCTCCCGTACGTCCACTTGGAGCATAGCCGCTAAATGTAACCTACAGCAGGGCTTACAGCAATCACCCCGGGCCCCGCTACCAGAGCCTCGCCAGCTCCCCTTCCGGGAAGAAGAAGCCGATTTCCCGGGCCGCGTTCTCGTCGCTGTCCGACCCGTGGACCGCGTTTCGGCCCTTGGACTCGGCGTAGAGCTTCCGGATCGTTCCCGGCGCCGCCTCGGCCGGATCGGTGGCGCCGATGGTGGCCCGGAAGCTGGCCACGGCGTCGTCCTTCTCCAGCGCCATCGGGAAGCAGGGCCCGCTGGACATGAAGGTCACCAGCTCGTCGTAGAAGGGCCGGCCGCGGTGCACCTCGTAGAACGCCTCCGCCTCCGAGCGGCTCATCCGGCTGAGCCGACCCGCCCGCACCAGGTAGCCGTCCCGCTCGAGGTGGGCGAGAATGGCGCCGAGCTTGCCGCTGGCCACCGCATCCGGCTTGACGATCCCCAACGTCCGACGACCTGCCATTGAAATCCTCCGCTATGGTCAAACGGGCCCCGGCCGCTGCCGGGCGCCTGGTTACTTGCCGAGCCGCTCGCGCACCAGCCGAACGACGTCCGCCGGCCGCTCCATCACCGAGATCCCGGCCGCCTGGAAGGCGGCGATCTTCTCCGCCGCGGTGCCGGAGCTCCCGGACACGATGGCGCCCGCATGCCCCATCCGCCGGCCCGGCGGCGCGGTCTGCCCCGCGATGAAGCCGACGACGGGCTTGGTGACGTTCGCCTTGACGAACTCCGCCGCCTTCTGCTCGTCGGTGCCGCCGATCTCCCCCATCATCACGATCAGGTCGGTGCCGGGATCGGCCTGGAAGGCGGCCAGGACGTCGATGAAGTTGGTGCCGATGATCGGGTCGCCGCCGATTCCGACGCAGGTGCTCTGGCCGATCCCGTTCCTGGTGAGGTGGTTGACCACCTCGTAGGTGAGGGTTCCGCTCCGGGAGACCAGGCCGACCCGGCCCGGCGCGCAGATCTGGCCCGGGATGATGCCGACCTTCGCGACGCCCGGGGTGATCAGCCCCGGACAGTTGGGCCCGATCAGCCGCGCCCCGCGCTCGCGCACGAACGGCATGGTCCGGGTCATGTCGACCACCGGGATACCCTCGGTGATGCAGACCACGAGCCCGATGCCCGCGTCGACCGCCTCGGCGACGGCACCGGCCGCGAGCCCGGGCGGCACGTAGACCACCGCCGTGTTCGCGGCGGCCTTGGCGACGGCCTCGGCCACGGTGTGGAAGACCGGGACCTTGCCCTCGAAGGTCTGTCCGCCCTTGCCCGGCGTGACGCCGGCCACGATCCGGGTGCCGTAGGCCAGCATCTGCTTGGCGTGGAACGAGCCGTCGCGGCCGGTGATGCCCTGCACCACCAGTCTGGTGTTCTCGTCGACGAAGATGCTCACGCCGCCTCCTTGGCCAGCGCGACGGCCTGCTTCACGGCGTCGTCCATGTCTTTCTGAGCGCGCATCCCGACGCCTTCGAGGATCTGGAGGGCGACGTCCTCGTTGGTGCCGGTGAGCCGGATCACGATCGGAACGGGCACCTCGAACGCCTTGGTGGCGGCGACGATCCCGTTGGCCACGTCGTCGGTCCGGGTGATCCCGCCGAAGATGTTGAAGAGGATGACCTTGACGCTCGGATCGCGGGTGATGATCCGGAGCGCGTTGACCACCTTCTCCGGATTCGAGCTCCCGCCGATGTCGAGGAAGTTGGCCGGCTCGCCGCCGTAGTACTTGACCAGGTCCATGGTCGCCATGGCGAGCCCCGCCCCGTTCACCACACAGCCGACGTTGCCGTCGAGCTTGATGAAGGTGAGCCCCGCCTCGCGGGCTTCGACCTCGCTCGGCTCCTCGGCGCTGCTGTCCCGCAACGCGGCCAGATCCGGGCGTCGCTCCAGCTCGTTGTCGTCGAGCACCACCTTGGCGTCGAGCGCGAGCACCGTGCCGTCGGGCGTCGTGGCGAGCGGGTTGATCTCGGCGAGGGAGGCGCCGTTGGCGACGAAGACCTGATAGAGCTGCTGCATGATCTTCGCGGCCGCGCGGACCTGCTTGAAGTCCTGATAGAGCGCCAGCGCGAGGCCGAGCGCCTGATGCCCCATCAGTCCGTAACGCGGGTCCACCGCGAGCCGGGTGATCTTCTCGGGCGTCTTCGCCGCCACCTCCTCGATGTCGACGCCGCCGGCCGGGCTCACCATGAAGAGCGGCCGCTGGCTCTCGCGGTCGAGGATCAGGCCGACGTAGCACTCGCTCGCGATCTGGGCGGTCGGCACCACCAGCACCTTGCCGACGGTGAGGCCCTTGATCGTCATGCCGAGGATCTTGCTGGCGTGCTCCCTGGCCTCGGCCGGGGTCGCGGCGAGCTTGACGCCACCCGCCTTGCCGCGCCCCCCGGCGTGGACCTGCGCCTTGACGACGACCGAGCCGCCGAGCCGCTTGGCGGCCGCCAGGACCTCGTCGGGAGTGCCGGCCACCTCGCCGTCGGCCATCGGAATGCCCGCCGCCTTGAGCAGCTCGCGGGCCTGATACTCGTGGAGGTTCATCGCGCCTCGACGTTCGGCGCGCCGCGGAGAGCGGAGCGCGTCGACTGGACTCGGGTGATCACGTGGTTGGCCCCCGGCGCCAGCCGAAAGCCGGACAAAGGTAACCGGGGCGCGCGACCCCACGCCACGCGCGCCGCCATCAGCGCTCGGGATCGGGCGCCGGCGGCCGGGTCGCGCTGCGGAGCAGCTCCCGAAGGAAGCCGAAGGCCCGCCCGAACTCCTCCAGATCGCCGCGGCGGAGCGCGTCGTCGGCCCGCTCCAGCCAGAGCTTGGCCTGGTCGAGCCGGGACTGGAGATCGGTCCCCACCGGGGTCGGCCCGATCTCCCCGGAGGTTGCGCCAGGCGTCCTCGTAGGTCCGCCCGCGCCGAGCCGCGGGCCCATCGCCACGTTCACCAGCACCACGGTGGTCTGCCCCGCCCCGCCTAACGCGAACGTGGGCTGGTAGGCCACCAGGGTATCGGCCCGCATCGCGAAGCGGATGATCCCCGCGTGGTACTCCGAGCCCGCGGCCCGGACCGAGTCCCGGAGCTGCTGGAAGAACGGGAAACGGTCCCAGCGCTGCTGGAGCTCGCGCGGCGCCGAGACTTCGAGCGCCGAGTCGGCGAGCGCCACCGTGGTGCGGTAGGCCCCCAGCGTGGCGGGGCCGATCACCAGGCCGGCCACGTCCGTGCCGGTCTGGTCGAGGAACGGGATCGCCAGCGGATCCTCGATCGTGCCCAGGCCCGCCAGGTCCTCGACCGGATAGATCTGGCGCCCGTAGCGCGCCATCCGGCGATCGAGCCAGGCCGAGCCCTGGAGCACCTGGGCCTGGACGGCGAGCTGCTCCCTCGGCAGGGAGAGCGAGGGCAAGAGCTCCGAGGGAATCGCCGACGCCGGCTCCACCAGCGGCGAGGCGATCCTGGCCCACACCTGAGCCAGCGAGTCCGCGTCGGGCCGGAGGAAGACCCGGGTCTGCCCGGAGCGGGCGGCGATCACGCCGAAGAAGCCGGCGCGCGCGTAGCGAACCTCCTGCCCCTCGAAGCGCACCGAGCGGGAGGACGGGAACCGGCTTCGGGTGAGGAAGCCGTCCGTCACCCAATAGAGCTCCTCGCCGACCAGGACCGCCCTGGGCGCGACCCAGGTCGCGAACCGGGCCACCGCCCCGAGCCGCTGGGTGGGATCGAGCCGCCAGGCGATCTGGTCCTCCGACTCCGCGCTCAGCACCTCTCCCACCTGCCTGGCCCAGGCCACCGCCACCCGGCGAACCCGGCTGGAGAGCGACACTCCGTTCACGTTGGGCCCCAGCACGAAGCTCTGGGCTCCGGGCCTCACCTGGTCGGAGGCCAGCGTCAGCATCGGGAAGAAGCCGGGGACGAACGACGAATCGCCGGGGCGGATGCTGACCGGCCCGCCGGCGGGCCCGAGGCGATCGTCGGCGATCGCGAAGACCGAGACCTCGCCGCCGCTCAGCTGTCGGAGCACGAACCAGGCGCGATGCCGGCGGCGACTGCTCGCCACCTCGCCGGTCACGAGCGAGACGGGCCCCGCCGAATCCGACCGCGCCGCCCGGAGCAGCGGATCCCGATCCCAGAGCGAAGGTCGCCACTCGGTGTCGAAGTAGCTCGTGGTGGTATCGATCCCGAAGGCCACCCCGTCCACCCGGCGGAGCGTGGCCAGCTCGGAGGGTCCGAGAGGATCGTCGCTCGCGCGCGACTGCACCAGCAGCCCTCCCGCCAGCACGGCGAGCGCGAGCCCCACCCAGCCGCCGAGCGCGACCACGAAGCGGATCCTGAGCCCCCAGAGCAGGGTGAGCGCCGCGGCGGTGGCCGCGAACCCGAGCTGGAGCTGCGCCACCGTGGAGCGGAGCAGGAACTCCGCCGGGCCGATCATCGAGCTCCGGGTCGCGGCGAGCTGGTACGGCAACAGCGCGTAGTGGCCGGCGATCACCAGCGCCACCAACGCCGCGAGGAAGGCCACGTGCCAGCGCATCCTGGGCGCCAGGGTGAGGCGCCGATCGACGAGGGTGATCATGCCCCCGGCGGCCGCGAGACCGAGCACCCCGATGAAGGCGAGGCCGGCGAGGAAAGCCAGCCGCCGCTCGAGCAGCTCGAGCGGGGGAAGCCAGCCCGCGAAGGCTCCCAGGTCGACGCCGATCAGGGTGTCGCTCACCCCGAAGCGCACGCCGGCGAGGGCCACCTGGATCGGCTCGAGCCAGAGCTGAGTGCCACCGCCGACCGCGAGGCCGAGCACGATCGCGATCCCGGCGACGAGGGCGAACACGGTCCGCTCGGCCAGGTGCCCGAGGGGCCGGGGAAAATCGCCGAACTCATGGACGATCGAGCGGGCGGCGAGCCCGAAGTTGAGGAAGAACCAGCCGATCGAGAGCCCGACGCCGAAGAGCTCCAGCGCGGCGCCGAGGAGGGCGCGGCGGGTGCCGACCAGGGCGGCGGCGGCGGAGACGCGCTCTTCCCAGAGCCGCTCGGTCAGGAACATCGCCCCGAACCGCCCCGCGAACAGCAAGGCCACCAGGACGCCGAGGACGATCAGCAGACGGCGGCGGCGACCGAGCATCCCTGAGCCGTTAGGTGGCGATGCCCTGCTCGGCCAGCCAGCCCCGCATCTCGGCCTGGTACGCGGCGAGCGCCTCCGGACTGGTCGCCTCGAAGCGCATCACCAGCACGGGCTGCGTGTTGGACGACCGGAGCAGCGCCCACCCGTCCGGGTAGGCGATCCGGACCCCGTCGATGGTGTTGACCTTGTAGCGGGCGCCGAAGTGGGCCGCGGCCTTCTCGACGACCGCGAACTTCTTGTCGTCGGGGCAATCGACCCGGATCTCGGGGGTGGCGTGGGTGGCGGGGACGTCGGCCAGGAGCCGGGCCAGGCCCTTCCCGCCCGAGGCGACGATCTCGAGCAGCCGGGCCGCGGCGAAGAGCGCGTCGTCGAACCCGAAGTAGTCCCCGCCGAAGAAAATGTGCCCGCTCATCTCGCCCGCGAGCGGCGCCTCGAGCTCCTTCATCCGGGCCTTGATCAGCGAGTGGCCCGTCTTCCACATCTCGGGCTTGGCGCCGGCCGCCGCGAGGGCCTGGGGCAGCACCTCGGAGCACTTCACGTCGAAGATCACCGGGACGCCCGTCCCGAAGCGGCGCACCGCGTCCCGGCCGAGGATCACCAGGAGCTGATCGCCGAAGATGATCCGGCCGTCCTCGTCCACAGCGCCGATCCGGTCGCCGTCGCCGTCGAACGCGATCCCGAGCTCGGCGCCGGTCCGCCGCACCGCGGCGACCAGGTCTTGGAGGTTCTCCGGCACGGTCGGATCGGGATGGTGGTTCGGGAAGCTCCCGTCGGACTCGCAGAAGAGACCGGTCACCTCGGCGCCGAGCGCCTCGACGGTGGAGACCGCGATCAGGCTGGCGACGCCGTTGCCGCAGTCGACCACCACCTTGACCGGCCGGGCCAGGCGGTGGCGCGAGACGATCGCGTCCCGATAGGCCGCGAGCACGCCGTCGTTGGCGTCCTGGGCGCCGGCGCCGGTCCGCCACGACTCGGCGGTGATGACGTCGTAGAGCCCGAGGATCTGGTCGCCGTGGATCGACTCGCCGAGGGCCACCATCTTGAAGCCGTTGAACTCCGGCGGGTTGTGCGACCCGGTCACCTGGAGGCCGCCGTCGGTACCGAGATGGTGGACCGCGAAATAGAGCGCCGGGGTCGGCAGCATCCCGACGTCGACGGCCGTCCCGCCCGCGTCGACGATCCCCTGGCGGACGGCCTCGGCGAGCGCCGCCCCCGACGGGCGGTTGTCGCGCCCGACGGCCAGGCGCGGCGCCCGACCGAGCCGCTCCCAGACGAGCGACGCGTAGGCCCGCCCGAGCGCGCGGGCGAGCGCGGGCGTCAGCTCGCGGTCGACGATGCCGCGGACGTCGTACTGCCGGAAGATGTGCTTCGGTACCCGCATCGCCGATCCCGTTCCCGGCCTAACGGCCGGCCACCTGCTCGAGCGAGGTGCCGGTGAAGGACCGGGCGCCGCTCTCGGTCGCGTCCATCAACCGCTGCGGCCAGACCCCGAGCACCAGCACGATCACCAGACTCACCACGACGGCCACCCGGGCCGGCAGCGGCAGTCCGGCCCCGGCGAAGGTCTCGTCGGGCTCGGGGTCCTTCATGTACATCACCCGAACGACCGGAAGGTAGTAGCCCGCCGAGACCACCGTGGTGAGGACCAGGATGACCGCCAGCAGGTAGTGATGCTCGGCGACGATCGCCTGCAGGATGGCGTACTTGCCGACGAACCCGATGGTGCCCGGGAAGCCCAGCAGGGAAAAGAGACAGACCGCCAGCGCGAAGGCGAGCCAGGGCCGGCGCCGGCCCAGGCCGGTGATCGACTCGAGGGTGACGCCCCGCTCGCCGCCGCGGCCGAGCACGGCCAGGATCCCGAAGGTGGCGATGGTGGTGGCCACGTAGGCCACGAGGTAGAGCATCGTGGCGCTCGCGGCGGCCCGGCTGCCCGGCCAGAGCGCGGCCAGCAGGTAGCCCGCGTGCGCGATCGAGCTGTAGGCCAGCATCCGCTTGAGCGAGCGCTGGGCCAGGGCGACGATGTTGCCGATCAGCATCGAGCCGATGGCCAGCGCGCCGACGATCGGCTGCCAGACGTGCTCCGCCGCCGGGACGCCGACGAAGAGCACCCGGGCGAGCGCGAGGAACGCGGCGGCCTTGACGCCGGTGGCCATGAAGGCCGTGATCGGGGTCGGCGAGCCGTCGTAGACGTCGGGGGCCCACATGTGGAACGGCACCGAGGCCACCTTGAAGCCGAGCCCCACCAGCATCAGCGCGGTGCCGAGCGCGGCCATCCCGCCGACGCCATTCGCGCCTGGTCGCGCCGATCGCCGCGAGCGAGGTCGCGCCGGTGGCGCCGTAGAGGAGCGCGATCCCGTAGAGCAGGAACGCCGAGGCCAGTGCCCCGACTAGGAAGTACTTGAGCGCGGCTTCGGCCGAGAAGACGTTGCGGCGGTCGTAGCCGGCCAGCACGTAGACCGGCACCGACATCACCTCGAGGCCCAGGAACAGCACCATCAGGTCGTCGGCGCCGGCCAGGAACATCGCGCCGGAGGCCGCCATCAGGATCAGCGCGTAGTATTCCGGCGCGATCAGCCCCTCCCGCTCGAGGTAGTCGAGCGAGAGCAGGATCGCGGCTCCGGTGGCGAGCAGGATCAGGAGCAGCGAGCCGAACCGGAAGGAGTCGAGCGCCACCATGTTCGGGCCGGTGGCCGCCTGGGCGCCGCTTCCCCAGAGCGCCGCCAGGGCCGCGATGCCGGCCACCACGCCGGCCAACGCCACCCACCCCACCGCCCGACTGTCCTTCGCGTCCCGGTGCCGCCAGGCGGCCATCAGGAGGGTCACGAGCGACGCGAGCACCACCACGATCTCCGGCAGGAGCGCGAGCATCACCCCGGCGGGGGTCGTCAGATCGAGCTCCCTCATGGGGTCGCCCCCCCGCCGGCTACCGCGGCGCCGGGCACCGGCTCACCGGGCTTCACGGTCTGGAGGTAATGGATCGCCGCCGGCTCCATCTTGTCGAGCACCGGCTTGGGATAGAGCCCCATCCAGACGATGCTCATGCGAGCAGCGGGATCAGCACCAGCAGCTCCCGCGGGGTGAGATCGAGCAGCTTCTCGTTCTCGGGCTTGTCGAGGCGGTTGAAGATCATCCGTTGGAGCGCCCAGAGGAGGTACGCGGCGGCGAAGATCACGCCGGTCGTCGCGATCGCCGTGGCGATCGGATGGCCCGGTAGCTGCCGACCAGGACGAGGAACTCGCCGACGAACCCGTTCAGCCCGGGCAAGCCGATCGACGCCAGGGCCACGACCGTCAGGATCAGACTGAAGACCGGCACCACCTTGGCGATCCCGCCGAAGGCGTCGATCGCGGCGGGTGTGGCGCCGCTCGTAGAGCATGCCGACCAGGAAGAAGAGCGCGCCGGTCGAGAAGCCGTGACCGATCATCACCATCAGCGCGCCCTGGATGCTGGAGGTCCCGGCCCAGAGCCCAGCATCACGAAGCCGAGATGGCTCACCGACGAATACGCCACCAGCTTCTTCACGTCCGGTTGCACCATGGCCACCAGGGCGCCGTAGACGATCCCGATCACCGCCAGCGCCACCACCACCGTGGTGACCGTCGTGCTGAACGCGTAGCGCGGGAAGAACGGCAACGCGAACCGGAGGAAGCCGTAGGTGCCCATCTTGAGCAGCACGCTGGCCAGGATCACACTCCCGGCCGTGGGCGCTTCGACGTGCGCGTCCGGCAGCCAGGTGTGGAACGGGAACATCGGCACTTTGATCGCGAAGGCCAGGAAGAAGGCCAGGAAGAGCCAGGGGGCGATCTGGCCCATCAGCGGCCGCCCCGACTGCGCCAGCAGATGGAAGTACGAGAAGCTGGTCTCGCCCGAGATCACCGCGCCGCGCTTCACCATCGCGATGATGGCCACCAGCATCAGCAGCGATCCGGCCATGGTGTAGATGAAGAACTTGAGCGCGGCGTAGAGCCGGTTCTTCCCGCCCCAGATCCCGATGATGAAGTACATCGGGATCAGCATCAGCTCCCAGAAGACGTAGAAGAGGAACATGTCGAGGGCGACGAACACCCCGATCATGCCGGTCGTGAGCAGCAGGAACAGGCCGTAGAACGCGGGCTCCCGCTCGGTGATGTAGCTCCAGCTGCCCAGCACGCAGAGCGGCAGCAGCAAGGTGGTGAGCAACACCATCATCAGCGAGATGCCGTCGATCCCGACGATGTAGGCGATGCCCCACTGCGGGATCCAGCTGTGGGTCTCGACCAGCTGCATGGTGCCGCTGGAGGTGTCGACCGCCCACCAGAGCCCGATCGACAGCACGAACTCCACCACCCCGACCGCCAGCGCGATCCGCTTGGCGACCTCGCCCTTGGTGAGGAAGACCGGGATGGCGCCGACGAGCGGCAGCAGCAGGAGGACATCGAGAATCCAGCTCGAGTATCCGATCGACGTCAGAAAAGCCGTCATGGCGACCTTACCGCGAAACCGCGTGGAGCACCCACACGGCCCCGACCAGGAAGACGAGCACGTAGAAGCCCAACTGGCCCGACTGGAGGCGGCTCCCGAGCCAGCCGAGCCCCCGGGCCACGTTGGCCGAGCCGTTGACGGCGAGGCCGTCGATCACCCCTTGGTCGACGAAGCGCCAGAGGAGATAGCGCGAGACCCCGACGATGGGCCGGACGATCGCGCTCTGATAGAGCTCGTCGATGTAGTACTTGTTGAACAGCACCTTGGCGAAGCCGACGTCGGGAGGCGCCGAGGCCGCCGGCACCATCGGGCGGCCCAGGGTGTAGCGATAGCCGAGCGCCAGACCCACGACCGCGATCAGCACGGCCGCGCCGATCAGGCCGTACTCGACCGATCCGTGCGGCAGCTCGACCTGGACGAACCGCGACGCCGGCTCGGTGATCGGCTCGAGCCAGGACTCCAGCCAATGATGCCCGCCGACGAACGAGGGCAGGTTGATGATCCCGCCGACCACGCTCAGCAGCCCGAGCACGAGCAGCGGCCCCGTCATGATGGCCGGCGCCTCGTGGAGATGCTCCCGCTCCTTCTCGCCGGTCCGGTTCTCGCCCAGGAAGGTCATCGCGATCAGCCGCATCATGTAGAACGCGGTCAGGAACGCGGCGATCACCCCGAAGAGCCAGACGACGTAGTAGATCGGCGACTCGGCCGCCCGGCCGAACGCCGAGGCCAGGATCTCGTCCTTGGAGAAGAACCCGGAGAAGGGCGGCACGCCGGCGATCGCCAGGGTGGCGATCAGCATCAGCCAGAAGGTCGCGGGCATGTAGCGCTTGAGCCCGCCCATGTTGCGCATGTCCTGGGCGTCCTCGTGCGAGTGGGTCGCGTGATACGCGTGGTGCATCGCGTGGATCACGCTGCCCGAGCCCAGGAAGAGCAGCGCCTTGAAGAAGGCGTGGGTCACCAGATGGAAGACGCCCGCCGCGTAGGCCGCCGAGCCCACGCCGATGAACATGTAGCCCAGCTGGGAGACCGTGGAGTAGGCCAGCACCTTCTTGATGTCGTATTGCTTGAGCCCGATCGTGGCCGCGAAGAGCGCCGTCAGGGCGCCGACCCCGGCCACCACGGCGCTCGAAACCGGCGCCATCGCGAAGAGCACGTTGGTCCGGGCCACGAGATAGACCCCCGCCGTGACCATCGTGGCGGCGTGGATCAGGGCCGAGACCGGCGTCGGGCCGGCCATCGCGTCCGGCAGCCAGACGTAGAGCGGGATCTGCGCCGACTTGCCCGCGCAGCCCAGGAAGAGGAACAGCGTGATCAGGGTGACGGCCGACCCGCCCGCCACCAGCGCGGCCGGCGCCCGCTCCGCGATCTCGGTGAACTCCAGCGTGCCCACCATCCAGAAGAGCAGGAACATCGCGAGCAGCACGCCGAAATCGCCGATCCGGTTGACGATGAAGGCCTTCTTGCCGGCGTCGGCGTTGGCCTGCTCCGAGTACCAGAAGCCGATCAGCAGGTAGGAGCAGAGACCGACCCCTTCCCAGCCGACGAAGAGCACCGGCAGACTCGAGCCCAGGATCAGCACCAGCATGAACACCACGAACAGATTCAGGTACGCGAAGTAGCGGGCGTACCCCGGATCCGATCGCATGTAGCCGACGCTGAAGAGGTGGATCAGGCTCCCGACGCCGGTGACGACGAGAAGCATGACCGCCGAGGCTGGTCGACCTGGAAGGCCAGGCTGACCTGGAGCGACCCGGTGACCATCCACTCCCAGAGCGACATCGATGATCGGCGCCTCGGGCGGCTCCGCACAGAGGTGGGCGAAGATCGCCGCCGACACGCCGAACGCGGCGAGCAGCACCCCCGGGCCGATCAGGGAGACGGCGCGCTTGGCGTCCGGCCGGACGAGGGCGATGGCTCCGTTGGCCAGGAACCCGACCAGGGGGAGCGCGACGGCCAACCAAATCCAGGAGGGATTCATCAGCCTTGGAGGAGGTTCATGGTCTTGAGGTCGACGGAGCGGGTGTGGCGGAAGATCGCGAGAATGATCGCGAGCCCCACCGCGGCCTCGGCCGCGGCCACCGTCATCACGAAGAACACCATCACCTGACCGCCGAAGCCGTGCGCGTTGGCCAGGGCCACGAAGCTCAGGTTCACGGCGTTGAGCATCAGCTCGATGCACATGAAGAGCACGATGGCGTTTCGGCGGACGATGGCGCCGATCACCCCGATCCCGAAGAGGATCGCCGAGAGCACGAGCGACGGTCCGAGCAGCATGCTAGAGCTTCCGTTTCGCGAGGACCACGGCGCCCACCGCCGCGGCCAGGAGGAGCACCGAGGTGATCTCGAACGGCACGAGATAGGTCCGGAACATCGGCTCGGCCACCGCCCCGACGACGTTGCTCGCCGCGGCCGCGGTCTGGAGCTGGCCGCCCGGCAGCACGTCGAGCGGGCTGCCGGCGGGCACGCCCGGCGCGAGCCGCGCGGCGAGACCGGCCACCGAGGTTCCCGAGAGCGAGAGCAGCGCGGAGACGAAGCCCGCGCCGACGAGCACCCCGACCACCACCGGGAGCCCCCGGCGGATGTCCGACTGCTCCTGGCTCAGATTGAGCAGCATGATCACGAAGAGGAAGAGCACCATCACCGCGCCGGCGTAGACCAGCACCTGCATCGCGGCGATGAACTGGGCGTTGAGCAGCACGTAGATGCCCGCCAGGGCGAACATCGTCGACACCAGCCAGAGCGCCGACGCCACCGGGCTCTTCTGGGTGATACAGAGGATCGCGGAGACGACCGCGAAGATGGCCAGGGTGTAGAAGACGAACTCGGTCATCACTCGCCCTTGGGGTCGGCCGGGTCCCAGAGGGTCGAGACCGGATGGGTCTGCGACGAGAGCCGCTCCAGGTCGTAGACGAAGCGATCGCGGCTGTACTCGGCGTTCTCGAAGTGGGTCCCGACGTGGATCGCTTCCTCGGGACAGACCTCCTGGCAGTAGCCGCAGAAGACGCAGCGGAACTCGTCGATCTCGTAGATCAACGGATACCGGTTCCCCTCCTCGTCCTCGCCCGGCACCAGCTTGATGCAGTTGGCCGGGCAGATCTGCGGGCAGAGCCCGCAGGCGACGCACTTCGAGCGCCCCTGCTCGTCCGTCATCATCCGGTGGGTCCCGCGCCACCGGGGCGCGAGGGTGTAGGCGCCCCGCTCGTCGGCGGTGCTCCGCTCCTCGGGGTACTGCATCGTCACCTTCGGCTGGAGCATGTGCTTGAAGGTGAGCCGCATCCCCTTGAGGGCCGCCCGGACGTAACTCACCTGGCGCTCGGGGCGCTTCATCACTTTGACGTTGATCGCCATGAGGCTCTCCGCTCCCCGGCCCGCTAGCGTCCGGCGCCGGCGGGCTGCCGGCGGTAGGAGGCGGACACGATCGTGCCGCGGTCGAGGATGTTGAACACCACGAACCCGAGCACCAGGTTGAGCGCGAACAGCGCGCCCCACTTGACCCACGGGCCGACGCCGCCCGCCAGCGACTCGAGCGCCCAGACGGCGAAGGTGATGATCAGGATGTACACCAGCGCCAGCGGGATCATGAACTTCCACCCGAGCGCCATCAGCTGGTCGTAGCGGAATCGCGGCAGCGTCCAGCGAATCCACATGAACAGATAGACGAAGAAGAAGGTCTTGAGGAACATCACCCCGGCCGTCACCACCAGCTGGAGCGCCCCGCCCTGCTCGTCCCAATGGGTGAAGGGGATGTCCCAACCGCCGAAGAACAGCGTCACCACCATCGCCGAGATGGTGACCATGTTGGCGTACTCGGCGATGAAGAACATCGAGAACTTCATCGCCGAGTATTCGGTGTGGTAACCCGCGATCAGCTCCGATTCGGCTTCCGGCAGGTCGAACGGCAGCCGGTTGGTCTCCGCGAAGCCCGCGACCAGGAAGACGAAGAACGAGAGCAGGAGCGGCCCGGCGAACCAGAACGCCTCCTGCTGCGAGGCGATCACCCCGCCGAAGGTCGCGTTGCCGCTCAGGATCAGCACCGGGACCAGACTCATGCCCATCGCGACTTCGTAGGACACCATCTGGGCGCTCGAGCGCAGGCCGCCGAGAAGCGCGTACTTGCTGTTCGACGACCATCCCGCGAGCGCGATCCCGTAGACGCCGAGCGAGCTCACCGCCAGCACGAACAGGAACCCGATCGGCAGGTCGGCCACGGCCATCGCCATGGTGCCGTGATAGCTGACCCGCCCGATCAGCGGCAGGGTCCAGTCGAAGCTGATCGCCGTCGGCGCGGCCCAGGGGATCACGGCCCCGAGCAGCATGGCCGGGATGAAGGCCAGCGCCGGCGCCAGCATGAAGAGCACCCGGTTCGCCTCGGCGGGCAGGGTCTCTTCCTTGATGATGTTCTTGAGGCCGTCCGCCGCCGGCTGGAGCAGGCCGGCCCAGCCGACCCGGTTCGGGCCCCGGCGGTTCTGCATCCAGGCGGAGACCTTCCGCTCCATCAGCGTGAGCAGGGCCACGCCCACCATCGTCACCGTGAACACCACCAGCATCTTGATGATGCTGATGATCAGGAAGCCTTTGGCCTCGGGGGTCATCGGGCCGCTCCGCTCGACGCCAGGTCGACCACCTTGCCGGTGAACCCGAGCGCCTGATAGTCGAGCCCCGCGAGGGCCGGCAGCCAGCCGCCCAGCGCCGCGAAGGCCTCGGCCGGGGTCGCCGGGGCGGCATCACCCCGGAGCGCCGCGTTCGCCTCGCTCGCGATCCACCAGGCCGGTCGCGCCATCCCCGGCGCGCTCCGCGCCTGGTGATAGCGTTGGACCCGCCGATCCCGGTTGAGATAGGTCCCGCTCTCCTCGACCATGCTCGTCGTCGGGAGGGTGATCGTCGCGCCGGCCGCCGCGTCGTCGTCCACCGTGGTGATGGCCACCACCCGACCCGCGCCGCCGAGCCGGGAGCGCTCGTCGTCGCTGAGCTCGACGTCCAGCAGGACGACCAGCGCGGCGCTTCCGGCGGCGCGAAGCGCGCCGTCGAAGTCGGCCGAGTACCCGGCGAGCCTGGCGCCGTCGAGGTTGGGCACCCGCTCGGCGCGGAGCGCGAGATCGGAAATCCCGGCCAGCGGGGCTTCCGCGCCCGTCGGGACCCGAATTGCGGCCGTGAGCCTGGTATCGGCCAGGAGGCGTGCCGTCCAGCCGAGCGACTCGAGCGAAGCCCGTCCCGAGGCGAGCAGCACCGTCGAGCCGGCTCCGACTTCGCGCACCACGCCGGCCAGGGCGTCGACCGCGGCATCCCAGTCCACCGCGGCGCGGCCGGCGCCGGAGCGCACGACCGGCGCCTCGACCCGATCGCCGCGGTTCATCCAGCGGTAGCCGGCCCGTCCCTCGTCGCAAATGAAGTGCCGGTTGACGTCGAGGTTGGGCCGCGGCCGGAGCCGCACCACGACCTCGTCACGGGTGTCGACCATGATGTTGCAGCCCTGCGTGCATCCGGGGCAGATGCTGGCGGTCTTGTCGAGGTCCCAGGCCCGCGCCTTGTGGAGGAAGTCCTTGGAGATCAGGCTCCCCACCGGGCAGAGGTCGACCACGTTGCCGGACCAGGGATGATCGAGCGGCTGCTCCGGATCGATCCCGATGTAGGCCCGGTCGCCGCGCTCGGAGACGTTCAGCACCGGCTCCTCGGCCACGCTGTCCATGAAGCGGACGCAGCGGGTGCAGAGGATGCAGCGGTTCGGGACGTAGAGCACGTCGGGCCCGAAGTCCTCGACCGGGTTGAAGCGCTTGGCGTAGTCGCCGTAGCGGGTGCCGGCCTGGCCTTCCTGGAAGACGTAGTCCTGCAGCTCGCACTCGCCGGCCTGGTCGCAGATCGGGCAGTCGAGCGGGTGGTTGATCAAGAGAAACTCGAGCACCGATTCGCGGGCCCGCTTGGCGCTCTGGCTGTTGACGTGGATGACGTTGCCCTCGGCGACCGTGGTGACGCACGCCGGCATCAGCTTGGGCGCCTTCTCCACCTCGACCAGACACATCCGACAGACCGCCGGCGAGGGCAGCGACGGATGGTAGCAGTAGTGCGGGACCAGCACCCCCGCCTGCTTGGCGGCCTCGATGATGGTCGTGCCCTTGGCCACGGCCAGCTCGACACCGTCGATGGTGACCTTGACGAGTTCTTCGGTCATCGGGTCCTCTGGTCCGTCACGCCCGGCCCGCTCACGCGACGACGGCCACGGGGGCCTTCGTGCGGCTCAGGTAGGCGTCGAACTCTTCTCTGAACTTCTTGATCCCGCTCACGATCGGCGCCGCGCAGGAATCGCTCAGCACGCAGATGGTCCGACCCGTCATCTGCTCGGAGAGATCGAGCAGCAGATCGAGATCGGAGGTCTTGCCCTCGCCCCGGAGGATCCGGGCGAGGATCTTGGTGGTCCAGGCGGTGCCCTCGCGACACTGGGTGCACTGCGCGCAGCTCTCGTGGGCGTAGAACTTGGCCAACCGATAGATCTCGTAGACCAGGTCGGCCGAGTCGTCCATCACGATGAAGCCGGCGGACCCGAGCATCGAGCCCTGCTCCACGATCCCCTCGTAGTCGCAGAGGGCGGCCTCGGCCTCCGCGGCGGTCATGATCGGCACCGAGGAGCCCCCCGGGATCACGGCCTTGAGCCGGCGCCCCGGCCGCATCCCTCCGGCCAGGTCGTGGATCAGGTCCTTCATGGGGAAGCCCATGGTGATCTCGTAGTTGCCCGGCCGCATCACGTGTCCGCAGACCGAGAACAGCTTGGTGCCGGTGCTCTTCGGATTCGAGAGGCAGAGTCCCTTGTACCAGGCCCCGCCCCGGCTCAGGATGTGGGGCACGGCGGAGAGGGTCTCGACGTTGTTGATCGTGGTGGGCATCCCGAAGAGACCCGCCTGCGCCGGGAACGGCGGCTTGATCCTGGGGTTGCCGCGCTTGCCCTCGATCGAGTTCATCATCGCGGTCTCTTCGCCGCAGATGTAGGCGCCCGCGCCGCGGTGGAGCACGATGTCGATCCGCTTGCCGGACCCGAAGGCGCTCTCGCCGAGGGCGCCCTTGGCGTAGGCCTCCTGGACGGCGGCCGACATGATCTTCCAGGGCTCGGTGAACTCGCCCCGGATGTAGATGTAGCAGCGCTCCGCCCCGATCGCGTACGCGGCGATCGCGCAGCCCTCGATCAGCTGGTGGGGCGTCCACCGCATGATCTCGCGGTCCTTGAAGGTGCCGGGCTCCGACTCGTCGGCGTTGCAGACCAGATAGTGGGGCTTGCCGCTCGGCTTCGGCATGAAGCTCCACTTGAGCCCGGTCGGGAAGCCGGCGCCACCCCGCCCGCGGAGCCCCGAGGCCTTCACTTCCTCGATGATCGCCTCGGGGGTCATCCCGAGGGCCTTCTTGAGCGCCTCGTAGCCGCCCCGCTTGACCCAGCCGGCGAAGGAGCGCGCCTCGACGTCGCCGAAGTACTTCGAGAGGACGACGTTCTCTTTCTGATGCGACGGATGGGGGTAGCCCATTACGGATACCTCGCCAGGATGCCGGGCACCCGCTCGGGCGTCACCGCGTCGATGAAGTCGTCGTCGATCAGGACCGGCGTCGGAAAGCCGCAGGCGCCCAGACACTCGACTTCGGCGACCGTGAAGCGGCCGTCCGGGCTGGTGGCCCCGAGCTCACCGCAGCCGGTTTCCTTGAGGATCGCGGCGATCACGTCGTCGGAGCCGCAGAGGTGACAGGGCGAGGTGCCGCACACCTGAATGAAGTGCCGGCCCACCGGATGGAGGTGGTACATCGTGTAGAACGTCACCACCCCGCGCACGTACGCCGGGGTCAGCTCCAGCACCTCGGCTACCTCGGCGATCCCCTGCGGCGGCACCCAGCCCCGCGCCTCCTGCACCATCCAGAGCGCCGGGAGGAGACAGGCCTGCTTGGTCGGATACTTGGGGAAAAGCGCCTCGAGCTTGGCGCGGGTCTCCCCGACGAAGACGGGCTCGTAGGCCACGGCGTCGTGGCCGCCGGTGGCCGCGTGGCCTCCGCTCATCGGTCGATCTCTCCCATGACGATGTCGACGCTCGCGTTGATCGCGATCACGTCCGAGAGCAGCGCGCCCTCGCAGAGCTTCGGCAGGCACGCCAGGTTGATGAACGAGGGCGGCCGGATCCGCCAGCGGACCGGCTTGGCGGTGCCGTCGGCGACGAAGTAGTAGCCCAGCTCGCCCTTCGGGTTCTCGATCCCCATGTAGGCTTCGCCGGCGGGCGCCGGCACGCCCTCCATCACCTGCTTGAAGTGGAAGATCATCGCTTCCATGTCGCTCATCGCGCGCGACTTGGCCGGCAGGATCACCCGGGGATCGCTCACGTTGAGCGGCGCCCCCCGCAGCTTGGCGAGGCGATCGAGCGCCTGCTCCAGGATCCGGTTCGACTGGTACATCTCCTCGAGCCTGACCCGGTAGCGGTCGTAGATGTCGCCGTGCTCGCCGATCGGGACGTCGAAGTCGTAGCAGTCGTAGTCGAGGTAGGGCCGATCCTTGCGGACGTCGTAGTCGACGCCGCTCGCCCGGAGCATCGGCCCCGAGAGCGAGTAGTTGATCGCCTCGTCCGCCGAGAGCACCCCGACGCCCTGCGTCCGCCCGATCCAGATCGCGTTCCGGGTGAACATGGTGTCGACTTCGTCGAGCACCTTCGGGAAGGTCCGGGTGAAGTCCCGGAGGCCCTCCTCCCAGCCGTCCGGCACGTCGGCCATCATGCCGCCGATCCGGGTCAGACTGGTGGTGAGCCGCGCCCCCGTCCACGCCTCCTGCAGGTTGTAGATCCGCTCCCGCTGGTAGAACGACCAGAGGAAGGGCGTGAACGCGCCCAGGTCGATGCCCGTCGTGCCGAGCCAGACCAGGTGCGAGATGATCCGGCTCATCTCGCACGCGATCACCCGGAGCACGGTGCAGCGCTCGGTGATCCCGATCCCCATCAGCTTCTCGGCCGCCAACGCCAGGCAGACGTTGTTGGCCATCGGCGAGAGGTAGTCGGTCCGGTCGGTGAGCGGGATGATCTGGTTGTAGTGCCGGTACTCGCCCAGCTTCTCGAAGCCCGAATGCAGGTAGCCGACGTGCGGGATGCAGCGCTGGACAGTCTCGCCTTCGAGTTCGAGCACCAGCCGCAGCACCCCGTGGGTGGCGAAGGTGCTGCGGTCCGATGTTGACCAGCATGTGCTCGGCGAAATCGTCGTCCGGCTCGCCCACGCCGAGCGGGACCCGGGTCGGCCGGCCTTCGGGGTCGAGGCCCGGGGTGGCCAGGGCCATCTCCACCGTGCGGGTGCTCATCGGATCTCTCCTCGCGAGCCTTTGGCCAGCCGCTGCTTCATGTCCTCGGGCAGCTCGTCGTACGCCTCGGCGATCGAGAGCTCTTCCATGGAGTAGTGCGCCTCGGGGTTCGCCGCGAGCGCCTGCCGGGTCTGCTCCGCGCGGGTGAAGTTCCCGCGCAGCGGGAAGCTCTTCCGGAGCGGGTAGCCCTCGGCGTAGGTGTCCCACATCAGGATGCGGCGGAGGTCGGGATGGCCGTCGAAGACCACGCCGAACATGTCGTAGGTCTCCCGCTCGAGCCAGTCCGCGCCCTTCCAGAGATCCCAGACCGACCGCACCGTGAGCGCGCCGCTCTTCTCGAGCGGCACCTTGATCCGGAGATCGGCCTTGCGGCGGAGCGAGCGCAGCTGATAGACGACCTCGAGGGGCCGCTCGGGATCGCGGTAGTCCACCGCGGTCACGTCGGTCAGGTAGTCGAACTCCTGCCCGGACGCGTCCTTGAGCCAGGCCAGGACGTCATGGCTCCGGTCGGCCGCGACCCAGACGATGGTGTCGCCGCAGGAGACCCGCGCGTCGAGCACCGCCGCGCCGAATTCGGCGCGGAGAGCCTCGACCGACGGCGAGGGCTGGATCGCGCTGGTCATGCCGAGCGGGTCTGATGAACCGAGTTGCCGAACGGCTCGGAGATCTCGTCGATCTTCTGCGGCGGGAGGAAGAAGCCGCGCTCGTCCACCAGGAGCTCCTGTCGCAAGCTGTCGTCCGCGATCGACTCGCCCTTGATCTTCTTCTGGAGCAGCATGATCCCGTACATCAGCCCTTCGGGCCGCGGCGGGCAGCCGGGCACGTAGACGTCGACCGGAATGATGGTGTCGATGCCCTGCACCATCGCGTAGGTGTCGAAGATGCCGCCCGTCGACGCGCAGGCGCCCATCGAGATCGCCCACTTCGGCTGGGGCATCTGGTCCCAGATCCGGCGGATGATCGGCGCCAGCTTGAAGGGCAGCCGCCCCGCGCAGATCAGCACGTCGGCCTGCCGGGGCGAGAAGCTCATCCGCTCCATCCCGAAGCGGCTGATGTCGAACCGCCCCGCCGCCGTGGCCATGAACTCGATCGCGCAGCAGGCCGTGCCGAAGGGCATCGGCCAGAGCGAGTTGGCCCGACTCCAGTTGACCAGGAAATCGAGCCTGGTCGTCAGCCAGTTGGGAGAGACCGCCGCCAGCTCGGTGGCGTCAGCTCCGGTCGGCTCCGCTAATCCCATTGGAGGGCCCCGCGTTTCCAGACATAGAGGTATCCGACGCCGAGGATCGCGATGAACACGAACATCTCGAGGAACAGCAGGCCACCGATGTCCTTCAGCTGGTGGAAGGCCACCGCCCACGGGATCATGAACACCGCCTCGATGTCGAAGACGATGAACAGCATGGCGACCAGGTAGAACTTGACCGAGAAGCGCTCGCGCGCGTCGCCCAGCACCGGAATGCCCGACTCGTACGGCGCCACCTTCACGGCGGTGCGCCGGAAGTTGGAAAACACGTGGGAAATGCCCAGCATCATGACCGCGTTGGCCACCACGAACGCGATCAGCACCAGAATCGGCACGTACGGCTGGAGCATTGGTGCTCCCGATCGTGAAAAGATTCACTAAGGGCGAGACGAAAATCTACAAGCCGCCCCCGCGAGTCAACCCGGAGAAGGCCGCAAACGCCAGCGAAACCGCGAGTTACGTTGATCTGCACCGAGATCGGGATGGTCCGGGTATATTACCCGCCGCTCGACCGCGAACGGGCCCCCTGGCGGGCACCGAGCCCAACCCAGAAACCGACCGGGACCACCACGGCATGTCGATCAAATCCGACCGCTGGATCCGCCGCATGGCCAACGAACAGGCCATGATCGAGCCCTTCGTCGACGGCCAGATCCGGCAGACCGATGCCCAGGGCCGCCGCGTGATCTCCTACGGCGTCTCCTCCTACGGCTACGACATGCGGGTGGCGCCGGAGTTCAAGATCTTCACCAACGTGCTCTCGGCGATCGTCGATCCCAAGGAGTTCGACTCGCGGAGCTTCGTCGAGTTCGAGGGCGACGTCTGCATCGTGCCGCCCAACAGCTTCGCCCTGGCCCGCTCGGTCGAGTACTTCCGGATCCCCCGGAACGTGCTGACCATCTGCGTCGGCAAGTCGACCTACGCCCGCTGCGGCATCATCACCAACGTGACGCCCTTCGAGCCCGAGTGGGAGGGCCACGTCACGCTGGAGATCTCCAACACCACCCCGCTGCCGGCGCGGGTCTATGCCAACGAAGGGATCTGCCAGGTCCTCTTCTTCGAGGCCGACCCCGACGACGTCTGCGAGACCAGCTATCGCGACAAGTCCGGCAAGTACCAGGGCCAGCGGGGCGTCACCCTGCCCCGCCTCTAGTCGTCCCCCTCAGCCGTTGGCGAACTGCGGGTCGACCGGTACCCGATAGCCGTTCGCCAGCCGGTTGGCTTCGTTCGCCAGCCCGATCACGCTCTGCAGCTCGGCGAACTGCGCCGGCGTCATCCCCTTCTTCCGGGCCGACGCGGTGTGGGAGTGGATGCAGTACTCGCAGTTGTTCGTGACGCTCACCGCCAGGTAGATCAGCTCCTTGGTGAGCGGATCGAGCGCCTTCCAGAAGTTGTTGATCCAATCGGTCTTGCGGGCGGCCATGATGTCGTCGTAGACCGCCCGGACCTCGGGCGAGGCGTCGGCGTACTCGATCAGCGGAACCAAAGCCACAACCTGCTCCTCGTCGCGGGATGCCGGATGATACTCGCGCCGCCGCCGCGGGCCCATGGTCGTTGCCGACCATTGGAGCAGGGCCTCGACCGGTGCGGAGGCCCGACGCCCCCTCGCGCCGCCTGCGGCGCGATCACGCACCGATCGCCGCGCGGTCGACGGCCGCTCGACTAGGGCTCGGGCGTGACGTCGTAGATCATCAGCGCCGGCGAAGGCGGATTGCGGGCCGCGAAGACGTAGATCCGCCCGGCGATCGTCGCCACGGTGCCGGTGTGCAGGCCGGCCTCGACGGGGATGCTCGCGACCCGGACGGGATGCGCCGGGTCCGCCAGACTGTAGAGGTGGAGCCCCGCCCCGTCGCCCTTCTCGGCGGTGACCGCGAGCAGGGCGCCGTCCTCGCTGACCTGGAGATCGCTCACGGTGCGGACCTGGTCCACCACGATCGAGTCGACCAGCACCGGCTCGGAGCCGGAGACGCTCCAGACGTTGACCAGGTTCCCGAAGCTGCCGTCGCGGGCCACGCCTCCCCAGGTGCCCGTGTACGCCATCGGCGGGCGGACCCAGAGGTCCGCGCCCCAGCGCGTCTCGACGTTCTGGCCGCCGCCGATCGGGCTCAGGGTGGCCGGGTCGAGCTTCCAGAACCCGCTCACCATGTCGCTCGCCCAGAGGGCGCCGGCCGCCAGCTGGACGCCCCAGGTGAAGGTGGCGCCGGCACCGCCCGGCGCCACCGTCGCGATCACCCGGTCGGAGAGGTCGCCCGCGAGCTCGCCCGAGACGTCGACCGCGATCACCCCGGCGTTGTAGTAGGCGGCGTAGAGCACGGCCGCCGACTCGTCCATCCAGAAGTTGTGGGCGCCCGCGCCCGGGATCCGGAGACCCGCCACCTCGACCGGATTGGCCAGGTCGGAGACGTCGAGCACGTGGATGTCACCCGTCGACGACTGGCCGACCGCGCCCGGACCTTCCTGCCCGAGAAAAAGGTACCGGGCCGAGCCGGTCGAGGGGTCCTTGAACCACCAGGCGTTGTGCACCGCCGGCCCGCCCGGAACGTCGTTCGCGCTCGGCACCAACCGGGAGATCTCGACCGGGTGCTCTGGCGAGCCCCCGGCCCGACCGTCCCCGACGTCGAAGATGATGACCCCCGTGTTCCAGGCGGCGACGAACGCGATCCCGTCCCGCACGTAGGTGTCGTGGATGCCGTAGTTGGGTGCGATCGGGATCTCGGCCGCCAGCCGGGGGTCGACGTGCACCAAACCGACCGGGCCGTCGGAGCAGGCGCCGGCCGCCGCCGCGAGCGCGGCGGTCAGAGTGGCGAGGCGGAGCGCATCGCGCCTCATCGCGAGAAAGCTCATGCAGGCGAGACACCCGAGCGGGGCATCACCCCGCCAACCGCGGGCTCCGCTCAGTCTCCCGAGGCCTCGCGCTCGCCCCGGTCGGTGACGTTCGCCTTGACGAAGTCGCGGTTGAGCCGCGCGATCGTCCACTGGCCGATGCCCTTCGGGCAGGCCTCGGAGCACTCGCCGAAGTTGGTGCAGCCGCCGAAGCCCTCGAGGTCCATCCGGGTCACCATGTTGAGCGCGCGCCGGTAGCGCTCGGGCTCGCCCTGCGGCAGCAGACCGAGGTGGGACGCCTTGGCCGCGGTGAAGAGCATGGCCGACGCGTTCGGGCAGGCGGCCACGCAGGCCCCGCAGCCGATGCACTGCGCCGCGTCCATCGAGAGATCGGCCAGGTCCTTGGCCACCGGCATGGCGTTGGCGTCGGGCGCGTTGCCGGTGGCCACGCTCACGAAGCCGCCCGCCTGGATGATGCGGTCGAGAGCCGCCCGATCGACCACCAGGTCCCGCACCAGCGGGAAGGCCCGGGCCCGGAAGGGCTCGACGGTGATCAGGTCGCCGTCCTTGAAGTGGCGCATGTGGAGCTGGCAGGCCGTGGTCGCGGCCACCGGGCCGTGCGGCACCCCGTCGATCACCATGGCGCAGGAGCCGCAGATGCCCTCGCGGCAATCGTGATCGAACGCGATCGGGTCTTTCCCCGCCTCGATCAACCGCTCGTTGATCACGTCGAGCACCTCGAGGAAGGACATGTCCGGGCTGATCTCGGACTGGTACTGCTCGAAGCCGCCCGGATCGCTCGGACCGCGCTGACGCCAGACCTTGAGGGTCACCCGCATGCTACTTGTAGCTCCTGGTGGCCAGCTTGACCGTCTCGAAGTGGAGTGGCTCGCGGTGGAGGACCGGGGCCTTCCCGTCGCCGGCGTGCTCCCAGGCGGCCACGTAGCAGAACTGCTCGTCGTCGCGTTGGGCCTCGCCCTCGGCCGTCTGATGCTCGACCCGGAAGTGGCCGCCGCACGACTCCTCCCGGTGGAGGGCGTCGACGCACATCAGCTCGCCGAACTCGAGGAAATCGGCCACCCGGCCCGCCTTCTCGAGCGCCTGATTGAGCTCCTCGCCGCGGCCCAGCACCCGCACCTCGCGCCAGAAGCGCTCGCGGAGCTCGGGAATCAAGCCCAACGCCTCACGGAGCCCCTCGGCCGATCGCGCCATCCCGCAGTGCTGCCACATGATCTGTCCCAGCTCGCGATGGAAGGAGTCCACCGTCCGCGAGCCGTTGATCCCGAGCAGCCGCTTGGTCCGGTCGCCCACCACCCGCTCGGCGTCCCGGACCTCCGCCCCGTCCTCCGGTGGACGAGGCGCCGCCGTCGCCAGATAGTCCGCGATGGTGGCCGGGATCACGAAGTAGCCGTCGGCCAGCCCCTGCATCAGCGCGCTGGCGCCGAGCCGGTTGGCGCCGTGGTCGGAGAAGTTCGCCTCGCCGAGCACGAACAGGCCGGGCACCGTGCTCATCAGGTTGTAGTCGACCCAGAGCCCGCCCATCGTGTAGTGGACCGCCGGGTAGATCCGCATCGGCACCCGATAGGGGTTCTCGCCGGTGATCCGCTCGTACATCTCGAAGAGATTGCCGTACCGCTCGCGGATGGTGTCCTCGCCGAGCCTCCGGATGGCGTCGGCGAAGTCGAGGTAGACGCCGAGCCCGGTCTCGCCGACGCCGCGGCCGTCGTCACAGACCTCCTTGGCGCTCCGCGAGGCGATGTCACGGGGTGCCAAGTTGCCGAAGCTCGGGTACTTCCGCTCCAGGTAGTAGTCCCGCTCCGCCTCGGGGATCTCGCCCGGCCGCCGGCCGTCGCCCTTCGACTTGGGCACCCAGACCCGTCCGTCGTTCCGGAGCGACTCGCTCATCAGGGTGAGCTTCGACTGGTAGTCGCCGCTCACCGGAATGCAGGTCGGGTGGATCTGGGTGTAGCACGGGTTCGCGAACGCCGCGCCGCGCTTGTAGGCCCGGAAGCTGGCCGTGACGTTCGATGCCTTCGCGTTGGTCGAGAGGTAGAAGACGTTGCCGTACCCGCCCGTCGCCAGCACCACCGCGTCGCCCACGATCGAGCCGATCCTGCCGGTGATCAGGTCTCGGGTGACGATCCCCTTCGCGTGGCCGTCCACCACGATCAGGTCGAGCATCTCGGTCCGGACCACCATCTCGACGGTGCCGGCCGCGACCTGCCGCTCGAGGGCGCTGTAGGCGCCGAGCAGGAGCTGCTGCCCCGTCTGCCCGCGGGCGTAGAAGGTCCGCGAAACCTGGGCGCCACCGAAGGAGCGGTTGGCGAGCAGCCCGCCGTACTCCCGCGCGAACGGCACGCCCTGCGCCACGCACTGGTCGATGATGCTGCTGGAGATCTCCGCGAGGCGGTACACGTTGGCCTCGCGGGCCCGGAAGTCGCCGCCCTTGATCGTGTCGTAGAAGAGGCGGAAGGTGCTGTCGCCGTCGTTCTGGTAGTTCTTCGCCGCGTTGATCCCGCCCTGCGCGGCGATGCTGTGCGCCCGCCGGGGCGAGTCGTGGAAGGTGACGCAGGTGACGTGATAGCCCAGCTCGCCCAGCGACGCGGCGGCCGAGGCGCCGGCGAGCCCCGACCCGACCACGATCACCCGGTGCTTCCGCTTGTTGGCCGGGTTCACCAGCTTGAGCTCGAACTTGTGCCGCTGCCACTTCTGCTCGAGCGGTCCGTGCGGGATCCGGGCGTTGAGCTCCACGACGCAGTCCTAGGACAGAAGGCCGAAGACGACGCCGAGCGGCACGGCGACGAACCCGATCGGGATCACGATGGCGAGGATCCAGGCCAGCCCGCGACGGAGGGCCCCGACGTGCGGATGGACCACGCCGAGGGTCTGAAACAGGCTCCAGACCCCGTGGCGGAGATGGAGCGCCAGCGCGAGCATCGCCAGCGCGTAGAACCCGGCCACCGGCGTGAGCGAGAAGCTCCGCACGACGTTGCCGTAGACGTCGCCCTTCACGAAGCGGGAGGCGAGCACCGTCCCGGTCGTGAAGTGCAGGATGTGGAAGACCAGGAAGACCAGCAGCAGCACCCCGCCGACCCGCATCAGCCGGCCCGACCAGGTCGAGGATTGCCGGACGGTCACGGCGTAGCGCGACGGACGGGCGGCCTGCGACGCGCGGGTCAGGGAGAACGCGGCGTGGACGTGGATCAGGACCGAAAGCAGCACCACGATCCGGACCGTCCAGAGGAGCGGCACGCTGCTCTGGAGGAAGTGGGCGTACTCGTTGAGCGACTCCGCCCCCGGAAAGCGAGCAGGTTGCCGCTCATGTGACCCGCGATGAAGCCGACCAGGACGACGCCGGTGAGCGCCATCGCGACCTTCTTGCCGATAGCGGAGCCGTAGAGACGACCGAGCCAGCCGCGCTCGGTCCCCGAGGACCCGGCGGCTGGCGCTCCGGCCGTGTCGGCGCTCGCGGTCGCCACGGCGCCTAGAGCGTGTCCACCAGCTTCTGGACCGAGCGCACCGCCTCGGCGGAGGCGTGGAGCGCCTTGCGCTCGTCGTCGGTCAGGGTCACCTCGAGGATCTGCTCCAGGCCACCCTTCCCGAGCTTGGCGGGCACGCCGCAGTAGACCTTGTCGAGGCCGTACTCGCCGGTGAGCCAGGCGGCGCAGGGCAGCACCCGCTTCTTGTCGAGCACGATCGCTTCGACCATCTGCACCGCCGCGGCGCTCGGCGCGTAGTAGGCGGACCCGGTCTTCAGGTGGGCGACGATCTCCGCGCCCCCGTTCCGAGTCCGGGCCACGATCGCGTCGAGCTTGTCCTGGGCCAGCAGCTGGGTGACCGGAATCCCGGCGACCGTGGTGTAGGAGACCAGCGGCACCATCGTGTCGCCGTGGCCGCCGAGCACCATGGCCTGGATGTCCTCGACCGAGACCTGCATCGCCTCCGCCAGGAAGGTCCGGTAGCGCGCCGTGTCGAGCACGCCCGCCATGCCGAGCACCCGCTCCCGCGGGAAGCCGCTGGCCTTCATGGCGACGTAGCACATCACGTCGAGCGGATTCGAGACCACGATGATGATCGACTGGGGCGCGACCCGCTTGATCTGCTCCGACACCGACCGGACGATCCCGGCGTTGGTCTTGACCAGATCGTCGCGGCTCATCCCCGGCTTCCGGGCGATCCCGGCCGTGACCACGAAGATCTCGGAGCCGGCGGCCGCCTCGTAGTCGTTCGCCCCGACCACCCGGGCGTCGAAGCCCTCGACCGGGCCCGACTGCCACTGGTCCAGCCCCTTCCCCTGGGGCACGCCTTCGACGACGTCGACCATCACGACGGTCCGCGCCAGGTGCTTCTCGGCGATCCGTTGCGCGGCCGTGGCCCCGACGTTGCCCGCACCGACGACGGTGATCTTGTTCAACATTGCGTATTCGATTCCGAATCTGAGGTTGGCGACCGCCCGTCCCCGCGCGGCGGCCGCGATGCGATCGGAGTCAACTTATACGGCCGCCCCGAGTCCGGCCAAGCGGCTTCGGCCCCGAAAGCTGACGAATTCCTTCATACAGCACGATCCCGACCGCCGTGGCGAGGTTCAGACTCCGCACTCGACCGGAGGGCATCGGGATCTGGAAGCAGAACCGCGGATGCTTCTCGAGGATCCGGGCCGGCATCCCGTCCGTCTCGTTGCCGAAGACCAGGCAGGAGTTGGGTCGCACCGGCGCCTCCCAATAGGGCCGGGTCGCCTGGGCCGAGAAATAGAGGCAGCGGTCCCGCGCCATCGCGTCGCGAAAGGCGAACCAGTCGGGATGGACCCAGAGGTCGACCGCGTCCCAGTAGTCGAGCCCGGCGCGCTTGAGCTCGGCGGAGTCGAGCGAGAACCCCATCGGCTCGATCAGGTGGAGGCTGGTGTCGGTCGCGGCGCAGAGGCGGGCGATGTTCCCGGTGTTGGGCGGAATCATCGGCTGGATCAGTGCGATCTGGAGCGCCATGCGCTGGTCATCCCCCCCGAGTGTGCATTTCGCGGCGCGGGTCGTCCTTGAGCCCCTCGAGCGTGTAGAGGACCCCCCGCTCCGGCTCGGCCGCCCGGAGCTCGGCGCCCCGGTCGGTCCGCCGTCGCCAGGCGTCGCCGATCAGCTGGCGGAGCTGCTCGTCGCTGGCGCCGGCGCGGAGCGGCTCCCGGAGGTCGATCCCCCGATCGGCGTAGAGACAGTGGTACCAGGTGCCGTCCGCCGTCAGCCGACTGCGGTCGCAGGTGCGGCAGAACGGAGCCGTGGTCGACGCGATCACCCCGAAGCGAGCCCCGTTCTCGAGCTCGAACGCCTCCGCCGGGGGGGCCACGCCCGGCCCGCGGGCTACGTCGAGCGGGCGGACCGGCCCGAAGCGGGCGCCGACCCGCGCCAGGATCTCCTCGCGCGAGACCACCTCGCCCGAGCTCCACTCCGACGCGCCGCCGACGTCCATGTACTCGATGAACCGCAGCTCGAGCCCGCGCTCGATCGCGAAGCCGAGCAGCGACTCGATCTCGTCGTCGTTGAAGCCGCGGACCACCACCGAGTTGAGCTTCACCGACTCGAACCCCGCCGCCTTCGCCGCCCCGATCCCCTCGAGCACCAGGGCGTGATGGGCCGACCGGGCGAAGCGCTCCATCCGCTCGGGCACCAGGGTGTCGAGGCTCACGGTGACCCGCCGGAGCCCGGCCGCGACCAGCTCGGCGGCCTGGGGCCCGAGCAGGATGCCGTTGGTGGTCATCGCCAGGTCTTCGAGCCAGTCGTGCGCCGCGAGCAGCCCGATCAGCCGGGGCAAATCCTGGCGGAGCAGCGGCTCGCCGCCGGTGAGCCGGAGGCGGCGCGCGCCGAGTCCGCCAAAGAGGTCGGCCACCCGGTCGAGCTCCTCGAAGGTGAGCAGCGAGGCCCGGGGCAGCCAGACGTAGCTCTCGTTGGGCATGCAGTAGCGGCACCGCATGTTGCAGCGGTCGGTCACCGAGAGCCGGAGGCTCCCGAGCGGACGGTCGAGCGCGTCGCGGATCATGGAGCCCGCTCGGCGCTGGCCACGCCGCCCGGTCGGGTCGGATCGACCCAGGCCTCGGTGCCGTCCCGATAGCGCTCGAGCTTCCAGATCGGAACCCGGCGCTTGACCTCTTCGATCACGTAGCGACAGGCCTGGAAGGCCTCGTCACGGTGCCCGCCAGCGGCCGCGACCGCGACCGCCACCTCGCCGATCTCGAGCTTCCCGAGCCGGTGCCGCATCGCGACGGCCACCGGCCAACGGGCGCCCGCCTCGGCGACGATCGCGGCGGCCTCACGCTCGGCCATCGGCTCGTAGGCCGAGTACTCGAGACCGAGCACCGCCCGACCGCCGTGATGATCCCGCACGGTCCCGACGAACGCGGCCGTTCCTCCCCGCTCCGGCGCGGCCACCTCGGCCATCAACTGCGACGGCTCGATCGGATCCCTGGTCAGGTGGGTCATCCGGTCAGCCGCCCGCGAGGGGTGGCAGCAAGGCCACTTCGTCGCCCGGGGCGAGGGACGCGTCGCCCCGCACGTGGGCGAGGTTCACGGCCACCATCGGCGAGTCGGGCAGCCGATCGCCGCCCGGGAGCGCACGGAGATGGGCCAGCACGGCGCCGACCGACTTCGCCGTCGGAGGGGCGAGCGCCAACTCTTCGAAGCCGAGCAGCTCGGCATACCTGGCGAAGAGCCGGACCCGAACCGGGGCCTCGGAAGTCACTGTCATGCTTGGGAGTATGCGGGCGGAACCGGCCGGCCAGCAAGACAACGGGCGGGGTCCGTCCGGACCCCGCCCGAGCCGACGGCCAGGCCCTCGGGCTCAGTCGTCGTCGGAATCACCGCCACTGGAGGGGGAGGGGGTGTCTCCCTCCTCGGCAACGAGGGTCCGAAGCTCTTTGCTGGGTTTGAATACCGGCACCGGCCGGGCCGCCACCTCGACCGGCTCGCCGGTGCGCGGGTTCCTGGCCATCCGGGTCTTGCGGTGCCGGATCTTGAAGGTCCCGAAGCCGCGGACCTCGATGTTGTGCTGCTCCTTCAGTGCGACCTTGATGGCGTCCAGAAATGCGTCGACGACCCTGGCGCAGTCCTTCTTGGAAATCAGCGGGCCAGCCGTTCGGGCCATGGCGGCGGTGACCTGCTCGACGAGATCGGCCTTCGTCATGCTCCCCCCTAAAAGGGCCAGACGAGCGCCGCCTCCGGCGGGAGACGGCCGCACTTCGGCACCGATAGTAGGGTCTTAACCCTTATGTGTCAAGGGGTTGCGTCCCCGCAACGGAGCCGGCGGCCATCAGGTCGAGGAACTCCTGAAAGTGGGGATACGCATCGTGCGGCCCCGGCGACGCCTCGGGATGATACTGGACCCCGAACACCGGCAGGCGCCGATGACGGATCCCCTCGACCGTTCCGTCGTTCAGATTCAGGTGCGTGACCTCGAGATCCGGCGCGCCTGGCACCCCTTCGGCCGGTCCCTCGACCGCAAAGCCGTGATTCTGTGAAGTGATCAACACGGCGCCACCGACGAGGTCCTTGACCGGGTGATTGCCACCCCGGTGACCGTAGAGAAGCTTCGTCGTCTTGCCCCCGAACGCCCAGCCCAACAGTTGATGTCCCAGGCAGATACCGAACATCGGAATGCCGCGCTCGGCGAGTGCGCGGATGTTGGCGATCGCCGCGTGGAGCGGCTCCGGATCGCCCGGACCGTTCGAGAGGAAGATCCCGTCCGGCTCGAGTGCAAGGATCTCCTCGACAGTGGTGGCACAGGGCACGACCGTCACCCGACATCCGGCGGCCGCGAACATCCGAACGATGTTCCGCTTCATCCCGAAGTCGAGCGCCACCACGTGCGGACCCTTGCCGCGCGGCCCGTCCGTGTAGACCTCGCGGGTTCCAGCCTGGGACGCGAGATCGAGACCCGCCATCGAGGGCGACGCCTCGAGCCGCTGCTTGAGGTCCGAGGTCGGCTCGGCGCCGAGCGCGATCACTCCGCGCATCGCCCCCCGCTCGCGCAGGTGGCGGGTGAGGCGACGGGTGTCGACACCCTCGATCACCGGCTTCCCGGCCCGCTCGAGCCAGGCGTCGAGCGCCCCGGTGGCGCGCCAATTCGAGTGCGAGCGGGCCAGCTCCCGCACCACGACGCCCGCCACCTGCGGCTTCGCCGACTCGAGATCGGCGTCGTTGACGCCATAGTTCCCGATCATCGGCGCCGTCATCACCACGATCTGGCCGAGGTAGCTCGGATCGGTGAAGGTCTCCTGGTACCCGGTCAGGCTGGTCGTGAAGACCACCTCGCCGAACGCGGGGTCGAAGTCGCTGCGGGCGATCCCCGGATACCAGGTGCCGTCCTCCAGCAACACGAAGGCGGGGCGGTCCGTCATCGGACCACCCCGCCTCGGACGTCCGCGAGACGCGTCACTGCTGGGTCGAAGGCGCCGCGGGCGGCGCGGCCGGCTGCTGGGCCGGCGTCTCGCCCAGGGGAGGCGCCTCGTTGATCGGCGCGGGGGCTACCGGCGCCGGATTGTTCTGGAGCCGTCGCTGCACCTCGCTCGCCCCGATGTTGGAGCGGCTCGCCATCAGCGAGAGCACCAGGGCGAGGAGCATGAAGATGCCGCCCGTCCACCAGGCCGCCGTATGCAGCACGGTGACCGCCTGCCGGCCGCCCAGCACCATGTCGGTGGTCCCGCCACCGAGCGAGGCCAGGCCGCCGCCCTGGCCGGCCTGGAGAAGCACCACCAGGGCCAGGAGCAGGCCGTCGATGATCAGCAGCGTGAGTATGAGACCGTATAGCATCTGGCTGTCCTCTGGTCAGCCAGCAAAGCTAGCCAATCGCCCTCCCGACTGCCAGCCGTTCGGGGGCCGGGTGGTAGGTCAGGACCCACTGCCGGGCGCCGCGGCGGACCGCCGGACCCACGCCGGCACGCCGGCCGCTGCGCGGACCCCCGGGCAGGCCGGTCGGTCGTCGCCCGCCGGCGCGTTCGCGAGCGGTGTGCACCCGGGACCTGCTCGACCCGGCGCGATCACGGGTTGACCACGATCCCGACGCCGACGTCGAGGAGCCGGCGGGGCACGATGTTCGTCGCCCGGGTGCCGAAGTCGGCTCGGGAGGTCCCCAGCGTGACCCGGACGGACAGCGGCGACGCGATCGCTCGCTCCAGCCCCACCCCGAATCGCAGCAGGCCCTGCTCGTCGAGCTGGGTGTATCGGCTGGCGCCTTCCTCGATCTCGACCTCGAAGCGGCGGCTGACCTCCGACAGGTATCCGAAAGCCAGCCAGCGCCGCCCGGGCCCCAACGCCTGGCCGAGCATCAGGCTCCAGTGCCGCTGTGACCGGTTCCGATACTCGATCGTCAGTGGGGTGGCGGGCATCCGCAGGGCGAGGTCGCCGTCGACCGCGCCCCGGCCGAGGTCGCCGCCGATCACGGTGCCGATGGGCGTCTGATACCGGAGGCCCAGGCTGACCGAGACCACCCGACGTCGGGACTGCTGCAGCATGTCGACGCCACCCACCAGTGCCCCACCGATCAGGTTCTGCCACCCCGCGTCTACCGCGAGGGTCGGGCCCGAGAACGAGTGCTGGGTCCGCCCGGCGGACGGCTGAGCGACGGCCGGCCGGCTGGTCAACAAGCCGGCCACGATCGCCAGCCCCGTGCCTAACGCGCGGGGGAGAGGACCCGCTCCGACCGAAGTCCGCGTCCGCGCCTTCGCCCACCGGTTTGGGACCGTTCGGCTGCGCATTGGTGTCTGCTCCAGGAGGGTCGCCGCGGCGCTATCGCGAGCGGCCGAGAATCGCCGGCGGCGCGATCGCCGCCCGCTCTACCAACGGCACCGCCGCCACCGGCGCAGTCGAGATCGGCCCGTCGAGCACGAACGCCTCGGCGGCGGCGTAGCTGACCCCGTAGCCGAGATCCTCGAGCGCGCCGACCGTGACGACGCTGAGCGGCGCCCGGACCCCCGCCGTGAACCAGCCGGTCATCAGCTCGTTTCCGAAGGAGCTCTTCCGCCAGTGGTGGTTCAGGGTGTTGGCGGTCAGGGCGACGGTCGCGCCGTTCTCGAGCGGCACCTTCGCGCCCGGGTATCTCACCCCGCCGACCTGGTCGAAGCCGTGGCGCGCGCCGGCGCAGCTGAAGTGGGTGTCGAGCACGAGGGGATCGGGCGCCCCGCGGGACGGCTGCTGGAGACAGTCGCGGGTGAACCCGCTCGGCGTGCTGATGCTGATCACGCCCGGCACCAGCCCGAGCGCGTGGACCAGCTCGTGGAGGAAGAACTCGCGGCGGCGATCCTGATCGATCAGGACGAAGTCGCCCCGATCGAGCCGAACGAAGCCGACGATGGTCTGCGTGCCGGGGTCGCGCAGCAGGCAGGGAAATCCCTGGGCCCCCGCCCCACCCGGCCCGTCCATCTCGCCGACCCGCGCCAGAACGAGCACGTCGTCGATGGTCTCGTCGATCGTCGCGACCGGATCGCCCCCGACCCGGCAGACCTCCGTGGCCACGACGCTCTCATCGGGTAGATCGGCCCAGATGATCGACTCGAGCAGCGCCTCGGCGGCGGCCGCCGCGACGACGGCCTCGGGCGGCGGTGGCTCGAGCCACCGGATCACCAGGTCGAACGCTCTCGGGCCGCCCTCCGCCTCGAAGCGGATCGACGGCGCACCCGGAACCGACGCGTCGAGGCTCGCGGGCCCCGCGGGCACCACCCATCGGATCACCCGGGCGACGCCGTCGGCGTCGGTCAGCCCGCGCGCCGGCTCCACGATCGAGCCGCTCGACGGGACGAACGACACCTCGGCTTCCGGAACGGGCCGCCCCGTAGCGTCCACCACCCGAACGGCCGGAGGCTCGTTCACCGCCCCGCCGGCCGGGGCCGACTGTTGCCGGGCCGTGAGCGCGACGAGCTCGGCCGCTTCCGGCGGTGGGTCTATGGAGCCGCCGCACCCAAGCGCGAGGACCGCGGGAGCCAGGGGAAGGAGGGATCGACGCATCGCCAACCTCGATCGAGGAGGTGATCGGGCATCGGCCACGGCGACCGATGCTCTGGTCGGGACACGTTACCCATCCTCGCCGCAAACGACCGGGGTCTTCTGACACGTCTGACAGCGGCTGACAGCTCTGACAACCGCTCGCCGTTACCTCTTCTTTCGCGCTCGGAGGAGCCGCTTGCCCCCCCGAGCCACGTCGGGCACGAAGCGGTCGAGCTTGCTCGGCGGATACCGGAGGGTCTTCCCCTTCTCGGCGCTCTGGTACGCCGTCATCAGCAGCTTGACCACGTCGAGTCCGTCGTCGAAGGTGAGGAGCGGCTCTTCCTTGCCGAGGAAGGCCCGCACGAAGTGCCGGTTCTCCGCCTCGTAGCCGTAAGCCACCGCCTCGTCGGCCACGACGGGCATCACCCCGATCTCCGCGTTCTGCTTCTCGACCAGATCCTCGCCGACTTTGCCTCTGACGGCGCGACTGAAGAACAGCTCGAGCCCGCTCTCCAGAGTGTTCCACTTCATCGAGTACTCCGGCCCGAGCAGCTCCGCCGAGAGCCGGAGTCCCGCCCCCACGAAGCTCCACGAGGTGGTGGCCTCGCCGATCACGGTGTAGCCGTCGTCGGTCTCGAACTGGACGGTGAGGCTGGCGAAGTCCTCGACCGGCTCCCGCCCGAAGTCCACGCCCATCGACTTCTTGAGCTGCCGCCGGTACTCGGGCCGGGACCACTTCAGGCTGGCCACGTGCGCCGTGATCCGCACCGGCTTGAGACTCCGGAGCGAGTCGCCCGGCCGGGTGAGCAGATGCCGGACCACGAGCGCCGAGTGGCACATCATGTCGTTGAGGACGCCACCGCCCTGGTGGCGGCCCCGCCAGAACCAGGGAGCGTGCGGCCCGCTGTGCTCTTCGGCCGCGCGGGCCAGATAGGGACGCCCCGCGAGCGCCGCGCCGCGGGCCCAGATCAGCTCGCGGCCTCGCTCGACCTGGGGCGAGAATCGCTGATTCTCGAGATAGCCGTGCATCAGGCCGGCGCGCTTCACCATCCGCAGCACCTCGGCACCCTCCGAGACGGTCCGCGCCAGCGGCTTCTCGCACGCGATGCCGAGCAGCTCGCCCCGCCCCCGCTCGATCGTGTCGCAGATCTCGTCGACGTTGTCGATCCGAGCCTGATTCGGCCCCGAGAGCCAGATCGCGTCGATCCGCGGGTCGGCCACCATCTCGGCGATCGAGCGGTAGGCCCGACACTCGCCGACGTCGAGGCTCCGTGCCAACCTGGCCGCGTCCTCGCGGTTGCGCTGACTCGGGCTCCACACGCCCAGGATGTCGCCGTCGCGCACCCCGCGCCACGACTGGATGTGGAACCGGGCGTTGAAGCCACTCCCGACGATGCCGACTCCGAGTCGCCGATCGGACATGAGCTCTCCAGCTGGGTTGGGTGGACGGCCGGTCGATCCGCGGCGGAACGCGCGACGGCCTCGCGGAAGGTATCACGCAGCCGAACCCGCCGCACTCGGCCCGCGGCCCCGACGTGACCCGCGGCACCGGAGCCGAGTAGATTCGCCGGCGATCCCTCCCACCATCGAGGAGCATCCGATGCGACGCGGCCCTCGCTCGCGCGTTCCCTGGCTCGCCATCCTGCCGCTCTCGCTGCTCCTGACCGGGTCGGTCGCGACAGCCGTCGCTCAGACGCCGCTCCGGACCGATCTCCGCTGGCGGAACATCGGGCCGGCCAACATGGCCGGACGGGTCACCGACATCGAGGCCGTCGAGCGGAACCCGGCCGTGGTCTTCGTGGCGGCCGCGTCGGGCGGCCTCTGGCGATCCGAGAACGCGGGCACCACCTGGACCCCGGTGTTCACCGAGTACGGCACCGCCAACATGGGCGACGTCGCGATCTATCAGGCGGATCCGCGGATCGTCTGGGTGGGCACCGGTGAATCGTGCGTCCGCAACAGCGTCGGCTGGGGCGACGGCGTCTACAAGTCGACCGACGGCGGCCGGACTTTCAAGAACGTGGGCCTGAGGGAGACTCACCACGTGAGCCAGGTCCTGACCCACCCGCGCGACCCCGACGTGGCGTACGTCGCGGCCCAGGGCCACCTCTGGGGGCACACCGGCCAGCGCGGCGTCTTCAAGACCAGCGACGGCGGCGCGACCTGGCGCCGCCTCACCCGGGGGCTCCCCGACGACGGCCGCACCGGCGCGAGCGACCTGGCGATGGATCCGTCGAACCCGGAGATCCTCTACGCCGCCTTCTGGGAGCGCCTCCGCGAGCCCCACCGCTTCACCAGCGGGGGCCCGAACGGCGGAATCTTCAAGTCCACCGACGGCGGGACGACCTGGCGCCGACTGGAGCGGGGCCTGCCCTCGGGCCCGACCGGCAAGATCGGCCTCGCCGTGTCCCGCTCGAACCCCCGGATCG
>JAWKQJ010000048.1:0-35586 GCA_041390205.1 Gemmatimonadales bacterium
CCTTACCAAGGATGTGCTCTACCGACTGAGCTACGCCAGCAACCTCGTCGCTCGAGACCGCGACCGGCCCCGCCTTGTCTTCCGTCCCTCGAGAGCGGGCGACGGGACTCGAACCCGCGACCCTCAGCTTGGAAGGCTGATGCTCTACCAACTGAGCTACACCCGCATCTGATTCCCGCACTCGCCGCTCGAGCTGCCTTCCCATGGTGGGGGTAGGATTCGAACCTACGTAGGGCGTAAGCCCGGCAGATTTACAGTCTGCTGCCATTAGCCACTCGGCCACCCCACCCCGAACCGCTACGCGCCTAACGACTCGCCCCGGCGCGGAAACGGAACCCCGCTCGTCGAGCGGGGTTCCGTGTCGGTGTCACTGCCTCTGCTGACCCCAAGCTGACGAAGGGACTCGAACCCTTAACCTGCTGATTACAAATCAGCTGCTCTACCAGTTGAGCTACGCCAGCGGACAAGTCCGCAGATTTGACAGACTCTTATGATACTAGGACTTACGAAGTCGGTCAACACCTCCGCGCCGGCCCGGAGAGCCCTCCGAGCCCCGGATCCGCCCCCCGCCCGTCCTCCCGGCCCCCGCCACCGGCCAGGGGCATCTTCACGACCGGTTCAACCCCGATTCAGCGCCTCGGGCCGACCTTTCCAGGGTCCCCCGAAGGATGCGACCCATGCTCACCGGAAGAATCTGCACCCGAGTCGTCGCCACGGCGGTCCCGACCGAGACCGCCCGGGCCGCCGCCGAGCGGATGGCCTCCCAGGGAGTCGGCACCCTGGTGGTGCTGGACCCCGTCAAGCACGCCCCCAAGGGGGTCCTGACTGACCGGGATCTGGTCGTCCGCTGCCTCGCCCCCGGCAAAGACCCGGAGGCGATGACGGTGTCCGACGTCATGTCCACCCCGGTCGTCTCGATCGACGACGAGGCCCCGGTCGAAGTCGCCCTGGAGAAGATGGCCCGCTCCGGGATCCGAAGACTGGTCGTGACGGGAGGCGACGGCGGCCTGATCGGGCTGATCAGCCTCGACGACGCCCTCGAGCTGGTGGTCGAAGAGATGTCCGCCATCGGCCGGCTGCTCGAGCGGCAGGCGCCCCACGTAGCCGTCTGACCCGACCGGACGACCCACCCCACGGCCCCGGAGGCGGCCCCGCCTACCGGGCCGTGCGCTCGGCCAACCAGCCCGAGATGGCGTCGAGCGCCTCCGCCGCGAAGCTCTCCTCGAGGCCTGGCACCTCGTCCATCATCCCCGTCTCGGCGTGCTGGAAGAAGTGGTTGAGACCCGGCAGCACCCGGATCGTGACGTCTTCCCGGGCACGCCAGGCGGCTCGCAGCGCCTCGACGTTGGGCTCCGGGGGTGCTTGTCGATCGCGGTCGCCGTAGAGCGCCAGGACGGGCACCCGGATCGACCGGAGCGCCGGTCCGGGATCGAGCTCGTACAGCTCGCGGTTCCAGGGTGAGCCGAGCGCCCCGGCCAGCCGCTCGACCTGGCCGGAAAACCCCGGCCGGTCCTTCACCATCCCGAGCAGGCGGCCGACCTCCGGCGGCTCGGTCGCCGCCCAGGCGTCCCAGCCGGCGAACAGCGCTCGGGTGGCGAGGACGGGATCCGGCTGGTCCCGAAGCAGCTCGCGCAGCCGGGCGACGAGCGCGGCCTGGAGCCGGACCCCGGGGTCCTTCGACACGAGCAGCGCGGCCTCGGTTTGCGCCGCGGCCAGCTCCCTCGCCGGCATGGCCGGCGGGGCCAGCAGCACCAGGAAGGCGATGCCCTCGACCCGCCGAGCCGCCTCGGGCGCGATGCGGGCGCCCTGCGAGTGCGCCACCAGACCGACCCGCGCCGGGTCGATCCGGCCGTGCCTCCGAAGGAAGTCGACCCCGGCCCGAAGATCCTCGACCACGAGCGAGACCGAGGCCTGCCCGGCGTCGCCTCCCGACTCGCCGGCCCCTCGGTCGTCCAGCCGGAGCACCGCGATGCCCCGCCGGCTCAGGTGGTCGGCCAGCACGAGAAACGGCCGATGCCCGAACACCTCGTAATCCCGGCCCTGGGGCCCGGCCCCGCTCACCAGCAGCACCGCCGGAAACGGCCCCGGCCCGACCGGCACCGTCAGCGTTCCGGACAGCCGGACCCCGTCGGTCGGATTTCGGTAGGCGACCTCCTCCGCTGCATACGGCACGGGCTCGGCGAGCCGCTCCTGCCCGGGCGCTTGGAGCGCACCCGCCTCGGCGGCACCGAAGCCGAGCGCGAGGCACCAGATCGGGAAGACGACGAGGCGCGGGTTCCTCGCCAGGCGGTCGGGCGGCTTGGCGATGCTCGGGTTCACGGGGCAGCTCCCAGTGGCAAGAGTCCAGGACAGCGTGTCGATATTTAGCTAATCATCGAAACGTGTCAAGCGGCGGGAGCTGATTCTGGCGAGCTCGACGCCGACCAGGAGGCCACCGGGCTCGGGCCGGCCGGAGGTGTCACGCGCTGGTTCGGCGGCGCGAGGTCAAAACGAGAGCCCGAGGCGGCAACGCTTCCGCCACCTCGGGCTCCATCTATGGCGGCGGCGCTGCTTCGGGTCCGGCGCCTGCCGCGTTGAGTCGGGTTGGCCGCCCAGCCAGCCGCGAAACTCAGCGGCTTCGACCAACCCGGACTACCAATTTGGCATTCGACCCCTGAATGGAAGATGAATCCAGCCTGAGGCGCGGCGCGAAATCAGCGATCGTCGGTCACGACGAAGGACAGCTTCGCGTTGACCCGGTAGCGCGTCACCTTCCCGTCCTCGACCTCGGCGCTCAGGTTGTCGACCCAGACCGACTTGATGCCCTTCACGGTCTTCGACGCCTCGGTGACGGCGTTCTGGACCGCGTCGTCGAAGCCCTTCTTCGACTGGGCGATGACCTCGATGACTTTGACGATGGAGCTCATGGACTCCTCCTCGGAGGTTTGAGTTCGGGATTCGGCTGGAGGCGGCGGCCCGTCAGGCCAGGCGCCACTTGGTGCCGGCCGGCGTGTCCTCGACCACCACGCCGAGGGCCAGCAGCTCCGCCCGAATCGCGTCCGCGCGAGCGAAGTCGCGCGTCTTCTTCGCGGTTGCCCGCTCCGCCACCAGCGCCTCGACCCGAGAGGCCAGGGCGGCATCGGCTTCCCGGGCCGAAGGAAGCACGTCGAACAGCGTCTTGGTCCACCGCTCCCAGAGCGCGACGGCGGCCGGATCGGCCTTTTCGCCCCGATCGAGCAGCCGGTTCGCGTCGCGGACGAACTCGAACACCTGTCCCATCGCGCGCGGGACGTTGAGATCGTCGTCCAGCGCCGCGGCGACCTTCGCGTCGGTCTCCTGCGCGAGCGACGCGAGCTGGTCCGAGGCTCCCGGCCGGTCCCGGAGCCGGCGGTCCAGCTCGCCCAGGCGCCGGGAGCCTTCCCGGGCGGCCTCGAGCGCCTCGTCGGTCAGGTCTAGCGGCTGGCGATAGTGCGCCTGGCAGATCAAGAGCCGGATGGCGCCGGGATCCACCCCGTCCTCCCGGAGCGCCCGAGCGGTGACGATGTTCCCGAACCGCTTGGACATCTTGGCGCCGCGGATCTGGAGAAACTCGCCGTGGAGCCAGAAGCGGGCGAAGGCCGACTCGCCGGTGTAGGCGCAGCTCTGGGCGATCTCGTCCTCGTGGTGCGGAAAGATCAGGTCGACCCCACCGGTGTGGATGTCGAGCACTTTGGCGCCGTACTTGTCGCCGATCAGGGACAGGGCCATCGCCGAGCACTCGAGGTGCCAGCCCGGCCGTCCCCGCCCGAAGGGAGCATCCCACGCGGCGCCCACGGCCTCGTCCTCCGAACGCGCCGCCTTCCAGAGCACGAAGTCCTGGGCGTTCTCCTTCGAGTACTCGTCGCTCGAGACCCTGCCGCTCCCACCGGTCTTGAGCTCCCGGGTGTCGAGCCGTGACAGCCGCCCATAGGCCGGGAAGCGTTGGATCGCGAAGTAGACCGAGCCGTCGTCGCCTCGATAGGCCACGCCCTTGTCGAGGAGCCCCTGCACCAGGTCGACCATCGCGCGGACGTGCTCGGTGGCTCGGGGCTGCGCGTGCGCGGGCCGGATCCGGAGGTACTCGCAGTCCTCACGAAACGCGTCGACGTAGGGCGAGACGAGGGCGTCGATCCCGACGCCCTTGGCGGTCGCCTCCTTGATGATCCGGTCGTCCACGTCGGTCAGGTTCATCACGTGGAAGACCGAGAATCCGCTGGCCTCGAGCCAGCGCCGGAGCAGGTCCACGAAGATGAAGGTCCGGAAGTTCCCGATGTGGGCGTAGTTCCAGACCGTCGGCCCGCAGGAGTAGACGGTCACCCGGGGCGGCGCGAGGGGCTCGAACGGCTCGACCTCGCGGCTCAGCGTGTTGAAGAGGCGGAGGGTCATTCCCCTTGGCCGGGCGGGGCGCCCAGGTGGCGGACGTGGACGGTGCGCTGCGGGAAGGGAATCTCGATCCCCTCCTGGTCGAGCCGGTTCTTGATCCGCCGGCGGAACTCGCGGGCCGCGCCCCACTGCTGTCCGGGCGGAGTGCGGATCACGGTCCGGACGGTGACCCCGCTCTCGCCGAGCTGCTGCACCCCGAAGACCTCCGGCGCCCCGTCGATCCGCTCTTCCCACTCGGGGTCGTCGGCCAGGCGGGTGGCCTCGTCGCGGAACACGTCGAGGGCCCGGTCGATCGACTCGCCGTAGCCGACGTCGACGTCGACCACGGCCCGGGACCACTCCGACGTGCGGTTGGTGACCGTGGTGATCTGCCCGCAGGGGATGGTGTGGAGGTTGCCCTCGAGGTCGCGGAGCTGAACGATCCGGAGCGTGATCTGCTCGACCGCGCCCGTCTTGCCGGCTGCCTCGATCACGTCGCCGACGGCGAACTGCTGCTCGACCAGGATGAAGAACCCCGAGATCACGTCCTTGACCAGCGACTGGGCGCCGAAGGAGACCGCGAGACCGAGCACGCCGGCGCCGGCCAGCAGGGGCCCGATGTTGATGAACTCGGCGAGCGAGAGCAGCACCGCGAGCGCCAGGACCACGATCCGCCCGGTGCTGACCACCAGCTGGGAGAGGGTGTGGCCCTGCTTCTCGGCGGCGGTCATCGTGCCGTCGTCGCCGTCGTCGGCGGCGTCCCGAATCCGGCGGGCGAGCACCCGGACGATGCGGAACGCGAACCAGGCGCCCACCCAGATCAGCAGCAGGCTTCCCGCCTTGCCGGCGATCGCCGTCCACACCTCTTCCGGTGTCACGCCGAGCAGCTCGGCAAGCGAGGGCAGCGTCTGGATCATGGAGAGCATCGGGACCGCAAGCTGAGCGGTCGGCGCCAGCGAGTCAACTTGGCTCGACCGGCCCGCGAGGGGGTACGCGGGTCGCTCAAACCCGGATCAGGCGATCGACGGGCGCTGCACCAGGACCGGCTTGGTAGCGCCTCGGATCACCTTGTCGGCGACGGACCCGATCAGCATCTCGCGCGGTCCGCCCGCTCCGTGGGTGGTGAGGGCGACGAGGTCCGCCGCCTCGCGGAGGTAGCGGAGAATCGCCCCGGCGATGTCGGTCGCGGTCTCGACCCGGGCGGCCGACCGGATCCCGTGCCGCCGCAGCTCGCTCGCCAGCCGATCGAGCTCGACCTGGGCCTTGCCGATGTCGTTCTCCAGATTGGCCCCCATCCGCCAGGTGATGCCAGGCACCGGAGGAGCCAGCGGCGCCGGCTCGACGACGTGCAGCAGGGTCACGTGCGCCTGCTCGAGACAGGCGAGCCGTCGCACCACGTCGAGAATCTGGGCCGCGCTCTCCGAGAGATCCGTCGCGACCACGATGCGGCGGAGGGGCGGCATGGGTCGAGCGGCCTCCGGCGGCTCGGGACGAACCAGCAGCAGCGGGGTGTGGACCACCCGCAGCAGATAGTCGGCGACACTGCCGAGCCAGAAGGGCGAGAGCGACCCGGCCCCGTGGGTGCTCATCACGACCAGCTCCGGCGACAGCTCCTCGATCGCCTGCTGCAGGGTCTCGGCGGGCGGTCCCGTCCTCAGCGCGAAGCTGCACTCCGGCGCCCGCCCCGCGATCCGCTGCACGGTCTCCGCCAGGTAGCCTCGGCGTCGGGCGGCATCGCCGTCGGCGTCGCCGCGCCAGGGAGCGTCCTTGTTGTCGCCCGCGGGAACCAGGGCTTCGTCGCCGGCGGTCGGCTGGATCATCAGCAGCTGGATGCCGCCATGGGCGCTCCGCGCCAGACGGCCCGCCCAGGGCAGCGCCGCCTCCGCGAAGCGTGACCCGTCGAGCGGTACGAGAATCGATTGGAACATGGAAGCTCCCGCAGTAGCCACGACCAAAACTGCGATCGGGCTGGTGAACGGAAGCTGAAGGCGGGGGGAAGGAAGCCGGCGGGCCCCTCAGACGGCGGGCGCGAGGCCCGTCTGCACGTCCACCGTGATCGGCAGGCCCTCACGGAGCGCCTCGGTCACCACGCAGTAATCCTCGAAGATCTCCAGGCACCGGGCCACCCGCTCGGGCTCGGTCCCCTCGAGTCCCGGACTGAGGGTCACCGAGAGGCCGCCGAGCCGCAACCGCGTGCGCTCGGTGCGCCGGTAAGTGCCCCTGACGTCGACCACCACCCCGGCGACGGGCACCCGCGCCTTGCGCAGGCAGAAGAGCAGACTCGACGCGAGGCAGTGACCGACCGCCGTCGCCACGAGGCGCGCCGGATTGGGGCCGGCGCCCTCGCCCAGCGGCGCGGCCTCGTCCACCACGAAATCGGGAGCCCCGTCGGCCTGCACTTCGAAGCGATACCCGTCCTGCAACAACAGTCGAACTCCGAATTCGTGATCGCTCATCCTGCCCTCGTCGTGGAGCGCCCGAGCAGCGCGTCGAGCTCTTGTCTGGTGGCGAGGCCGGTGTGCCGCGCCACTTCCTTGCCGTCTCGGAACGCCACCAGCGTCGGGATGCCGCGAATCCCGAAGCGCATCCCGAGCTGCTGGTTGCGGTCGGTGTCGACTTTGAGCACCAGCACCTCGCCGGTGGCGTCGTTCGCCAGCTGATCCAGCGTCGGCGCCATCATCCGGCAGGGTCCGCACCAGTCCGCGTAGAAGTCGACCAGGATCGGCACCGACGAGGTCGAGATCGTCCGATCGAAGTCCGCCTCGGTCGAGGCGATCGGCCGGTCGAGGTGCAGCGGCCGTCCACAGCCGCCGCACTTCGGTCCGTCGGCCAGCCGGGCGAGATCCACCCGGTTCTGCTGCTCGCAGAACGGACAGCGCACGGTCACGGGACGAGAAGGCGTGTCGGTCATCTGATTCACCTCAGAACGCCGTCACGACCCCGAGGGTCCAGCGCCACCGCTCCTGTCGCGGATCCCAAGAGGTCTCGGCCGTCCAACGGAAGTTGCGCCGCTCCAATCGCCCTACCCCGACGGCGTAGCTCTCGAAGCGACGCAGGTTCGCCGGTGTGCCGAGCCGTACGTCGACCAGCGGCCGGTCGCCCTTCACGAGATTGTAGAGGCCGAAGCCGTACCACCGCGATCCCGCGGGCCGGACCAGGAGCTCGGCGAAGCCGCCGTCCACCGTCGAAGTGAGCTCGTTCGGATCGAACGTGGGCGAGTCGTCGGTGCGCCGGAGGTACTGCAGGTTGAGCTCCAGCGGCCCGCGACTGACGGTACCGTTGGCGCCGAAGTAGTTGGTCCGGTTCCGCACCCCGTCCAGCTTGGTCTGGCCCGTGCCGAGGAGCGCGCCGATGCTGACCCCGTCGGCCAGGTCTCGGGTGAGGTGGAAGAGGTAGCTCTTGAAGATGTCGTTGTCGAAGTGCCGCTCCTCGTCCGCCGCGCCCTTGCCGTTGCCGTTGTAGACCATCCCGGTGACGCCGAAGCCGGCCACGTCGGCCGTGGCCATGATGCCGCGGTCGTAGGTCAGGTCGGTCGGGACCGTGCCCACCCGGGTCCGATAGATGGCGTAGTCCTCGAACTCGAGCCGCAGCTCCCGCTTGTAGAGCGGATCGGACACCTGGAACTGGCCGACGATCAGGTCGACCGGCTGACCGCCGATGTCGTTGACCTGGATGAAGGCGTCCTCGACCCCGCCGACCTCGCCGCGCTCGTCGAAGAAGGTGTAGAAGTAGTACGAGAGCGTCTTGGAGATCGGCGCGCTGCTCAGCAGCTTGATCCCGTAGGGCGTCTGGAAGTCCGTCGCCGCGCGGCCGTTGGCGTAGGCCTGGGCGTAGAGGTCCAGTCGGACGGCCACCGGGAGCGACCGCGGCAGCGACAGCAGATCGTCGCCGGTGGCGATCGTGTCGGTCGGCTCCTCGCCCGACGCGAAGCGGAAGCCGTTCGCGGCGAACTGCTCGCCGAAGGCGGTGAGCGCCGGAATGACGTTGTGGCAGAGGGCGCAGCTCACCTTGTACCGGCGCGCGAACGCCGGGATCGCGTCGGCGCTGCCTACGGGCACCAGGGTGAGCGCGACAGGGTAGCGGCGAGCCAGCGTGCTGGATCGAGCTTACCATCGACTCCTCTCGAGGAGTGAGAATTGTCCGGGCGGCCGCCGGAGGGCGGGCTCCCGCCGCCAGGCTTTGACGACTCCAGCCTGGTCAGGATCTTTTCCATCAGGTACCACCAGAACGCCGACCGCACCAGGTTGAGCCCCACGAAGGCCGTGAACAGGAACCAGGCGGGGTATCCAGTAGCCCAGCGCCACTGACGCCAGCACGAAGGTGCCGGCGATCAGTCGAATGGCGTAGTGCATTGGCATGGTCGTCTCTCCAGAATATGGTCGCGCGTTCGCGTCGTTTGTTCAGAGCAGCTGCTCGGCGTCCATCTTGAACGCCATCAGCCCGCAGACCGGGCCGGAGCTCCTGCTCGAGCGCCCGGAGCCCGCGTTGCAGGGTCTCGAGCTGCGCCACCGGGACCAGCGCTTGTTATGGCGTTGTCCCCCGGAAAGGCCCAGTGCCGAGGTGCTTGCCGGTCTGGCTGCTGCCGAGCACGCTCGGGATCAGCGAGCCCTCGGTGACCCCGGCCCGCTCGAAGACCCGACCACGTCGCTCTTCCGCTCTTTGTCGACGGTGACCACCGTGAGCTTCATCGCTGCGCTCTCCGCGTACAGGAGCGGATGATCGAGCGTGAGCGCCGTCGCTACCCACTGCACTGGCCATCAGCGCGATCCCGAGCTCCTGAAGATAGAGGATCGCTGACCATCACGGCCCCACCGATCACGACCGCTGCCGCGGTCAGCACGATCGGGCGGGCCTGGGCACCAGCCCGGCTTCGACCACCGCCTCCTGCGGCGCGCTGCCCTGCTCCCGCGCCAGCTCGGCGAAGTCGACCAGCAGGACTGAGTTCCGCACGATGATGCCGGCCAGCGCGATCATCCGATCATCGAGGTCGCGGTGAAGAACGCCCTGCCGAGGCGTGCGCCGGAAGGATCCCGATCAGCGTGAGCGGATCGGCGCCATGATCACGAGCGGGGTCTTGAAGGACTGGAACCAGGCCACGACCAGGAAGAAGATCAGCACCAGCACTCGCCGCGAACGCGACGCCCAGGTCACGGAAGACCTCGTAGGTGATCTGCCACTCGCCGTCCCAGTTGACGCTGACCCGATCGGTGTCGACGCCGGCGCCGGTCCAGGTGGTCTGATCCCCAGCTCGGTGAGCACCGATCGGACTCGAGCATCGCGTAGGCCGGGCCTCGATTTCCCGGCGACGTCCGCGGTGACGTAGATGACCGGCTGAGATCCTGCGATAGCGGGTGCCAGACGTGGCGCTCCTCGACCCGGGCGATCGTGCCGGCCGCCACGAGGGCGCCGGTCGGCGCCTGCAGGGGCAGCGCCCGGACCGCCTCCGCGCCGACCCGCTCGGCGCTCGAAGCGGACCACGATCGGGACGGCCTCCGCGGAGGCCGGGGTCGAGCCGGTCGCCTCGAGTCCGCTCAAGGCGGCGACCTGCCGGGCCAGGTCGGCCACGCCCAGGCCGCCGAGCGTCGCGAGGTCGCGACGGGCGATCACCCGGAGCCCGACCGGGTCGGGCACGGTCCAGTCGACGTCGACGACGCGCCCGGCGTCGACTCAACGCCTCTGCGGACCCGCATCGCCGCTCGCTCGCGCTTCTGGCGGTCGTTCTGGCCCGAAGACCTCGGCTGTGATGGTCGCGAATACCGGCGGCCCCGGCGGGATCTCCGCGACCTTGGCCCGGGCCCCGTAGCGGGCCGCGATCGCTCTCGATGCCCGGACGCAGCCGGACGGCGATGTCGTGGCTCTGCTCGTCGCGGTCGTGCTTCGGCAGCAGGTTGACCCGGAGGTCGGCGACCTCCGGACCCTGGCGTGGCAGCAGTGCCGACCAGGCGCCGTTGAAGCGCTGAAGGGCGATGCGGTGCCCGCGTACATCTGCACGTCGCGCACGACCGATCGCGCACCAGCTGCTCGGCGATCTCGCTGGCGGCGCGGGCGCTGGTCTCGAGGGTTTCTCGGGCATCGAGCACCACCTGAACTCGCTCTTGCTGGTTTTGAAGGGCAACATCTTGACGGTCACCAGCCGCACCCCGACCAGCGCCATCGAGCCCAACAGGAGCAGCACCACGACCGCATAAGCCAGGTAGCGCTCGCCCCGGCGATCGAGGAGCCGCTCGAGGAGACGGCGATACCAGCCGCCCACCCGTCCGGTCGCGGCCTCGTCGTGCTCGCCGTGGGCGGCCTCGCGCACCAGACGGAGCGCCAGGTACGGCGTCACGATGAACGCGACGGCCAGCGAGAACAGCATCGCCATCGACGCGCCGACCGGAATCGGCCGCATGTAGGGGCCCATCAGCCCGCTCACGAACGCCATCGGGAGGATCGCGGCGATCACCGTGAAGGTCGCCAGGATGGTCGGGTTGCCGACCTCGTCGACGCCTTCGACCGCGGCCTCCTCGCTCGAGCGGCTCTTCATGGCCAGGTGGCGGGCGATGTTCTCGACCACCACGATCGCGTCGTCGACCAGGATGCCGATCGCGAAGACCAGCGCGAAGAGCGTGATCCGGTTGAGCGTGTACCCGAGCAGCCGGTAGACCAGCAGCGTGAGCGCCAGCGTGACGGGCACCGCGACCAGCACGACCAGGGCCTCCCGCCAGCCGAGCGAGAGCCAGACCAGCACCGCGACCCCGACGGTCGCGATCAGGATGTGGCTCAGGAGCTCCTGCGCCTTCTCGGGTTATTGTCTCGCCGTAGTTCCGGGTGACGTCGACGGTCAGGTCGCTCGGCACCAGCGTGCCGGAGAGCTCGTCCACCCGGGTGAGCAGCCGGTGGGCCAGGTCGGCCGCGTTCACGCCGGGCCGCTTGGCGATCGAGATGGTGACGGCGGCCTCGCTCCGTCCGGCCTCGACGTGTTGCACGTACCACGCGGGCTCGGCCGGCCCATCGACGACCGTGGCGACGTCCGCTACCTCCGCACGCCACGTCCGTTCAGGACCCTGACCAGCACGTCGCCGACGTCCTCCGGCGTGCCGAGGAAGCCGCCTGCCCGAACCGGAAGCGAGCGGTTGGCCTCGAGCACCGCTCCGGCAGGAGCAGCAGGTTGGCCCCGCCCAGCGTATTCGCCAGCGCCGCGGCCGAGAGCCCGTTCGCGGCGAGCCGCGCGCGGGATCGGGCTCCACCAGCACCACCCGCGGCGCTCCCGCCGATCAGCTCCACCTGCGCCACGTCCGGCAGCCGCATCAGCTCGGCTCGGAGCTCGGCGGCGAGCTGGCGGAGGGTGAAGTCGTCGTAGCCCGCCCCGTGGAGCGTGAGGGCGAGCACCGGCACCTCGTCGATGGTGTGGAGCTTGATCAGCGCCGGCGTGCCCGAGAGCTTGGCCTGCACCTTGACGACGCTCTCCTCGGGATCGTCGCCCACCGCGAAGCGGACGATGATCATCCCGCCGTCGGGGGAGATGGTGGAATAGAGATGCTCGACCCCCGCGATCTCCCAGAGCCGGCGCTCGACCGGCTCCACCAGCCGCCGCTCGACTTCCTTCGGCTCGGAGCCCGGCGCCGCGAGAAAGACGTCCACCATCGGGACGCTGATCTGCGGCTCCTCCTCCCGCGGCGTGGTGAGCACGCCGCCCAGCCCCGCCACCAGCGAGGCGAGGATCAACAGCGGGGTCAGCTTGCTGTTGAGGAACGCCTGGGCTACCCGCCCCGAGAAGCCCGTTTTCACTGGTCGCCTACCTCGACCAGGATCGGTCGCGCCGGCTCGCCGTCACGCACGGCGGTCGGGTCACGCGCCACCAGGTCGTCGGGCCGGAGCCCGCTCACCACCTCGACCCTCCCGTCGGCCACGCGGCCCAGGCGAACCCAGCGGAGCCGCACCGTCGAATCCGGCGCGAAGACGAAGACCCCGGCGAGCTGACCGCGCTCCAGCACCGACTCGACCGGGACCGAGATCGCGGCGTCGCCCTCGGTCGCGACCGGAATCCGCGCCACCGCCGCGACGTTGGTGACCAGGCGCTCGCGCGCCACCAGCCGCACCTCCACGGTCCGGGTGCCCGGCTCGGCGGAGGGAATCACCGCGCGAACCCGCGCCGCGATCACCCTCGCCTCCGATCCGATCTCGACCTCGATCGAATCGCCGCGGCCGACCGCGAGCGCGAGACGCTCGGGCAGCGCCACCACGATCTCACGCGGCCCCTCGTCCTCGACCACCAGCACCGGTTGCCCGGGTGCGGCCAGGTCTCCCGGATCCGCCAGGCGGGCGGTCACGACCCCCGCGAACGGCGCCACGATCCGGGCGTAGCCCAGCTCGGCTTTGGCCGCCGCCACCTGCCCCTGAGCCTGCTCGAACCCCGTCCGCGCCGCCTCGAGCTGGGCCAGCGGCACGGCGCTGTCGGCGTAGAGCCGCTCCATCCGCCGCAGATTGCTGGTCGCGAGCTCGAGACCGGCCTCGGCCTGATCTCCGGCCGCCCGCTGCGACGACGGGTCCAGCGAGACCAGCAGCTGTCCGGCCCGCACCCGATCGCCGGCCCGCACGGCGACGTTCTCGATCCGCGCCATCGCGCGGGTGGCGAGCTCCGCCCGCCGGGTCGCGGCCACGACGCCGGCCGCCCGATACCAATTGGTGCCGCCGACCCGGCTCACCGGCACCGCGGCGACGTCGCGCGGGGCGCCGCGCTCGGCGGTGGTCGCCGGATGCTCCGGCCCTCCGCACGCGGCGAGCGCCAGCGTCGCCAGGGTCCATCCCGTCCACCGGTTCATTCCGGCATCCCTCCTCGACGAGCGTGAGCGCCGCAGCTGCCAGGCGCGTCTGACACAGGGCTTGAAGCCGGGCGAGGCGGTGCGAGGTCTCGGCCGCGCGCACCGCGAGCAGCTCCCGGAGATGGTCCCCACCCCGCCGGCGTAGCGAACCTCGGCAGTCCAGGCCTTCGATCGCGACCTCCCACGCCCGTGCCGCAGCGCCAGGGCGGTTCGGCCGCGGCCGCAGCGTCCGCGGCTCTGACTTCCGCGGCCGCCTGCCGCTCGGCGGCGTCGAGCCGCTCGAGCGCCGCCGTCCGCTCGGCGCGCGCGGCCCGGAGCGCCGCGACGTCGGCGTATCCACCGAAGACGTTCCAGCGCACCACCAGACCGGCGGTCCAGGTGCTCGGGCCGCCGAACGCGCCCAGGCGCCCTTGATTCCATCCGAGCGACCCGAACGCCGCGAGCGAGGGGAGCCATTGGGCTCGCACCCGGTCGACGTTGGCTTCGGTGGCCGCGGCCGCCGCCTCGAGCCCGGCGAGATCGAGCCGGGTGCCTTCACCAGGGCCGGCCGCGGCCGCGGCCGCGTCGAGCGGATCGACGAACCGCACCGGGCTGCCCGGGTCCTCGCCGAGGAGGACCAGCATCCGGTCGACGGCGGCGATCCGCTCGGCCTCGGCCATCGCGCGCTGAGACTCGAGCTCGCTCACCCGGGCGAGCGCGAGCTGCTCGTCGACGGCGGTGACCACGCCCTCCCGCCGGAGGGCGCGCACCCGATCGAGCACCCGGTTGCCGGCCACCAGCCCGCTGTCCACCGCCTCGACGCTGGCTTTCGCCACCACGGCGCCGAAGTAGGCCCGGATCGCGTCGAACGCGGTGAGCTGCTCGGCCCGGCCTTCGAACAGTCGGCCGGCCTCCGCGCCCCGAGTCGCCGCCCGCCGGCCGAGCCAGCCCTCCGCCACGACCAGCGGCTGCTCCACGGTGACGCCGATCGAGGTGTTGGTGATCGGCGACGGACTGTTGAGCGCGTCGAGCGCGAGATCGGGCGCCGCGAAGATGCCCTGCCGGAGCTTGCTGCCGAAGACGGCGACCGGATCGTCGCTCCGGATCGCGCTCCACTCGAGCGCGACGCGCGGGAGATAGGTGGCACGCGAGCCCTCGGCCCGTGCCAACGCCGCCGCCCGCGCCTGGCGGGCGTCGATCAGATCGGGGTGCGAGCGCACCGCGCGGTCCACCGCCTCACGCGCGGTGAGCCGGAGGCTGTCCTGCGCCTCCACCCGGCCCACGAGGAGGGCCGCGAGGGCGACTACGAGCGCCGACCGTCGCATTGCCGGATACAGTCGAGGATCATCGGAACCTTGGCCTCCACCAGTCGATAAAAGACGTGCTGTCCATCACGGCGCGTCGCCACCACGCCCTTGCCACGCAGGCGGCTCAGGTGCTGCGAGCAGACCGCCTGCTCGAGATCGCAGGCCCGACAAAGCTCGGTCACGGTGTGCTCCCCGCCTTCCAGGACCTCGACCAGCTTGAGGCGCTCCGGGTGACCGAGGAGCTTGATGATCTCCGCGGCGCGACGAAGGACCTCGGGATCGATCCCGCGGACCAGGGGTCGGCGGGCCGTCCTCTTGCCGGCCGGAGCGTTCGGGGTCATCGGGTCTGCCGTTCTCCTTCGAGCGAGTCGGCGGCCAGCCGCCGATACATAGCGTATATACTATGTTCTATGTGACCCTGTCAAGACTCGATCCGCGCCATCCACCGCCGGCACCGATCGATCCTAAGTTTCGGAACAGGAAGCTTCCGGTACGGCGCCTGAAGGCCCTCACGGTCGTTTCAACTGCGGCCCCGCCCCCGCGCCAACTCGCCGAGCCGCCCGAGGCGGGCGGGCCGAGGAGCGACGATGGAGTCGGAGCGGCGCTGACGAGGTGATCTTCGAGGCCCACGGGCTCGGCAAGATCTATCAGATGGGCGAGGTCCAGGTGCGGGCGCTCGCCGACGTGAGCCTCTCCTCCGCGCGGCGAGCTGGTGGTGAGCCCGGCCCTCCGGCAGCGGCAAGTCGACCCTGCTCAACATCCTGGGCGGGCTCGACACGCCGACGACCGGGCGGGTCCGCTTCCTCGACCACGATCCTTGCACGACCAGGCCGCGCTGACCCGCTTCCGCCGGAGCACGTGGGGTTCGTGTTCCAGTTCTACAACCTGATGCCGAGTCTTACGGCGCGGGAGAACGTGGCGCTGATCACCGAGCTCTCGGACTGGCCGATGACGTCGGAGGAGGCGCTCGCGCTGGTCCACCTGAGCGACCGACTCGACCATTTCCCGTCGCAGCTTCCGGGCGGCGAGCAGCAGCGGGTGGCGATCGCCCGGGCCATCGCCATGGCCGGACCTCCTGCTCTGCGACGAGCCGACCGGCGCGCTCGACTCGGAGACCGGGATCGTGGTCCTGGAGGCGCTCCGCGCCGTCAACGAGACCACCGGAGCGCTCACCATCATCATCACCCACAACGCCGGCATCGCGGCGATCGCGGACCGGGTGATCCGGATGCGGGACGGCTCGATCGCCTCGATCACGGAGAATCCGGCCCGGGCGCCGGCGGCGGCCGTGTCCTGGTGAGCCGATGAGCGTGCTCGCCCGGAAGCTGCGGCGGGATCTGTCCCGGTCGGTCGGCCCGCTGGTCGCGGTGGTGGCGATGATGACGGCGGGCGTGGCGCTCTTCGTCTCGCTCCGGAGCATGCACGGCTACCTCCGCGACGCGCTCACCGACTACTACGGCCGCTATCGCTTCGGCGATCTCTTCGTCACGGTGACGCGGGCGCCGCTCCCGGTGGCCCACGCGATCGGGGCGCTCCCCGGGGTCCGGCAGGTGGACGCCCGGGTGGTGAGCCAGGTCCTGCTCGACGTGCCGGGCTCGAGCACCGTGGTGAGCGGCCGCCTGGTGTCGATTCCCGACCGCCCCGGTGCGATGCTCAACGCGCTGCACCTGGTCCGGGGCAGCTATCCGACGACCGACGGCTCGGACGTGCCGGTGGCGATCAGCCCGACGTTCGCGACGGCGAACCGACTGGACCTGGGCGACACGCTGGCGGCGCTGATCTCCGGCCGACGCCAGCGGCTCCGGGTGGCCGCGATCGCCCAGAGCCCCGAGTACGTCTACGAGATCCCGGGCGGGGTCGACGTCCTGCCGGACGGGCGCCGCTTCGGGGTGCTCTGGATCCCGCGACGGATCCTGGCGCCGGCCTTCGACCTGGTGGGCGCGTTCAACGACGCGGTGATCGCGCTCGAAGCCGACGCCGACACGGCCGCGGTGATCGAGGCCGTCGACCGGCTCACGGCGCCGTACGGCGGCCTCGGCGCGTTCGCCCGCGAAGATCAACTGTCCCACCAGTTCGTGGCCTCGGAGATCGAGGAGACCCAGGTCACCAGCATCCTGCTCCCGACCATCTTCCTGGGCGTCACGGCCTTCATGCTCTATCTGGTGACCTCCCGGATGATCGCGACCGAGCGGGAGCAGATCGCGGTGCTCAAGGCGTTCGGCTACTCCAACTGGCGGGTGATGGCGCACTACGCCCGCTTCGTGAGCGCGCCGATCGCGGTGGGCACGGCGCTCGGCCTGCTGCTCGGCCTCTGGCTCGCCGACCAGCTCGCGCAGATCTACGCCCGCTCTACCAGTTTCCGTCGAGCACCTTCTCGCCGGATCCGGCGGTGCTGATCGGGACGGTGGCGGTGGCCGCGGTCGCCGCGCTTCGCCGGTGGCGCCAGCGCCGTGTGGAAGGCGGTGCGGCCTGCGCCCGCGGCGGCCATGCTCCCGCCGGCGCCGCCCCGGTTCAAGGCCGGGCCGCTCGAGTGATCGGCTCCTGCTCGGGCGCGTGGCGACGCTGATCCGGATCATGCTGCGGGGTCTCGAGCGCCATCCGATCAAGGCCGCCCTCACCGTGCTTCGGGATCGCCTTCGGCTACTCGATCGTGGTGGCCGGCTGGTACGGCTCTTGACGCCATCGGGCTGATCGAGACCACCGCGTTCTACGAGGTTGACCGGGCCGACCTCACGGTCGGCTTTCGTGAGACCGTGCCGGCCGAGGCGAGCGCCGAGCTGGCGCGGCTTCCGGGCGTCGAGCGGTGGAGCTCACCCGAGTGGTGCCAGCCCGGATCCGGCTCGGCCCCCGACACGAGTCGCCGCGCTGACCGGACTCGAGCGCGCGCCGCTGCTTCGCCGCCCTGTCGAGCCTCCGGCCCGCCCGATCGCCGTGCCCGAGGATGGCGCGCTGATCAGCCGTCGCTCGCCACGAAGCCCGTGCCGGGCCGGGGCAGTCGCTCACGATCGAGCCGCTGGTCGGCACTCGGCGTGCGTTTCCCGTCTACGTGGCGGGCACGGTGAACGAGGTCATGGGTCTCGGTCTCTATCCGGACCGGTCCCTGCTCCACCGCCTGATGGGCGAGAGCCCGGTGCCGGACGCCGCCTGCTGGCGGTCCGCCCCGAGAGCCGGAGCGAAGTGGCGGCGCGCCTCCGCGAGTTCCCCGCGGGTCGCGGGGCGTGGGCAGCCGGCGACGATCGAGGCCTTCGACCGGACCATCGCCGAGAGCTTTCGAATCTCGCCCTCGTGGTCTTCGGCTTCGCCTGCCTGATCGCCGTGGCGGTGGTCTACAGCAGCGGCCGGATCGCCCTCTCGGAGCGAGCCCGGGAGCTCGCGAGTCTCCGGGTCCTGGGCTTCACAACGGACGAAGTGGCGCGCATGCTCCTGGGCGAGCAGGCGCTGCTGACCTTGATGGCGTTGCCCGCCGGCGCCGCGATCGGCGCCGCACTGTGCTACGCGATGACGGTGCGGTTCTCGTCGGACCTCTTTCGATCGCCGATGGTCTGGGTGCCGGCCACCTATCTCCTGGCCGCGGCGATCGTGGTCGCGGCCGCCGGGATCACGATGCTGGTGATCCGCGGACGAGTGCACCGCCTCGACCTGGTGGCGGTGCTCAAGGCGCGGGAGTGAGCGATGAACCCGAAACGACGACGCTGGCTGACCTGGACGATCGGAATCGCCGTGACCCTCGCGCTCGTGGTCTGGGCGGTGGCGCCACGCCGGATCGCGGTCGACCTCGCGACGGTGAGCGAGGGCACGCTGATCGGCGTCGACCGCGGAGGGTCACACGCAGGTGCGCGACCGGCTTCGTGGTCGCCGCCCCGGTGACCGGCCGGCTCCGCCGAATCGACCGCCGCCTGGGAGACTCGGTCGCGCGAGGCGAGACCATCGCCGTGATCGAGCCCGCGCCACCTCGACCCGCGGGCGCGGAGGAGGCCCGGCCCGACTCGAAGCCGCCCTGACGCCGAGCGCACGGCGCGCGCCACGCTCGCGAAGGCGATCTCGACCCAGGAGCAGGTCCGCGCGAGCGGGAGCGGGTCGCCGCGCTGGAGGCCAGGGGCGTGGTCGCCACCGAAACGCTGGAGCGCCGACCTGGCGTTGGAGCTGGCGGGCCACGACGCCGACGCGGCCCGCTTTCAGGCGATGGCGGCGAGCCACGAGGTCGAGCAGGCGCGCGCCCTGGCCGGCCGCGCCGGTCAGGGGGTCGGCGGCGCCGTGACGATCCGGGCCCCGGTGGCGGGACGCCTGCTCCGGCTCTTCGAGACCAGCGAGCGCGTCGTCCCGGCCGGCACGCCCGTCGCCGAGCTCGGCGACCCCGAGCATCTCGAGATCACCGCGGACCTGCTCGACGGATGCCGTCCAGGTCACCCCCGGCGACACGATGTGGGTCACCGGCTGGGGCGGAGCCGACACGCTGTGCGCCGTGGTCCGGCGGGTGGAGCCGTCGGGATTCACCAAGGTGTCGGCGCTCGGCGTCGAAGAGCAGCGGGTCAACGTGATCGGCGACCTGATCGGACTCCTCCCACCGCCCTCGGCGATCGCTTCCGCATCGACGTCGGCGTGAGATCTGGCGGATCGCGCGGACGGTCCGAGTCCCGCGGTCCGCACTCTACCGGTCGGGCAACGCCTGGGCGGTCTACTCCGGCCGGCTGAAGGGGCCGGATCACGGAACGAACGGTCGGGATCGGACAGTCAGGACGACGCCCAAGTGCTCGACGGACTCGAGCCAGGCGACCGGGTCGGTGCGACCTGACGACCGGCTGAGCGACGGTCAGCGGATCTCGGCGCGATCGATCGAATCGAACCGCAGCACGGTTTCGTCGGCTCGTCGACGACCCCGTAGTGTTTCGGCACTGGCCTCGCGCCCGCGGACCACTCGGCGCCCGCGGAGCGGGCTGACCCGCTGCGTTACCACCGTGGCGTGGTGATCGCGATCGGCCCCGTCCCAGTAGAGCACCACCCAGTCCTGGTCCGCCGAGCCGGTGAGCCTGCTCGGTGTTGGAGAAGACCGCGGTATAGTCGCGATCGCCGATCCGCTGATGGAGAATCGGCAGCCAGCGGAGCCGCTCCGGGTTGAATCGTCGCGGCGCGATCTTCGGGAGGGTCCCGTCGCGGGCGCCGATTCGGTAGCGACGGTCGACCTCGAGCAGCTCCTTGACGCTCGGCTCGTTGGACGGCGGCGCGACCACTCGCCGGCGACCGAGCCGGACCGCGACCGCCTCTCGGAGCGCCGCACGCCGCTTCGGGCCCAGCCAGGGATCGCGATCCAGGGTGCCCTCCGCCAGCGCCAGCTCCAACGCCTCGAGCGAGGCGATCCCGTGCTCGTGGTAGAGACGCTCCGCCACCTTGGGACCGACGTAGGGCAGCTCCCTCAGCATCCCGACCGGGTCGCGCCGCCCGGTCAGACGATCGAGCAGCGGGAGGCGGCCCGTGCGGATCAGATCGCGGAGACCGCGGGCGATGCTGGGACCGATCGCCGGGAGGGCTTCGAGGCCGGCCAGGCCTTCGGCTTCGATGATCGAGCGCGCCGAGCGCTCGGTCCGGGCCAGCTGGTCGGCGGCGCGCCGATAGGCGAGCACCCGGAACCGATCCGCCCCCTGCTCCTCGAGCAGCGCGGCCACGGCTGCAAGCTGCCGGGCGGCCTTCCGGTTCTCGGCGGGAATCCTATGGCGGCTGGCTGGCGCGATCATGACTGGCCTCCGATCGGTCGGGGCGGCTGCCGCCTACACGAGGGCGCCGTCCTCGGCAGGGTCCGAGAACGGCGCCCGAGTCAGGAGCAGCGCCTACTTGATGGCGATCTTGCTCTTGGCGGTCGGCTCGGCCTTCGGCAGCCGGACCATCAGCACGCCGTCGCTGTAGCTGGCCAGGATCTTGGCCTCGTCTACCGCGGACGGGAGCCGCAGGGTCCGCATGAACCGACCCTCTTCCCGCTCCTCCCAGATGAACTCCTCGTCCTTCTGCTCCTTGTGGAACTCCCTCTTGCCGGAGAGGGTGAGCAGATTGCCGTCGAGGCTCACGTCGAGGTCGTCGCGGGCGGCGCCGGGAATCTCGAGCCGGACCACGAACTCCTTCGGGGTCTCGGAGAAATCGAGCACCGGCTCCCAGCCCGTTTCGAGCCGCGGCGTGGTCAGCGGCCAGAGCGGGGTGTTGAAGAATCGATCGAACATTCGATCGAATTCCGGCCGCATGGCCGGGAACGTGGGTTTCCGCTGCATGAGTTTCATCGTTGCCTCCCCCGGCTTCGTCGCCGGTGTGAACCGTGCGTCCTGCAGGCCAGCGAACACAATCTCGCACTCCCTCGCTGAACCCTCGATGAACGCCGGGTGAGTCTTCGATGCAGCGCCCGCGCGCCGGGCCGGGGCTCCCTCCTTCAAGACGCCTTCAAGAAACCTTCAACCCGGGGCGTCTAGTCTACCGGCAGGACGACACTTCGGGAGCGCACCATGACGACAGAGCCCCGCACACCAGCCCCACCGCCCGGCCGACTCACCGTGGCGGACCTGATGACTCGCGACGTGGTCAGCGTCCGACGCGACGCGCCGATCCAGGACGCCGTGGCCCTCCTGGCCGACAGCCACGTGACCGGGCTCGCGGTCGTGGACGGACACGGCAAGCTGGTCGGCGTGGTCTCGGCCAGCGACGTGCTCGCCGCCGAGGCCGAGGCCGGCGATACCGAGGACCGGGCCCGGCTGCTGGCGACCGGCGTGGTGGCGGACGTGATGAGCCCGTCGCCCCTGACGACGCCCGGTGATACCGACGTCCGGGAGGCCGCGCTCCAGATGGACTACGCCGACGTGCATCGGCTCTTCGTGATCGAGGACCACCGGCCGATCGGCGTGATCTCGCGCAGCGACATCAACCGGGCCTTCGCGGCCGGGCGACTGCAGTGAGGAAGGGCACCATGACCGTACAGAGCCCCGTCGACGAGCTGATCGAGCGTCTGGCAGTGCACGAGACCGACGCGGACGCGGTGCTCTCCTGCTACGTCCGACTGGACGCGGAGGCCCGTCAGCGCCGCCTCTATCTGGCCAAGGTCAAGGCCCGGGTCAAAGAGCTCGAGGCCGAGCTGCCGACGCGCGGCCTCGATCGGCAGACCGGCATCGAGGTTCGCCGCGACCTGGCCCGGATCGTCGAGTGGTTCGGCAAGCCGGGCAACCTGGCGAACCGTCCGGGCGTCGGCCTGTTCGTCTCCGAGCGGCTCGGCCTGTTCGAGGCGATCACGGTGCCGCGGGTGTTCCGAACTCGCCTGGACTTGGGGCGGCGCCCGGCCCTCGAGCCCCTGATCGGCGCCCGGGAGCGGCTCGACACGCAGCTGGCGCTGGTCGTCGATCGGGAGCGGGCGCGGTTCTTCGAGATCCGTCCCGACGGGGCCGACGAGATCGAGGGCGTGTTGACCCCGACCCGACGCGGCGGCCGCTTCCACAGCGATCGCGGCGACGCGCCCGGCTGGGGCGAGCGACGCTATCACAACCGGATGGCGTCCCAGCGCCACCGTCACTACGCCGAAGTCGCCGAAGAAGCCGGCCGACTCTACGATCGGATGGGCGCGCGCGGCGTGGCGGTGATGGGGCCCTCGGTGCACGCGAAGGCGCTGGTCGACTTCCTGCCCGATCGACTCCGATCGGCCCTGCTGGGCGTGGGACGGCTGACGCCGTCGGCCGCGACGCCCGCCGAGGTCGCGGACCTGACCTGGCAGCTCCACGCCGAGCGGGAGCGAATCGACGAGGCTCGCCTGGTGGGCGAGGTCGACTCGCTGCTCGAGGCCGGCCGCGCGACCAACGGCTTGCGCGAGACCGTGCGGGCGCTCGGCCGGGGACAGGTGCGGACCCTGGTGGTGCCGGTAGCCGGGTCGGCCACGGGCTTCCGCTGCGTCACCACCGGGCGACTGGTGCTCCAGTCGCGCGAGTGCGCGGCCGAAGGCGGGGCCCTGCCGGAGCCGAACCTGATCGACGCCGCCGTCGACGAGGCCCTGCGCCAGGGCGCCGACGTCCGGGTGATCGACGATCCCGACCTGGCGGCTCGCCTCGACGTCCTGGCCGCGACGCTTCGATTCGGAGACTGACGGAAATGAATGAGACGCTTGCCTTCGAGATCACGACCCGCGGGCGGTTCGCCGACGAGCTGCCGCGCGTCGAGACCGCCCTCGCCGCCGAAGGGTTCGGGATCCTCACCCGGATCGACGTGGCGGCGACCTTCGCGAAGAAGCTGAGCCGGGAGTTCCGCCCCTATCAGATCCTCGGCGCGTGCAATCCGGAGCTCGCCCATCGGGCGCTGACGACCCGGCCGGACGCCGGACTGCTCCTCCCCTGCACCGTCACCGTCGAGGCCGCGCCGGACGGCGGCACGACGATCAGGATCGCCGACCCACAGGCGATGTTGGGCCTCGGCGACTTCGCGGATGACGAAGCGGTCCGCGCGGTGGCGCTCGAGGCGCGGCAGCGCCTCGAGCGGGTTGCCACCGCGCTTCGGAAGGCTTAGCCGCCCTCAGGCCGGAGCACCAGCACCGGTCGATCCGATCCCCGCACGACCTTGTCGGCCACGCTGCCCACCAGCAGGCGCTTCACCCCGCCCGCGCCATGGGTGGCCATGGCCACGAGGTCGTGGTCGCCCTGGTGGAGCAGCTCCAGGACCGTCCCCGCGACTCCCACCCCGACGGCGACCTCGGTCTCCACCTGAATCCCGAGCGCGCGAAGCGAACAGGCCGCCGCCTCGAGCCGCTCGTTCGCCGCCTTGCGGCTGCTGTCCATCAGCTCGTCGGGCACCACCACCGGATAGCTCGGCAGCGCGCCTTCCGATCCGGATCAGCTCGAGCACGTGGAGCAGGGTCACCTTCGCCCGGGTGATCTGGGCCAGCTCGGTGACCGGTCCCAGGATCGACTCCGCCGAGCCGGAGAGATCCAGCGGCACGAGGATCGAGCGAATGGCCGGCTCGGCCGGCGCCTTCTCGTCCTCGGACGGACGCAACAGCAGCAGCGGCACGGAGACGTGACGCACCAGGTGGTCGGCGACGCTGCCGAGCCAGAAGCGGCTGAGCGGCCCGCGACCGTGGGTGGACATCACGACCAGGTCGGGACGGTCGCGCTCGATCGCCTCGGTGAGGGCGTTCGCGGCGAGCCCGACCAGGAGCTCGTGCTCGACCTTGCTCGGGCCGACCACGCCCAACGCCGCCGCGGTCTCGGCGAGGTGGGTCTCTTCCTGCTTGCGGAGCTCGGCGTCGTCCGGGGGAGCCGGCACCGGCACCTCGACCGCGGGGACCAGGGCCAGGAACGGCTCGTGGACCCGCACCAGCTTGACCCGCGCGCCGGCCGCACGGGCCAGCTTCACGGCCATTGGAACGGCCGTCGCCGAAAAGGCCGACCCATCCAGGGGAATCAGGATCGAGCGCATGACTTCCTCCTCTCTGTGTGAAGCTGACGCGGCTCGACTGAACCCTTCATGAAGGGCTCCACAAGCGCAACCGCGACTTCAGCGACCGAAGAGCCAGATGCCCGCAAGGCCCGCGAGCGCCATGGCGAGCAGACCGGGCACGGTCCAGCGACGATAGGCCGGACTGCCCAGGAAGGCCGCGATACCGGCTTTGACCACGGTGTTCGACATCACCCCGACGACGAGCGCGACCGCCGCGGTCAGCTCGCTCGTCTCGGCGACGGCCATCCGAGCCATGGTGAGCGTGAGCGCGTCGACGTCGGTGAGGCCGATCACCGCGGCACCGGTGATCACACCCAGACCGCCGAATTGGAAGCGCGCGAACTCCAGGACGAGCAGCACCACCTGGAAGGCGAGGGCGAGCTTGAGCGCCTGCCCGAGCTGCAGCGGGCTCTTGGCGCCGAGCTCGGCCGGCTCCTCGGTGGCGCTGGAGCGCCCGAAGAGGATCAGCGCCAGCGCCACGACCGCCACCGGCGCGAGCAGCAACCCGGCCCGGGGCACGAAGGCCGGATTGACCGCGGCCGCGACCGCGATCACCCGGGGCAGCAGCACGGCACAGGCGGCGACCGTCCCCTGTGCGAGCGCGGCGGCGTTGTCTTCTTCCTGCCGACTGCGGCGCGCGAAGCTCAGGGTCACGGCCGTCGACGAGACCAGCCCGCCCAGTGCGCCCGTGATCACGTAGCCGCGCGCCCCGCCGAGAGCCCGCCGGGCCACGTAGCCGACGTAATTGATGGCGGAGATCAGCAGCACGATGATCCAGAGCGTCCGGGGCTCGATCGCGTCGAACGGTCCGAACGGCCCGGCGGGCAGCAGTGGGAGCACCACCAGGGCGAGCACCGCGAACTGTGCGGCGCCGCGCACCTCCTCGTCGCTCAGCCTCCCGACCAGGCTCCGGATCGCGGACTTCTCGCTCAGGGCCAGCACCGTCACCGCCGTGACCCCGCTCGCCACCCGGAGCCAACCGAGCCCGGCCAGCATCGCCAGGCCGAGCACGAGCAAGGCGGCGGCCTCGGTGGTTCCGTCGACATCCTCGGCGGTTCGGCGGGCCGCCATGACGTAGGCGGCCACCACCAGGAGCACGCCGCCGCCAAGCAGGACGGCCGCGACGCTCCAGAGGCCCTCGGAGCCGAGCGCGCCGGCTACCCCGCCCAGGAAGCCGAGGATCAGGAAGGTCCGGATCCCGGCGAACCGGGCTCCGGGCCCACGCGCGTGGCCGGACCACTCCCGTTCCAGTCCGACCGCGAGGCCGACGAGGGCGGCGACTCCGAGCTGCAGCGCGAGCGCGAACATTGGTTCCTTCCGAGCCGCGAGACGATGGGACGCGGGAGCCGGCCTCGCCCGGGTTCCGCTTTGCTACGGAGGAGGTACAATGGAGCCTAATGTCCCGGACCGCTACCGAGCCACGCCGCGCGCCGCCGGCGAGCCCCGGCACCCTCGGTGCAGCCACCTGGCTGACGGTGGCCGAGCAGCTGCGAAGGCTGCGCGGCTACCGGAGCGCCGTGCTCGCCGGTCGCGACCCCGAGGATCTGCATCAGCTCCGGGTGGCGCTGCGCCGGCTGCGCGCGGCTCTCGAGCTCGGGCACGAGGCGCTCGACCTTCCAGCCGAAGCCAGCGCCGACCGACTCAAGACGCTGACCCGCGCCTTGGGCCGGCTGCGGGACCTCGACATCGCGCTGGAGCTGACCGAGCCGCTGGTCCCGGTGGCCAAGGGCGACGAGGGGCTGGCGCTCGATCGGATACGCTCCGAGCTCTCCCGGCGTCGGCGGGCGGCCACCAAGGCCGTACGGCGGACGCTCCGGAGCCCGACCCTGGTGGCGACGCTCAAGGCCCTCCGCCAGTGGGTCCGCTCGCCCGAGTTCCACCCGGCCGGATTCCGCAACCTCCACCAGGCAACCGCCGGCAACCTCGCCCAGGCGGAAGCCCAACTCCGCGCGAACCCGCTCTGGAGCCAGCCGCGGCCGAATCGCCGTCTGAGCGCCCGCGATTCCGAGGCGCTCCACGCGCTCCGCAAAGAGGCTCGCAGGCTCCGCTACCTGCTCGAGATCCTGGGGCGGAGTCGGGGCGAGGCGGTCAAGCCGGCCCTCGATCGCCTCCACCGGGTGCAGGACGCGCTGGGCGCGCTCCAGGACCTGGCCACCGCCGAGCGGATCATCGAGCCGATCGACCCCGAGGCGACCGCCGCAGCCGCCCGGCTGATCCGCCGCAGCATGAGTCGGCAACGCGCCGAGGCGCTGGGGACGTGGGAAGCGCTGCGGGTCCTGGGTTACAGCGGAACGGTCAGCACGGCCGTGGCCGACGCGTAGAGCAGATTGCGGGCGAGGTCGCAGGGGCGCACCACCTTCGCCGGTCCACCGCGGCGATATCCGATCACCAGGAGCTGGACCGCCGCTCGGCCGACCGCGTCCAGCACCTGGTCGACGATCGCGCCCCGGCGGGTCTCGAGCGCGATCGGCGGCGCCCGCTTCGCCTCCCGCCGGAATCACGGCTTTCGACCAGCTGCTGGACCCGCAACACGTAGGCCCACTCACCCGGACCGCGCTGCTCGTTTCTGGCGTCGGCCTCCGTATCGACCGTGACGACGCCGATCGCCGTAGCGCCGGCGGCTGCCGAGACCGCCTCCACTCCGCGGCGCAGGATCTCGACGGAGCGGTCGGTCGCGTCCAGCCGCGATCGGGACCCGCTCGAGCTTCGGACAGTCCGGGGAACGGTGCAGGTGGGCGTCTCGTTGCGGCGGAGCACCGCGTCCGCCGTCTCCCCCAACACCAGGGGGCGATCGGGCGCACGGGGGCGCCGTCCGAGCACCACCAGGTCGGCCCGGATCTCGTGGGCCATCCGGGTGATCTCGATCCCCGGCAGGCCAGAGAGCCGACGGTCACCCTCGGGGCTCACGTCGCCGTTCGCGCTTCCCTCCGCGCGAGCCATTCGAGGAAGTGCGCCAGGACCGGGTCGGTGGCCTGCCCGGGCGCCGAGATCCGCTCGCCCATGAGGGCCGTCGATCCAGGCCGACGGCAGCATCGAGGATGGCAAGCCGAGCCGCGGCGAGGACCGGGCAGCGACCGTCCCATTCGCACGGCCGCGCGCCCGTCTCGAGACTCGTCCGACGCCACCAGGATCTGGAGGAGGCCCACCAGCGCCACGCTCCTATCTTTCACGGGTATGGCAGAGGCTAGGGCATCCTGCCTAAAGTTAATGTGAAGGCTTTGACAAAAGGCGACACGGCTCGAGAAACCCATGACCGATAGCCCCGAAACCCCTCCCGACTCGAGCAGCTCGTCCGAGCCACGCCCGACCTGGTCGGCGAGCTCGGCTGGACACGGTGCTCAGCGGGTGGCCGACCTGGCCCGCGAGGTCCTGGGCGCGCAGTACGCCGCCATCAGCCTGCTCGACGCCGATCGCCAGACGCTCGCGAGCTTCACGACCTCCGGACTGACCGACCAGCAGCGCGAGCGGATCGGCGCGCCTCCGACCGGCCACGGCGTGCTCGGTCTGGTGATCAGGGAGCGGGTCGGTGCTCCGGCTCGACGACCTGACCCGCCATCCGGATTCAGTCGGGATGCCGGCCAACCATCCGGAGATGCGCTCGTTCCTGGGGTCCCGGTGATCGGCCGGGACGGGATCCTGGGCAACCTCTATTTGACGGAGAAGATCGGCGCCAAGGACTTCTCCGACGCGGACGTCCAGATCGCCATTCTGCTGGCCTCGATCGTCGCGACCGCCGTCAGAACGCCCAGCACTACGAGCAGGTCACCCACCTGCTCGACGAGACCCAGCAGCTGCACCGCTCCCGCGGCAGTTCTTGCGATGGTCAGCTACACGAGCTCGGAATGCCCTGGCCGGGATCTACGGGTGGGCGGAGATGCTGGTCCGGAAGAAAGACCCCGGCACCGTGCCGCGAGGAGCGTTCGAGATCCTCGAGGCGCCGAGCAGGCGGTGTCGCTGGTGAACGACCTGCTCGACCTCCGCCGGCTCGACGAGGACCAGCTCAAGCCGCTGCTCCAGATGGTCGACTGCTGCCGAGTGGTCCGGAACGCGGTCCGCACCGTGACCCCGCTGGCGAGCGACAAGCGGGTGGTGATCGCGGTGCCGGAAGACCGCGCGGTTCCCTGCTATACGGACGCCCACCGGGTGGAGCAGATCTTCGTCAACCTGCTGACCAACGCCATCCGCCACACCCCGGAGAGCAGCCGGATCACGATCGACGCCGAGATGGAGGACGAGCACGTGAGCTTCACCGTCCGCGACCAGGGACCAGGGATCCCGCCCGGCGAGGAGGAGCGGATCTTCGACATCTACTTCACCACGGCCGATCGTGGCGACGGCCGCGGCCGGGGGCACGGGGTGGGCCTGCCCTTGTCCCGGCGCCTGGCCCGCCTGATGGGCGGCGACCTCCGCGCCCTCCCCGCCAGCGAGGCCGGCGGCGGGGCCCTGGTGGTGCGACTCCCCAGATCTGAATCCATGAATTAGTCTTCATGAAGCGTTGCGGTCGGTTTCAGCCGCGGAGCGGTATCATCGGCCCATGAAGATTCTCGTCGTGGAGGACGACCGAAAGGTCGCAGGGTTCATCGAGCAGGGGCTCAAGGAAGAGGGCTACGTGGTCGACGTGGCCCCCGACGGCGACGAAGCCACCATGCTGGCTCACGTCTATGACTACGACGTGATCCTGCTCGATCTGATGCTCCCCAAGAAGAGCGGCTTTCAGGTGGCGCAGGAGCTGCGCCGCGAGGGCCGCAACGTGCCCATCCTGATGCTGACCTCGCGGGACGCGGTCGAGGACATCGTCCGCGGGCTCGATGCCGGCGCGGACGACTACCTGACCAAGCCGTTCCGGTTCGAGGAGCTGCTGGCGCGGGTGCGGGCGCTCCACCGGCGGGGTGGCGCGGAGCGGCTCGAGGTGCTCCGCTACGGGCCGTTCGAGCTCGACCGGCTCCGGCACCTGGCCACGGCCGAGGGCAAGCGGCTCGATCTCACGGCGAAGGAGTTCCAGCTCTTCGAGTACTTCATGCTCCACCCCGAGGAGGTGGTCCGCCGGACGACGCTCCTCGAGAAGGTCTGGGACATGCACTTCGATCCGGAGAGCAACGTCGTCGACGTGCACGTCGGCAACCTCCGGCGGAAGCTGCTCAAGCACGTCACCGACCCGAAGATCGAGACGGTCCGAGGCGTGGGCTTCTGCCTCCGCAACCAGGAAGTCCTGGTGGGTCGCAAAGGCAACGGCCGATGACCACCGGGCGCCGCCTGGCCCTCCGCCCGGCGGCGACCCTCCTGATCGGGCTCCTCGGACTCGTCGCCCCGGCCTTCGTGGCCCGGGGCGACGTTCGTCATTGGATCTGGATGGCCGGCCTGATCGGGCTGGGCCTGCCGATCGTCTGGCGGACCGTCGTCGGTCTCTTCCAGGGGCGCTTCGCGGCCGACGTGGTGGCCTCGCTCGCGCTGGTCGCGGCCATCGCCCTGGACCAGCCGTTCGCCGGGCTCGTCATCGTGCTGATGCAGACCGGCGGAGAGGCCCTCGAGGATTACGCGGCCCGGCGCGCGTCCCGCGCGGTCGAGGAGCTCGAGGCCGAGGCGCCGCGAACCGCCCACCTGATCACGGCGGAGGGCGTCGAGGACGTGCCCGTGGCGACCGTCGCGCCGGGCGACCGGGTGCTGGTCCGTCCCGGCGAGACCATTCCCTGCGACGGCGTGGTGGCCGACGGCCGCTCGGCGCTCGACACCGCACGGATCACGGGCGAGCCGGTCCCGCGCGAGGTCGAGCCGGGCACGGCGATCGTGAGCGGAACCATCAATCTGCACGGGCCGCTGGTCGTCCAGGTGACCGCCCCGGCGGAAGCCAGCGTCTACGCCCAGATCGTCGAGCTGGTCCGCCGGGCCCAGGCGAGCAAGGCCCCGCTCCAGCGGCTGGCCGATCGGGCCGCCGTCTGGTTCACGCCGCTCACGATCGGGATCGCCGGCCTGGCCTGGATCGCCTCGGGCGATCCGATCCGGGCGCTGGCGGTGCTGGTCATCGCCACCCCCTGCCCTCTGATCCTGGCCGCCCCGGTCGCGATGCTCGGCGGCATCGGTCGGGCCGCGCGACACCAGGTGATCGTCCGGAACGGGACCGCGCTCGAGCAGCTCGCCAGAGTCGACACGGTGGTGTTCGACAAGACCGGCACGCTCACCATCGGCCATCCGGTGGTCGAACGAGTCACACCGCTCGGAGACTTCGACGAGGCCACGGTGCTCCGGCTGGCGGGCGCGGTGGAGCACGGCTCCGGGCACCTGCTCGCCCGGACCACCGTCGCCGCCGCCGAGTCACGGGTGGGGCGGCTCCCGGACGCGACCAACGTGGTCGAAGCGGCCGGTCGTGGCGTGACCGGAACCGTGGGCGGTGCCCGGGTCACGGTCGGCTCGGCCACCCTGATCCGCGACTGGGAGCCCGAGGCCGCCGCCGCCTTCCGGGCGCTCGACGACGGCGCGGGCCCGGTGCTCCAAGCCCAGGTGGTGATCGACGGCGCGCCGGCGGGCCTGATCGGGTACGCCGATCGGATCCGGCCCGAGGCGCCCCGAGTGGTCGAGTCGCTCCGGTCGTTGGGGCTCGCCCGACAGGTGATCCTCTCTGGCGATCGGGCCGCCAACGCCGCCGCGGCGGCACGCCTGGTCGGGATCACCGAGGTCGAGGGCGACCTGCTCCCCCAGGACAAAGTGGCGTTCGTCGCGCGACTCGGCCGGGAGGGGCGCCGAGTGCTGATGGTCGGCGACGGCGCCAACGACGCACCGGCGCTCTCCGCCGCGGCCGTCGGGATGGCGGTCGCCTCCAAGAGCGGCGGGATCAGCGCCGAGGCCGCCGACGTGGTGCTGCTGGTCGACGACCTGACCCGGGTGCCCGAGGCGGTGGCGATCGCCCGCCGAACCTTCGAAATTGCGCGGCAGAGCATCGGCGTCGGGCTCGGGCTCAGCCTCCTCGGCATGGCCTTCGCCGCGTTCGGTCAGGTGCCTCCCACCGTCGGGGCCCTCCTCCAGGAGGGCATCGACGTCGCGGTGATCCTGAACGCGCTTCGGGTCCTGCGGCCCGGACCGCTCGAGCTCGCTCTCCATCACGACTCGGCATGAAGGCAGGTTCACGACCGGATCAGCCGACCTTTACATATTGCAGGCCAGGTTTCGCGGTCTCTTTCCATAGCCATCGGTTCGGATCTCACCTCCTTCGGCAGGAGCCCGAATGAGCGCTACCCTGGATCGTTTCAGCTACGACGACGCGATCGTCCGCAAGTTCCTCTTCGCCACCTTCGTGTGGGGCCTCGTGGGAATGCTCGTCGGGCTGATCATCGCCCTGGAGCTGGCCTATCCGGCGCTCAACGGCGGGCTGCCCTGGCTCAGCTTCGGCCGGCTCCGCCCGCTCCACACCAACGCGGTGATCTTCGCCTTCGCCGGGAACGCCTTCTTCTGCGGGGCGTACTACTCGACCCAGCGGCTGCTCAAGGCGCGGATGTTCAGCGACGGCTTGAGCAAGGCGCATTTCTGGGGCTGGCAGCTGATCATCGTGCTGGCGGCGATCACCCTGCCGCTCGGCTTCACACAGGCCAAGGAGTACGCCGAGCTCGAGTGGCCGATCGACATCCTGATCGCGGTGGTCTGGGTGATCTTCGCGATCAACTTCTTCGGCACGATCGCGAAGCGGCGGGAGCGCCACATCTACGTGGCGATCTGGTTCTACATCGCCAGCATCATCACCGTCGCCCTGCTCCACATCTTCAACAACCTTTCGATTCCCGCCGGGTGGTTCAAGAGCTACTCGGTGTACGCGGGCGTGCAGGACGCCTTCATGCAGTGGTGGTACGGCCACAACGCGGTGGCCTTCTTCCTGACCACGCCGTTCCTCGGGCTGATGTACTACTTCATGCCCAAGGCGGCCGAGCGGCCGGTGTTCTCCTACCGGCTCTCGATCCTCCACTTCTGGACCCTGGTCTTCCTCTACATCTGGGCCGGTCCGCATCACCTCCACTACACGGCGCTGCCGGAGTGGGCCTCGACCGTCGGGATGCTCTTCTCGGTGATGCTCTGGGCGCCGTCCTGGGGCGGCATGGTGAACGGCCTGCTGACCCTGCGCGGCGCCTGGCGGAAGGTGGTCGAGGACCCGGTGCTCAAGTTCTTCGTCGTGGCGGTGACGGCCTACGGGATGGCCACGTTCGAGGGCCCGATGCTCTCGGTCAAGACGGTGAACGGGCTGGCCCACTATACCGACTGGATCATCGCCCACGTCCATACCGGCGCCCTCGGCTGGAACGGCTTCATGGCGTTCGGGATGATCTACTGGCTGATGCCGCGGCTGTTCCAGACCAAGCTGCACAGCATGAAGCTCGCCGAGGTGCACTTCTGGCTCGCGACCTTCGGGATGATCCTGTACGCGGCGGCGATCTACAGCGCGGGTCTCACCCAGGGCCTGATGTGGCGCGCCTTCGACGAGACCGGCCGGCTGGTCTACCCGGACTTCGTGGAGACCACCCTCCGGCTGATGCCGATGTACCTGGTGCGGGCCGCGGGCGGCACGATGTACATCCTCGGCATGCTGCTCTTCGGCTACAACATCCTGAAGACCTGGCTGACCCGCCCGGCGCAGTACGACGAGCCCGTGATCCAGGCCGCGCCGCTCTCGCCGGCTCCGGTCGAGACGCCGACCCCGGCCACCGGCGGGCTGCTGGCCCGGTTCACCCGCGCGACCTGGCACCGCCGCTGGGAGGCGCTCCCGCTCACCTTCACGGTCTGGGTCGTGGTCGCCGTGGTGGTGGCCTCGCTGTTCGAGATCGTGCCGACCTTCCTGATCAAGTCGAACGTCCCGACCATCGCCTCGGTCAAGCCGTACACGCCGCTCGAGCTGGCGGGGCGCGACCTCTACATCAGGGAAGGCTGCTTCAACTGCCATTCGCAGATGGTCCGGCCCTTCCGGTTCGAGACGGAGCGCTTCGGCGAGTACTCCAAGCCGGGCGAGTTCGTCTACGATCATCCGTTCCTCTGGGGATCGCGCCGGATCGGGCCCGACCTGGCGCGACAGGGCGGCAAGTACCCCGACCTCTGGCACCTCCGCCACATGGAGGAGCCGACTTCGATCACCACGCAGTCGATCATGCCGAAGTACCCATGGCTGCTCACCGACGAGCTCGACTTCGAGGGGATCTCGCGCAAGGTGAGCGCGATGGTGACGCTCGGCGTGCCCTACGGCGAGGAGGCCACCCGCGCCCCCGAGATGGCGCGCGAGCAGGCCCGGCAGATCGCGGCCGGTTTGGTCACCCAGGGCGGCCCCGCCGGCATGGAGACCAAGGAGATCGTCGCTTTGATCGCCTACCTGCAGCGGCTCGGGAAGGACATCCGGGTCGCCACCTCGCCGGCGCCGGCGGGCGCCTCGCAACCGGGAGGCAACTAGGATGCGGCTGACCGACATCATGAGCGGGGCCGGCCTGGCCGGCTACGCGCTGATCGCGATGATCCTCTTCATGGTCGCCTTCCTCGCGATCGTGATCTGGCTCTTCTCGCCGCGCCGCCGGGCGACGCTCGAGTCCAAGAAGAACATCCCCTTCACCGACGGTGAGGGGTCCACGTTTTCGACCGACGGAGGCCGTCGATGAGCGCCGAGCGCGACTCCGACAAGCTCATCATGGATCACGAGTACGACGGGATCCAGGAGTACGACAACCGATGCCGCGCTGGTGGCTGGCGAGCCTCTGGATCACCGTGATCTTCTCGGTGATCTACGCGCTCAACGTCGCCGGGATCGGCGTCGGCGAGGGCCGGATCGCCGACTACGAGGCCGACATGGCGGAGGCCGCCGCGCTCGCCGCGGCGAACGATCCCCTGGCCGGGATCACGGGGGAGCGGCTCCTGGCGTCGAGCCAGGACGACGCGACCCGCCAGCTGGGCCAGACGACCTTCGCTACGATGTGCGCCTCCTGCCACGCGGCGGACGGCGGCGGCGCGATCGGGCCCAACCTGACCGACTCGTACTACATCCACGGCGGGCGCCCGCTCGAGATCATGCGGACCATCGTCGAAGGCGTGGCGGCCAAGGGCATGCCGGCCTGGGGCAAGATCCTCAAGCCCGACCAGATCGAGGCCGTGGCCGGCTACGTGATCCACCTCCGGGGCACCACGCCGGCCAATCCCAAGGCGCCGGAAGGCACGCCGATCGCGACCGACCCCGAGAGCGGGCAGTAAGAGGAGTCGGGCACGGATGTCACACGCGAAGGCCTCCGAGCGGGTCCTGTCGACCCTGAACGTCGACGGGTCGCGCCGATGGCTTCGGCCCAAGCTGTCCGAGGGCAAGTTCTGGAAATGGCGGCGGGTCGTCGCCTACGGGTTGATGTTCCTCTTCTTCATCATCCCGTACCTCGAGCTCAACGGCAAGCCGCTGATTCTGCTCGACATTCCCCGCCGGGAATTCACCATCTTCGGCACCACCTTTCTCCCGACCGACACGCTGCTCTTCATGCTGCTGTTCCTGAGCATCGGGGTGGCCATCTTCCTGCTCACGGCGCTCTTCGGTCGGGTCTGGTGCGGGTGGGCCTGCCCCCAGACCGTGTACATGGAGTTCCTGTTCCGGCCGATCGAGCGGCTCTTCGAGGGCGGCCGCACCGGCTCCCTCGCGATCGATCGGGCCGGCGGCTGGTCGGTGCGGCGGGTCGCCAAGTACGGCGTCTACCTGCTGCTGGCCCTCTTCCTGGCCCACACCTTCCTGGCATACTTCGTCGGCATCGACCGGCTGGTCGAGTGGGTCCAGCTCTCTCCGGTGGAGCACCCGACCGCGTTCATCATCATGGCCGGGACGACGGCCGCGATCTTCTTCGACTTCACCTACTTCCGGGAGCAGACCTGCCTGGTCGCCTGCCCGTACGGGCGGCTCCAATCGGTGCTGCTCGACCGCCAGTCGCTGATCGTGGGCTACGACGTGCGCCGCGGCGAGCCCCGGGCGCGGGGAGTGAAGCACCGCGCCGAGACCGCGGGCGACTGCATCGATTGCGGCGCCTGCGTGCTGACCTGCCCGACCGGCATCGACATCCGTGACGGGCTGCAGATGGAGTGCATCCACTGTACTCAGTGCGCCGACGCCTGTGACGCCATCATGGATCAGGTCGACAAGCCGCGCGGCCTGATCCGCTACACCTCGCGCGACGCGGTCGAGGGCAAGCCCGTCCACCTGCTCCGCCCCCGGGTGATCCTCTACCCGCTGGCCCTCTCGCTCTCCCTCGGTCTCCTCTTCTACTTCCTGGGCACCAAGCAGGACACCGACGTCACCATTCTCCGGGGGCTGGGCGCGCCGTACACCCTCGAGGCGGACGGCCGGGTCCTCAACCAGATCCGCATCCGGGTCACCAACCGCTCCGATCACCCCCGCGACTACCAGATCGCCCTGGACGGGGTCGAGGCGGACGTCATCTCCCCCGAGAATCCCCTCCCGGTCGCCGCCGGGGAGATTCGAACCACCAGCATCTTCGTCCGAATCAGCCCGGACGCCTTCTCCCGCGGGCGGAAGGCCGTCTCGATCCGACTCGACGACGGTCAGGGCTTTTCCGGCTCGTACGAATACAGCTTGGTCGGCCCCGAAGGCGCCCCGGGCGGAGGTGGGAGATGAAGCCGGGCTCGCTCTGGCCGATCGCGCTGGCCGGCGTGCTCGCCTTGACGGTGGTGGCCAACGGCGTGCTGGT
>JAWKQJ010000049.1:0-35277 GCA_041390205.1 Gemmatimonadales bacterium
CGTTCACGCTGAACGACGCCTTCCACACCTTCCGGCGCGGCCATCGGATCATGGTCCAGGTGCAGAGCAGCTGGTTTCCGCTGGTGGAGCGGAACCCGCAGCGCTTCATCGACATCAGCGCCGCGAAGCCCTCCGACTTCCGGAAGGCGACTCACCGGGTGCATCTCGGCGGCCCGAACGGCTCGGCGATCGTGCTGCCGATCCTGCCCGCCGCGCCCGGGCGCTGACCGACCTTCCGGGTCGAGCGCCCCGCCGGGCCCGGCCTCAGGGCACCGGCTGGGTCCGCACGTACCAGGTGAACCAGTCGAGGTTCCTGGTCATCATGTCCCGTTGCTGCTTCGGCTCGATGATCAGATGGCCCTGCCGGGGGTAGATCACGAAGAGCCGCGGCACCTTCCGATCCTCGAGCGCGCGATAGAGCTCCCACGCCTGCCCGAGCTGCACCCGATCGTCCTTTTCGCCGTGCTGGATCAGGGTCGGGGTCTTGATGTTGTCGGCGTGGTACATCGCCGAGCTCCGCTCGTAGCGCTCCTTGGCCCGCCAGGGCACGTCGCCGAAGTACTCGCGGAGCGTGCCCGGGATGTCGGTGTTGCCGTGCATGCTGAAGAGGTTGGGCAGCCCCGCGCCCACCGACGCGGCCTTGAAGCGGTCGGTCTGGGTGATGGCCCAGGAAGTCATGTAGCCGCCGTAGCTCCATCCCATCAGACCGAGCCGGGCGGGGTCGGCGAGCCCCTGAGCGACGAGGTGGTCGAGCCCCGACATGATGTCGGCGAAGTCGCCGTGACCCCAGTCGTCGACGTTGGCGCGGAGGAAGGCCTTGCCGTACCCTGAGCTGCCGCGCGGATTCGGCATGAACAAGCCGTAGCCCTTCCCGGCGAACACCTGGAGCGGGTAGGGCCCCGCCTGGATCGGGAACGGCGCCGCCCCCATCTGTGGCTCGAAGCCCAAGGTGAACACCCCCGTCGGACCGCCGTGCACGTAGGTGAGCACCGGAAACCGCCGGCCCGGCACGGCCCCCACCGGCTCGATCAGCAGGCCTTCGATCTCCATCCCGTCGGTGCTCTTCCAGCGAACCACCTTCATCGCGCCGAGCGAGAGGCTGTCGAGCATGGGGTTGGTGGTGGTGAGTCGCCTGGGCTGGTAGCGATCGACGGCGCTGACGAAGATCTCGGGTGGAGAGCTCGGATCGAGGACCCGGAGGGCGATCGTGCGCCCGTCGGCGGAGAGGCTGAAACCGGCGTGCACCCGGTCGCCCGAGGTGAGCGCGGTCGGCGTCGCGCGACCCTTGGCGAGCCGCATCACCTGGATCCGGACGCCGTCCACGGAGCCGAAGTAGATCGCGCCGTCGGGGCCCCACACCGGCTCCGCGAAGTCACGATCGTAGCTCGCGGCCAGCCGCCGCGGCGCGCCCCCGGCCGGACTCACGACGTAGAGACCCGACTCGCCGAGCTCGTTCCGTCCGCCGCCGGACACGAAGAGGATCTCGCTGCCGTCCGGCGACCACGCCGGCGAGCCGTCCGGCCCCTCCCAGCTGACCAGCGACCGGACCGTGCCGCTGTCGGCCGGCACCACCAGCAGGTCGCTCAGGTCGCCGTCGGGCACTCGGGGCGTCGGCTGCGCGGACACCACGAGCCGGGTGCCGTCGGGCGCCCAGCTCATCGCCGTAACGTGGCGATCGGACCCCGTCAGGGTGACGACCTCGTCCGACGCCAGGTCCACCACCCGCAGCCGAGCCATGGGAAAGTGCTCGTCGACCACGATCACGCCCGCCGTCGCCTCGGTCGCCTGCTTCCGTTCCTCGCTCGGCGGGTCGGCGCTGGTGAAGGCGATCCGTCCACCATCCGGCGACCAGGCGAAGCCCTGCACCCCGCCTTCCGTCCTGGTCAGCTTGCGAGGCTCGCCGCCCCTCAGGTCGAGGAGATAGATGTTGGGCGGACCATCCCGCATCGACACGAAGGCGATCCGCCGGCCGTCCGGCGACCAGCGCGGGCTCTGGTCGCCCTTGGGTGAGTTGGTCAGCTGGATCGGCTCGCCGCCTGCCGCCGGCACCAGCCAGACGTCGCTGTCGTGCTCGTTCTTGTCGACCACCGGCACGGTCACCACGTAGGCCACCTTCGAGCCGTCCGGCGAGAGCTGGACGTCGGTCACGGTCTTGAGGCGCATCAGGTCGTCGACCGTGGCCACTCGCTTGGCCTGGGCGGCCAGTGGAGCGGCGGAGAGCCAGAGCGAGGCGAGGGCGATCGCGAGCCGGTGTCGGAACTGCATTCGGAGTCTCCGTCGGGTCAGTGGAGGGATAATCTCACGGTGCGCGCCCGGTCGCCAGCCATACGGAACCAGAGGGCTCCCGGCCCACAGACGGGCCCGGCCCCTCGCCCCGGCCGACGGACGGTCAGGATCTCCAATCGCCGGGGGGCACCCGCACCGATCTTTCTCCGGATCGGCGGCTGCGGCCACGCCTCTGACCGAGAGCCTGGCCCAACATCCGGGAGGACCGACGTGGAAGCTTCGATGGCCATCCTGTCCCTGCTCGCGGCCGGCAGCGCTTGCGGGCCGAGCCGCGCCGCGCTGCTCGCCGACGTCGAGCGGCTCCTCGCGGCCGACTCGGTCGCTCACCTGTCCGGCGACGCGGCCGGGCTCGCGGCGCTCGTGGCCGACACCGTGGTCTCCGTCGACGGCGGTGGCGTCACCAGGCTCGCCCGCTCGGAGCTCGAGCGCGGCTTCGCCGACTACTTCGCCGCCACCGAGATCCTCGCCTGGCAGGAGCCGGTCGCGCCGATCGTCCGGCTCTCGCCCGACGGCTCCACCGCCTGGGTCAGCCGCGCGGTGAGCATGGCGCGCGAGACGAGCGGGCTCGGCGGCCGCACCGTCTCGGATACGGTGACGCTCGCCTGGACTGCCAACCTCGAGCGGGTCGGGTCGGAGTGGCGCATCGTCGGCGTGACGACCACGACGCGCGACCCCGAGCCCTCGCTGCCGCGCCTCCTGGCGGGCGTCCACCGCGCGATCGGCTGGGCCGACGGGAGGGCCGTGTTCTTCCGCGCGGCCGTGGCCTGGGCGGGTCCTCCGTACCAGGTCGAGATCCTGTCGGCCGCGACGGGCGAAGCCCGCCTGGCTTTCGACGGCGGGGCCACGCTCGCCATCACCCGCGACAGCGGGATCGCCAAGCTGAGCCAGGGCCCGCCGGCCGCGCTCTCGGACACCCTGGAGACCTTCCTCCGGGGGCACGATCTCTTCTTCAATCTCGTGCAGCCCCGAGGCCGCTTTCGCGGGCTCCGCGTGGCGGGGACGGCGCGATTCGCGGAACGGACGGCTCTGATGGTGACGGGCACCGACGCGCTGGGTGGTGTGACGCGGCTCTACTACGACCAGGCGGACAGCCTTCCGTTGGGCTACGAGGTCGAAGATCACTTGCGCGGGGGCGGCACCGTCACGACGGAGATCGTTCGTTGGGCCGACCGGGATGGGCAGCGGCTGCCGGCGGCCGTGCGCTTCCGTCAGGGGCGCGAGGTGTTCGACTACGCGATTCGCGAGCTCGCGATCCGCGACTCGGCTCCGGACTCGCTCTTCCTCCGGGTACCGGGCGAAGACTCCTGATCCTCGCGACCGAACGGCGCAGCGGACTTCAGAGGCGGAACAGGTAGCTCAGCTTGGTGAAGAAGGCGTCGCGTGTCCGGGTGAGACCGCGAAACCGGAAGGGGTCCTGTTCGACCAGACTGCTGCCGTAGCCCGCGAAGAACACGGTGCCCGGCGTCGGCTGGAACGAGAACAGGAAGTCGAGCCGGAAGTCGTTCTGATCGAAGCCGAGCGCGCCTTCGCGCCGGTAGATCCCGTCGGCGTCCTGAACCAGCAGCGGCCCTTCGGTCCGGGTGTCGTCCCTGAGGCTGTCGCGCTCGAAGGCCCGGTACTCTCCCACCAGCCTGACGAAGACCGAGCGGGTGAGCTGATACTCGAGCTTGAGCCGCGGAATCACGGTGCTCGAGACCTTGGAGCCGTCCGACGCCCGCCAGTAGATCGAAGTCGGCGCCTGCAGGCCGACGCGGAGCTGTCGAGTCGGCCGGAAGGACAGGGTCCCGACCGAGAGGAGGATCCGCGCCGGCGAGAACTCGTCGTAGTTGAGGTCCTTGCCCCAGGCCGTGTAGGTCTGGAGACTGAGCCCCGCGATCTCGGGGGAGTTGATCGAGAGCGACCACGCGAGAGTCGGAATCCTCCCGTCGGGCCGGTACGCCACGGTGTCGAGGCCCGTCGCCCCTGGCACCTCGATTCCATAGCCGCGGAAGAGCCGCTCGTCGAAGCCGTAGTTGAACTGATAGACGGTCAGATTGGCGTCCCAACCTCCTCGGATCCGCCAGGAGCCGCGCGCGAGGAGCCGCCGGTCGAGCGCCTGCCGCCCCTCCCGAAATCCGGTGTACGACCAGACCAGCTGCCCGAGCAGCGACGCCGTGAATCGCTCGACGAACGCGCCCGGCTTGCCGTAGAAGGTGAGCGCGGGCTGGATCGAGCTCTCGACCAGGTCGCCCTGGCTGACGAAGCCGGTGCCGGCCTCGAAGCGGTCGGAGACGCCGCTGAAGCTGAGCCCGAGACCGAGCCGCCGCCCGGTGCGCTGGAAGTCCGCGCTCCAGATCGGGGCCGTGCTGGTGACGCCGCCCGTCCGGGTCCGGCTCAGACCTCCGTAGAACGACAGGTTGTAGAGCGGACTCAACACGACCCGTCCGTCGACCTGGGCGACCCGGTTGTAGTCGCCGCCCTCGATCCGATCGGTATAGGCGAAGCCGAGCCGAGACGCGCCCAGGTCGCGCTGGATCCGGAGGACGTTGTAGACCGGATTGTGACTGCCGGTGCGCGAGGCGATTCGATCGTCCACGGCCGAGAGCAGGCCGAGGCTGGTGCCCGCGACCGTGCCGGTCAGCTTGGCGGCGGCGATCGGCGCCAGGATCCGCCGGGTGTAGATCACCTGGCTCGGCGTGGCGAAGTACTCCAGCCCGTCGAGGAAGAACGGGCGCTTCTCCTGGAAGAAGAATGCGCGCCGCGGATCGGACGCCACCTGTCCGGCGTCCGCTTCCACCTGGGAGAAGTCCGGGTTCATCGCGCCGTTCAGGGTGAGGTTGGAGGACAGGCCCCAAGTGAGATTCGCGCCGAGCTCCGGGCGGCCGCCGCGATAGTCCCAGTCTCCCGCGAGCGGCGCGCCCTCGATGGTGGAGGTCGCCTCGGGATTGAGCTCGAGCACGCGGCCCCGGCTCAGGTCCTCGAGCCCGACCAGGGCGCCGGACTGTCGCAGGAAGGAGGGCGCGGCCCGCCGCGCCGGCGCCCAGGTGTCCTCCCGGCCGGTCGCCGCCGACTTGCGGATCACCTGGAACGACCAGCGCTGCACCTCCGCGGGCTGAAAGCGGAGGCTGCGGAACGGGATCCGGATCTCGAGCTGATATCCGAAATCGGTGAGCCGGCCCTTCGAGTCGAACTGATAGTCCGGACTGTAGTCCGGCTCCTCGCGCTGGGCGCCGCCCGCGTCGTGCCCGGGCTGGCGCTGGCGCGCCCCTTCCACGAGCGCGCCGTCGGCCTGGATCCCGAGCGGGTTCGCCGCGAACACGAAGGCCTGCCGGCCGTCGTCGTAGGTGCCGAGGTGGATCTCGATCCGATCGTCGGGAATGATGCCGAGATCGCGATCCGCGAGATTGGCGCGGACCGTGCCTGGCGGCGCGTGGGCCCGCACGCCGAAGTGGATCGCGGTGCGGGAGTACCACACCAGCACCTCGGTCCGATTGACGGCGGGCTCGCCGTCGACGGGACTGTACTGACTGAAGTCGACGAGCCGGACGGCGCGGGCCCAGACCTCATCCACGAGCTCGCCGTCGACGTCGACGCTCGCGTCGAGCCGCGGCGCCGTCACCTCGAGCTCACCCTTTCGGCCACTGAAGCTCGGCGCGCTGTCGGCGGCCGTGCCCTGCCCCTGGGAGAGGAGGGCAATCGCGAGGAGGCCGTGGAGCACCGGCTACCCGCGAGGCTCCAGCAGCCAGCGTCTCGCGTCGTCGATCGATCGAAAGGTGCGCGCCTCGAGCGGCAGGTCCTCCAACACCGTCTGGACCATCCGCGCCACGCCGAAGTCCACGTCGGCCCCGACCACCCAGGCGGAGCGGAAGCCCCGGCCGCGCTTCTCGTCGAGATGCCGGGAGACGACCTCGTTGAGCCGCTTCGCGTCGTCGAACATGAAGTCGAAGTGCGCCTGCCGCCCGTCGACCAGGGTGTGGAGGCCCGGCTCGAACCCGGGAGTGTCCGGCATCGCCCGCATCACCCCGAGCCAGTCGTCCAGCCGGAACGGACCCGAGAGGGTCACGACGATCAGCGGAGGCTCGATCGCAATGGAGAAGGTCGGCCCGGTCACCGGCGGCTACTCCGGAATCGGAGTGCTGGGCTCGTCGTCGAACGCCGGGCTCTCGGCGGCGGCGATGGCCTCGCCGAGGGCGCGGGCGATCTCGATCGCGGTGAACCGCTCGGCCCGGTCGTACCAGAAGTCCACCCTCCCGAGCTTCTCGGTCGGCACCGAGGCCAGGGCCCCGATCCGCCGCGCCTGAACCCGCAAACGCGGACGGAACCACCCCCCGATCAGCTCGGCGCGGAGGAGATCGGCGACGTCGACCTCCAGCCGCTCGTCGGGAAGCGCCTCGGTCTCGTCGCGGATCGCGGTCCCGACCTCCTGCACGTGCGCGGTCCCGCCCCACTCGACCACCAGCAGGTCGCCGTCCAGCTGGAGATACCCATGGACTCGAAACGACATGCTCGTGACCCCAAGGCCGTCGATCTCGTCCTTGCCGGGCACCTTCAGTCGAAATGGCAGCGTGGGACCCATGCCTGCTCCGCGTGGTTCGGGCATCCAATGATAGCGACGATCTCCTACCGTGGAATCGGCCGAGCCCGGCGCGAGGGGCGAACCCGGGATCCGGGCGCTAGCTTAGGCCTATGCGCCGCTCAATCGCCTTCCTCGCTCTCCCGCTCGTCTTCGCCGCCTGCGCCGGCCAGCCGGACCCGCCCGGACTCGAGCTGATCCGCCAGGACGAGCTCCAGGCCGATCTCATGACCCTCGCGGGCGACCACTTCCGGGGCCGCGAAGCCGGAACGCTCGACGAGATCCGCGCGTCCGTCTGGCTCGCGGAGCAAGCGCGGAAGGCCGGGCTCGAGCCCGCCGGCGACGACGGCACCTACTTCCAGTTCTGGCCGCTCCGGATGGTGCGGCTCGCACCCGCGACCCGGATCGCGATCGACGCCACGCCGCTCGCCGTCGGGCCGGACGTCCTGTCGCTCTCCCTCGTGGACGCGACCATCGACGCCCCGATCGCCCAGGCCGGCGACGGGCGGGCCGAGGCCCTCCGCGGAGCGAATCTCGCGGGCAAGGTGGCCGTGGTCCGGATGACGGCCCCGGACGCTCCCATCCCCGACGACATCTCGATCCGACCGGCGCGCTACGCCTTCGCGAACCTCTTCGAGCGGCTGGCCGCGGTCGCGGGCAAGGGACCGGCGGCGATCGTCTTCGTGGCCGACGCGGTGGCCGACTCCGGCTGGGACTTCGTGGCCGCGCTCGACGCCGGATACGGTCTCGAGTTCGGAGAGTCGCTGATCGGCCCGCCGCCACCGGTGCCGGTGTTCTGGGTTCGTCAGGCCTCGGCGCCGCTCTTTGCCGCGACCGGTCGCCGCTTCACCGCCCGACTGGTGGCGGAGCGGACCACCTTCCCCTCGGTCAACGTGGTGGCCCGCGTGCCTGGCAGCGATCCGGCGCGGCGCGGCCAGTACGTCCTCTTCAGCGCGCATCAGGACCACGACGGGATCAAGCCGGCCGTGGCCGGCGATTCGATCTGGAATGGCGCGGACGACAACGGGAGCGCGAGCGTCGGCATCCTGGCGATCGGACGGGCCTGGGCGCGGCACCCCGCGCCCCGCTCCGCGCTCTTCGTCTGGCACGGCGCGGAGGAGAAGGGCCTCCTCGGCTCGCGCTACCATGCCGACCACCCCGTGGTGCCGCGCGACTCGATCGTGGCCGTGCTCAACGCCGACATGATCGGCAGCAACTCGCCCGACAGCGCGGGTCTGCTCGGCGCCCAACCGCCGCACCTGAACTCGCGGGAGCTGGCCGACCTGGCGCTCCGGACCAACGAGACCGTCGGCCACTTCGCGCTCGACAGCCTCTGGGACCGGCCCGACCATCCCGAAGGCTGGTACTTCCGGAGCGACCACGTGCCCTACGCCCGCCTCGGGATCCCGTCGCTCTACTTCAGCTCCCTGCCCCACCCGCGCTACCACACCCCGGCCGACGAGCCCGACGCGATCGACTACGCGAAGCTTACCCGGATCGCGCGCTGGATGTACGCGACGGGCTGGGCGGCGGCCACGCGCATGGACCAGGTCCGGCTCACGGCCGACTCGACGGGTCGGCGTTAGGCAGGGGCCGATGCGTCCCTCCCCGCTGCTCGCCGCGCTGGCCCTGGCCCCGATCCTCTCGGCCCGGGCGCAGGTGACCGACAGCGCCGCCGTCTGGCCGGCCTACGTCGCCGCCGAGGCACTGCTCGACTCACTCGACCGCGAGCACGGACGCTGGGTCGAGCTCGATGGGATCCGGACCCATTACCTGGAATGGGGTGAGCCCGGCGGGGTGCCCTTCGTCTGGCTCCACGGCTCCGCCAGCTCGGGCTTCGACTTTCGGGCGCTCGCGCCCCGCCTCGTCGCGCTCGGCTACCGGGTGATCGCGCCCTGCTATCGCGGCCACGGCCTCACCCGGGTGAGCGACTACGACTTCACCATCTACCACCTCGCCGACGACATGGTGGCGCTGCTCGACTCGCTCGGGCTCCGAGCCGCGGTCTTCAGCGGCTCCTCCAAAGGCGGGTTCGTCGCGGCGGCGACGTACGACCAGCATCCCTCGCGCGTGCTCGGCCTGCTCCTGAGCGACGGCGGCTCGTGGTCCAATCAGTGGGACTTCGATCACAACGGCCTGGAGGGCGCCCGGCGCCAGGTGGCGGGCGGTGGCCCGCCCCGCATCGTGGGCGCCTCCCGCTTCGAGGTCTTCGCGCAGCTCCTCGGCCCGGCACTGGCCAGGGCCCCGGCGCCGCCTCCCGCCGACCGGCTGCTCGAGCCGCTGGTGTCGATCAGCCGGCGGCCGGACGGCCGCTGGGCGATGCTGGACGGGTTCGAGCGGCTGATGGGTACGGCCGAGCAGTACCTGGCGAGCGCCACCGCACCGTCGACGCTGCCGCTCCTCCAGTGGAGCCAGCACGCGATGATCCCGCTCGCGGTGTTCCGCGATCTCGACGTGCCGCTCTTCATCATCGATCCGGTGGGCGAGCCGGACGACCATCCGATGACCGACCAGAACCAACGACTGGCGCGGCTCCACCCCGACCACGTGGTGCTCAAGACCTACGAGGGCACCGGTCACGCGGCGTTCCGCGAGCGACCGGACTGGTTCGTCCGTGACGCGGGGGAGCTGTTGGCCCGGATCCGGCTGGCGGGAGGGCGCCGATAGGTCGCCCGTCCGGGGCCGACCTCCGCCTCCTTCCGCTGGCCGAAAACGCCTCTAGCATTCATCCGTATGCCGACGATGCGCATGCTCGGCCGGATCGAGCTGCTGGGATCCGACGGTCGTGATCTCGAGGCCCTGCTGCGCCAACCCAAGCGGCTGGCGTTGCTCGCCTTCCTCGCATCGCCCGCGCCCGGCGCCTGGCATCGTCGGGACACCGTGCTCGCCCTCTTCTGGCCCGAGCTCGACGGCGCCCGGGGCCGCACCGCGCTCCGAAACGCGCTCTACGTCCTCCGCCAGAATCTCGACGACGGAGCGATCCGCACCCGCGGCGACGACGAGATCTCGCTGGCCACGGAGCTGTTCGCCACCGACGTCGGCCGCTTCCGCGCCGCGATCGCCGAGGGACGGCCCGACGAGGCGCTGAGCCTCTACCAGGGCGAGCTCCTGCCGGGTCTCTACGTCCAGGACGCCGAAGGCTTCGAGAAGTGGCTCGACGAGGAGCGCGGACAGCTGCGCTCGCTCGCGCGGCGGGCGGCGCTCGACCTGGCCGCGGGACGCGAGGCGGCCGGCGATCTGGCCGGCGCGGCCGACGCCGCCGGCCGGGCGCTCGAGTTGGATCCGGACGACGAGTCGACCGTGCGGCTCCGGATCACTCTGCTGGACCGAGCCGGCGATCGGGCTCAGGCGCTGGCGACGTTCGACCGCTTTCGGGAGCGACTGGCGCGGGAGTTCGGCGCCGAGCCCGCCGATGAGACCGCCCGCCAGGTCGCGGAGATCAAGCGCCGCCGCGGGACCGTCGAGGCGACACGGGTGCCACCCGCCGTTTCTTCCGTGGAGGACGCCACGGGCGACCCGACCGGCTCGACCCGGCAACCCACCCGCCGGCAACGGCCATCGCGGCGACGAATCCTGCTCGCGACGGGGCTCCTGGCGTCGGCTGTGCTGGCGGCGGTCCTGCTCCCCCGGCGGGCGCGCCCGGCGGCCAGCGGCCCGCGCGAAGTCCTGCTGGCGCCGATGGCGAACGCAGCCGGCGACCCGGCCCTCGACTACGTGGCGACCGGCCTGCTGAGCGACCTCGCGACCCGGCTCGGCGCAATCGGTGGCCTTCGGATTCGCTCGGGCGCCAACGCCCGTTGGCCCGAGAGCGCCGTGCGCGACCTGCCCCGCGCCGGTCGGGTCTTCGGGGCGCAGGTGGTTCTCGACTCCCGCCTGACCCGGGACGCGGACTCCCTGGTCGTGACCATGGCGGCGATCGACGTGGCGAGCGGCGAGCGACGGGACGCGCCGCGGATCCGCTTCACGGAGGCCTCGCTCCAGGATGCGGGCAGCCGCCTGGCTGCGGAGGCCGCGGGCACGCTCTTCCGCACGGCGTTACCCGCGATGCCGGCCGGTCGACCCTCCACCCAGGACCCCGAGTCGTACCGCCTCACGCTCGACGGCTGGTATCGCCAGCTCAGCGACCAGAATGACGCCAGCCTGCCGCTCTTCCTTCGCGCCATCGATCGCGACCCCACGAACGCGCGCGCCTGGGCCGGTGTCTCCTCGGCCTGGGCCGCGGCGGCCGTGACCTGGCGCGCCCCGTTCCAAGAGGCGGCCGCCCGCGCCACCGCCGCCGCCGAGCGTGCCATCGCGCTCGACTCGCTCCAGGGATCGGCCTGGGCGTCGCTCGGGATCGTGCGCGCCCTGGCCGGCGGCGGCCTCGCCGTCGGAGAAGAGCTGATCGGCACCGCCATTCGCCTGGAGCCGGCCAATCCGGAGCTCCATCTCGTGGCCCAGGCGCTCTACCGCCACGCCTGGCTCTGGGACAAAGCACGCGACGCCGTCCGCATCGCCCGAGCGCTCGATCCGCTCGGGACCATGTACGTCGAGCGCGAAGGCACGGTCCTGCTCTGCGCCGGACGCGACGCGGAAGCGCTCGAGCTCTACCGGACGGCGCTCGCGATGGACTCGTCCGACGCCGCCTCGCGACGCGGCCTGGTGCGCGCGTTGAGCCGTCTCGGTCGCTTCGACGACGCGCTCGACGCGTGGCGCGCCTTCGCGGAGCCTGGCGACAGCGCGCTAGCCGACGCCCGCGGCGAGGCCGGCTTCTGGCGCGTCTCGGAGATCGTGGGACGGCGCCAATTGGAGCGTTCCCGCGCCGCGGCCCGGTCCGGCTGGGTCTCGCCAACCAGACTGGCGATCCAGACCGTCGCGGCCGGCCGGATCGACGAAGGACTCGCCGCACTCGAGGCGGCGCACGCCGCCGGCGACGTCGGACTCTACCGCCTGCCCTGCCTCGATGGACTCGACCGGGTGCGCCGCGACCCCCGCTACCTACGACTGCTCGCCTCGATCGAGCGCGCGCGACTCCGCTGACGCGCCCCGCTCAGAGTCGATAGCGCCCGCCCAGCTGCAACCGCCATCGCGAGAGATCGGAAACCACGCCGCCTCGCGCCGGCAGCACCGTGGGTATCGTGTAGCGCGGTCGATCCGCCGAGGCGTCGAATCCGGCGAGCGTCACCACCGGCAGGCCCTCGCGCGACGTCGTCTCGCGGAAGAGGCCCCAGGAGCCGTCGAGCAGGTTGGGCAGATTGAAGAGATCGACGGCCAGCTCCACGACACCCAGGCCACGCATCCGGAACGGCCGGGCCAGCCGGAGATCCAGGGTCAGGAATCCCGGGTTGCGACAGGAGTTCCGCCGCATCACCCGGCCACGCTGCCGAGCCACACAGGGCTCGCTCGCGATCCACTCGTCGAGCGCGGCCCAACCGGCCGGGTTGGTGAGCGACAGGTCGGCGGAGTCGCGCGGCACGTAGAACAGGTCGTTGTTGGGCACGCTGTCGGCGTTGGCGTCGCCCCGGACGACGTAGGCGTAGGGTCGCCCGGATTGGGCGCTGAGCACCACGGTCGCCACCACGCCGCCGACGACCGGACCCGAAGCCACGGCCGTCAGACTGTGCGGTACGTCGAAGGTCGAGCGGCTCAGCCGGCGCTCCTCCATGGTCCCGTCGATCGGCACGCTCTGATAGCTCCGCGGCGCGCTGTTGGCATTGATCGCGAAGCGCTCCAGCGCCCGCGACCACTGATAGCCGAGCTGGACGTAGCCGCCCCGGGCCCAGCGCCGAGCCGCCACCAGCGAGATCGCCACCGAGCGCTCACCGGCCACGTTCTGGTACTGGAACACGGGACCGAATCCGGGATCGCGTCTGGCGGGCGACGCCACGCCGGCGCCGTCGATCGCGCCGTACATCGCCCGGCCCTCGGCGCTCGAGCCGGTCGCGACCAGGTTGCGGTCGACCAGCGTGAGCTCCGAGCGGGACCATCCGACGGCCAGATCGGCCGAGACACTCCAGCCGAGGAGCAGCCGATCGAAACCGACGACCAGCTTCTGCTCGCTCGGCAGACGGAGTCCGGGCGCCAGCGCGACGATCGGAGCCGCGCCCGCCGGACTCGAGCTGCCGGGACACGAGGTGGGGAGCGCGCCAAGATCGGCGGTCGGCTCCGGCACGCCGGTGGCCGGCCCGCAGGTCAGCAGCGCTTGCTCCCGACCGGTATTGGTGAACGCGTTGCTGAGCCAGACGAAGGGCGGTCGCGTGGCGAAGCCGCCGTACCCCATCCGCAGGACGGTCCGCTCGTCGCGGTCGAGCGACCAGGAGAGCGCGATCCTCGGCGAGCCGCAGTCCGCCCGATGGGAAGCGACCGGTGTCGATCCGGAGCGCCGTGCTCGCCGCGAGCGTCGGGTTGGTGGTTGGAGCCTCGACGAAGGGCGCCTCGACCCTGAGGCCGGCGCTGATCGAGACACCCCGGCCGGGCGTCCAGCGGTCCTGGAGATACGCCGCGACCGTCCGCGCCGAGAAGTCGGCAACCGGAGAAGCCGCGCCGGGCGCCGGCGGCAACCCGACCTCGTACAGGCTCGGCACGCCGCGCTCGAGAGAGTCGACGCTGCCGAAGGTCCAGGAGCCCCAGCGCAGCAGCAACAAGTTGTCGACGAAGTGAAAGGCCTCGATCCCCCCGCCCACGAGCAGCTCGTGGCCCCCGAGCGGCACCGTGAGGTGGTCGATCAGCTCGACCTGCCGCTGGTCGAGCAGCGTGCCCTGGGCGTTGCGGAACGAGCCGCCCGCGACGAAGGCGCCCGCGACGTCGGCCTGGACCAGAAAGAGCGGCGCCCGGAGCCGGGAGTCGCGCGACTCACGGCTCGACTGGAACCCGGCGATCAGCTCGTTCCGGGCCACGCCTAACGTCGATCGCGCCCGGAGCCTGAGCGCGTCGATCGTCGCCCTCCGCTCGTAGCCGCTCTCGGAAAGCATCCAACCGTTGCCCCGGGCCGGGTTCTCCCGATCGAACCCGTCGGAGCGGGCGAAGCTCCGCTGGTAGCCGAGGTCGACCTCGTGGCGCGCCGTCGGCCGCCAGCTGAGCTTCGCCAGCACCGAGCCGTTCGGCTGCCGGGTGACCGGCGGCTCGGCGCCACCGGGATCGAACCCGAACCGGCGGATCAGCTCCGCCTGGATGCGACGAGCCGTCTCCTCCGATACCGGGGCGGCGGGATCTCCGGCTTCCGGACCCTGGTAGGTGGTATCGCGGGCCTGCAGGTCCAGGGCGAGGAAGAAGTGGAGACGATCCCGCCGAATCGGGCCCCCGACGGTGACGCCCCACTGCAGCAGGTCGAGCGCCGGCTTTCCCCGTCCGTCGGGGCCACCCCCGATCAGGTCACCACGCTGCACCGCCCCCACGGCCGAGACCTCGAGCCGATTGCCGCCCGAGCGGGTGACGGCCTCGATCGCCCCACCGCTGAAGCCTCCCTGGCGGACGTCGAAGGGAGCCACCTGGATCCGAACCCCCTCGACCGCTTCGATCGAGATCGGGGGAGCGCCCGCCTCGCCGCCCGGGGTGAGCCCGAGCCCGAACAGGTCGTTCGCGATCGTGCCGTCGATCCTGAACGAGTTGTAGCGGCTGTTCTGTCCGCCGAACGACGGGCCCGGCCGGCCGACCGCGTGCGGCACCAGCTGGAGCAGCCCGACGAAGCTCCGGTTGAAGAGCGGGAGCCCGCGAATCGCCTCGGCCGGTACGAGGTAGGTCGGCCCGCCCGGGGCGACGAGCTCGCCGATCACCCGGATCTCAGAGAGCACCGCGGCGGACTCGCCGAGCCGAATCTCGACCCGAAGCTCACGCCCGAGCTCGAGAGCGAGGCCGCCTGCCCGGGCGGGCCGGTGCCCGATCGCGATCGCCTCCAGCTCGTACGGCCCGCCGGGCGGTAGCCGCTCGAACCGGAAGCGGCCGTCTTCATCTGCCGGCTCGACCCAGAGGCCGGCTCGGTCGAGATGCCGGAGACGGACGGTCGCCCCGGGCACCCGAGCTCCGTCGGCCGTGATGACGACGCCGCTCACCGAGGCGGCATCGACCGCTTGGCCGGGCGCGGGACGCGCCATGCCAGCCGCCAACCCGAGGGTTAAGAGCAGACCGCGACCGGCCGACCTGGCCTCGCGGCGCAGAAGCAGGTGCATCGCGGGAGCGATCCTGGGGCCGAGCCGTGAGTCGAGCGTGAGTTGGGCCATTCAGGCACCACCAATCGCGCGCCACGGGGTCGCATTCACCAACGATGGCTGGGTGACGGTCGAGAAACCGCTTGAAACCTATCATCGCGGCGCGGCACCCAACCACTGAGATGGAGGAACCGATGCGCCCGTTCGCCCGCCGCGTCAACGCGGCTTCCCTGCTGGCCCTGTCCGTCGTCCTCGCCTCCTGCAGCGACGATCTCCCCACGGAAGACCGTGGAGGCCCCGATCTCCAGACGGACCGCGCCGCCACCGGCTCGGTAGCCGTCTGCCACCACCCCGACGCCGCGGGCCGGATCCTGACCATCGCTCGATCGGCGCTCGCCGCTCACCTCGCCCATGGGGACTACGTCACCACCCTCCGGGTCGGCTTCGCCGGGGACATGCAAGGCGTGGACTTCGCGACCGTCACCGACGCGCTCGACGCGATCCGGACGGACCGACTCGCCCGGGGCGAGTCGGTCGAGGCGGCCTGTCGGATCACGGTGCTGGTCGCCGCCGGCACGATCACGGGCACGACCGTCGTGCCCGCGCCCCCGGGGGCCGAGCGGTTTCCGCTGCTGGTCGACGTACCCGACGTGACGCTCCGTGGCGCCTTGGCCATGGGGCTGGATCGAAACGGCCGCGCGACCGGCCAGGGGACTGGGGAGCCGCCGACCGTCCTGACCCCGGCCGAGCCGCTCCCCGTCGTGGCGGGGGCGTCCACGCCCATCGTGCTGGTCAACGGGCACCCCGGGGGCTCGGCGGGCAACGGCTTCGTGCTCGAAGGCTTCGTCCTGCAATCGGGCCACGACCCCGCGGTGAGCGCCGGGGGCCAGGGTATCCTCACGGTTCGCGCCGGCAACGTCGTGATCCGCGGCAACCGTTTCGAGGCCGGCTTCACCGAGTCGATCGACGTGCGCGGCGGGGGCGCCCAGGTCATCGAGAATCACCTCGCCGGCACGGCCGGCACCTGCGACGTGTGCCTGGCCGGCCCCGGCCACTTCCGCGCCCGCGGCAATCTCCTCCTGGCCGGCGGGATCCCGGGCATCACCGTCGACGGGGTCGTCGGCCTGCCGGTGCCGGCGGGCGTCGAGCCGTTCGACCTGCCGAGCGAGGCCGAGATGTGGGTCGAGGTGATCAACAACGAGGTCCGCGACCATCTGCGGACTCCGGTCGGCGTAGGCATTCGGGTCGACGCGCTCGGCGTCGGCGCGCCGAACGTCTTCAACAGGATCCACGCCGTGATCCGGAACAACCTGCTCGTCGACAACCGGTTCGGGCTGATCGTCCATGCCGCGTTCCCTGTGGCCAACACCGGGCTCCACAGCAACCTCGACGTGACCCTCGGCGGCAACCGGATCGAGGGCAGCTGCCAGGCCAAGCTCCTCGTCTCGCTCTCGAGGCACACCACGGCGCTCGGCCTCAGCAACAACCCCTGGCTCAAGGGCTCGACCTTCGAGCTCCGGCTGAACGGCGACCTCCAATGGGACGAAGCCTGGTATGGCCACGCCGCCGGCTTCGGCAACACCCTCATCGTGGACGGCCAGCAGATCGCGGAGGGCGGTTACCACGCCTACAGCGCGACCACGTGCCCGGGCGCCTGAGTCGAGCGCGAGCGAGCCCGGCCCCCGTCACTCTCGTGGCGGGGGCCGGCGCGCGTGCTCGTCGCCCGGAGCGCCCGAGCGCCGAAACGGGATCCGGGATGCGCCGATGGTAGATTGAGCGACGGGTGCACCACTCGCCCGTCGCTCCCCCGACGCCCCGCCCCGGAGAACCCATGCGAACCGCCCCCGTGTTCGTGACCGTCTGGCTCGGCATCGTCTCGATGGCCACGCCGCTCGCCGCCCAGATCGACGCCCGGCTCCTGCGCTACCCGGACGTATCCGCGACTCAGATCGCCTTCACCTACGCCGGCGACGTCTGGACGGTCCCGAAGACCGGCGGCACCGCGACCCGGGTGAGCTCCGCCGCCGGCGAGGAGAGCTGGACCCGGTTCTCTCCCGACGGATCGCGGCTCGCCTTCAGTGGCAACTACGACGGCAACGTCGACCTCTACGTGGTGCCGACCGCGGGGGGCGAGGCGGTCCGGCTGACCTACCACCCGATGCCCGACCGGGCGCTCGACTGGTATCCCGACGGTCGCTCGCTGCTGTTCGCCTCCGCGATGAAAAGCGGCCGGACCCGCTTCACCCAGCTCTATCGCGTCGCGGCCACGGGCGGGCTGGCCGAGCGGCTGCCGGTGCCCTACGGCGAGCTCGGCGCGATCTCGCCCGACGGCCGCTGGCTGGCGTACTCGCCGACGCCTCCGATGACGGGCTCGCCGCGAGACTGGAAGGGCTATCGCGGGGGCTCGGCGCCCGAGATCTGGCTCTTCGACTTGACCACCTACGAGTCGCGCAACGTCTCCGACAGCCCGGCCAACGACGTCCATCCGATGTGGCACGGCCGGACGCTCTACTTCGTCTCCGATCGCGACCAGCTCACCCGCTACAACGTCTGGGCGTACGATCTCGACCGGTCCACCCTCCGCCAGGTGACCCGGTTCACCGACGAGGACATCACCTACGCGGCGATCGGCCCGTCCGAGATCGTCTTCCAGAAGGGGGGCAGCCTCCACCTGCTCGACCTCGCGACCGAGCGGACCACCGCCGTCCCGATCACCGTCGTGACCGACGAGGCGAGCATCCGGCCCCGGTCCGAGGCGGTGGCAGCGCTGATCCAGAGCGGCGGCCTCTCGCCGTCCGGCAAGCGCGCCGTGTTCGAGGCCCGGGGCGAGATCTTCACCGTCCCGGCGGAGCACGGCCCGGTGCTCAATCTCACCCGGACGTCCGGGGTCGCGGAGCGCTGGCCGAGCTGGTCGCCGGACGGCCGGCAGGTGGCCTACTGGTCCGATCGCTCCGGAGAGTACGAGCTGGTGGTGCGGCCGGCCGACGGCAGCGGCACCGAGCGCAAGCTCACCTCGTACGGCGCGGGGTTCCGCTATCAGCCGTTCTGGTCGCCGGACGGCGGCAAGCTCGCGTTCGTCGACCAGTCGATGACGATCCGGATCTTCGACGTCTCGTCCGGCAAGACCACCACGGTCGACCAGGGCGAGTACATGATGCACGGCGCGCTCCGGATCTTCCGGCCCAGCTGGTCCCACGACGGGCGGTGGCTGGCCTACACGCGCGAGGCGGGTCCGACGGGCGCGCCCGGCGTCCCGAGCGCGATCCACCTCTTCGACACTCGCACCGGGCAGCGCCACCAGGTGACCTCCGGCTACTTCTCCGACTACCTGCCGACGTTCGATCCCGAGGGGAGGTACCTGTTCTTCCTCTCCACCCGAACCCTCGAGCCGAGCTACGGGGACGTCGACAACACCTGGATCTACGCCAACGCGTCCAACGTCGTCGCGGTGCCACTCCGGGAAGGGGTGCCGTCGCCCGTCGCGCCGCGGAACGACGCCGAGCGGACGGCCGCGCCCGACTCCACTCCGGCGCCGAGCTCCGTCGAGATCGACCTCGACGGCTTCGAGCGGCGGCTGGTGGTGCTTCCGGTCAAGCCGGGACGATTCTCCGCCCTCCGCGCGGTGCGCGGCAAGGTCGTGTACCACCGGCAGCCGCGGGCTGGCGCCGCTCAGGGAGAGAAGTCGCCGATCGGCTACTACGACCTGAAGGAGCGGACCGAGCAGGGTGTGCTCGACGACGCCGATGCGCTGGAGCTCTCGAGCGACGGCGCCAAGCTCCTGGTGGCCGCCGCCGGGCGCTACGCGATTCTCGATCTCAAGCCGGGCCAGAAGATCGAGAAGCCGCTCCGGACCCCCGAGATGACCATGACGGTCGAGCCCCGGGCCGAGTGGCGCCAGATCCTGGCCGACGTCGGCCGCCAGTATCGCGACTACTTCTACGACGGGCGGTATCACGGCGTCGACTGGGCCGCGATGCGGACCCGCTACGAGCGGCTGCTGGAGGGTGCCGTCACCCGCTGGGACGTCGACTTCGTGATCGGCGAGCTGATCGCGGAGCTCCGCTCGGGTCACACCTATCGCTCGGGCGGCGACGTCGAGCGCGCCCCGACCGTGAACGTCGGCCTGCTCGGCGCCGATTGGACCTTCGACCGAGGCGCCTTCCGGATCGCCCACCTCGTCGACGGGGGGCCCTGGGACAGCGAGGTCCGCTCCCCTCTCCTGGCCGCCGGCGTGGGTGAGGGCGAGTACGTGCTCGCCGTGAACGGCGTGCCGCTCGAGCCGGCGCACGACCCGCTGGCCGCCTTCCAGGGGCTCGCCAGCAAGACCGTGGCGCTCACGGTCAGCGCGGAGCCCGGCGGCGCCGGAGCCCGGGTCGTGCTGGTCGAGCCCCTCGCGGACGAGTCGCGGCTCCGCAACCTCGAGTGGATCGAGCGGAACCGGAAGCGCGTCGACGAAGCCACCGGCGGACGGGTCGGCTACGTCTACGTGCCGAGCACCGGGCTCGACGGGCAGACCGAGCTCTATCGACAGTTCCGCGCGCAGTTCACCAAGGACGCCCTGATCATCGACGAGCGCTGGAACTCGGGTGGCCAGATCCCCGACCGCTTCATCGAGCTGCTCTCGCGGCCGCCGCTCGCGTTCTGGGCCGTCCGGGACGGCACCGACTGGCGCTGGCCGCCCAACGCGAGCTTCGGACCCAAGGTGATGCTGATCAACGGCTGGAGCGGCTCCGGCGGCGACGCGTTCCCCTTCTTCTTCCGGGAGGCGAAGGTGGGCCCGCTGATCGGCGAGCGCACCTGGGGCGCGCTGATCGGCATCTCCGGCGTGCCGACCCTGATCGACGGCGGCTCGGTGACGGTCCCGACCTTTCGGATGTACGGCGTCGACGGTCGCTGGTTCCCCGAGGGACATGGCGTCGACCCTGACATCGCGGTCGTGGCCGATCCGACCGCGTTGGCGCGCGGCACCGACCTGCAGCTCGAGCGAGGCATCGCCGAGATCCTCCGTCTGCTGGAGACGAAGCCGCCCGTTCGGCCGAAGCGTCCCGAGCGGGAGAACCGGGTTCCCTGACGAGGACGGTGTCATGACCCCTCCGGCTCGCTCCGGCCCCCGATCGATCCTTCGCCTGGCGGCGGTGCTGGGCGTCCTGCTCGTCCCGCCTGGCGATCCAGTCTCGGCCCAGGGATCGTGTCGGGACCATCCGCTGGCCGTGCAGGTCCTCGGCTCCGGCGGTCCCTTCGCCGGTGGCGACCGGGCCTCGTCCGGCTATCTCGTGTGGCGCGACGGACGCGCCGCCGTGATGGTGGACGTGGGCGGTGGGACCTTCCTACGCTTCGGCGAGGCCGGCGCCACGCTGGACGAGCTCTCGCTTCTGGCGGTGAGTCACCTCCATCCGGACCACGTCGCCGACCTTCCGGCGCTCCTCTGGCTGAGCGAGATGGCCCGACGGCGCCCGCTGCCGATCGCGGGCCCGTTCGGGGGCGGCGGCTTCCCGCCGTTCGATCGGTTTCTCGCCCGCCTGTTCGACAGCACGGGCGCGTTCCCGGTCCTGAGCGGCGCGCTCGGAAGAGGCGGCCAGGGGGTGCCGCTCGACCTGACCGTCGTCGACGAGGCCGGCACGACGCCCCGGCAGGTCTACGCCGAGCCCGGCTTGACGGTGACGGCGCTCCCCGTCCCACACGGCCCCGTGCCGACGATCGGCTATCGAGTCGAGACCGGGGGCAAGACGATCGTCTTCGGCAGCGACCAGAACGGGACCGATCCGGCCTTCGCCGGGTTCGCGCGGGGAGCGGACCTGCTGGTGATGCATCTGGCGATCGCGGAGCGCGCGCCTCCGCCGATCGCGCGGCTCCACGCGAGGCCGTCGACCGTCGGCGACGTCGCCCGGGCGGCCGGGGCCAGCCGGCTGCTCTTGAGTCACGTGATGGAGGCACCCGCCTCGGTCGAAGCGCGGACGTGGTTCAGCTCGGCGGCGCTCGACGAGGCCCTCGCCCTGGTTCGCGAGCGCTATTCGGGGCCCGTCGAGCTGGCGAAGGACCTCGGGTGCGTGCCGATCGAGTGATGGCGGTGGGCCAGGGCGCCCGAGCTACGGAGCGGGCAGCACGGAGAGCGACAGGTACGAGGCCCGCTCCGCGTCGTGGAAGACGGTCTGCTCCGCCGTCTCCATCCGGGTCTCGCGAGCCGGGTCCCCGCCGGTATTGAGATTGCGGTCGTACCACGGGAAGTTGGCGCTCGCGATCTCGAGTCGGATCCGGTGCCCGCGGAGAAAGGTGTTCGCGGTGGCCGCGAGGTCGATCTCGAACTGGTAGACCCGCCCGGGCTCCAGCAGCGTGGGCTCCGCGAGCGACTCCCGATAGCGGGCCCGGATGATCCCGTCGGCCAGGTTGATGGCCGTGCCGTCCGGCTGCACGTCGACCAGCTTCGCCGCGAAGTCGGTGTCGCGCGCCGAGGAGGACGCGTGGAGGCGGACCTTGACCGGCCCGACCACCGTCACGTCGCGCTCGAGCGGCGCGGTGGAGTACACCAGCACGTCGGTCCGCTCCTCGACCGGCCGCTGATCCTGCGGGCCCCACTCCATGATCTTGGGATAGAGCCCCGGCGCCACGCAGCAGGTCGCGCCGCCCACCGATGGCGTGGGATCCGAGGGGTCGTAGCGGTAGCGATCGGGTTGCTCCGCCCCCGGCGGCTCCGGGACGAGGCGACCGCCGGCGTCCCCTCCCTTCTGCGCGCCCGGCCCGCTCAGATACCACCTGATCTCCGCCGCGCCGCGCGGCGGCCAGTCGTCCGACTCCCGCCAGCGCCTCGCGCCGATGTCGTAGACCCGGACCCTCGGCCCCGGCGCCGAGTCGGCGAGCCCCTTCAGGTGACGGTCGAAGAAGCGGAGCGACTCGGCTCTCAAGTCGACCAGCGACTCCGCACCGAAGTCGATCGCGCCGACCGTGCGGCTGCTGCTCAGCGCGTGGGTCCACGGCCCGATCAACAGCCGCTGGCTCTCGCGGACCGCCGGTGTCGCGCCGAGCCCGCGCATCGCCGTGAAGCCTCGCACCGTCCCCCGCGCGAACTCGTCGTACCAGCCGCCCATGTGGTAGACGGCCACCCCGAGGTCGGCCCAGTGGCCTTCGACCGTCAGTCGGCTCCAGTAACCGTTCCGCTCGGGGTTGGTGAGCCAGTCGCGATAGGCGGGCAGGTCGCGCCCAATGGCCCGATCGGCGGTCTCGAGTGGCAGATGGAGCAGCGCGCGGGACCAGTCGTGCGCCTCGATCGCCTGATTGCTCCGCGCGCTCACCAGCGCGGCCCACGGCAGCCGGCCGCCGAGATTGAAGGCGCCGCCGGTGTGGACCGGGCTGTCGTAGTAATCGACCGGCGAGACCATCACGATCATGGCCTTGAGCGCCGGCGGACGCTCTCGCGCCGCCAGCCACTGGGAGAACCCGGTGTAGGAGCCGCCCGTCGTGCCGACGGTGCCGTCCGACCAGGCCTGAGCGGCGGCCCACTGGATCACCTCGTAGCCGTCCCGACCCTCGGTGACGTAGGGAACGAAGCTGCCCTCCGAGTCGTAGCGCCCGCGCACGTCCACCGCGACGTACACGTACCCCCGCTCGGCGAAGTACCGGCCGCTCGGATCGCGCGCGTTATCGTAGGGCGTCCGGGCGACGATGACGGGAAAGCGCCCGGCGGTGTCGGGGCGATAGACGTCGGCCGAGAGCCGGACTCCGTCCGAGAGCGGGATCGCGCGATCGTACTCGACCACGACGCCCGCGCTCCGCTGGCCGGCCGCGCCGATCAGCGCGAGGGCGAGCAGCGGCGCGGAGAAGAGGGAGAACCGGCGAGCGGCGCCGCGGATCATGGCCGGCTCCTGCCTAACGAACCCTGGAGAGGAGCAGGTTCCGCCCGGACACGCGGATCGTCAGGCCGGTCACCCGTCCCGCGTCGTCCTTGACGAAGGCCATCCGGAGCCCGCCGCGGGTGAAGAACCGGGTCTCCGACTCCGCGAGCAGCGGGGAGCCCCGCTCGCCCTCGTCGCCGAAGCGGAGGGTGTCGCTCTCGAAGGTGATCGCCAGCGACAGCTCCTCCCCGCGCTTGTAGGTGCCGACGTAGCCGGCGAGGGTCGCCGCCGGCACCTCGACGGGCGTCGCGGTGACCGGAGCGTCGTAGCCTCTCCGCACCGGTTCGGTCTCGCTGTCCCACCCGTAGGCGCGCTGGATCCGGCGGGTCAGCTCCGCCATCACCTGTCCGCCCCGATCCGAGTTGGTCATGATCGCGAGGCCGTAGCCCTTGACCTTGTGCGCCAGCAGGGTGCACCGGAAGCCCCAGTTGCCGCCGCCGTGGCTGAAGTACCAGCCCTCGCCCTGCTTGGCCAACGAGAAGCCCACGGCGAAGCTCCCGACCCCGACCGGCGAGAGCATCTCCTGCACCGTGGTCCGGGAGAGCACCTTGTTGGACTGGCCCCGCGCCGAGCGCTGCACCTCGATGGCGAAGCGGGCGAGATCGGTGGGGGTGGTCCAGAGCCCCGCCGCGGCCAGCTCGGGGTAGACGTGCCACTTGGGCCCCATCGCCTTGCCGCTCCCGTTGTGCGCCCGCGCCGCGTTGCGATCCCGCTCGGCCGAGATCGGCTGCTCGAAGGCGCTCCGGCTCATTCCGATCGGCTCGAGCACGTCGGTTCGCATGATCTCCGCGAAGGGACGTCGCCGGGCGTCGGTCAGCGCCTGCTGCATCAGCGTGACCCCGCCGCCGGAGTACTCGATCGCCGTCCACGGCGCCCGCTCCATGAAGATCGGCCCCACGTTGGAGAGCTCGTGGCCCTCGAGGATCTGGACCACCGTCGGCAACGGGACGCCCGGCTCGTAGCCCGGGAATCCGAACGCGTCGCCGAGCCCCGAGACGTGGCTGGTGAGCGTACGCGGCGTGACGGGATTGCCGCGGGTGTACTCGCCACCGTCGAGCTTCCACGAGGTCAGGATCGAGTTGATGTCGTCGTCGAGCGAGAAGAGCCCGTCCTGGACCGCCTTGAGCACGGCCATGGCCGCGACCGGCTTGCTGATCGACGCCGCCTGGAACACGGTCTCGGTATCGACCGGCTTCCCGGTCTCCACGTCGGCCACGCCATACCCCTTGGCCCAATGCACCCGGGAATCCCAGATCACCGCGACGCTCACGCCGGGCACCCCGAAGGTCTTCATCAGCTCCGCGATGCTCATCCGGCCCAGGCTGTCGTCCGCGGTCGCCTGGGGGCCTTCGATCGTCGCGATGTACTCGGCGGGCGAGCGCTGCTGGCCGAGCGCCGGTGCGGCCACGGCGGAGAGCAATCCCAACGCGATCATGACTCGACTCGACACCGTCGCACCTCGCTATCTGTCGGAAGGCTTCGCCGCCGGCGGCGGCGCTCGTCGAAAGGAAGGATAGCGCGGGGCTCACCGCGCGGGGAGGAACTCCAGCGGATCGACCAGGGTGAGCCCGGGGTCCGCCGCCACCAGCTCCCGCAGGATCGGAGCGTGCCCCGCCCCGAAGATGACCAGGACCCGATCGCCCGGCTCGGTGGCCCGGCGGAGGTTGGCGAAGATCCTGATGTTCCGTTCGTACCACTTGGCCACCAGGTCCGCGCCGACGAAGCCGTCGCCCGCGCCGACCCGAGCGAAGCGGAGATAGAGCCCGTGGCCCCGGGCCAGATCCGCGGGATCGTTCATCGCGCGGAGGATTCCGCCGATCGTGAGCTCGCTCTGCAGTCGATTGGCCTCGGCGCCGATCCGGGCCAGCTCCTCGCCGACGAAGCGCACGAAGGCGGTGTCGTGCGCCTGGGCGTACGCCATCAACGCGTCGAAGGGGAACTCGCCCGGGTGGTCGGCCGGATAGAGCCGTTCGTGGCCGAGCCCGGCCGCGATCCGGAAGCCGAGCTGCTGGATCTCGTTCCGGGACAGCGTGTGCCGTCCGGATCGATAGGCCCGGTAGAGGCTGTCCAGCTCGGCGGCCCGGGCCGGCGTCCGCTCGACCACGATCTTGGTGGGCCGGAACCTCGTGAGGGCTTCGACCACCCGGCCGATCTCGGCCTGCTTGTCCGCGCCGAGCACGTCGGCCACCTCGAGCTTCACCACGTCGCGGCCGGGATTCGCGAAGTGGTAGGTCCCCAGGACCAGCACCTCGGCCTCGGAGGGCGCCTGGGCCGACGCCACCGGCGGCGCCGTGAGGCCCGCGACGAGCGCCAGTCCGAGCGCGCCCCAGCGGCGACCCGGCGCTCTCATCCGACCATCGGCTCCGTCGCTCAGGGGATCACCTTGCGTGGCACCACCGGCAGCACCAGCCGGGAGGGCCGATTGCGATCGTGAAAGATCGTCTGCTTCGCGACCCGTGACTCGGTGTCGGTGGCGATCGGGTTGCCGGTGTTCGAGTTGGGCGCGATGAAGGGATAGGCGCTGCTCGAGATCTCGACCCGGATCCGATGCCCCGGCAGGAAGGTGTGCCCGATGTGGCCGAGATCGATCTCGTACTCCTCGGCCTTGCCGGGCGTCAGCAGCTCCTCCCGCTCGTAGCCGTTCCGGTAGCGTGCCCGGATCACCGCCGCGTCCCACCAGCCCAGCTTGACCGCTCGCCCGTCGGGATAGACGTCGAGCAGCTTGGCCGTGAAGTCGGTGTCCCGGGCGTCGCTCGCGGCGTGAAGCACCACGGAGACCGGGCCGACGATGTCGACCGGGTCCTCGAGCGTCTCGGACGAGTAGACCAGCACGTCGTCCCGCCGCTCGATCGCGCGGTGATCGACCGCCTGCGCCACCCCGCCGACCCCGGACGGGACCGGGTGCTCGGGATCGTAGGCGTAGCGGTCGGGCGGCCCGTCGACCGGGGCATCCCACGCGAGGCGCCCGTCGCCCGCCAGCGAGTTGGCCGCGCCTCCGCTGGTCAGGAAGAGGCTCCGCGGCGTCATCTCCTTGGGAGGATAGGCGTCGTAGTCCCGCCACTGGTTGGAGCCCATCAGGTAGACCCGGGCACGCGGAAACTCGAACGAGGCCTTGGTGCCTCTCAAGCAGTAGTCGAAGAAGTCGAGGTGGAGCGCGGTCGGGTCGACCACCGACTCGGGCGTGAACCGCATCTCGCCCAGCTCCGTGCTCCCGCCGCTGATCGCGCCGCCGTGGGTCCAGGGACCGATGATGATGTGCTGTCGATCGGCCGCGGGCGAGTGGTCCCGCATCCCCGCCCAGTAGCGCATGGTCCCGCGTTGGTCGGCGTCGAACCAGCCGCTGAACGCCAGCACCGGCAGGTCGATCCGTTCGAAGTCGGGGTCCTCGAAGTGGATCCGGCGCCAGTAGTCGTCCAGCGTCGAATGAGTGAGGAAGTCGTTGTAGAGCGGCATGTCCCGCCCCATCGCGTCGTCCATGGTGATCAGCGGGCGGTGCCGATAGACCCGGTCCCAGTCCGTGGCGCCGAGCACCCCGCCCTGCGCGGTGCGCGCCGAAGTGCCGTTGATCCAGTTGAGCGACCAGGCCATCAGCCACGCGCCGCCGATCCGGGGCAGCTCGTTGAAGTAGGTGCCGGCCGGGGCCTGCGGGATCATGCAGGTGAGCGCCGCGGGACGCTCCCGCGCCGCCAGCCACTGCACGCTCGCGAGGTAGGAACCGCCGACCATCCCGACCTTGCCGTTCGACCAGGGCTGCCGGGCGACCCACTCGATCGTGTCGTAGCCGTCCTTCGCGTCGGCGAAGAAGAAGTCGAAGCGACCATCCGAGTCGCCGCGGCCCCGCACGTCCTGCACCACGAAGGCGTAGCCACGGCCGGCATACTTGGCGCCGAGCTCGGCATAGCCCTCACGGGTCTTGATGTACGGCGTCCGCACCAGCACCACCGGGTGGCGCCCACCGCCTTCGGGCATCCACACGTTGGTCGAGAGCTCGACCCCGTCCCGCATCGGAACCCGGAGATCGAAGCGCTGGTCGATCTGGGCGGCGAGCGGTCCCGCCGTGCCCAGCAGCGCCAGGGCGAGGCCGCCGGCCCAGCGAGCGCAGCGCGAGCTCGAAGATCGTCTGCTCATTTCAGGTCTCCAAAGAGGTTGGATTGAAACGGCCGCTCGCCCCCGACGCACTCAGCGACTCCACGGCGGCACGATCCGGTTGGCGCGCGCGTACGCGATCGACTGCCCCAGATGCTCGTGCATGTGGGTGGTGAGGGCGACCCACATCTGTCCCATCTCCCACTCGCTCTCGCCCATCGTGACCTGCTCCCGCCAGTGGCCGCGCGAGGCCGCGAGCGCGGCCAGCAGGTAGCGGAACGACCGCTCGAGCTCGGTCCGCGTCTCGGCCTTGGGACGCACCGCCTGGTAGTCGCGGAACGCCTCCATCGAGCGGCCGATCGGCGCCTCCTCGGTCACGTCGAGATCCATCCAGACCGGCGCCCAGTTGTCGGCGGCGACGTGGATGAAGACCTCGCCGAAGGAGCGCACGCCGTCCATCGGCCGGTAGTCCCACTCGGCCTCCGGCACGGCGTCGGCCAGCTGGAGGAACTTGTCGCGCGCGGTCTCGATCCGCTTGCCCAGATAGGCGATCATGTCCTCCTCGCCCCATCCGGCAGCGGCGGCCGGGGCGAGCGCGGTCTCGGTGCCCGCGGCCGGCTGGCCTTCGGGCGTGCATCCGGCGAGCAGAATGGCGAGCATCGAGCCGACGATCGAGCGGAATCGTGTCATGAGATCGGTTCGCGATGAGAGTTGGGCCGCGCCCTGGAGACCATATCGTGCCGGGCTCGACGCCGTCAACCGGCGCAGCGGCTCAAACAGTCGACGCCGCCAGGGTGCCTATATTATATGCAGTCGCCAACCGGACGCTCCCGCCGATGCCTCGTCTCCTCCTCCTGCTCTCGCTCGCTCTCGCCACGCTGCCGGGCTGCGCGGCCGACACCGGGCAAACGGCGCTGATCGGCGTCTCCCTCGTGGACCTCGAGTCCGGGACGGTGCGTCCAGACCAGACCGTGATCTTCGCGGGCGACTCGATCGAGCGGGTGGGACCGCGGGCCGAGCTGCGGGTCCCGCGCGGCGCGAGCCGGGTCGAGGCAGGGGGCGCCTGGCTGATCCCCGGACTCTGGGACATGCACACCCACGTCTCGATGGCCGGCCGGGGCTCGCTGGTCGGGCTCCTGGCCCACGGCGTGACCGCGATCCGGGACATGGGTGGGTCGCCGGTGGTGCCCGCGTGGCGGGACAGCATCGCCGCGGGCCTCCTCGAGGGCCCACGGATCTCGACGCCGGTCACGATCGTCGAGAGCGAGCGCTGGCTCTCCGCCGTGCTCGAGCTGACCAGGAAGCTCGACACCCCGTCGCTCGTCGAGTCGCTCGAGCGGCGGCTGGCCGTGGCGACCGCCGAAGACGCCGAGCGGGCGGTCGATTCGCTGGTGGCCCTGAGCGCCGACTTTCTCAAGATCCGCAACTATCCGCCGCGGGAGGCCTACTTCGCGCTGGTCCGCGCCGCCAAGCGGCACGGGCTCCGGGTCGAGGGACACGCCCCATCCATCGGGTTCCTCAAAGACGCCTCGGACTCCGGCTTCGCGAGCATCGAGCACCCGGTGCTCGCCTCGCGGAACGGGACCCTGATGGAGGGCTTCTCCTCGCTCGACCCCGAGGCGCGGCGCGAGCTCTTCGCCGCGCTGGCGCGGAACGGGACCGCGTTCGATCCGACGTTGGTCTCGGGCGCCGCGCGCCTGATACCCGACAGCACCCTCGAGCGCGCGATCGCCGACAGCCTCGGCGAGAGCGAGCCGGAGCTGCGACACGTGCCGCCGGAGCTCAGGGACGAATGGCGCACCCAGCTGGCCCTGCGCCGGGGCGACCCGAGCCAGGGCATCGACTGGGCGGCGATCCACGACTCGTCCCTGCGGATGACCGGGGCGATGGCGGCCGCCGGCATCAGCATCGTGGCCGGCACCGACCTCGCCATCCCGCCGCTGGTCCCCGGAGCGTCGCTGGCCGACGAGCTCGAGCTGCTGGTCCGCGACGCCGGCCTGACCCCGGTGGAGGCCCTCCGTGCCGCGACGACGAACGCCGCTCGACTCGCCGGCGTGGGTGAGCGGAGCGGCGTGATCGCGCCGGGACGACTGGCCGACCTGGTCCTGCTCGAGGCGGACCCGCTCGCCGACGTCGGCGCCGTGCGGCGGGTGCGGATGGTGATCGCGGCGGGCAGAGTCTACGATCGGGCCGCGCTCGACCAGCTGCTGGAGCTGGCCGGGCGCTAGCCGACCGTCGCGCTGGCGGCCCGCCTCAGGCCGAGCGCTGCTTCCAGGCTTCCAGCAGCTTCTTCTCGACCTCGCGCTGCGCCTCGAGCGACGCCGGCGCCGGGCCCAGCTCCGGCGGAAGCCTGAGCCCGCTCCGCATCGACGCGCGACGCTCCGCGTCGAGGCCGTTCCACCAGGCGAGCGTGTCGGCGGTCGTCTCGGCCAGGGGACGATGGCTCAGCCCCGCGGCGATCGAGTGATCGGTCTTGACCGTGTGCACCCCGCCATACTCGCCGGTCGTCGGGCTCCAGATCGGGAACTGCGCCCCGCGCTCGACCAGGAAGTCCTGGTCGACCCAGGTGAAGCTGGCGTCCGACCCCGACACCGACTTGAGGGTGTCCAGCATCGCCGACATCGCGAGCGGAGCGGCCGGGCCCACCGCGTTGAAGGCGCCGGTCGTCCCCTGCTCCACCAAGTGGACGACGAACGCCGCGAGATCGCGGGCGTCGATCACCTGGATCGGAGCCGCCGGATCGCCGGGCGCGAGCACCTCGCCGCCCGCCGCCACCCGAACCGGCCAGTAGGTCCACCGATCGGTGCTGTCGCCCGGGCCCACGATGTAGCCGGGGCGGACGATGGTGGCGCCGTTCGGAAACGCCTTCTGCACCTCCTGCTCGGCCAGCACCTTCATCGGGCCGTAGGTCTCCCCCGTCACCTCTTCGACGGTCGGGTCCGGCATCGTGCCGAGCGGCGAGTCCTCGGTGATTCCGGGGTTGGCGAGGCTGGCGTAGGCGGAGACCGACGAGATGAAGAGGTACTGGCGCGCCGAGCCGGCCAGCAGCTGGGCCGAATCCCGCACGTGACGCGGCACGTAGCCCGAGTTGTCGATCACCGCGTCCCACTCGTGGCCCTCGAGAGCGTCGAGCTGCCCGTCGCGATCGCCGATCAGGGTCTCGATCTCGGGAAAGAGATCGCTGTTCGACCGGCCCCGATTGAAGAGGGTCAGCGTGTGTCCGCGCTCCCGGGCCCGGCGCACCATGTGCGGGCCGATGAAGCCGGTGCCGCCGAGGATCAGGATCCGGAGCGGCTTGGACCCCGACTCGGCCGCCGGCGCGCAGCCCCAGGGCGCCAGCGCGAGGCCCGCGGCCGTCGCGGCGCCGATCTTGACGAAGGTGCGTCGGCTCGGGTGATGGGCGTGAGTGGGGCGCGGTCCGGTCGGGATCGACGTCATCGTGGCAGGCTCTTTCGGTGCGAGGTCCGTGATTCGCGGCGGGGCGCGGTCGCCCGGCGTCCTGGACAAGATACCCCGTACGTCGGCGGGGGCCAGGACACGCCGGAAGCTCTCACCGTGAGCGGAGGCGGTCCGTCCGCGAGGCGGTGGCGGAGTCTGGCTGGCCTTTTCGTTATCTAGAGGGGAAGTTCAGAGACACCCGGAGGCCCGCATGATCACCGGAAAGCTCCTGGCGGCGGCGGGGGCGTTTGGCGCTCCCGCCGGACTCGCGACCTGGCTCGTGGTCCAGACGATGGGGACCTCCGCCGGCGTCGCGCCGGCCGAGGCCGCCGCTTCCCTGCCCGCCGAACCCGGAATCGAGTGGTTCTGGGCCATCAACGGTCCCGTGTCGGCCGACGCGGGCAGCGACTTCGCCATCGACGCCGAGGGCAACGTCTTCCTCGCCGGCTCCCACGGCGGCCTCGACCTCGATCACGACGGCAACGTGGACCTCGCCTCGGGCGCGACGGCCTACAAGGGCGCGCGGAATCCGCTGTTCATGAAGCTGGGGAGCGACGGGCCCGGCCAGCCGATGAAGATCCGCTGGGCCCGCTCGCCCGCCACGCCGGCCGACCGATCCGACACTCGGATCGCGGTCGACGGTCGGGGCGGCGCGTTCGTGACCGGCGCGTTCATGGAGTCGCTCTCCTTCGAGGGCGGACCGCGCCTCGCTGGCGCGGGCGGCAACGACGCCTATCTGGCGCGCTACGACGCTGACGGCTCGGTGCGTTGGGCGCGGGTCGTCGGCGGTCCGGACGGCGGCGACGCCATCTACGGCCTCGCGAGCGACGCCGACGCGAACGCCTACGTCCTGGCCACCGGCACCGGCAGCTTCCCGCTCGACGGAGGCGGAGCCTTCGAGGCCCCGGACCGGCGGGCCGCCGCGCTGATCTCCTACTCCCCCGAAGGCGCCGTGCGGTGGGTCCGGGTGTTCGGGGCCGGGACGCCGTTCGCCTTCGGGATCGCCGTCGCGCCGAGCGGCCAGATCTTCGTGACGGGCGAGCTGGAGGGCGAGGCGGATTTCGACGGCGACGGCAAGGCCGACCTGCCCGCGCCCCGCGACCGCGACGGCTACGTGGCCCGGTTCGATCGGGCCGGCAAGTTCCTCGGCGCCTGGACCACGCCGACGCCGGGCAGCCCACGCTTCGGTCCGAACGGCGACGTCTTCCTGGGCGGCGTGATGGGCGGCCCGATGGACCAGCGCTACGGCCCGCCCGACTTCGATGGCGACGGCAAGGCGGACATCCGCCTCAGGGACGAAGGCCCCACCGGGTCCTGGCTCGCCCGCTACTCGCCCGAGGGCGAGCTCCGCTGGGTCCGCTCCTCGACCCTCGAGCGGCCTTCCGACTTCGAGGTGCGGAGCGACATCGTGATTCTGGCGGGGAGCTACAAGGGCGTCCGGGATCTCGACGAGGACGGCAAGCCCGAGATCCGGCGCGACGTGGTCGACTCGAAGCTCGAGACCGACATGGCGGTGCTGATCGTCTCGGCCGACGACGGCAAGCCGGTCCGCACCTGGCTCGCGCCCGGCCCCGGCAACGACGTCGCCAGCGGGATCGCCTTCCTCCCCGGCCGGCAGGCGGTGCTGGTGACCGGCTCGCTGCAGCTCACCGCCGACTTCACCGGCGACGGCGAGTTCGGCGAGGGCTGGATCGTCTGCGAGAACCTCGGCGACATCTTCGTGGCCCAGTACCGCCTGCCCGAGCGGCCGCCGGAGCGCCCCCGTGAGGAGCGGCCCCGCGAGGAGCCGAAGCGCGAGCCCCGCGCGCCGCCCCGTTAGGCGGCCGGGCTCAGGGCTTCGCCGAATCCAGCTCCCGGCTCAGGAAGTCCGTCGCGGCCCGGCTCACCCGGAGCCAGGTGTCGTAGCGGAGGAAGTCGTGGATCTCGTCCGGGATCAGCATCTCCTCGTAGCGCACCCCCTGGGCCCGGAGCCGCTGCACCAGGTCGACCGTCTGGGCGATGTCGACGTTGCGGTCGTCGTCGCCGTGGATCAGGAGCACCGGCGAGCGCCAGGTGGCCATGTCCGCCACCGGTGACGACTGCCACATCACCATCATCGCCTCCTCCAGATCCGCCGGCTTCTCGGGCGCGAGCTGATAGCGCGCCAGCCGCTCCGCGGCGTTCGGGGTCCGATCGTGCACCCCGTGGATGTCGACGCCCGCCGCGAACAGGTCGGGTTCCGCGCCAGCGCATCGCGGTCAGGTAGCCGCCGTACAGCCACCCCAGATCCCGATCCGGCTCGTCGACGTCGGGTCGCGAGCGGAAGGTAGTGCGCCGCGGCCAGCACGTCCTGATACTCCGACGCCCCCGCCCCGCCGGCCCGCGGCGGATTCATGAAGCCGTCGCCATAGCCGATCCCGAGCCGGAAGTTGACCGCCACGACCACGAAGCCCTGACTCGCCAGGTACTGGTTGAGGGCGTAGTCGGAGGAGTAGTAGTGCCAGTAGTGGAACCCGAGCAGCATCTGGCGCGGCGGTCCGCCGTGGACGTACACCATCGCCGGCCGCTTCTCCGTGCTCGCTCCGGCCGGCTTGAAGAGCTGCATGTGGATCGGCGTCCCGTCGATCGAGGGGATCACCACCCGCTCCGGCACCACCAGCGCGTTGGTCGGAAAGTCGCTCGGGATCCGGTCGGCGCCGATGAGCTTCGGCGTGCCGCCCTCGATCGGGAGCACGGCCGGCAGCGGCGGACGCTTCGGACCGCTGGAGAGCAACGCCACCGTGCGGCCGTCTCCCGTCACCACCTGGCCCCACTCGAGATCGGTCCCGCGGGTGAGCGCGACCGGGTTGGCCGCGTCGACCGGCACCCGGAAGAGATGGCGGCGGTCGTCGTCCGCCGGATCCGAGCCGGTGTTGGCGTTGTAGACGACGAAGCGGCGATCCGGCGACATCGTCACGAACTCGACCATGAAGTCGCCGGGCGTGAGCAGCATCGGCTGACCACCCGAGGCCGGCACCGAGTAGAGGTGCGGCCAGTTGTCGAGATTGGCCAGGAAGACCAGCCGGTCACCCGCGCCCCAGGCCAGGTTGACGCCGCCCTGGGTCCGCGGCCGCGAGCCCAGCAGCGTGTTGGGGCTGGCCCAGACCGTGTCTGACGTTCCGCTCGCGACACTGGCGACCCGAATCGCCCAGGGACGCGGGTGCCGCTCCAGCATGGTGCGCGGCGCGCCACCCTGCCCGCCCTCGGTCACGTAGGCGATCCGCCCGCCGTCCGGCGACCACACCGGCGTGCTCACCCGATCGGTGCTCGGCGCGAGCCAGCGGACCGCGGTGCGGCCGACGGTGTAGAGACCCAGCAGACTGTACCCGCCGGAGCGGCTGGAGACGAAGGCCAGCGTCGAGCCGTCTGGCGACCAGGCGAGCTGCCCGCTCCGGCCACGCGCGAAGAAGAGCTGCTCCGCCTTGCCGCCCGCCGCGAGCGGCACGCTCCAGACCTGACCGTCCTTGATGTAGGCGATCCCGTCGCCCCGGGGGTTGATCGCGGGCTCGTCGCCCTGGGTGAGCATCCGCCCGGTCCCACCGACCCACGGCACCGTCCAGATCTCGACCCGGGCCCGCGTGGTCGCGCTCGCGGGGTTGGGCTCCACGCCGCCGGGCGACGGCCAGTTCGACCCGTGGTCGCCGCCGCGCACGAAGACCAGCTGCGAGCCGTCGCGGGTGAAGGCGAGCTGAGTCAGCGCCTGCCCGTCGTCCTCGGTGAAGCTGGTGAGCCGCTTCGGCTGCCAGCTCGGTCCCTCGGCGCCGTAGACGTTGCGCGCGCCATGGTCCTCGAGCACCCAGGCCACCCGCTGACCCGTGGGCGCGGCGACCAGGTCGGTCGGGAACGGAAAGGTGACGAAGCGGTCTACCGGGTGGGCGCGAGTCTGCCCCGCCAGGGGAGCCACGGGCACGAGGAGGAGAGCCAGCGTCGCGGCGGCTCGGAGGATCTGTTGTCTGGTCGTCATCTCGATCTCCAGCGGCGTCAGTTCGCCTTGGGTTGCAGCTTGCTGTCCGGCTTCCAGGCCGGCGTCGCATCCTGATCGGCGACCCGGTCCACCAGACCGTAGAAGAAGCGGTTGAAGTCGGCGGCGGCCTTCCAGTCGATGGCCTGCGCCAGATCGTCCTGCGGCGTGTGATACCCTTCCCGATACCAGCGGCGGTAGATCCGCTCGCTCTCGGTGCCGGGGCGGAAGCCGAAGACGAAGTTGATGGCGGGAATCCCCGCCTGGATGAAGGTCCAGTGGTCCGAGCGCATCAGCAGCCGGCGCTCGGGCTCCGGATCGTTCTGTACGGTGATCCCGAGACCGGTCGCGACCGCCCGCGCGTCGTCGCCGAGCGTGGTCTCGTCGAGGGCGTGCACCGTCAACAGCTCGAGCGGGAAGAGCGGCCGCAGCTGATCGAGATTGACGTTGGCGGCGATCCGCTCCTTCGGGAGCGTCAGATGGGAAAGGAACCAGCGCGAGCCGAGCAGTCCCTTCTCCTCGCCGGTCACGATGGCGAACACCAGCGGCCGCCGGAAACCCTTTCCCGCCCGCCGCTCGGCCAGCCGAACCAGGAGCGCCACGTAGGCCGCGTCGTCGAGCGTGCCGTTGTAGAGGCTGTCGCCGTCGACGGGCTCGCCGTAGCCGTAGGCGTCGAGGTGCGCGCTCAGCACGATCGCCTCGTCGGCCTTCGAGGGATCGGTGCCCGGCAGGATCCCGATCACGTTGGGCGAGCTGAAGGTCCGCTCGGCCGTCCGGAACCGGGCCCGGAGCCGGTCGGCGAGATCGAACGACGGCAGCGGCTTGCCCGTGCTCCCCGCCTCGATCAGCGCGGCCGCGTCGCGCCCGCTTCCTTCGATCACCTTGCCGAGCGCGGCGGCGTTGAGCGATAAGTAGACCAGCTCGCGA
>JAWKQJ010000050.1:0-34733 GCA_041390205.1 Gemmatimonadales bacterium
TCGCCAACATCGCGGAGCGGTCGGGGCGGGCCCAGGACAAGGACGACGGCGGCGGGCTGGAGACGCTCCGTCGGGAAGGCTACATGTAGCCTAACGCGGTACCAGCTTGATCACGAAGCCGTCGAGCGCGCCGCCGCGTTGGGTCTGCGCCGCCCCGGGAGTGACCGGGAAGTTGGGCGAGTCGGTGTGGCCCACCAGATAGACCTCTCCGGCCGGTCCGAGGGCCACGCCCCTGATCAGGTCCGCGCCCGAGCCGCCCACGAACGACGAATAGAGCACCTGGCCCGTCGGGTCGAAGACGACGAGGAAGCCGTCCTCGCCGCCGCCCCCGAAGTTGGGTTGGAGCGCGCCGCTGGTGACGGGAAAATCGCCCGCCGTGGTGCTGCCCACGACGTAGATCCGGCCCGCCGCGTCGACCACCGGGCCGAGGGTGTGCTCCGAGCCTGATCCCCCGAACACGCTGACGAAGTCGAAGCCCGTGCCGGCGGCGTTGAGCTTGGCGAGGTAACCGTCGTTCTGGCCCCCGCCTCCGCCGGCGACCCGGACCGCGCCCGGGAGGTTCGACGGATTGGTGCTCGAGCCGGCGAACAGGGTCGAGCCGTCGGGCAGGGTCGCCAGGGGATGGCCGGGCGCGTCGTTGCCGTTTCCGCCGAAGAGGGTCGCGAACCGGATCGTCGTCCCGTCGGGCGAGACCCGCGCCACGAACCCGTCGGTCGGTCCCGGCGAGGTGGCGATCGCCGCGCCCGCCGTGGTCGGGAAGTCCTGCGAGCGATTGACGCCCAGGGCGAGGACGTCGCCGTTCGGCGCGAGGCCGAGTCCGATGGCGAGCTCGGTGAAGGTGGCCTCGGAGCCGCCGATCACCGTGGCGAACAAGGCCTGGGTGCCGGCCGCGTTGAGCTTGAGGATGAAGCCGTCGCCCTCGCCCCGAATCTGGGTCTGGGTGGCGCCGGGGGTGGTGGCGAACACCGACACCTGCTTCGCGTCGCCGGCCACCAGCACGTTGTCCTGCCCGTCGAGGATCAACCCGCCACGGGGCCAACCGCCGCCCGTATAGGTGCACCACCGCATGGTTCGGAGATCGCCCGAGATCCGGCAGACGTAGCCGTCGCCGGGCGAGGGGATCGGCGCGGGATGGACGTTGCGCCGGTACGAGCTGGCCGTGGTGGGCAGGTTGCTGCTGGTGGTGCCGCTGGTGAAGACGATGTCTCCGTTGCTGGTGACCGCCATCCCGTAGGTCGGGCGCTCCAGGCCGTTGCCGCCGAAATAGGTGGCCGCCTCGAGTCGGGAGCCGTCGGCGCTCACGATCCCGATGAAGGTGTCCGACGGACCGCCGCCGAAGCTCCGCTGATACGCGCCGGAGGTGGTCGGGGCGTCGCTCGAGGTGGTCCGGGTGCCGAAGAGGAGGCGCCCGCCGGGCAGCACGATCGGCTCCCGGTTCTCCTCATGCGCTGCCCCCGTTGAAGGTGGCGTACTGGATCATAATCCGGCGGCCCCGGCGGCGGAGGGGCGGTGGTGGAGGCGGCGGTGGCGGCGGTGTAGCGGAGGCGCGGGGGCGGCGCCGGGGGCGGCACGACGTTGGGCGCCAGCTCGTCTGGCCAGGTTGCCCGCGAAGACCAGCGCAGCACCATCGCGGCGCGGGACGAGGAACGCGCTGCCGGCTCGGAGCCGCCTGGGTTCGGGTGGTCTGGCCATGGTCCGCCACTCAATCTACAGGATGCCTTGGACCCGGTGTCGATGTGGTCGCGCAACACCTGTCGCACCGCCGACATGGTATGTTGCGTCCAACGCATCATTCAGTGCCTCGCCCGAGCACCGCGAAGGCTGCTTTTGGGGACGGCCTCCGAGCTGCCGATCCGCACAGCAAGTCGGGAGCAGGGCATATGTCTTGCCCCCGGGGCCACCTACGCCGGCCCCCCCCGGAGACCCATATCACAGGGACCGCATGGACCTCACCTGGTCGGACGAACAGCTCGAGCTCTATGAGGCCGCAGCGGAGTTCGCTCGCCGCTCGCTGCGCGACGACCTCTCCACTCGCGACAAGCGAGCTGAGTTCTCCCCGACCTCTGGCGCCGGTGCGCGGGTTCCGGGATCAGGGCCTGCCCTTTCCGGCGGCGTTCGGTGGGGGTGGTCAGGATCCCCTGACGGCCGTGCTCGCGATGGAGGCGCTCGGGCAGGGCTGCCCCGACAACGGGCTGCTCTTCGCGCTGGCGGCGCAGATGTGGAGCGTCCAGATGCCGATCGCCCGCTACGGGACCGAGGAGCAGCAGCGGGAGTTCCTCACCCCCCTCTGCACCGGCGAATGGATCGGGGCCCATGCGATGAGCGAGCCGGATTCCGGCTCCGACGCCTTCGCCCTCCGTACCCGGGCCGAGCTCGACGGCGATCACTACCGGCTGAACGGGGCCAAGACCTTCGTGAGCGAGGCGCCGGTCGCGGACCTCTTCGTGGTCTTCGCCACCACCGATCCCGCCCGCGGGCCGCTGGGCATCACCGGCTTTCTGGTGCGTCGGGACACGCCGGGCCTCCAGGTGGGTCGCCAGATCGAGAAGATGGGGCTCAAGACCTCGCCGATGGGCGAGCTGGCCTTCGACGACTGCCGGGTCCCGGTGGCGAATCGCCTCGGGCGCGAGGGGCGTGGGGCGCAGATCTTCAACGACTCGATGGAATGGGAGCGGGGCTGCATCCTCGCCTTCGCGCTGGGCGCGATGCGCCGGCTGCTCGACTCCTCGGTCCAGTATGCCCGGGAGCGGCGCCAGTTCGGCCGCCCGATCGGCGAGTTCCAGTCGGTGGCCAACCGCCTGGTCGACATGAAGGTCCGGCTGGAGGCCGCGCGGAGCCTGCTCTACCGGGCCGCCTGGGCCAAGCAGCGCGGCGATCGCTCGGCTGGCGCGGACGCGGCCGTGGCCAAGCTGTTCGTGAGCGAGGCGATGGTGCGGACCGGTCTCGACGCGGTCCAGATCCGGGGCGGCTACGGCTTCACGACCGAGTACGAGGTCGAGCGGGACTTGCGGGACGCGATCGGCGGGACGCTCTACTCGGGCACGTCGGAGATCCAGCGCAACCTGATCGCCAGGAGCCTCGGGCTGTGAGGACGACGCTGGCCCTCGCCGCTGGCCTGGTCGCGCTCGGGCCGGTGTCGGTCCGTGCGCAGGAGCCGGCCGCCGGGGCGCTGGTGATTCGCGGGGGGACGGTGATCGACGGGACCGGGCGCGAGCCGCGGGCCGGGATCGTCGTGGCGCGGGGCGGCCGGATCGAATGCGTCGGCGCCGAGCGGGACTGCCCGGTGCCGAGCGGCGCGCAGGAGCTCGATGCCAGCGGACGCTTCGTGCTGCCGGGGCTGATCGATACCCACGTGCATCTCTACTGGAGCTCCGACTCGGCGGGCAGCCGTCAGATCCAGGCGCTCCGGTTCGGGCTCGGGATCACGACGGTGCGGGAAGCCGGCACCGCGGAGCAGTTGGAAGCGAACCTGGCGCGACGGCCGATCGCGGCGGCCGCCGAGCGGGCGGAGCCCAGGCTGGTGGTGGCGGGTCTGCTCACGGCGGACGGGCGGCCATTGCTCGACCAGGTCCGCAACCTGGCCGCGCTGGGCGTCGACGCGATCAAGATCAAGGATCCGCTGCCGCCGACCGAGCTGATCGAAGCGGCGGCGGAGGCCCGCCGGCTGGGCCTCTCCGTCTTCGGGCACGTGATCGTCGGCGAGCCGCCGCTCTTCGAGGGCCCTGACGCGGCCGCGGCGTACGACGGCGTGTCCCACCTGCAGAGCATGGCGCCGGCGGCGATCGTCGACCCGAGTGTGCTGCCACCGAAGCCGTCCGAGTCGGACGACATCGCCGTACAGCGCACCTGGTTCAAGACGCTCTGGCTCGCGGCCGACTCGACCGCGCTGGCCGAGCGGATCCGCGCGCTCCGAGAGCGGGGCTCCTGGCTGGAGCCGCTCCTGGTGACCGAGGAGTTCTTCATCCTCCATCCCAAGCTCGACTCCGCGCTCCACGACTACGGCCATTTCAATCCGGTGCGGCGGCGGCTCCGGGAGGCGGAGCTGCACCTGATCCGTCCGAAGCAGCAAGCGCGGCTCGACAGCTCCCTGGCCCGGGCCAGGGCGTTCGTGCTCGCCTTCCACCGGGCCGGCGGGATGCTCCTGGCCGGCACCGACAACTCGCCGATTCCCGGGTACAGCCTGCACGGAGAGCTCGCCGCCCTGGTGGCCGCGGGACTCACGCCGTCCGAGGCGCTCGCCGCGGCCACCCGGAACGCCGCGCGGGCGTTCGGAATGGAGGACTCGCTGGGGACGCTCGAAGTCGGGAAGCGCGCCGATCTGGTGGTGCTCGACGCCGATCCGCTCGCGGACATCCGGAACACCGAGCGGGTCTGGCGGGTGGTGAAGGGCGGGGTGGTCCACGATCCCGCGCCGCTCCTGGCCGCCCTCCGGGCCGAGGGCCAGGCGATGTCCCCGGAAGCCCGGGCGGCGGCGCGGGCCCAGAGCCGGGCCAAGAAGCTGATCGCGGCCGGGGTCGCGACCAGCCTCGCCATCGGGCTCTTCCTGGGCCTGCTCCGGCGGCGCCGCGCGGCCCTGGACGACGGTTCCTGACCCCCGAGCCCCGGACGCCCGGCGAGCCCTCGCTGGTACGACCATTGCGTTCAAAGCCCTGGACGACGACAGCCTTATGACGGTTTCCACGACGAGTTCCGGACCTTCCGGCCTCACCGCGGGCGCGGTGCGGACCGGCCTATCCCTGGTTGGCTTCGGGGCGCTGGCGGTATCCCTGGCGGTCGAGCTGCTGGGGATCGGCACCGCGGGCCTCGGGGTGCAGCAGTTCGCCCTGGCCTTCGTGGGCTTCGGGGCGCTCCTGGCGCGCGACTGGCTCACGACCACGTCGGCGAGCAGGACCGGGGACCTGGCCCGTTACGCCACGATCGCCTTCGAGCTCGCGGCGCTGACCGTGGTGCTCACGGTCTGGCAGCTGGAGGGGCCCGGGCTCTACGAGCGGATCGCGCCGCTCATCTTTCTCGGCTTCCTGATCCATCACGCGCTGCCGGCGGCCTGGCGTCCGGGCTTCTTCCTGGCGCTCTCGCTCGCGGGGATCCTCGCCGTGCTGGGCATGGCGAACGGCCTCCTGGTGGTGGGCGTCGGGCTGCTCCTGATCGCCATCTGCCACCTGCCCGTGAGCTTCGGCGCGCGAGCGCTGCTGCTCGTCGCGGCGGGCGTCGTGCTCGCGCTCGCGCGCTACAACGCGCTCCCGGTGCGTCTGCCGCTCGTGGTCTGGCCGGTGCTCAGCTCGATCTTCATGTTCCGGCTGGCGGTCTACTTCTACGATCTGCGTCACGGCAACGCGCCGCCCGGGGTGTTCCAGCGGCTGTCGTACTTCTTCATGCTGCCGAACGTGATCTTCCCGCTGTTTCCGGTGGTGGACTCGAGCATCTACCACCGCCGCTACTACGACGTGGCCTCGCCGGTGCTCTACCAGCGGGGCATCGACTGGATCCTCCGCGGGGCGCTCCATCTGCTGGCGTACCGCTTCATCTACCAGCGGCTCACCCTGGCTCCGGCCGACGTCGCCGACACGCTGGACCTGGCCCAGTACATGGCCACCACGTTCGGCCTCTACCTCCGGGTGTCCGGGCAGTTCCATCTGATCGTCGGGATCCTGCACCTCTTCGGGCACCGCCTGCCGGAGACCCACCAGTCGTACTTCCTGTCGTCGAGCTTCACCGACTTCTGGCGCCGGATCAACATCTACTGGAAGGACTTCATCCAGAAGCTGGTGTACTACCCCGTCTACTTCCGCCTGCGGAAGCGGGGCGAGGTGACCGGCCTCGTGGTGGCGACCCTGGTGGCCTTCTTCGTCACCTGGCTGCTCCACTCCTACCAGTGGTTCTGGATCCTGGGCGAGCCGCTCTTCAGCGCGCCCGACACCCTCTTCTGGTCGGTGCTGGCGCTGCTGGTGCTCGCCAACGTGCTGATCGAGCGGAAGCGAGGGCGGATCCGGAAGCTGGCCAGCCGCGGCTTCTCGGTGCGGGAGGCCTTCTCGCTCGGGATCCGGACGGCGGCCACGATGCTGATCCTCACGGCGCTCTGGTCGATCTGGACCAGCGGCTCGACCGAGGAATGGGTGGCGCTCTTCTCGGCGGCGGAGTGGCGGACGGGGCGCTTCTGGCTGCTGCTCGGCGGCGTCTTCGCCGGCGGGGTGGTGGTGGCCGGTCTGGTCCGATTGGTCCAGAGCCGCGGCCCGCGCCTGGGCGACGACGACCCCCGGCACTTCAGCCGTCAGGCGGCGATCGCCTTCGCGCTGATCGGCGGCCTGCTGTTCACCTCGGCGCCGATCTTCACGGATCGGGTGCCGCTCGAGACCCAAGTGGCGCTCCGCGACCTGCGCAGCGGCGAGCTGAACGCGCGGGATGCCGAGCGGATGCAGCGCGGCTACTACGAGAACCTGATCGGGGTGAACGCGCTCAACAGTCAGCTCTGGGAGGTCTACGCCCAGCGGCCCGACGACTGGCAGTTCATTCTCGAGACGCCCGCCGGCCGCGAGACCGGCGACTTCCTGGAGAAGGAGCTGGTGCCGGGCGCCGCGATCGTCTGGCACGGGGCGCCCCTCAGGATCAACGAGCAGGGCTTCCGGGATCGGGAGTACCCGGTCGAGCCGCCGGCCGGCACCAAGCGGGTCGTGATGTTCGGCGCCTCGTACGCGTTCGGCTCCGGGGTGGGCAACGGCGAGAACTTCGAGAGTCTGGTGGAAGACCGCCTCAACGCCGAGCGCGGGGCCGCCGACCCGGCCATCGAGGTGCTCAACTTCGCGGTGCCCGGCTTCACCGCCGTGCAGAGTCTCCGGCTGCTGGAGACCAAGGTGGCCGACTACCGCCCGGACGTGCTCTGGCTGGTGTCCTACAACGAAGAACTGCTCGACGTCGGGATCCACATCGTCAAGATGGTCCGGGCCGGCGTCCCACTGCCGTACCCGTTCCTCGACGAGGTGGTGCGGCGCGCCGGGGTCACGGCGGATCTGACCGAGCCGGAGGCCAAGCGGCGACTCCAGCCCTACCACGGCGAGATCATGGCGTGGGTCTACGAGCGGATCATCGAGGTGTGCCGGGAGCGGGGCATCTTCCCGGTCTGGGTCTATCTCCCGGCCAGTCGGATCACCGAGGCCAGCGAGTCCTTCGAGCGGGCGATGCCCGCGGCGCGGGACGCGGGCTTCGCGATCGTCGACCTGTCGATGGTGTACGACGGCCCGCCGCTCGAGGAGATCATCGTCGCCCCCTACGATTTCCACCCCAATCAGCGCGGCCACCAGATCATCGCCGACGAGCTGTACCGTGCGCTCGCCGCGCGGCCGGAGCTGTACCGAGGTCCTGATTCCACGGCGACGGGCAACGCGCCCGCGCCGGCAACCGCCCCTGGAGTGAGCCCGTGAGCGATACCGTCGCGACCGTGAAGTCCTTCATCCTGGACCGGTTTCTTCCGGGAGAAGACCCGGCGAACCTGACCAGCTCCACGCCGCTGATCACCGGCGGGATCCTCGACTCGCTGGCGACCCTCGAGCTGGTCAGCTTCCTCGAGAGCACCTACGGCTTCCAGCTGGAGGCGCACGAGGTGGACGCCGATCGGCTCGACACGCTCGACCGGATCGCGGCGCTGGTGGCGGCCAAGCGCGCCGCGTGAGCGACCGAAGTCTCCACGGCCTGCTCCGGGCGGCCGCCGCCCGCTGGCCCGACCGGGTCGCGGTGGAGGAGGCCGACGGCTCGCGTCTGAGCTACGCGGAGCTCGCCCGGCTGGTCGGCAGGACTCGCGAGCTGCTGCGGGCCCGCGGCGTCCAGCCGGGCGACCGGGTCGGGCTCTACCTGCCGAAGACCATCGACGCGGTGGCGGCGCTCTTCGGGGTGCTCGAAGCCGGCGCCGCCTACGTGCCGGTCGATCCCGGCTCGCCGGCCGGCCGGGCCGCCTACATCCTGGGCGACTGCCAGGTGCGGACGGCGATCGTCGAGCGGGAGCTCGCCGGTCCGCTGGAGCGGGAGCTCGCCGCGCTGGGGCATCGGCTGGAGCCGGTGCTGCTGGACGGCGCCGGCGGGGGCCGGGCTCTCGCCTCCGCGTTGGACGCGGCCGGGGTCGCCGCCGAGCCGACCGGTGAGCCGTGGTCCGGCCCGGCGGACGCGCTGGCCTACCTGCTCTATACCTCGGGCTCGACCGGCCGGCCGAAGGGCGTGACCATCTCGCACCGCGCGGCCCTCTGCTTCGTCGACTGGTGCGGTGAGCTGCTCGGGCCGGACCAGTCGGATTGCTTCTCGAGCCACGCGCCCTTTCACTTCGACCTCTCGATCCTCGACCTCTACGTCCCGCTTGGCCACGGAGCCCGCCTGGTCCTGATCGGCGAGGACCTGGGCAAGGAGCCGCTCGGCCTCGGCCGGCTTATCGCGGAGCGGGGGATCACCGTCTGGTACTCGACGCCTTCGATCCTGGCGCTGCTCGACCGGTTCGGACGGCTGGAGGAGCACGATCTCGGCTCGCTGCGGGCGGTGCTCTTCGCGGGCGAAGTCTTTCCGGTGCCGCAGCTCCGATCGCTCCGGGCCCGGCTTCCCGAGCCGCGCTTTCTCAATCTCTACGGTCCGACGGAGACCAACGTCTGCACCTGGTACGAGCTCCCGCCCGGGCCGGTGCCCGAAGAGCGAACGGCGCCGTACCCCATCGGCCGGACCTGCCCGCACTATCGCTCCCGGGTGGTCGACCCGGAGGGCTTTCGGACGTCCCGTCGGGCGAAGAGGGCGAGCTGCTGATGGCGGGGCCGGCGTGATGAGCGGCTATTGAATTCGCCCGACCGGAACGCGCAGGCCTTCCTGGTCGACGCCGCCGGCGAGCGCTGGTACTGGACGGGCGACCTGGTCGCCGAGCATCCGGAGGACGGCTACCGTTTTCCGGGGCCGGCGCGACCGGATGGTCAAGCGCCGGGGCTATCGGATCGAGCTGGGCGAGATCGAGGCGAAGCTGGCGGGGCACGACGGAGTCCGGGAAGCGGCCGCCGTGGCGGCCGGCGACCATGGCTCCGGGGTGCGGATCGTCGCCTTCCTGGCCGCGGGGTCCGGCGGCCGGCCTTCGATCATCGAGCTGAAGCGGTTTTGCGCGGAGCGACTGCCCAAGTACATGGTCCCGGATACCTTCCGGTTCGTCGACGCGCTGCCGCGCACCTCGACCGACAAGATCGACTACCAGGCTCTGGCCGGCCTGGCGTAGGATCCGAGGAGGGCCAATCGACCACAGTGCGGCACCGTCGCGAGGAGCTTCTTCGCGCTCGGGTCGGGCGAAGCCGCCGCCCGGCTGATCGGCTTCGTCGCCACCGTTCACGCCGCCCGCGTCCTCGGCGCCGAGCTGTTCGGCGTCATCGCCGCGGCGATCGCCGTGGTCCTCTACCTCAACCGCGTCGTCGACGCGGGCTTCGAGCTCGGGCTCGGGGTGCGCGAGGTGGCGGCGGATCCCGAGTTCCTGACCGCCTCCGTCCCGACCGTGCTGACCATCAGACCCTGATCGCGCTGGTCCTGGCCGCCGTGGCCGTGCTGGCGATCTGCCTCGACGAGCCCGACGGGTCGATCCTCGCCGTGCAGGGGCTGACTCTCCTGGCGGTGGGGATCGGACCTCGTTGGGCGCACTTGGGACTCCGCCGAGCCGGCCCTCGGCGGTCGCGGCCACCGCGGTCACAAGCTGATGGCGGCGCTGGTCGTCACCCTGGTTCGCGAGCCGGCGGACGCCGCCCTGGTGCCGACCGCAGTTCCTCGGCGACCTCCTGGCCGCGGGGATCCTCCTGGTGGCGCTGCGGCGGATCGCGGGTCCGCTCCGGGTCACCATCGACTGGAGCGTGGTGCGCCGTCTCGCCGCGCGCGCCTGGCACCTGGTGGCCAGCGCCCTCCTGGGGATCGCGATCTACACCGCCGGGATCCTGCTGCTCCGGGCGTTCCAGGGGGCGGCCGCCGCGGGCTACTACGCGGCGGCCTACACCCTGGTCACCTTCGCCATCAACGTCGGCGCGATGTACAACCTGAGCCTGCTGCCCTCGCTCACCAGTCTGGCCGGGTCACGGGATCGGCAGCTCGCGCTCTACCACACCTCGATGGCGCACTTGGCCGGGGTCGGATTGCCGGCCGCGGTCGGAGGCGGTCTGCTGGCCGGCCCGATCGTCGAGCTGGTCTTCGGGGCGGGATACCGGGAGGCGGCGTTGCCGCTGGCCCTGCTGCTCTGGTCGCTGCCGCTCAACTTCGTGCGCGACGTGCCGCTGATGGCGCTGATCTCCGGCGGCAACGAGCGGGTGGTGTTCCGAATCACCCTCGCGGCCGCGATCCTGAGCGTGGCGCTCGGGCTGGCCCTGGTTCCGACCTACGGGATCCTCGGCGCCGCGCTCGGCACCTTGATCTCCGAGCTGGTTCGGATGGGGCTCGCGCTGATCCTGGCCCGCCGCCACGGCTTCCCGCTGCCGCCGCTCGGTCGCTTCCATCGAACCGGGATCGCCGCCGTGCTGATGGGTCTCCTCCTCTACGCGGTGAAGCCGGGCTCGGTCTGGGTTGCCGTTCCTCTGGGCGCCGTCTGCTATCTGGTGGGGCTGCTGTTGACCGGGGGGCTCCGGGTGCGCTGGGGGCAGTTGCCGGAGCTACGGGTTTGAGGGTTCCGTGGCAGCCTGCGGCAGTGCAATAGTTTGCATGTCAGCGCAGATTTTGGCCGACCGAGCGCCCCGGTCTATGATTAAACGTCTACCCCGTAACGGCTTCGGCGCTTCACCGGCATGTCCATTGCTGCATCCGCCTGGTCGACTTCCTCTTTCCTCTTCGGCAGCGACGGGATGACACCTTCGGCAGCCCCAGGAGCCGCGGCAGGGACCCCGGCCCGCGCCATGAACCGCTTCGAGGTCAAATACCTCGTCGCGGCGGCGCGGGGCGCGGAGCTGTTGGCGGAGGTGGGCGACTACCTGGTGCCAGACCGCCACAGCGACGGCGAAGCAGGCTATCGCATCGGCTCGATCTATTGGGACACCCCGGGCCTGCTGTTCTTCTGGGAGAAGGTCGAGGGCGTGAAGTACCGGCGGAAGCTCCGCTTCCGGCGCTACCAGGGCTCCGATTCGGTCTTCGTCGAGATCAAGCAACGGGAGGACCGGACCCTCCAGAAGCGCCGCCTCAAGTGGCCGATGGAGCGGGTCGAGGCGGTCTTCGGGTCGGGCCGGCAGTCAGTGGACTGGGCCGGGCTGGACGACGATCCGGTGGCCACCGAAGTGGCGCTGATGATCGAGCGGTTGCGGCTCCGGCCGACCGTCGGGGTGACCTACCGCCGTCGGGCCTACCAGGGCCGATTCGATCCCCGTCTGCGGATCAGCTTCGACACCCGGCTCCTGTACCGGCCGGCCCCGGTCGGGTTGGCCGACATGTTCGACGGTGGGCGCTACATCGTCGATCCGCGGATCGGGGTGCTGGAGATCAAGTACGACCATCAGGTCCCCTCCTGGCTCACCAAGCTGGTCTGCCGGCACGGCCTGACGATGGTTCGGATGTCGAAGTACTGCTCGGCGGTCGACCGCCACCGCTTCGGCGGGCAGAACACATGATCGGAGGCACTGCGTGGACCAGTTCCTGAGGCAAGCCGCCGGGGGTGACGCCTTCGGCCTGGGCGAGGTGATCGTCGCGCTGGCGTTGAGCTTCGCCCTCTGCCTGATGCTGGCGTACTTCTACCGCCAGTCCCATCGCGGGCTCTCGTACTCGGTGTCGTTCGTGCACGCCATGATCTTCCTGGGCGTCACGGTCTCGATCATCATGCTGATCATCGGCAGCAACATCGCCCGCGCCTTCACCCTGGTCGGCGCGCTCTCGATCATCCGCTTCCGGAATCCGATCAAGGACTCCCGGGACGTCGCCTTCATCTTCGTGGCGATGGCGATCGGCATGTCGGTCGGCACCGGGTTCTACCTCACCGCGATCGTCTTCACGCTCTTCGCCTGCTTCATGGCCTACACCCTGACCCGCTTCGAGATCGGCTCCACCCGTCGCCGGGAGATGCTGCTCAAGGTGCACGTGCCGGAGAGCGCCGACTTCAACACCCTCTTCGGCGAGCTGTTCTATCGCTCGCTCCGGGAGCACGCGCTGCTCAGCGTCGAGCCGATCCGCGAGGGCGGCGACGTGGAGCTGGTGTACTCCCTCGAGTTCAAGCCCAAGGTCGACGAAGCGGCCTTCCTGGCGGAGGTCCGGCAGCGGGCCGAGGGGCGGCGGGTGGCGCTCTTGACCGGACAGGACAACATCGACGTCTGATGTCCGATTCCAGCGGGGGCGCTCGGGGGTGGGTGCGGCGACACGAGCGTCGGCTGACGGTCGCGTATCTCGGGCTGGTCGGCGCCCTCGCGCTGCTGGTGGCGCTGCCGCCTACCCGGGCCCGGCTGCTCGCCCGGATCCAGGCCACCGTCGATTGGTGGGACGACCGCTGGGCCCGGCGGCTGGCGCGGGGCGAGGCGCTGCTGGCGGCGGGCCGGGCCGAGGAGGCCGTGGCCTATTTCGAGCGGCTCGACAAGATCCACCCGGCCACCAACCAGCGACACGCGCGCGACCTGGAGCGCGAGCGGGTGCTGCGCGGGCTGGCCCGGAGTCTCGAGGAGACCGGCCGGCGGCGTCGGGTGGTCGAGACCTACCAGCGCCTGGTCGACTTCGATTCGCTCAACTACCACAACCACTACGCGCTGGGGAGCGCGGCCGGACGACTGCTGAGCGGCTGGGCCCTGGCGCCCGAGGCCCGCGACGCCTACCGGAGCGTGCTCGACATCCTCCCCTTTCATCTGCCCGCGACGCGCGGCACGATCGACTACTACATGGACCGGGGCGAGTACATCCCGGTCACCCAGGCCTACCGGGCCTACCTCGACGCCTACTTCGTGCATCGGGTCGAGCTCCGCCTCGGCTCGGAGTCGCGCTGGCTGGCGCTCTCGGCCGACGGGCGGCCTCACGAGCATCTGGTGACGCTCTCCGCCCCGACCACGGCGGAACAGCTCGAGATCCGGACCCTCGGGCTCTCGATCCGGGTCGATTCCGTGGAGCTCGTCGGCGCTCCACGGGTGGGCGTGGTGGCCGCGTCGTCCGCGACCCGGCTCGATCCCCGCACGGCGGTCTTGAGCGGGATGGAGCGGACCGCCGAGGGCGCGCTCCGCGCCGTGGCCGAGTCGGCCTCGCTCGCGCTGCCGGTTCCGAGCGCGGCGGGAGCCGTGCGGGCCGTCCGGCTCCGGGTCACTCTCTTCAAGCCGATGGACGCCGCGCTCTGGGCGTCGGTGGCGAAGAGCTACGACAACCTGCTCGACGCGCCCGGACGGGCCGACGCCGAGCGGCGGACTCTGACGCTGGCGTCGGCCGCCGCCGCCGACAGCGCCCTCTTCCGCCTGATCTGGCTCCACGGCAACCTGGGACTCACGCTCGATGAGCTCTCCCGCTAGCGTCGTCGCCCGACCGGCCGAGCGAGCCGCGCCCCGCTGGTGGGTGCGGCTCTGGCGCGGGCTCCGCTTCCGCGACGCGCTCCTGGTGACGGTGCTGCCGGTCACGGTCGTGCTGCTTTTCTTCGCCGACGCGGCGCTCCGCTATGCCCGGATGATCCAGTTCGAGGACTGGTGGTCGGCTCGGGCGGGGGTGACGTCGTTCTTCGCGCAACGGGTCCACGCCGCCGCGACGATTCCGACTCGGGTGGCGCTCCGCCGCGGCTTTTCGGCCGATCTGCCCGACGCCGGGGTGATCCGGCTCGAGGTCCCGCGCCGCAGTTGGGATTCGCTCCAGTCCGATCCGCTGGCGATGTGGGGCTCCTGGATCGAGGGCACGCTGCGCTACGGCGGCACCTCGCTGCCGGTGCGGCTCCGCAAGCGCGGCGACAACAGCATCCATTGGACGACGGACAAGCGCTCGCTCACCGTGCGGACGGAGCGCGACGACTTCTACAAGGACTTCCGGAACTTCGCGCTCTCGGTGCGCGACCCGCTCTCGGCCTTCCTGGCCAACCGCCTCGGCAACGAGTTCGGTCTGCTGATGCCGCGGACTGAGGTCGTGCCGGTCTTCCTCAACAACCAGTTCTACGGGATCTACCGCTTCGTCGAGACCGTCGACGAGTCCTTCCTGCGCGCCGCCGGCCGGATGCCGGGCAACGTCTTCCGGGGGGACCGGGCGGAGCGGGGCGAATATCGCAAGGGCACGATTCGGAGCCTCTTCGACAACCCCTATCTCTGGGAACGGGTCTCGGTCAACGATCGCTGGACCGCCGCCGCGCCGAATCAGCTCGCGCGGATGATCGAGGATCTCCGAGGCACCACCTTCGCCGACCACCAGCGGTTGATGGCCCGCTTCGACGCCGACGAGATGGCCCGGCTGCTGGCGTACCTGCTGGTCGTGGGCGACCCCTTCCATATGGATCGGGTCCACAACCAGTTCCTCTACGAGGATCCGTCGACCCAGCTGCTGCACCCGATCCCGTGGGACATCCGGCTGCTCGACCTCGGCAAGCCCGAGACGAGGCCGGTGAACGACCTGTTCCAGGCCATGCTGTCCGATCCGTTCGTAGTGGACCAGGTGACCCGCGAGGTGAGCGCCGCGCTCGAGCGCGGCGTCGAGTCCCGGGGCGACAGCCTGGTCCACGCCGTGGAGCACCGCTACGCCGACTTCCTGGCCTACGACCGCTCCCGATCCGGACTGGTGCCCGACGTGGGCTCCGCCGACGAGTCCGCGGCTCAGCTTCGAGCCAACGGACGACTGCTCCGCCGCTGGCTCGCCAACGATACGGTGGCGTTCCACGTCGCCGCGGACGGGCCGCTCGCGGTGCTCGATTTCGAGACCAGGGGCTTCACCGGGGTCGATCTCGACGGGCTCGAGGTCGAGGCGGGCGCGAGACCGCGACTTCGTCAGGACCGCAACCTGAACGGCGTGCTCGACGAGAGCGATCCGGAGCTGAGCGCGACCTGGTCAGGCGGCAGGCTCGCCCTGGCGCAGCCGATGCCGCTCTATCCGGGCTGGAACACCGAAGGCCACGGGGTCGCGCCGGGCCGGATGTCCTACCGGTTCTTCCTGGTCGGGGCGACGAGCGCCCGGCCGCTGCTCCGCAACCGCGTGAGCGGCCAGGCCGCCACCGTGGTCGAGTGGCAGGACGGCGCGCCCATCGCCGAGCCGACCGGTTGGCATCCCTGGCTCTACCGCGCGCGGACGCCGGTGGTGCACCGCCTCCGCGGCGAGACCCACCTCACGACCACGCTGCTGATCCCGGCGGGCGACTCGCTGGTGATCGAGCCCGGCACCACGATCCGACTCGATCCCGACGTCTCGATCGTCTCCTCCGGTCCGGTGCGGGCCGTCGGCGAGGCGAATCGCCCGATTCGGGTGATTCCGGCTGAGACCGGGCGCCCGTGGGGCACCTTCTCCCTCCAGGGCCACGGAGCGGATGGCAGCCAGATCCGTCACGTCGAGTTCCGCGGTGGCGGCGGGGCGCTGGTCGGACGGATCGAGTTCATCGGGATGGTCAACGTCCACCGGGTCAAGGGGGTGGTCGTCGACTCCGCCACCTTCATCGCCAACGTGCGGAGCGACGACACCTTCCACGCCCTCCACGCGGTCGTGGACGTCACCAACTCCCGATTCGTCGACGCCAACGGTGACGCGGTCGACTTCGACACCTCGGTCGGCACCATCATGGGCAACCGGTTCGAGGGCAGCGGTGGGGACGCCATCGATCTGATGGCGTCGAGCCCCCGGATCATCGGCAACCGGATCTCGAACGCTGCCGACAAGGGAATCTCGATCGGCGAGGCGAGTCACCCGTTCGTCTTCGACAATCTGGTCGAGCGTTCCGGGATCGGGGTCGAGATCAAGGACGGCTCGTCACCGGTGCTGCTGAGCAACGAGTTCCGGAGCTCCGGGCTCGGCCTCCGCTCGCGGCTCAAGAACTGGCGTTATGGCTCGAGCGGCTTCGGCACGCTGGTCAACACCCTGTTCGACGCGAACGTCGAGCCGATCGAGCTGGATTCGCTCGCCCGGGTGGTCGAGGCCGGGGTCCAGGGTCTGGATTCGATTCCCCGCGCGGTGGCGCCGGTCGCCGCGCGCTGGCTCTACGCCGCCTACGGCATCGCGGTGGACAGCCCGGGGATCGGGCTGCCAGGAGCGTGGCGCTCGATTCCGGCTCGTCCGGCGATCGAGTCGCACCGCTTCCACGACGACTTCGAGTCCATGTCGGACGGCTGGCGGCCTGGGCCCCGGGTGGCCCGGCTGGACAAGCGGGGCAACGTCCTGGTGGTCGACGCCGAGGGTGGCACCGGTGTGGTGACCCGCGACGTCGACTGGGACCTGGGCCCGAGCGGCGGCGGCGTGCTGGTGCTCGCCCTGTCGGGGCGCGACGTGGACACGCTCCGGGTCGTGACCGAGGGTGCCTCCGGTACCGAGACCCACGCGGTGGCTCCCCGCGGCGGACTGTCCAGGTTCTCGCTGGTCGAGGTTCCGCTCCGGGCGGAGCGCTATCGGCGGGTTCGCTTGGAGATCGTGCCGACCGAGGGGCTCAGTCACATTCAGCGGAGCACGGGCTTGTCGGTCCTCCGCGCCGGTCGCCTGGCGCTGCGCTGGTACGCCGTCTATCCGAACGGCCCGGGAGAGCCGGAGCGATGACCCTGCGTTCGATGCTCGGGCTCGCGCTGGCCCTGGCCGGCCTCGCGGCTTCGCCCGCCGAGGCCCAGCAGACGGCCCGATCGAGCCGGTTCGTGGTGCTGGGCCACGTGCGCGGCGATCCCAACGGCCTCAATCCGAAGCTCGGCGAGCTGCTTCAACGAGCGCGCGCCTTGAATCCGGATTTCGCGGTGCTCACCGGCGACATCATCTGGGGAGACATCCAGCGCCCGCTCACCGATCCCGACACCGTGGAGCGCGAGTGGGAGCAGATCGACTCGGCGGTGGCGACCCTGGGCGTGCCGGTCTACCGGGTTCCGGGAAACCACGACATCGCGGACCTGCCGAGCCGCGACGTCTATCTCCGTCGCTACGGGGCGCTGCCCAAGGTGGTGGTCGAGGGATCGATCCGCTTGATCCTGCTCAACAGCGCCTGGATGCCCGAGGACGGTGACGACTCGAGTCACGCGCTCCGGGTCCGGGGAGTGGACCTCGACTCGGCCCAGCGGGCCTGGCTCGAGGCGGAGCTCGCAACCGACCGCGGGGTCGACCAGACCTTCGTCTTCCTCCACCATCTGCTCTGGTGGGAGCCCGACGACGGCCGGTGGTGGAAGGAAATCCACCCGCTGCTGGCGCGAGCCGGGGTGACCGCCGTGTTCACGGGCGACTACGGCCCGCTCAAGTTCTCGGCCCTCGAGCGCGACGGCGTCCGTTACTACCAGAGCTCGATCGAAGGGCCGGTCAGTCTGGAGCTGCTCAGGAACCGGCTGCCGAGCCGGCTGCTCTCCGCGCAGCTCGATTCCTTCATCGAAGTCCGGGTCGACGGCGGGTCGGCTGAGATCTTCCTGCATCCCGTGGCCGAGCTCACTTCGGGCGAGTTCACACCGGAGCGGTATCGGGCGATCAACGCCCCAGCGCCCGAGCCGTCGCGCCTCGAGCGACTCTGGGCAGCGATCGGAACCCCGAAGCGACTCGGCGCGCTCGCCATCGGCGTGCTGGGCTTGCTCGGCGTCGGCTACCTTGCCGGGCGCCGGCACGCGGCACGCCGCTGAATGCCGGGCGTCCCGGAGCCGCGAAGCCCGAGCGCTCCTCGCTCAGGGCAACGCGACGGCGCTGTCGAGCGTCCGTCGGAGCCGGCGCAGGGCGTCGGCCGCGCCGGGCGTGCCGATCAGGTTGGTCCGCTCCGCGGGGTCGGCGCGATAGTCGAACAGCTGCTCGGCGCCGAACCCGTCGACGACGTAGTGGTAGCGCTGGTCGAGGATCGTGGCCAGCGAGGTGCGGGCGTTGGGCTGGGTCGAGTCGACGTTGAGCCCGCGGGCCAGCTCCGCGATGATCGGGCTGCCGCCGTCCGGGTCGACGCCGGTGGTATCGGAGCCGCTCCAGCGCTCCGCGAGCGAGCGGCCGGGCAGGGTGGCCGGCGTGGTCCCGGCGAGCGCGAGGATGGTCGCCGGGAGGTCGCGCAGGGTGACGGTCTGGGCCACCCGGACTCCGCCCGGCACGGTGCCCGGGTAGCGCACCAGGAGCGGCACCCGGATCAGCGGGAGAAAGAGCCCGTTGGCGTGACCCTTGAGCTCGTGCTCTCCGAACAGCTCTCCGTGGTCCGAGACGACCACCAGGATCGTCCGATCCAGCGCGCCCCGCTCCTCGAGCGCGCGGGTCAGCCGGGCGAGCTCCTCGTCGAGGTGCGCGATCGCGGCGTCGTAGCGGTCCAGGGGATCGCTCGTGAGACCGAGCCGCTCGCGCACGCTGTCCGGGGCGCGATAGGGTCCGTGAGCGTCGAAGTAGTTCAGGAACGCGAAGAACGGGCGGCCTTCGACGGTCGCCTGCCAGTCGAGAAAATCGTTGGTGATCACCCGGGCGGGCACCACCTCGTCGGCGGGAAGCCGTCCGGTGAGCAGCGCGCCGGGGCCGAAGGCGCGCTTCAGGCCCGCGAGAGACCGGGCCCGGAGCAGTCTGCGAAAGGCGCCGGTCTGGGCGATCGGGCTGTGGATCAGGATCAGGCTCCGCGAGGGCCTGTAGTCGCGGTAGTCGACGAAGCCGCGAGCCAGACCGGATTCGCGCGAGGTGTAGAGCAGGTTGGCGACGAACCCGCCGGTTCGGTATCCGGCGCCGCTCAGCGTCTCGGCGAGGGTCGGCACGTCGTCGCGCATCGGCCGGCGCCAGCTGCCCGCGAGGTCGCTTCCATAGCGGCCGGTGAACATCGTGCCGTGCGAGGGCAGGGTCCACGGCGCGGTGCTCATGGCCTGCTCGAAGACGACAGACGAGCCGGCGAGTCGCTCGAGCGTGGGCGTGGTCGGGCGCTCGTAGCCGAGCAGGCTGGTCTCCTCGCCGCGCACCGTATCCCAGATGATCAGCAGCACGTTCGGAGCGCTGGGCCCCGGCGTCGCGAGCCCGCGCAGGGCGGACGCGCGGGCGACGGCGACGATCGCCGCCTGGCCGATGCCGCCGACCAGCGCCACCAGACCGAGGGCGATCGCGGCGCCGGCCAGAGCGCGGCGGCCGGGACGCCGGGCGCGGACCGCGCGGGCGATCTGGGTCCCGACGCCGATCGCGACCAGCGCGCTGGCCCAGCGGGCGACCTGGGGGAAGGGCAGCAGCAGCGAGATGGTCGCCACGGCGCCGACGGTGCCGGCGATGAGCGGGGCGCCGCCCCGGATCCTCGCCACGACCCAGAGCGGCACCGCGAGCGGCAGGAAGATCGCCAGCGAGGCCAGCGGCGCCATCCAGACCGCTTGCGGCGCGACCCAGACGATCTGGCCGAGCGCCTTGTCGCGGAAGAGCTGGACCAGCCAGTAGGCGAGGCCGGCGGCTTCCGCGGCGATGGCCGCGAAGAGCAGGGCGTCGATCAGGCCCGGACGGGATGTCCCGGCGGGTCGGGCGGCGGAGCGCTCTGGTGTGACGTTGTCCACGGTCAGATCCTCGACAGACCGACGGCGTTAGGTCGGGTGGTTATCTTGCCTGTGCCGCGTCCCCGGTCAAGTCCCGTCGTCCCATTGCGGAGCGTCTCATGCTCGGCATGATCCTCGCCACGCTCGCGATTCTCGGGTCGCAGCTCCTCGTGATCGCGCCGCTGATCGGGCTCGGTCTCTGGCTCCGGCGCGGCTTCGGGGTCGGGATCGGCTCGATTCGCGACGTGCTGGTGGCGTTCTGGGTCGGCCTCGCCGCCACGCTCCTGTTCCTGATTCTCTGGAACTTCCTGTTCCGGGTGAGCGCGGCGCCCTTTGCCCTGGTGTCCGTCGCCGGCCTCGCCGGGCTCTGGCGCTCGCGGGGCGAGCTCCGGGCGCTGCCGGGTCGCGAGTCGTGGTGGGCGCGTCCCGCCGTGTTGGCGCTCCTGGTCCTGGCCGCCCTCTACGTCGCCAACCTCGGCCGCGGGCCCCTCGCCAACACCGACACGCTGCTCTACCACCTGCAAGGCGTCCAGTGGGCGGTCGCCTATCCCGCGGTGCCGGGTCTCGCGAATCTCTTCGGGCCGCTCGGCTTCAACAACGCGAGTCTGCTCTACGACGCGATGCTGCAGGTCGGACCCTGGGCCGGCCGGGCCCATCACATCGCGAGCGGGGTGCTGATCCAGGTGCTCGGGGCCCACGCGCTGCTCGGGATCGTGGCGCTGCTCTCGGGGCCGGTGGCCGACCGGGCCGCCTGGCTCTTCGACGCGGTGCTGGTGGTTCCCGCGGCCGACATGGCCATGCAGGACTGGCTCCGGAGCTACGTCACCGGGTTGCCGGCCACCAGCGTCGCCCTGATCGCGGCCTCCGAAGCGCACCACTTCCTGCTCGACCGCCAGGAGGAGTCGACGGCGCGGGTCTACCACGTCGCGACGGCGCTGATCCTGATCGCCCTCGCCGTGATCTTCAAGATCAGCATCGCCGTGCTGGGCGCGCTGACCACGCTGCTCCTGCTGACGACGCTCTTCCGCGATGGCGCGGTGCTGCCGAGGCTCCGGTGGCGCGCGGCGACCTGGGGGCTCGTCGGGATGGCGGCGATCGGCCTGAGCTGGGCGGCTCGGGGCGTCGTGCTGAGCGGCTACCCCCTCTTCCCGATGACCCTGCTGCCCGCGCCGGTCGAGTGGCGAGTGCCCGCGGAGCACGCCATCGCCGAGTACGGCTACGCCGCGGAGTCGGCCCGGGCCTCGGTGTCCGTCACGGCCGGCGTGCTGCACGAGGAGCCCTTCGGGGTCTGGTTCGAGCGCTGGTGGTCCGTGAGCGGCAGCGAGGGCCCGCACCAGATCGTGGTGCCGCTCGCGTTCTCGATCGCGCTCGGGCTGGCGATCGGCGCCCTGCTCGCGACGGGTCGGCGCGACCGGAGCGCCGCGCCCTGGCTGCTGCTCGGCCCGACGGTGGTCGCGCTGGTGGCCTGGTTCCTGATGGCGCCCGAGCCCCGCTACGCGATGGCCGCGGGCTACATCATGCTGGCCACGCTCGCGTCGGGACTCTACCGCCTCTCCGATCGCGAAGCCGGCCGTGCGAGGCTCGGGCGCCAGGCGGCGCTCGCCGTGGCGCTGCTCGGCGTGAGCCCGCTGATCGTCCGACCCCTGGTGACCCCAGGCGCCGATCGGCGTCTCCCGCCCCTCCGCCGGCTGATCGAATCCAACCTCCGCTACAACGGGCCCAGCTCCGGCTTCTACGCGATGCCCCAGCTCCCCGAAGTGACGCCCTACCGCACGGCGAGCGGTCTCGAGCTCAACACGGTCTTCCGCCGCTGCCGGCACACGCCGATCCCGTGCACGCCGAACCCCGCGCCCAATCTCCGGCTCCGGGTGCCCGGGCGCCTCGACAAGGGCTTCGTGGTGGACGGCGAGTGGCAGATGGAGAACTGGCCCGCCGGTCGCCCCGATTTCGGGAGGGACTGGGCCGAGCGCCGCCGGCGGGAGCGGGCGGCCGGAGGCTCCTGACCGGGCGCGGCCAGCCTCGGTCGGCTTCACGCGAGCGCCTCCGCGATCCGGGTGGCGTTCGCCATCAGGGTGAAGGTCAGGTTCTTGGCCGGCAGGAACGGGAAGGTGGCTCCGTCGGCGAAGAAGAGATTGGGGAAGTCCCAGCTCCGGCCGTCCGGGTCCGCGCCGAAGCGTCGCCGGTCCCGTGAGAACGGCAAGGTGCCGGCGTAGTGGACGCTGAAGCCCTTCGGCAACACCCGAGTCATTCCAGGCGGAACGAAGCCGCCGAGCCGCCGCACGGCGCGGCGGGTGCGCGCCAGCGCGTCACCGATCAGCTCGGCCTCGGCCGGGTCGTCCGTGTACTCGACCACCAGCGCGCTCGGGCCTTCGTCCGACGGTCGGATCGAGAGCCAGGAACCCTCGCGGCGGGTGTCGTGCAGGTTGACGTTCGCCAGCGCAAGGGAGCCTCTCAGCCGGCGAAAGACCCGGAGGCCGGTCGCCCCGTCGAGCGGGAGGCTCGCGATCACCGGGTGCGTGGAGGCGGCGCGGAGCGTGGTGATCTGTCCGTGGATGTACTCCGCCGGATCCGGTCGCTCGAGCGCGAACGCGAGGTGGTGGAACTGGTAGCTCGCGAGCTCGATCTTCCGGCCGATCATCGCCGGCGTCAGGAACGGGACGTGGACCTGCCGGTTGTCCATCAGGCCCGTGAGGCGCTCCACCCGCCCGGTCCGGCGGTGAATCGTGTCGAGCACCAGCTTCGAGCTCGCGAGCGCGCCGGCCGCCAGCACGTAGCGATCGGCGTCGAGTCGCTCCGCTTCGCCTCCCTCCACGGGCACCGTGACGAGTGCGGTCACCCGCCCTTCGTCGTCGTATTCGAAGTGGGTGGCCACCCGGCCGGGCCGGTAGTCGAACCCGGGATGACGGAGGCACTCCTGCAGCGTCACCCGCGGACTGTAGATGGCGTCGATCGGGCAGCCCCAGAAACAGCGGCCCAGCTCCGCGCAGGCGCGCCGGCCCTCATGGGGCCGGCTGAGCGTCGCCACGCGGGAGCGGCCGAGATGGAACCGGAGCCCGCGCTGCAGGCCGTCGCGATGCCGCGCGTAGCGGGCGAGGAGCAGCGCCGAGTGCGAGTCGAGCGGCAGCGGCTCCAGATACTCGGCGTCGGTCGGGATGAAGCGCGCCAGGTCGTCGTGCGCGGCGCCGACGCCGATCCGGCGCGCCACGGTCCGGTAGCCCGCGGCCAGCGCGGCGCGGTCGATCGGGAAGTCGCGCAGGTCGTCGGGGCCGAGCTCGTAAGAGCCGGCCGTCCACGCTTCCGCCAGCCCGCCCCGCGCGAAGCTGTACACCGGGGCCATCCGGATCTCTCGAGTCACGAAGCCGGGCGGCTTGCGGAAGACGTGGTCCTTGCTCGGCGGGTGGCCGTAGAAGGAGGCCTTGGTCGCGGGGTACGCGACACCCTGGCCGCGCTCGCCCACGAAGTAGGCGACCGGATCCTCCAGCCGCTCCTTGAGCTGCTCGACCGACGCCTCCGGCAACGGCGCCTCAGGCCGCTCGTGGCCGACGTCGACCATCGTCACCCGAAAGCCGCGCTCGAGCGCGGTCAGGGCGAAGTGGACGCCCGAGGCGCCCGATCCCACGACCAGAACCCGCATCACGATCGTCCCGGCCGGAGCCGGCCGAGCAGGTGCGGGACCCCGAACAGGACGACTCCCGCGACGATCGCGATCCCGCCGCGGAAGAGGTCCCAACCGAGACCGAGCACCCCGGCGACCCAGGAACCCTGCGCCGGGACGAAATGCCGGTGGGTGTCGGGCGCGTTCTCCGCGATCGCCAGCAGGAGGGTGACCCTGCGACGGAGCCCGCCCGCCGGACGCATCAGCCGGGCATAGGCGTCGGCGGGAGCCGCGAGCCAGCGGCTGCCGCAGGCCGCGCGGATCAGGAGCCGATCGAGCCCGTCCTCGCCGCCGGCCGCGCCGGCGTGCGCGCGGCGATAGCAGAGCGTCAGGTACTCGCTGGGTGGCTGGCCGATCAGATGGCGGGTCAGACCGATCGCTTCGCGGTCGATCGCGGCGGTCCCGTCGCTCACGCGCCGACCGTCACGTCGAGGTGGCGGCTCGGGAGCGGAAGCGCGAGGTCCGGCGGCGGCGCGACGGCCCTGGTGTCGTTGGCGAACGCCGTCAGCTGACCCGCCGAGAAGGGGAGCAGGCCGAGCGCGACCGGCTCGAGCAGGGCAAGGACGGCCCGCACCGGCTTGATCGGCACCCGCAACCGCGATCGGATCGGGAGACCGGCCGCCTGGCGGAGCCGGTCCTGGAGACGATCCATCGTCGTCAGGTCCGGACCGCCCGCCTCGATCGTCCGGTTGCCCCAGCCCTTCCGCTCGAGCAGCGCGGCGAGCAGCTCGGCGAGATCCTCGACGTGGATCGGCTGCACCGCCCGGTCGGCGCCGAAGGTGACCGGTATCGGAAGCCTGGCGAGTCGCGCGAGGTTGGCCTGCACCGGGCTGCCGGCGCCGAAGACCATCGTCGGTCGCACCACGATGGTCTCGATTCCGGCGGCGGCCGTGACGATCGCCTCGGCCGCGGCCTTGGCGTTGGCGTAGTGGTAATGGGAGCGGTCGGGGTAGCCCGCGGCGATCGTGCTGACGAAGAGGAAGCGGCCGACGCCGGCCCGGCGGGCCGCGTCCAGCAGGCGCTCCGTCGCCTCGAGGTTGACGGCTCGATGCGCGGCGCGGCCCGCCTTGCCGGTGAGGGCCGCCAGATGGACGACGGTCTCCACGCCGGCGAGCGCGTCCGCCCACTGGTCGATGGCCTCGAGGTCGCCCTGGATGACGCGCCAACCCGACGGCAGGCGCGAGGGATCGAGTGCGGAGCCGCCCCGGGTGAGGAGGCGAACGTCGGGCGCTCCGGCGGAGGCGAGTCGCGCGATCAGCGCTCGTCCGACGAAGCCCCCGCCTCCGGTCAGGAGCAGCGGGCCCATGACCGGTCGGGTGCCGGGTGCCTCACCAGACCCGACGCGACTCCGGCACCGAGGCTCGGCGGGGCGAGAGCATCTCGCGCCAGAGCTTCCAGCGCAGCCGCGCCACGCCCTTCAAGTCCTCCCAGGCCGTGCTGATGATCTTCACCCGGCTGTCGTCGTCTTCGATCCACTCGACTGGCAAGTCCTTGAGTCGGAAGCCCCGCTTCTCCGCGAGCACCAGGAGCTCGGTGTCGAAGAACCAGGATTGGTCGCGCACCTCCGGGACCACGTCCTGCACCACCCGCCGGCTCACCACCTTGAAGCCGCACTGCGCGTCGCTGAACGAGGTCCACAGGATCGACCGAACGATCAGGTTGTAGGCCCGGGAGATCAACTCTCGCTTGAACGAGCGGGTGGTGCGGGACTCCGGCAGCAGCCGGGAGCCGGTGCCGAGGTCGTAGCCCTCGAAGGCGACCGCCCGGACCAGCGGCCCCAGGGCGGCCAGCTCGGTGGAGAGGTCGACGTCGGTATAGCAGACCACGTCGGCGTCGCTCTGGGTCCACGCGTGGCGCAGCGCGCGCCCCCGGCCCCGCATCGGCAGCTGGAGGAACTGCACCTCGCCCGGGTTGGTGGTCTGGAGCTCTCGGGCGACCCGGTCGGTCCCGTCGGTGGAGCCGTTGTCCACGACCAGAACCCGCCAATCCCACGCCGGCTGGGTGGCGCAGAAGGCCCGTACCGTGTCGACGCTGCGCGCCAGGACGTGCGCCTCGTTGAGCACGGGAATGACCACGTCGACCCGAACCGTCGACGCGGACTCGGCCTTCTCAGCTCGGTTCTCCGGTCCCTGCTTGCTCATGGTCGCCTCGACGTTCACCCACCACCGGCCGGAGCATGGCGCGCCGGCCACTGATTGGTGCTGCAATGTCGCAACGTTTAGGCTCAGGTCCAGGTCTCAAACCCCCGCGCCCACTCCGGGGGAGACGGTCTAAGCTATTGTGTCGCAACAGGTTGTGTCGTAGACCTCTACCGCTGTAACGGGCAATCTTGGTGCCAGAGCCTACGGGTTCCCGCCGATGCGCTCCCAGGGATTCCTGACCCGCCAGATCAGCGCCAGGGCCACGCCCGTGAGAGCCAGCCAGGGCAGGGCAGACGGCCGGCCTTGGAGCCAGGGCGCGTACTGGGTGGACAGCTTGCCCAGCACGGTGAGCCAGGGCAGCTGGAACCCCTCGAGCAGGAAATGCTGGACGTTGTCGAGCACCGTGCCCTGGTTGCGGACCATCGCGAGCGACCAGCCGATCAGCACCGATCCGAGGCCGACGACCCAGGCCACGATCCGGGGGAGTCGAAGAAGAAGCGGGACCGCCGCCAGGAACAGGAACGGGAAGAGCGGCGCGAGATAGCGGATGCCGGTGACCCACTGGAGCCGGGTGTATTGCACCGTGGAGAAGAAGAGCACCAGGGCCGCCGAGATCCCGAGGCAGACCAGGGTCTCCCGCTGAGGCAGGAGACCACGTGCGCGCCGGGCCAGCCACGGGCCCGGCAGCGCCAGCAGCGCGAGGGGCATCGCCACGAAGAGACCGAAGCGCGGGTCGACCAGCAGCATCTTGAGCAGCTCGGGCGTGATCCCGCCGACGCCCTGATAGCCGACGTCGATCCACTTGACCGGCGCCATCCAGTTCTGGGGCGGCAGGAACGGGTTGCCGAAGCTGGCCCATTGGTACTGCCAGAGCATCAGCACGCCGGGCAGCAGACCGGCGCCGTACCAGAGCGAGTCTCTGAACCCGCTCGCGACCCCCCGGTCGTCGGCCTGCCGCCACCAGGCGTAGAGCCCGAGCAGGCCGGCGACCACCGCGCCGCTGTAGTCGGACAGGAACGACAGCCCGCCCAACAGGCCGGCCGCGACGAGCCTCGTTCGGGGCGACCAGCGGACCATCCGGCGCGGGTTCCAGATCAGCAGGAAGGCCGCGAACGCGAACACGCCGATCGCCATGTTCTGGTTGAGGTAGGCCGCCCGGAAGAAGACCGGGGTGCCGAAGGCGTAGAGCAGCGAGAGCCAGAGCGCGGCCCGTTGCGCGAGCCCGAGCGCGCCCAGCGCGGAGAACATCATCACCGCGCTGCCCGCCGTGAGCGGCGCCATGAACAGCACCAGAGTGATGGCGGCCACCAGCCCGAAGCGGAGGTCCAGCCCCTCCCGACGCGCGCGCTGATAGAACTCGACCCGCCGTGGCCGGTCGTCCCGATAGACGGCGGCGGTGTCGTCCCCCGCCCGGCGCTCGAGGTCACGGCCGACCACCCACTCGACGGCCGGACGGGTCAGGAAGTACGGCACCGCGGCGAGCATGGAGATCCCGGGATTGGCCCCATGGTGGGCGCCCTGGACCTTCGCCTCCGGCGGGTTCTGGAAGATGTCGACGTGGAGACCGTAGTACTTGTCGAGGGCGTACGAGTGGTCCTCGACGATGCTCATCACCAGATAGTGCTCCCGCGCCACGTCGGTGGCGAAGTGGAGCGAGTAGACCAGCCAGCAGGTGAGGAAGAGCCGGATTCTGACGCCCGTCATGGCTCGCGCCTTCCGCGCTCGTGGATGGACGGCATCAGTCCTCCACGACGTGGGTCTCGAAGACCCGCCGGTGGTCCGCCCAGCGGGCGAGATCGAAGCCGTCGGGACCGAGACAGTCCGCGGCGGCGTACGCCATCGCCAGCGCGTGGTGCGTGTTGTCGTGCGCGAAGAGTCCCTGGCGGCCGTAGCTCAGCAGTCGCGGCAGACCCGACGCCCAGCGGTCGAGCACGCCGAACGGCTCCTCGTAGCCGATCGTGTAGATCGGGTAGGCCTGCGGCAGGCGCCGGGTCATCACGGCCGTCGGCGCGGCCGGCAGCGGAATCCCCGCGGTCGCGAGGTCCTCGGCCACCAATGCGCCCAAGGCCTGGTCCGAGGCCGTCCACCACGAGTCCTCGAGCGAAGTCGGCAGCTCCGCGCAGAGCACGGTGCGGCCCGCCGGCTCGGTGCGCGCCGCGTAGTTCTTGGGCTCCGAGAGTCGGGTGATCCGGACGTCGGCCCCGGGGAAGTAGTGCGCGTCGTACTCGGTGAACTGTCCCACCGGGAGCTCGAGGTAGACCAGCACCATCGCCCGATAGCCGATCGCCCGGGAGGCCGCATGCACCGCTTCGGGGGTGTGCTCCCCCATCATCCTGGCGAGCAGGGTGACGGGCAGCGTCGACCAGACGTGGTCGACCTCGAGCCGCTCGCGGACGCCCGGACTGCTCGCTCTCCACCGCCCATCGCTCCGACGGCCCGGCCGGTGGCGTCAGCGCGGTCACCCGGCGACCGTAGCGGAGGCGGGCGCCGGCGGCCTCCGCCTGCTCGGCGTAGACCTCAGTCTGGCCGAAGCCGCGCGCGGAGTAGTAGAAGCGCCCACGCGCCGGGCCCTGAAGCCGGCACCTGCGAGAGCACTTTGCGGATCAACTTGGCGAGGCCAGGCCGCGACGCAGCGCCTTGCCTGGATTCCGGAGAGCTCCTCGGGCTCCCGACCTATCTTCCGGGCGTACGGGAAGTAGAAGTGGTCGCAGATCGTCGGGCCGAGGCTGGCCCGCAGCTCCCCGGCGAAGGTGTCCGAGCCCGCCCCGGAGCAGAAGCGGCTTGACCAGCGCGTCGCCGAGCGAGCCCAGGGCGAAGCCGGGATCGAGTCGGGTGAGCAGGTCGAGCGGCCGGAGCGGGAACCGGACCCAGCGGCCCCGAAGCCGGATCCGACCGTGTCGGGGTCGATCCAACAGCTGGTCGCCCAGGAAGCGGCGGATGTCGGCGAGGATGGCCGGATCGCAGGCGGGGTGGAGTCGGTGGCTCCCGAAGTCCACCCGCTGGCCCGCGAACTCGAAGCTGCCGGCGTTGCCGCCGGCCACCTGGTGTTGCTCGAAGACGGTGACGTTGGCCCGCTCGAGGTGACGGAGGCGCCAGGCCGCGCCGACGGCGGGCCCGGCGCTAGGATGCGACCTCGGGAAGCGCCGTCCTTGGCCACCGACCAGCCGGCTGAGCCGACCTCGCCGCCCCGCATCCCCATCGGCAGATGCCGGATCCAGGGAGAGCACCAGCCAGATCGCGCCGCCGAGCAACCCGCCGCCGATCAGCACCGTCTGCCAGAGCAGCGACGCGACCACGGCCTGCGCGGCGGGGACGCCGAACGGCAGCAGCAGCGCGGCGGGGCTTCGCCTCGCGGACCGCGGAGCCGCCGAGACTGATCGGCAGCAGGCCGGCCGTCTTGGCGAGCGGCCAGGTCAGGAACCAGACCGACAGCGGAACGTCGATGCCCAGACTCCGCCCGATCCACGCGTTGAGCAGCACGAACGAGCCCTGGATCGCGAGCGAGCATGACCCGCGGGCGAAGACGGCCGGCCGCTGCCACATGCGTCGCAGGGCGACCAGGCTCCGCGCCACCGGTCGCCGAAAGCGGGGAGGCCAGCTCCGGATCGGTCGCCGGAGGAGCAGCGGCACGCCGAGCAGCGCGACCCCGATGCCCAGCACGAGGCCGAGGCTCAGGGCTGGGCGGTCCAGCCGGTCAGCTGATCGCGCGGAAGGATCCCACCGGCGGCGGCGGGGAGCGCGAGCGCGATCATGTCCGAGAGCCGGTCCATCACCCGCCCCAGAGCGCGGCCTCCGGCCGACAAGGTGGGCCGTCCGGCGATGCCGAGTCGCAGCACGTCGCCGCCGATGATGCTGGGCAGGCAGAGATTGGCGAAGAGCCCGGCGGAATAACTGCAGAGAGCGCCGCGTCGAGCCGGAGCCGGCCCCGACAGGCGTTCACGAAGCTGCGCCACTTGATCACCCCGACCACGTGGCCCGCGGCGAACCCGTCAGCGCGCCGAGCCAGAGCCGGGCGAGAGTGGGACAGCGCCTCGCGCACCTGGTGCCAGGTCACCAGCACGAAGAGCGCGACCAGGAGCCCGGCGCTCACGGAGACCTTGAGCCAGAGCTTCATCGCTTCACCGCGATCCTGGCGTTCTGGTCGGCCAGGAGACCGACCGCCCAGGCGATCAGCGCGCCGAGCAGCGCGACACGCGCTCGAGGAGATTGTCCCGGATGATGTCGTACCCGAGCTTCACTAGACCGGCGAGCGCCATCAGGGCGCCGGCCGGAATGAAGACCTTGAGCGGGTTGAAGTAGATGATGACCCGGAGCACCAGCAGCGTGAAGTCGTAGGCGTGCCGGGCCCGGATCTTCGAGGCGCCGAGTCGAGGCGTGGTAGTCGATCGGCACGTACTCGACCGGACGTTCGAGGTCGAGGCCAGGGTGATCGTGGTGTTGAAGAAATCCATCCACGGCAGCAGGTGGGCGTAGCGCTGCACCAGGTCGCGCCGCATCACCCGGAGGCCGGAGTTCAGGTCGAGGATCTTCGTGCCCGGAGAGGTAGCTCGCCAGCCAGCGGATGAACGCGCCCGCGGGGCCGGCGATCGGCGGCACGTTGACCGAGTCCCCGATCCGCGCGCCCACCACCATCGCGTTGTGCTCGGCCCGGGCCAGGAGCGACGGGATCGCCCCTCGACGGATAGGTGCCGTCCGCGTCGGTGATCAGGATATGCCCAGGATGACTGGCGCGACGGACACAAGCACAACGACGCGCCGTAGCCGCGGTTCCGGACCCGCTGCAGGACCCGGACGCCGGTGCCGTCCGCCTCGGCGGCGGTCTGGTCGGTGCTGCCGTCGTCGACGCCAGGATCTCGTAGGGCCACCCGTGGTCTCCATCACACCCTCGGCGGCCCGGACCTGCTCGGCGACGTGAGGACCCTCGTTGTACGCCGGGATCACCGCAATGCCGCTCAGCTCCAGACGGCCGGGTTCTTCGTCGACGACCTGCTCGATCATGGCGCTCCCCGCTCTGTCGGTCTGACTGACCATATACGACGATCGCTCGTCTCCGACCGTGCCCGGAAAGACCGCCGCCGTGTCGTACGCCGGTCCCGAGCCGCCGCCAGATGCCGGGCTGGACCGAGGCCAACCGGATCGAGCGTGGCAGAGCACCAGGTCCGCTCGTGCCGCCGTCGAGCGTGGCCAGCTCCGCTTCGCCCGTGAGGACCGTCCAGTCCCGGTGGAGATAGCGGGTGTAGGGGTAGTCCAGTCGGTCCACCACCGCGACCGCGTCGTCCGCGGCCCGGGTCTCGTCCACGAATCGGGCGCGGCCTCGTAGTCCTCACTTCCCCAGTTGACGCGCGCCTGCTCGGTAGCGCTCGCGATCCAGCGCGCCGAGCGCTGCCGAATCTGCATACCTGGCAGCCCCGCGAGAGAAGAGCAGACGGGCCGCCTCGAAGCCGCGCCGCCGCGATCGGGACGATGAACCCGGCGCTGAAGAAGAAGAAGCGTGGCCAGAGGTTGTGTCCGAGCGCCAGCACCGTCGCCTTGAGCGAGCGCTCCCGGCAGCACCAGAACCAGATAGCGGCCACGTCCTCGAGCCAGGTCGAACCAGGCCGAGCGCCATCACGACCAGACCGAGCGCGAGCGTGATCAGACCGCCCGGCAAGCCCGTCCCAGGCCGCGAGCGGTCTCGGCCAGCAGCCGACGGACTCGCCGGTGGTCTCCAGCAGGCGGCGACGGCCCGAGGAGCGTGCCGATCACGCGAGGCAGCACCGGCGCGTAGAGCAGCAGGCCCAGCAGGACGGGCGGCCCAGCGCCAGTAACGCGCGTCCGGTTCCGAGCTCGACACCCCGCGCCCGGCGGACCAGGGCGACGCCTCCCACGATCAGCGCGTGGGCCACCCCGACCAGGACGGCGGTGAAGTGGGTGTACACGGCCAGGGCCAGCCAGACCCCGTACCAGAGCGGATCGAGCCGGCGGGCCGGCCCGCCCGAGAGCAGTCGCCAGAGCACCTGGGTCGCGAGCAGCGTGAACAGGCGCAGGCCGGTGTACCCCCGCGCGTTCTGCGAGAACCAGACGTGGTGGTACGACACGGCGAGGGCGGCGGCGCCGATCAGCGCCTCGTCGCGGCCGACGACCGCGCGGGCGAACCGGTGAAAGGCGAGCACGCTGGCGACGCCGAAGAGCACGGCGGGCAGGCGGAGCGTCGCCGCCGATTCGCCGAGCGCGCTCACGCTCAGGTGGGCGGCGACCGAGTACAGGAGATGTTGGTTCTTGCTGTCGAAGGTGCCGAGAATCAGCGCGAGCGGCCGGCGGACGTACTCGACCAGCGTCTCGATCTCGTCGTACCAGAGGCCGCTTCCGAGTCCCGGGAGCCGAAGGGCGAGGGCGAGGACCAGGCACGCCGACAACGCCAGCAGCTCCGCCCGGTCGCTCGCGGCGCGGGCGGCGGTCGGAGGGGCGGCGGTCGCCTCTCGGGCCCTCAGGGAGACGGTGCTCATGGGTCGGCCCGCGGGGTGGCAATGATCGTTCCCGCCACCGGGCAGCGCTGGACGATTCGATCGTCGCTCCGGCGCGACGATCTCGGCGGAACGCTGCGGCGCCCCAACGAAGTGTTGCACGCTCGCAACGCTCTAACCCCTGGTGTTCGCGCCATCCTGGCGCGGGCGAACCTTGAGTCGCTTCGGCAAGGCCAGGTAGAGCCCGGTCAGGATCGTGATCAGCGACCCCACGCCGAAGAGCCAGATCATCGTGTTCTGCGTGGTTTCGCCGCCCGGGGCCAGTCGCAGCTGCAGGAAGCTGTGGAGCAGGTGGTTCACGTTCTTGAACCGGTCGAAGGCCCGGCTCCGGGTCGCCACGGTGCCGTCCCGCTGGCTCACGTGGACCAGCCGGCCGCCGTCGAAGCCGAAGCGGTAGATCGGCAGGGGGCCCGCCGTATAGCTGAGACTGTAGTCGGTGATGTTCTCGGTCGACTCGAGGGCGGCGTCGTTTCCGACCACGGTCCGGGCGATCGCGAGCGCCATCGGCTCCGTGATCGTGAAGATCTCGCCCGTCTCGGCGTCCATGAGGAGGTGTCGGCCCTTGGTCGGCCAGATCCAGTACGCCAGGCGATCGAGTACCGGGCGGAGGTGCATTTCCCTGACCTGCACGCCGTCGCCCCACGACCGGCGGGCCAGCTCCGCGGCCTCGGCGGGCGCGATCCGCATCCGCTCGAAATCCAGCTCCGGCTCGCTGCCCGCGGAGGCGAAGCGAGTCGAGGGCATCACCATGACCAGGCCGGTGAACGTCCAGAGCAGCAGCGCCGCCGCCATCCCGACGCTGAGCCATTTGTGGATCTTGTACCAGGTCTTCAGTCTCATCGGAACGCTACTGCTCCCCGGCCGGTGTGCCGCCGGTGTCGCTTGGCGTGACGAGGGCGGCGCGGATCGCCCGGAGCAGGTGGACCTGGGTCGTCGACCGCACGACCACCGAGTCCGGATGGTAGCGATCGATCACCTCGATGCCGGGCTCGAAACGGTAGCCGTCGTAGTGCTTCTCGACGAGCCAGAAGGCGCGCTCCGGTGGCGCCGCGTGACTCAGGGCGCTCGCGACCCGGCCGGCCTCCTCGGGCGTGAACGCGTAGTCGCGCCGGGTGATCGCGAGATCGGCCGGCACGCGGCGCACGATATTCGGGCCGTGATAGTAGTACAGGAACGGACCGGGGTTGCCGTCGAAGGAGAGGATCGGCTCGCCCGGCCGCTCCGCGGCCATGACGGCGTTGGCGGCGGCCCGGAAGTCGTACGAGCCGCGCTCGTTTCGGACGAAGCTCAGCGCGCTCAAGGCGAAGACGCCGACGACCCCGAGGTTGAGGGCCGTCCTGAGCCGGGCGTGCTCGACCCGGCTGATCACCACCGCCACCAGCGTCAGCAGCCCCGGGACGATCACCACCCAGTGCCGGACGTCGGCGTGGACCTGGTTGAGGGTGCGGAGGCCGAGCAACGATCCGACCGCGATCAGGGCCGCCAGCGCCACCTTGCTCTCGGTGCGGGTCCAGCGGGGTCGTGAGAGGCCGAGCCTCGCCACCAGCACGGCGAGGAGGCCGAGGCCGACCACCGCGACGAACTCGAGCCGGTCCCGCACCGGGGCCAGGCGGAACACCGTATCCAGCAGCTGCGACCCGAGGTATTGCGCCGTCGAGGCCAGCTTCGAGAGCAGGCCGACCTTGGCGGCGATCGGGCGGAGGTAGGTGCCTTGCCCGGAGACCTGGACCGCGACCAGCGGCAGCCAGGGGATCAGGAGCGCGGTCAGCGCCGCGCCGGCCCGGAAGGCGTAGACCCGTCGCTCGGGATAGACGAATGCGGCGATCAGCAGGCCCGCGACCACGAACCCGGTGTAGTAGAACGTCAGGATCCCGAGATAGCTCGCCAGGACGAATCCGGCGGCGGCCCAGCCCGGCTTCGGCGCCCCGGCAACCCAGATCCGGGCCCACCAGTACATCGCCCAGCTGATGAACAGCAGGCAGAGCGCGTAGACCCGGGCTTCGGCGCCGACGTAGAAGAAATGGGGCGTGAGCGCGGCCAGCAGGGCCACGCCGCGCCAGTCGGCCGGGATCGTCAGGGTCCGCGAGAGTCGGTGGAGCGCGACCAGCGTTCCCAGCAGGGCGGCCGTCGAGAGGAAGCGGATCCACTCGATCGAGTCCGAAAAGACCCGCCACCAGTGGACCGCCACGAAATACACGGGCGGCTTGCTCGAGGTGAAGTAGGCGTGCTCGAGCGTCTCGCCGAAGCTCACGCCGGTGCGCGACCAGGTGAAGTACTCGTCGAGCCACATGCTCCGGACCAGGTTGTACCACACGGCCGCCGCGGCGAAGATCGCGAGGGCGGTCAACAGCCAGAGCAGCTCGCTCCGCGGACGGGTCGCCGGCGCCGGCTGGCTCACGAGACCTGGCCGTTCCGCGCCAGCCACCCGCGATACCACGCGATCGTCTCGTCGAGCGCCTCGCCGAGCGCGTAGTGGGAGCGCCAACCCAGCTGGCTCCGAGCCTTGGCGCAGTCGAGGTACTGCCGGGAGATCTCGTGCGTGGCCTCGCCGAGGATCACCGGCTCGAGCTCGCTGGCGCCGAGTCGTTCCAGCAGGACGGCCACCATCTCCAGCACCGACATCGGGGTCTCGGTCCCGAAGTTGAACGCCTGACCGTGGAAGGCCTCGTCGTCCATTCGCTCGGCCAGCTGGAGGTAGGCTTCGACCGCGTCGCGGACGTAGAAGTAGTCGCGGACGAAGCTGCCGTCGCTCCGGATCACCGGCCGGTCGCCGCGCAGCACCGATCGAATCGTGCCCGGCACCAGCCGGTTGAAGTTCAGGTCGCCGCCGCCGTAGAGGTTGCCGCAGCGGGTCACCGCGATCGGAAGCCGATAGGTGTGCCAGTACGAGAGCGAGATCAGATCGGCGCAGCTCTTC
>JAWKQJ010000051.1:0-34313 GCA_041390205.1 Gemmatimonadales bacterium
CCGAGCGGCGAACGAGAGGGCGCGTCGCGGGCATTGGGGGTGATTCGGGCTGTCGTGGACTGGTCGTCGCGCCCGGCCGTCGCGGTCTGGCCCGAACCGGACCCACAGCCCGGGAGCAGACTCAGACCGAACGCGACGATCGAGAGCGGGCCGAGGAGATAGCTGCGCATGTCTCTGGTACGGCTCGTGCCGGCCGAAAGGTCCACCCCGCTCGACCTTGCTCACCACGGCGCCCTGCCGCGCCCTGCCGGCAAATTGACGGTAACCGTCAATTTGCCCAACTCACCCGAGAACGAAAAGGGGGCCCGGAGGGCCCGGAATCCGAGGGTTCGTCCTATAGCCCTCCGTAGAGGACTTGAGAACCTTACCCCGGCGCAGAAAACCCTCGCAAAGCGGTGGCACAAGGGGGTTTTCGACCGTTGCAGGCGGTCGGGTGAGGCGGCGATCACCGACGTTCGGGGGCCGGTGGTGCGCTCGGTTGGGATACCTCAAACCTTTCTGACGGCTGCGCAGGTCGCGAAGTTGGTGGCGGCGTACGGCGAGGGGCTGACCTTGGCGGAACTCGGTGAGCGGTTCGGCATCCACCACCGAACTGCTCGGGCGCATCTGGCTCGTCAGAAGGTGCCGCTGCGTACGCGTGGGCTCGATGCCAAGCACGTCCCCGAAGCGGTACGGCTCTACGAGGGCGGCACGTCGCTCATGGAAATCGGGCTGCGGTTCGGGGCCAGTCAGAACGCGGTGCGTCGGGCGCTCGCGGCGCAGGACGTGACGATCCGCTCGCGGGGTGGCAGCCGTAGCGGCAGCCGCCGTCGTCGTCGCACGGCCAGTTGATCGCAGGTTAGTGGAGCCGTTCGCCTCGTTCGAGCATGGCGACGAACTTCGCGGCGTTGCGGAGCTTGGTGTCCGGTCGTTTGGCCGTCTCGATGCGGTAACACATCGCGTAGCGGTTGGCGGAGTCGAGGGAGTCGAACGCTGCGGCAGCGCTTGGGTTTGCGTCGAGCAACGCTTGCAGTTCGGGGGGAACCTGCTTGCTCGCCACCGAGGAGTAGGCGGCGTCCCAACGCCCGTCGGCCTTTGCTTGATCGACCTGCGCGCTTCCTTGCTGCTGCATCCGGCCTTCGGCTTCTAGCTCCTCGACGTGCTTGACGTTGACCTGTGACCACTTGCTGCGCGGACCTCGCCGGGTGAACCGGGTGATGAACCACGCCTCGTCCCACGATCCGAGCTGACCGTCGATCCACCCCCAGCACAACGCCGTGCGGATCGCCTCCGTCTTCGTCAAGCTCGACGCGTCGTTGCCCTTCTTGGCGAACTTGACCCACAACCCGCCAGAACTATCGCCATGCGCCCGCAGCCATCCCTCCCACTCGCAGTCGGAAGCGAACGCGATCACCGGCAAGTCCTTGTGCGTCTCCGTCATCGGTCCATATCCCTTTCGTGGTGGTGGTCGAGGCGGCGGGTTTCCTCGATGACGACCTCGGCGTACTTCTCGGCGAGCGCGGCCGGGTCAGGGAGCGCGCCGGTCAGGTCGGCCGGGAGCTGGCCTTCCTGTTCGCTGGGTGCGTCGAGGCGGTAGCGGGAGACGACGAGCGGGGCGCAGGATCGACTCAGCGCGATCTCCGCGACGGTTTCGCTGTAGTCGCGGCAGAGCACGACCCCGATCGTCTCGCCGTGGCCGTGCTGCTCGACTCGTTCTTCTCGGTCGATGAGCGCGGCGTAGAACGCGGCTTGTCCGGCGTGCTTGGGGTGGAACTTCTCGGCCTTCAACTCGAACACGACGAAGCGGTTGAGTCGGGTGTGGAAGAACAGCAGGTCGAGGCGGAACTCGTCGCCGTCCACGTCGTAGGTCTTCTGGCTGCCGACCCATGCGAACCCGACGCCGAGTTCGAGCAGGAAGTCGCGCATCCGCTCGATGAGGCGCTGTTCGAGTTCGGCTTCGCGGTAGGCGTCGCCGAGGTCACCGATGAACCCGAGCGTGTATTCGTCCTTGAAGACCTCTTGGGCGAACTCGGCCTCTGCGGCGGGCATCATCAGCTCGAACGAGGTCGGCGCAGCCCCGACCGACAGGTGCCGCCTGTTGGCGATCTGGAGCGCGAGGGTGTTCGCCGCCCAGCCGTTCTCGGCGCTCCATGCCGCGTAGCGCAGCCGCAGGTCGGGGTCGTCGAGGCGGTCGAGCAGGATGGTCTGGTGCTTCCACGAACATAGTGCAACGGCCGGCTGCACTTTCTCCCAGTCCGGCCACGCTGCCGCGAACTTGCGCATGTATTGCAGGTTGCGCTTGGACGCCCCGATCGACTGCAACGCCGGATCGGCAGCGATGTCGGCCGCGAGCCGCGCGATGATCCGCGCGCCGTACCCGCGTGACCCGGTTCCTTGGGCTTCTTGGCGTGTGAGGATTTCGCGGCCGATGCTCCAATACATCGTGAGCCGGACCATGTGCGACCCGACCGCCGCGCGAACCCGCGCCTCGCCCGCGATCTGCCGAATCGCGGCCAGCAGCGCGCCGTAGTCCTCGGCCTCAGCCGGATCGGTGTTGGTCAGATCGCTCACACAGGCATCCTACGAAGCACGACCGACACGATCAGTCACCTCAGAGGACCGGCCTGCGCTGCTCACGGCTCGCCGCGTGCTGGGGTGCGGGATCGGTGGTCGCAGGGTTGGTGAGGGTGCGTGCTCGGTCGAGTGCTGCGCGGGCGCGGGCGGCGTCGATCTTCTGCGCGGTCTGCTCGGGCTCCGGGCCGAGTGCGCGGTCGGTGGTGATGGTGTAGCGGTCGCGGTAGGCGGCGACCGTCCGGGCGTGGCCTCGCCATGCGGCGGCGGCTTTCGGGTCGGACGGCTGCGGGCCGAGGTCGCGTGTCCACGGCTCGCTCACGTCGAGTGCGGTGTCGAGCACGGCGTCGGCGCGTTGCTCGATAAGAGTGCTGCGCTGGTCGAGCGCTTCGCGCATGTCGGGCGTCATGGACCCGCGTGCTCGTGGGATCAGTCCGGCGATCAGGCGTGGGGCGCGGCGGGTGCGGCCTGTTCCGGCGGGGCGGGCGGTGGTGCGGGTGACGCGGTAGTGGAGGACGGCGGGACGCTGTACCTGCTCGCCACGGGTGCCGGTGCGGGCGCGTCGGCGGCGCTGGTCGCAGCGCTGGTCGAGGACTTGATCGAAGCTGCGCGCAGGATCGCGGCCCGCTCGGCCGGAGCGCGGCTCGACCCGCCCTTGCTCCTCGCCCTCGATGAGATTGGCAACCTCGCCCCGCTCCCGTCGCTGCCGACGCTCATGGCCGAAGGCGGCGGCACCGGCATCACGACGTTGCCGGTGTTGCAGTCGCTCGCGCAAGCGCGAGACAAGTGGAACGAGAACCAAGCGGGTGCAATCTGGGACGCCAGCATCGTGAAGGTCATCCTCGGTGGCGCATCCAACAGCCGCGACCTCCAAGACCTCTCCACACTGATCGGCGAGCGCGACGAATACACCGACTCCGTGACGCTCGGCGACCACGGCACACGATCCAATCAACGCTCCATCCGGCGCGTGCCGATCCTGCCGCCCGACCGCATCCGCACCCTGCCCTTTGGCTGCGGGGTGACGTTGCTGCGCACCGCTCCACCGATTGTCACCGACCTGCGCGCGTGGCCATCGCGTTCTGACGCCGCTCGGCTCGCGGCGGATCGTGCCGAGGTCGAGGCGATGCTGCGACGCCCGCCCGCCGCCTGACCTTCGGCGTGGGTGCGCTGGCGCACCTGACAGGCGAAGCGGCCCCAACTTTCTGCCGGGTCGCCGTCGTCGTCAGGAGGCAGACCAATGGCAATCCACACCCAAGAGTCGTTGTCGGGGTTCATCGCGTCCGACCCGCAGCTCACCTACACCGCCAAGGGCGATGCACGGCTGTACGCGCGGGTCGGCAAGGAGCACTTTCGCAAGGAGCAAGACGGGTCGTTCACCCAGCTCGAATCGTCGTTTCACGACATGGTGATGTTCGGGAGAAGCGCCGAGCGCGCGCACGCCCAGCTCGCCAAGGGTGACAAGTTCGTGGCCGAGGGCTACGTCCGCACCGACACCTACGAGCGAGACGGGCAGACCGTCGAGGGTGAGGAGTTCGTCGCCAAGAAGATCGGTCACGACACCGCCCGCACCCGCTACGACGTGGACCGCACCCCGCGCCGCGCGGCCGTCGAGCAGGCACCCGCCGAGCGGGACGCCACCGCGTTCACCGCCCCCGACCAGCAGCACCCGGCACCGAGCGCATCTGCGCTCGGCATGTGACAGGTCGGTGATTCGTGATGAGCGAGCACACGCCCGAACTCGATGAGCCCGACGCACCCGACGACGACTTCGACCCGGCCGGATCGGAACTGCCCGCGCCGCCGCGTCCGATCAACTGGAACCTGCTCACCGCCGACGATGCCGAAGCTGAATGGCTCGACCTCAATCAGTGGGTGAACTGGCTGCGGCGCACGTACGGGCTGCCCGCGTCGGTGATCCCGCCGATGTGGCACCGGCACCCCGAACTCGTATGGGAACTCTCCGCGCTGCACCTGCACTGGCTCTGCGCGTACGACCCCGAGCAGAACGGCTCCGCACCGCTCGGCTGGCACCGCGACTTCGCAGACGCCCGCCAACGCCTGCGCGAGTGGGTCACCGCCAGCGGCACACGGCTCGACCGCGACCGCCCCACCCGGCAGACCACATGGCCCGGCGAGACGCCGCCCGCTCCGAGCGAGGAGACGCCGATCACGAACCGCGACGAGGACTTCGTGCAGTTCGTCCTCGACGACGTGGAAGCCCGGCGGCAGGCAGAAGCGGAGTTCTACGCCAACCTCGACCCGACCACCGGGGAGCTGCGCGGCTGATGGGCACCTACGTCAAGAAGACCAACCGCCGCCGCTACGAGGACCGCGAGTTCTCCGTCCGTGCCGTGCATCGGGACCGGCCCGACCTGCACAAGCTCGCCGAGGCACTGATCCGCCTCACCTTGCAGGAAACCGGGCAGGCCCGCGCCGAGCGCCGCGCCGCCGAAGTGCCCGACACCTACCGGCCAGCGACCCCCGCCAACCCGGACGCGACGGACGCGCCCGCATCCGGGATCGCTGGATCGGTCGGCGATGCTCGCTAGAATGAGTACCGACAGCCTCGCGCGCACACGCGGGGTGTTGTGGTCCTAAACCCCACCGCAAGGTGGGCACGCTTACGTGGACGAGGCCCCGGCTTCGTCCTAGTCCTACAGCCTCCGGGCTGCACTTACGATCAGCACCCCTCGGACACCTTCTCGGTGGCCGGGCGCGAGGGCGAATCGTAAGCAAAGGACCACGCCATGACCACCGCGCCCGCCACTGGCACCGACCCGGTGCCGAGCCTCATCGACCCGCCGAAGAACCTCGCCCCGGCTGTCTCCTACCTGCGGGTGTCCACCAAGGACCAAGCCGAGCGCGGCGGCACTGACGAGGGCTTCTCGATCCCCGCCCAGCGCGAGGCGAACCGGCGCAAGGCCGAGCAGGTCGGCGCGGTGATCGTGGAGGAGTTCATCGACGCGGGCGAGTCCGCGCGTACCGCTGACCGGCCCGAGTTGATGCGGATGATCCAGTACGTCAAGCAGCACCGGATCGCGTACTGCATCGTCCACAAGGTCGATCGCCTCGCGCGCAACCGCGCCGACGACGTGACGATCCACCTCGCGCTGAAACAGGCCGGGGTGATCCTCGTGTCCGCGACCGAGAACATCGACGAGACGCCCTCGGGGATGCTGCTGCACGGGATCATGTCGAGCATCGCGGAGTTCTACTCGCGCAACCTCGCCACCGAAGTCACCAAGGGCCTGACGCAGAAAGCTGCGAACGGCGGCACCGCCGGGAAGGCACCCATCGGCTACCTCAACGTGCGCGTGCGCGACGACCTCGGCCGCGAGGTCCGCACGGTCGAACTCGACCCCGACCGCGCACCGCTGATCGAGTGGGCGTTCAAGGCGTACGCCTCCGGCAACTACACCATCAGCCAGCTCCACGACGAACTCACCGCACGCGGCCTGACGAGCCTGCCGACCCCGAAGCGCCCGTCCAAGCCGCTCGCAGTATCGACCGTGCATCGGCTGCTGACGAACTCGTACTACAAGGGCGACGTGACCTACCGGGGCGTCACCTACAAAGGCACGCACCAGCCGCTCGTGCCGCCGGAGGTCTTCTACCAAGTGCAGTCGGTGCTCACCGCGCACAAGATCGCGGGCGAGGCCACCCAGCTCCACGACCACTACCTCAAAGGCACGATCTACTGCGGCCAGTGCGGCTCACGCCTGATCGTGTCCAACACGCGCAACCATCAGGGACGGGTCTACCCGTACTTCGTGTGCTCCGGGCGGCACACCAAGCGCACCGCCTGCACCCGCCAAGCCATGCTGATCGAGGACGTGGAACAGCTGGTCGAGGACTACTACCGGAGCGTGCAGATCACCCCCGCCCACCGCGAGGCGCTGGCCGGGATGCTGCACCACGAGTTCGACCGGCTGCTCGCTGCCGAAACCGACGAACTCGCGCACCTGACCAAGAACCGCGACCGGCTCATGCACGAGCAGGAACGACTCATCCAAGCCCACTACGCGAACGCGATCGGGCTCGACCTGTTGAAGCGCGAGCAGGACCGCATCGGCGGCGAACTCGACCATGTGAACCGGCGGCTCGACGCGCACCACGGCGAATACACCGACGCGCGTATCCACCTCGAAGACGCCCTCGACCTGCTCGAACATTGCGCGACGATCTACGCCCGCTGCGACGACGTGAACCGCCGCCTCTGCAACCAAGCGTTCTTCACCAAGGTCTACATCGACGAGGACAACGAAGTCCGCGCCGAGAACGAGCGCCCCTACGACATGCTCCTCGACCCGCAGGTGAACGCCGACGCGCTCACATGGGCCGCGAACGCCGACAAGGCCCGAACCCCGACCCAACATCCGTTGGGCCAAGGTTCGAGCCTTGTGCATGAAGTAGCGGGGGCGGGATTCGAACCTGCGACCTTCGGGTTATGAGGTCTCTGGGGCCGGTTGACCGGGCTGGTTTTTGGCTTATTCAAGCGGTTCGAGTTGGTCCCAGTTGGACCTAGTTGCGCTCAACTTAGTACCCGCTTAGTACCCGGGCTCCTTTCAGAAGAGCTGAGATGACCGAGCTCCCCAAGCCCTATAGGCCTGCCGCGAGGATTGTCTCCTGGATCGATGCAGGCAGCTCGTCGAGCAGGCTGCATCGATCGAAGAGCGCCCCAAAGTTTCGCCAGATTTGGCGGCGAAGCTCGGATTGATCAACTTTCCACAGCTCCATCAGCGCAGCCTCAATCGTTTGAACTGCGGCCGGCCGCCGTGCCGCCTTGTCGTAGCGACGGCTGTGGGGGTAGTCGGTCTCGGTGAGTATGCGATCCCGCGGAAGCAACGCCAGGACTTTGGGATTCCGGACCTCGGCACCATTCAGTGAGAAGAAGGCGCCGAGCCGGATCGCCTCTTGGGTCTCGGAGGTGCTGCCGCGCCACCAATGGAGAACGGGTGCGTCCACTGGACTTCGTCCGAGCGCGGCGATGACCTCTCCGCTGGCGCCGACGCTGTGGATCGAGACTGGCCTGGCATGCCGACGGGCGACCGCGAGGATCTCATCGAAGATCCCGACCGAGCGAGACGAGAGGGCTCGGCGATCGAGACCGACCTCGCCGATAACGAGGGCCCCCTTCACCGCTTCTTCAAATGCGTCCACGGCGAATGGCCGATCCTCCTTAAGTAGACGCGGATGGGCCCCGATGGCCCAGATTGCCATGTCGTCTTGGCGTTGCAGCGCGCCCGCCCATTCCGCAGGCTCGCGAGTCATTGCTAGGACAGCTGCGTCGAGATCGGCGAGATCCTCCGGGTCAACGGAGACGGCTATGTGTGCGTGGGCGTCAAGAGGTGGGAGTCTCAATGGAGATCCAGCATGCCAAGCTCGGCGAGCCCGCGCTGCATCAACGCGAGTGCCTCGTCAAGGTCGGCATGGTCGGGGAGTCCGAGCTGCAAAACGTCCTCCTCGTCGAACCCGGTTTCCAGGCGCGTCCGGACGGCATTGACGGTCACTAGGCGGTCCGGGTACTGATGCAGCCAGGCTTTGCGGCGTACCGCACTCAACTCGTTCACGGCATACCTGGTCTCATCGCCGAGGCTGGCCGCCTTAAAGGCGCCCCGCCGGACCAGGCACCCGAGGCAAAGCCCGCAGTGGATCGAGGGGGGGATTGATTTGAGACCCTGGGGAGCTTTGCCACACGAGTGCGTGGAGCTCAGAAGCACTGCTGCCGTCTCCGCACCGAGCCGGGCGGCGACGTCAGCGAAGACCTCCCCCTTCGTCTTCTCGACGAAGATGTTGTTGAACGTCAGATCAACCCCGACATCACCGAGCACTTCCGAGAGTCCGAGAAGAAACGCAGGATGCGTCGTACGGGTCGAGAGCGCTCCGCCGGACTCGGGAACGAGGGGTGGGTTAAGCGAGGTAAAGCCATTCTCCGCGACCCAAAGTGAAGAGCCCTCCACTGCTCCCTTGACGGCGGCACCCAGGGCAATGAACAAGAGAGATCGACTGCGACGCGATGGCTCATCCCGGAACTTCTCGTTTGAGCCGACTTGGTGTTGAGCGCGAGCAAATCGCCAGTGGACGTGTCCGAAACTCTTCTCGATGGCTCCGCCGAGAGCCGAGCGTGCGGCATTCTGCTGCCCCTTAATCGCATTTGAATCGGAGTGCGAGACCAGTAGTGGGTCAAGGCCTTTGGCGTGGGCCGCGACGGCCCCGGACACGGAATCGGCGCCACCGCTGAACAAGAGACAGACATCGTGCGGGTCAACGTCCGCAACTCTGGACCGCCTGGCCTCGCGCCTTCTCTTCCAGCCTAGGGTCCAGTGATCACCGGTGAGCAGGTCAAGGAGAGCCGCGAGGCGCTCAGAATGCGGAGACCACCGGCTGGGGTCCGAAACGGCGACCTCAAGATCGAACTCACGCCTCAGCATCGGTTTTGGCCGCTTGACAGTGCGATCGCAAAAGAAGACAAGCGCGGCCAAGCGTAAGAAGTCAGTGTTCAACGTGGGAACTTGACCGAGCGCCTCGAGGCGAGGGCTGAGTGAGGTCTCAAAAGAGGACGGCAGGTCGGCTTGCTGCCAGAGCAAATCCCGTCTCGAAAGGTTGTCGAACGCCCGGCCAGAGGCCCTGAGGAGAAGACGATGCATCTAGAGTCCTTTCATCAAGCGACGCATCAGGGTCAATGAGGAGGCGATCGCGTCACGGAACCCTTTGGCCGACGACGCGGCAGCCACCTCAACCTGTTTGGCCTTCGCTCGGAGTGCAGCCCTCAGCTGTCTCTCAAGGTCGCGTGCCGCCTGCCCACTGACGGCGGTCGCTCGCTGCATCTTGCCGGTCTCGGCAGCCCACACCTGAACGGTGTACTCGACGATATAGAGGCGGACGGCTGCGGCCCCGTCAAGCTCTCTCGTAAATACCTCGCGGAGAACCCGTGCATTGACGCGCCGAAGCTCGGCATCCTCGATGCCCCCATCCGCACCGACGAGAGCGTTAAGGATCGAGTTGATCTTCTTGAGGTCCGATAGAGAGCTGAGCTCATCGAGATCGAGGCCCAGCGTCTCCAGGGTCTGCGCGTCGCCGCTGCGGTAAGCGATCGCAGCGGCGAGAACATTGCCGCCGACGCCGGCCGCATATGCCTGGGAGCGACGACGCCCTCCGCCACTGCGGCCTCCACCTCCAGTGCCGCCCCCGTCTCCGCCTCCGCCTCCCCCACCGCGAACCGGAGTCGATCGACTCCAGGTGTTTCCGGCTGGCAGAGGATTAGCGTAGAGCGTGGGCGCGGCGGTCGCGCCGCCATCAGCCTCGCCTGCAGGCGAATCGGCTGGGGCCCCAAGGCCGTCGCTCAGTGCGTCGAGGAGATCCGGCGGGATTTTGGGTTTGTCTTTCTCGAGCTGCTCTTCGGAGAGATCTCGGACTTCTCGCCACTTCCCCTTCGAGCCCTCCCATGCGCCCATGGTTCCCATCAGTCGGCCTCGCCGAGGACGTACTTGGCAGCATTCTGGGAGATCTCGGAGAGATCTCCGCTGTCACTCCACGCGTTGATAGCTCCGCGAAGCTCCTCAGGGATCGACTGATCCTCGTGCTCGAGTGAAAGGATCAAAGCTGGCTCGACTCGGGAGGCGTCGATGCGACGGAGCCCAGTGCCGAGATCGGCGACGACTCCTGCCGCCCCGCTTTTCAATAGTTGCTTCACTGACTCCGAGAGGGGCTCCTGAACCGACGGATCGCGTCGAATCGCGTCGGTCAATCCATGGGCCATCAGACGCTGGTCGCTGTCGGGGAGTCCATCAAGACGTTCGAGGGCCTCCTCTCGCTCGGCGGTTCCCTCGGCAGCCAGCGCATCGAGGAGGTCGCGGAGGTCAGCACGCAATTCCGAGCGCGGTCCTGAGCGACGCCGTAGCGAGGCCGCCAATCGAAGATAGGGCGCCAACTGCACCTCTCCGAGCTTCGGTGGCAGTTCGGCCCACCACTCGAGACGCTGTCCCGGTGCAGCTTCGGCCTCACCGGCATCGATCTCCTTCAGGTGGGCGGCAAGAGTGCCGTCGCCGAGCCAATCGAGGATCTGGCCAAAGGCGTCCTCATCAATGCGCTCCAAGACCATCAACTTGGCCAGCACTGATGGCTCGAGATCGATTCCTCGGCGGGTCGCGATATCGGCGCGGACCCAGAGCGCATTGAGGAAACGCTTGAGCCGTCGAGGATTGCCTTGGAGGCGTTCGAAAAGGACTGGAGAGAGCTCGGCAGCAAGGGCGAGATCAGGACCTGCGGTGGCGGGGATCATGCCGTCAGGAAAGTCTTCGAATACCTGCGCCTCACCGCGTCGGCGACGCTCGGCGCAATGCTCGGCGATCGGCGTCAGATCCGTCCCGTCCGGGAGGTGCTGGTCAACCAACATCATCCCGAGATAGGCCTCGGTGTCCTCGCGCCCAAGTGCGGGAACCGAGATCGGAATCTGGACAATCTTCTCGAGGTAGTCGGCCGCCATCATGGTGCCGCGCTCGTCACGGTCGAAATGGCGAGCGATCGCAAGCTTCACCGGCAACTCGTCGGCCGCGATGACAAACGCCATTTTCTCGACCGAGAGAAAGAGCTTTATTGCCTCCATGGTCATTACGACCGTGTCGGGCAGGCATCGATCTAGATCGTCAACCAGGACGACGACCCTCCGGACGTCGCTGAACTCGGCAAGCAGCTTCGAGAACTCGTCGCGAAAGCCCTTCAGGGTTGGATCACTGACTTCCTCGCCCTCGCCAAAGATTTCGACAAGTCCCTCCACGCTCGGCAAGGTGAACGTGACCGCGGATCTAGCCGCCAGCGTGATCGCCTTTGACCAGCGAATCCTCGACGCGAGGTGCTCGAATTTGTCCTTTGCTTTCTCCCAGAATTTCTGATCTGACTCGGCCCGTCTTCGGAGATGCTCGAGCACCTCTTCGATCAGCGTCGCTCGGGCATCGAGCGTTGGGTCGTACTCCCATGGTCTGGTGTAGACGACGATCGTGTCGGTTCGCGCGGAGAGATGCTCGTTCAAAATCTCCAGGACCGTCGTCTTACCCGAGCCCCAATCGCCGAAGATCCCGACCGCCACGGGGTCGAGCTTTTCGCGATCTATGGCCTCGACGGCAGGTGCCGCAATATCTCTGAATCCGAGAAGGTCGAGAGGAGTCGGGTTGTCCGACCAGAGCCGAAGCGCGTCTGGCATCTCAGCGCCGTGCTCCACGGTCCAGGGAGAAGCGCCTGGGCGGTGCCGTATACGCGCAGACTGGCGGCGTATCAATGGCGCCCCCGCGCCGCATAAGAATCATGGAGTCCAATCTAACTCGCAATCGGCCCCAGATTCAAACCAGTTGATTGATGGACCTTGCCAAACTGTTGACATGAGCGGCGTCATGACGCGAAGGGATCTGCTCTCGCTACGACCCAGACGTCTACCCGCCGGACAATCGGGGCCGCAGGCATACACGGATTAGGGTCAGCGAGTGGCGACGCAAGCCATCTACTACCGTGGCAGCGACGGCTCCGAACCGGTCGCAGAGTTCCTCGATGAGGAGTTCCCCCTTGAACCGCGCAAGAAGCATCCGACCGATGATGAGGTTGCCGCGGCGGCGCGGAAACGGGCGACGCTCGACCTGCAGATCGACCGCTTGAACGGCCTTCCCAAGGATGCGCCTCCACTTCCCTTCCCGCACAGCTCACAGGTCGACGGAGCGTTGCGCGAGCTGCGCTGCCACTACGGAAACCAGCTCGTGCGGAGCCTCTATCGGCGCTCGGACAACCTGTTCGTGCTCTTGCACGCTCTGCGCAAGAGCGGGCAGAAGGTGCCGCGCGCCGACATCGAGATCGCAAAGGAGCGCTGGCACGACTTCAAGGCACGGATGGATGCCGATCCGCGAAAGCCGCCGCGGGCAACCGGTGACGATGCGCCGTAATTCCGTGCGACGGCCTTAGCAGTTTTGCTAAATTGACCTCACTAGGGTAGTCAATGAAGGCGGATGAAATGGCGAGCAAGAGTAGATCCCCCATCGGGGCTTCCCACTCCGAATCCATGGAGAAGAAGGCGGGCAAGAACGTCGCCTATAGGGCCGCCTTGGAGGAGCAGCGACCGCTTGAGGAATTCGCCCGCTTGGTAATCGCCAAGCGGATGCAGCTGGGGCTCACGCAAGAGGAACTCGCGCAGCGGATGGGCACGAGCCATTCGGTGATCTCGCGCCTAGAGGGCGGCCAGCACAGCATGAGCATCGCGACGCTGCGCAAGTTGGCGCGGGCGCTAGAGACCCAGCTCGTCTACGGCTTCCAAGAGAAGGCGCCGGACTCCGGCTCTTCGCGGCAGCCGAAGCGAGAGCTGGTTGTCTCTTCCTGAGGCTCAGGTCATGACTCGAAAATCCGAAGATCTGCGCGCCTTCAGCGAGCATCTCCTTTACGAGCTACAGGCACTCTTCCGTCTCGCCGATCGGCTGCGAGCGCACGCCGACGGACGTGAGCAGCTGCCTTGGGAGGTTGAGATGGCGTGCATTGAGTCATTCGCCATCCATGCACGCGCGCTTGAGAACTTCTTGTGGAGTGACCGGAAAAGCGGCCGGTTCCCAGACGATGCCTTTGCCACCGACTACTTCGCACCCGGCGAGTGGGCGGCTCTTCGAGCGCGGGTACAGCGGTCTGGAATCGACGGAATTGCGGCGCGAACCGGACACGAAATCGCCCACCTCTCCTACAAGCGGAAGACCCATCTGGCAGGCGACCAAGACTGGGCGTTCGACGTGATCGCCGGAGTGGTTGGCCGCGCCTTTCGCCTCTTCCTGGAACATGTTCCAACCGAGCACGTCGTTGAGGACTTCGAGAGTCGTTTGCGTTCAACCTGGCCCGAATATCTCAACTTCTCAGTCGCGATCAGCTTCCCGCCGGACAAGAATCCGAAGTCAGTAGCCACGAAGATGTTCACCGGTCGCCCTCAGCCGGCGAGCTTTGAGGATCTGCTGACCTGATCGATGGCAAGGCTTCCGCAGGCAAAGGCATGGTCCAGTTCCGCGACCTGACGCCCGGGGCAGAAAGCTAGGGGATCGTCCCCTTCGCCCAAGCCCCTGCTGCGATCGCTAGTCAAGCAGGCGCCGCAGGTGGTCGCCGCTGAGGTCGGCATCGCGCAGGATGCCGGCAAGGGTGCCGCGACGGAGCTGCCGATGCAGCGAGCGATCGAGCGCGTGCCGACGCCCGGCCTTCTTCAGGCGAGCGTGACTGCCGCGCTGTCGGACGACTTTCCAGCCCTCCTTGCGAAGCGCCTTGATCAGGCGCTCGCCGGAGACGACCGGCTGGCGCGGGCTCACGCCGGCAGGAGAATCGAGCGGCGGATCACGCCGCTGTCGAGCGATTGACCGCCTTCGCGCAGACCCTCGACGTAGAGGGCGACCGCCTCGCTGGCGTTCGCCATCGCTTCGTCCATATCCTCGCCCTGGGTATGAAGACCGGGAAGGTCCGGCGCGTAGACGTGGTAGCCGCCCTCGTCCTGAGGCTCGAAAACCAGCTCGATTTCCTGTGCATCTGCCAAAACCGCTCCTCTCTAGCTTACGCCAGCCTGCGGGCCTGCCCGGCTAACTGGCCTCGTCCTCATCGTCGGTTGCGTCGCCGTTGTCTCCTTCGTGCTCCTCGGCGAAGGCCGCCTCGGCCCATCGGGCACCCTGGACCGGATCTGGCGAGTAGTCAGCGTAGATTTCAGTCGTCTTGTAGTCGCGGTGGCCCAACCACTCCTGGATGGTCCGCAGGGGCGCGCCGGCGGCGGCCATCCTGGTCCCGAAGGTGTGGCGGAGGTCGTGGAAACGGATTGAGCGGACGCCGGCCGCCTCGATCGCGACCTTGAAGCGCTTTCTCATCTTCGAGGCATCAAGCGGGGCGCCGGTCTCGGGGTGGCAGAGAGCGAGATCGTCAGCGCCGGTGTAGTTGGAGCACTCGAAGTGCCGCTTGAGCGCGGTCGCGACCCGTTCGGGCATCGGCACCGCCCGATTCGATCGCTTCGTCTTCGGAGTACCAAAGCGCCCGCGGGTGTAGTTGCGGCGGACGCGGATGAGGCCGGCCTTCCAGTCAACGTCTTTCCAACGCAGGGCGATCAGCTCGCCCTGGCGCAAGCCGGTCATCGCGGCGGTCAGGTAGAGAGGATGCTCGACCGCACCGAGAACGTCGTCGGGAACCTCTCGCAGGAGCGCCTCGAGTTCCGCCAGGTCGATGAAGCGGATGTCGGGGTCGCCCTGGTCCGCTCGCGGCCGTTCGGTCGCCGCGACCGCATTGGCAGACGCCCAGTCGCGTTTCACCGCGAACGCGAAGAGCCCGTGGAGGAAGTTCAGGTGGTTGCTGATCGTCTTCGGCGAACGTCCCGCCTTCTTCATCGAGGAGACGTAGCCTTCGATATCGGCGCTGGCGTAACGGTCGATCGTCTTCCTCGGCAGCCCCTGCTCGGCTTTGTTCAGGATGCCTGCGTAGTCCTGAACCGTCGAGGGCTTGCGTTCGAGGAAGTCGCGGACGTGGGCGATGTAGGCGTCGCCGACCTCGCGCAGGGTCAGGCGCTCCTGCGGGGTCGGCTTCACCTCGCGCATCAGCCGCCGCATCTCCTTCTCGGCTTGTGCCTTGGTCAACCCCTCGCGACTGCCGCGCCTGCGCTGCGTCCCGATCTTGCGCTTGATCTGCCGCGTCCCGACATACCACTTCGCGTACCAGGAGCCGCGATGCGGATACAGCGATCCCGAGCCGTACGCCCGCCGTTCGCCGTTGCCCTGGCTCACCAGGATCTCCTCCGCCTAGACGCGGCCACTCGGCGACTCGATCTCCTCGATCCACGCCAGGATCGACTCAGGGCGATAGCGACGCGAGCGCCCGAGCGAGACGGTGGGGATGCGACCTTCGCGGGAGAGCTGCCACACGTACTCGTGCGAGACCCCGAGGAGGGCGGCGACGTCCTGTGCCGTCCACAGCGAGCACTCGGAGCCGGTCGGCACTTGAGCGTGGCGAGTTCGATCAGCCGTCGCCATCGCCCGTCTCCCGCGGTGCCGCAAAGTTCAGGTCGAAACGAGAAGACTCCAGCGCCGTCAACACGACAGCCTCCCGGCGGACTGCGTTGTTCTCGGTCTCCATGCATCCAATCGCGCTCCTCTCAACCGGCGGACCTGGCGTCTTCGCGCGACCGAGCCGTGCCGCGTTCCATCGGCTTGCGCTGGCCAAACACAGAGCAATAAGCCCCGAGCTGCGGACAATCTCCCCGCGCCGAAGGCACGGACAATGAGCGCGAAGACACCAGATCCGCCGGGGGTGCCGACCCGATCTGGTCCCAAGGCGATCACAGCCCCGGTGGATGTCGCGGCTGAAAGCCGGCGACGTAGCCGGCCGAGAGCTCGTCTTCCGCGATCCAACCTGGGCCGCCGCCGGGATTCGTCCTCGAGGTGCCCCAGTAGCGGCGGCTCGACGGGGTGACGCCGGCGTTGAACTCGATGAAGGTGTGGGCGTCGGCCCCGTAGGGCTTCACGTGGATCGTCACCCGGCGGCCGCGTCCGGCCTCGCCCCAATCGATCAGGCCGACGGTGGTCATCGTGGGGTTGCCGAAGCCCGCGACCTGGAGCAGCCGGGAGACTGCCGAGGAGCAGTCGAAGGGGCCGTCAGGCGGCGTCGGCGACTGTCCGTGCGCGCCCCCGTAGACGTAGGTGAGCCCCAGCGCGTCGATCCGCTCGGCCTCGGCGACCATCCGCGCGAGCGCCTCGCTGTCGGTGGTCGCCGCGGCGCAGCCGACCAGGCTCGCCGTGAGCACGCCCCCGCCCTGGCCTTCGAAGCGGCGAGCGTCAGCGAGGACGTCTTCGACGTACCAGTCGGCGTGGTTGTAGGCAAAGATCGCTGCCGGCCAGTCCTTCGGCGCGCCGGAAGCCCGCAGGTAGCGGGCGGCGGCGAAGATCGCGTCCCACGGATCGGCCGGGTCCGTACGACCGTCGCCGTTGGCGTCGACGCCGTAGGCGGCCCAGGTGGCCGGCATGAACTGCATCCAGCCGAGCGCTCCGGCCGAAGAGGGTCCCGTGTTGGCGCCGAAGCCGGTCTCGATCTTGTTGATCGCCGCGAGCACCGCGGGCCCTTTGGCACCGAGCTCATAGCGGGCACTCGCCTCGCGGTAGATCGGGACGAGCCTTGCGGGCACCCCCTCGACCGAGCCGACCGTCTCGGCGCCGCAGCTCGACGAGCCGCCGAAGAGCAACGCGACCGAAACCACCAAGGCGACGAGCCCGACCAGGACGCCCAGCGGGATCCCAACCAGCGCGACCGGAAGCCGGTTGTCGCTGTCGCCCGAACCCACGCCGGCGCCTCAGTTGCCGACGAGCTCGGTGACGAGCCAACGGCCGCCCATCCGCCGCAGGACAAAGGCGATCGGGAAGGACTGCCCGCCGCGAGGGCGCAGGATCATCGTCGCCTTAAGGAGTGATCGGCCGCGCGGGACGAGCAGGATCGCCACGACCAGCGCCGATATCCCGCCCCGAGCGCCGGCGACCCGCGCGCGCTGCGCGGCGAGCGTGCGGCGAAGCGTCGTGCTCGCCGCACGAACGGGCGCTCCGGGCCGCCGCAATCCGACCGCGTAGCTGCGCGCGAATGCCCAGGCGGCGCGGCGGGCGCCGGCGAGCCCCGAGACATCGGCGGCCCGTCCCTCAACGAGAACGCGCGAGGAAGCGCCATCGCGGCGCTCGGCGCCGACATCGCCGCAGCCGCCAACCCCGACCCCCAGCGCCATCCCGATCGCCAGAAGGGACGCGGCTGAGCGAGCGCGGATGTGGCCGGATCGACGCATCTTCTCCGGCGCGACTGTCCGCAACAAACGGGGTTTGCCTCATGTTCTAGAAGATGTGAGGCAATCAGCGACTTTCCCGGACAGGGGAAGTGATGAAGGCCAGGGCCAGTGCGGTGGATGGGGCCGGTGAGACCGGTGGCTGAGTTGCGCCAGGAGTTAGGACGTGAGGAGGTCGAGGCGGCCGAGCGCGGCTTCCTGCGGCTGCTACGACGCAAGCGCTTCTCCCCCGCCTTCATCGACCGCCACGCCGCCGACCTGCTCGCCAGAGCGCGCCTTGAGTACTCCCGCTTTCTGGCTAACGGTGGCGAGGCGGAGAACCCGGTCGGCTGGATCATCCACTGTGCCTGGCGGCGGACTCAGAACCAGCTCGAGCAAGAGGACAAGGAGCCCAAGGTCGTCTCGATCGACGCCGGTGGCGCCTTCGCCAGCGACTCAGTGACCCCCGAGGAGGAGGCACTCAGGTCCGACCGCTTCCGCCGGCTCCAGGAGGCGATCGCGCGGCTTCCCGTCGAGGAGCGCAAGGTGATCGCGCTTACCTATTACGAGGGAATGTCGGTGCGCCAAGTCGGGCGGACCCTCAAGTGGGACAAGTGCAAAGCCGACCGCCGCCACCACGCCGCCCTGGAGCGACTGCGGGACCTGCTCGGAGTCACCGACGTCGACTCACTGCAGGTCGAGATCGGCATCGTCGCCTGGGGCTCGCTCGTCGGCGGCGGCGAGCTCGCCGCGCGGATGCCGACTCGTGCCGACGGGATCACCGAGTCGGCAGCCAACGGCCTCACGGCCATCCTCAGCCGTGGACACGACCTCGCTCGCAGGCTCCTCACCGGCGGGCCCGCGGAGCCCGGAATGGCCCCGGCGCTCGGCGGTGCCGGGCGGGCCGCAGGCGCCTGCGGAGCCGCAGTCGTCGCCTGCCTGGCGTCGGGGGTGATCGGGCCCGGGGTCGGCGGCGTCGACGTCCTCGCCGACCGACCTCGAGAGCGGCCCGTGAAGGAGCAGCCGAGCCCCGAGCGCAAGCCGCCCGCCCCGCCGGCCGCTCCGCTCGAAGTCACCACCACCCCGCCGGTGGTCGAAGAAGTCGAGACGAACGCCGACGCCGAATCCTCAGGCCGGAAGACCTCGAAGAAGACGGTCAAGAGGAAGGAGAAGCAGAAGCGAACCACGCCCTCGCCCGCCACTTCGCAACAGGTCGCCGAAGAGTTCGACCCATTCACGGGCGCGAGCGAAGGGTCATCGGGTGGGGCCAGCGTGAGTGGGGGATCGACCTCGAGCCAGTCGAGCGGCTCGGGCGGCGGCTCGTCCTCGCCGCCCCCGGCGAGCGGCAAGCAGGTCGAGTCCGAGTTCGGCCTCTGAGCGGAGCCGCGATCGCGATCGCCGGTGAGGCAATCGGCCTCCTCCGCGGACATCCGGACAAAGGACCCGACCCGCAAGGAGGCTCGCTGTGCAGATACTCGCCGCGATCGAGCTCGGCCTATTCCGACTCGCCGACATCAGCGTCAAACCGAATCCGAAGGGCCTGCCCGGCACCGAGGCACTCGAGAAGCTGGTGAACGGGCTTGCCGCCGTCGCCCTGCTCGGCTGCGGCGCGGCGGTGGTGATCGGTGCCGCCCAGTGGGGCCTCGGCCAGCGCGCCAACAACTACAGCCAGGCTGCCGACGGCAAGACCAAGATGCTCTACGGGATCGGTGGCGCCTTCGTGGTCGGCGCAACCTCGGCGATCATCAACTTCTTCTACGGCGCCGGCTCGGCGGTGCGCTGATGGCGAGCCGAGTTCCATCGCGCCGCGTCCACCTTCGTCGAGGCATTACGCTCAGCCTCGGCGCCCTGCTCGTCCTGCTGGCGGGTCTTCTGATCGGGCGCGCGAGCGCTCCCGGTAAGGCGTCCGAAGGACAGCGCGCCGCGGGACCAGGCCCAACCCACACGCGCGCCGGAGTACCGGTGGGCTATGCGCGCACGCGTGCCGGCGCCGCAGCCGCCGTCGCCTCCTACCAGCGTGCCTTCGCCGACGCCGCGATCCTGCGGCCGGCCGTGATGCGGCGGCGGATCTCAGTCGTGGCGAGCCCCGACTACACGCGGACGATGCTCGCCGCCAACTCACCGGGCCGCGAACGGCTGGCACGCGGCCCGGTCGGCGAGGGGATCCGCAACGGGATCCAGACCCTCTACGTCGGGGTGCCGATCGGCTACCGGATCGAGTCCTTCTCGCCACACCGTGCCCGCGTTCTCACCTGGGGCTTCACGCTACTCGGCAACGCCTCCTCGGTGGCCCCGCGCGTCTACTTCGGGCTCACCCACACCGATCTTGTCTGGCAGGGCGATTGGAAGATCGCCGGCACCGAGGCGAGCTTCGGCCCGACGCCGAAGCTGCAGACGCCGCCGGGTCCGGTCGACGGCTACGACGTGATGCGCCTCGCCGCGGAGCTGCGGAGCTATGCGGTCACTCCGTAGGTGCCTCGCCGTCGCCGGCCTGGTCGTCTTGGTCGCCGCGGCACTGGCGATCGGCGGCCCCGCACCGGAGCGGGCGATGGCGAACCCGATCTGCGATGTCGCCAGCGCCCCGGCCGATGCGATCACCGGCGGGGTGATCGGCGGCGGCAACCCGGTCGGCGACGCCTGCGACACGGTCACCGACGGGGTGGTCGGTGCCGCCGCCGCGCCGGTCGTGGATGCGCTGGAGGGCATCGGCGACGGGATCTTCGACCAGACCACCGCCTGGGTCGCTGACGGTGCCGCCTGGTTGATGGGACGGGTCGTTAAGGGGATTGATGTCTCGACCAGCCCGAAGCTCGACAGCGCCGGCTTCGTGCGCCAGTACCGCAAGATGGCCGAGATCGCGGTCGTCCTGGCGGCGGCGATGCTGATGCTCGCCGTGCTCGAGGGGCTGGCGCAGGGCAGCGCCGGGATGCTCGCCCGCGCCGCCTTCGTCAACTTGCCACTCGCCTTCATCGGCACCAGCGTCGCCTTCGTGGTCGTCGGGCTCCTCCTCGGCGCAACCGACGGTCTCTCCCACGCGATCTCGAGCTCCGCCGGAGGTGGCGGCGAGCGCGTCTTCGCGGACGCGATCAGGGGACTCGGCGCAAGCGGTGGCGCCGCCGGCGAGACGGCCGGCGACCCGGCCGGGGGGAATCCGGTCGGGGGAGCGATCGGACATGCGGCCGGGGCGGCGGGGGTCCCGCTCTTCGTCACCTTCCTGGCCGCGGCGATCGGCGCCTTCGCCGCCTTCTTCGTCTGGCTGGAGCTGCTGATGCGCGACGCGGCGATCTACGCGGTGGCGCTATTTGTGCCGCTTTCCCTGGCGGCTTCGATCTGGCCGCGCTGGTCGGGCGCGCTGCGGCGGACCGCCGAGCTGATGGTGGTGGTGATCGCCTCGAAGTTCGTGATCGTGGCGATCATCAGCCTCGCCGCCGGGCTGATCGCCGAGAACGCCGGCCGGGTCGAGCAGATCCTCGCCGCCTCGGCGCTGATGCTGCTCGCCTGCTTTGCCCCCTTCGTGCTGCTGCGCCTGGTGCCCTTCGCCGAGGGCGCGATGGCGGCCGCCTACGGGCGCCGCTCGGCGGGCGGTGGCGTGGTCGGCGGCATGCATCTGGCCACCCAGGTCCAGATGATGCGCAACATGACCCGGGCGAACTGGGGCGGCTCGGGCGGCTCGGGCGCCACCGCGCCGCTCCCGGGTCGTGGCGGAGGTGCGAACGGAGACGGGGGCGGCGCGGGTCCACGCGGCGGAGGAGGCGGTGGCGCACCCGGTGGCGGGAGCTCGAAAGGCGGCGGCGCGGCAGGGGCGGGGGGAGACTCCGGCGCGGCAGGTGGTGCCGGCGCCGGCATCGCGGCGACCATGCCCGTCGCGGCAGCGAAAGGCAGCAAGGCGGCGGCCGAGCGCCTTAGTCAGGGGACGAGCGCCCGAGGCCCGGAGACGCCGCCGGGTGGCGCAGTGCCGAGGAGCGACGGAACGAAAGCGGGCAACGGGCGAGAGGCGAGCCCGAAGCCATCACCCTCCCGACCATCCACGACGGAGAAACCAGGCCGGCCCAGCCCGGCACCGGAGCCAAGCGCGGCTCGGGGCGGCAAAGCGTCCGGCGCCGGCGAGCGCCCACCGCCCCCGGCGCCCGAGCCCTCCGCGCCCAGGCGCGGCGGAGGTGGTCGCGCTGAGCGGTGAGCGCCGCTACCGCTACGGGCCGCTGGAGCGGCGAGCGCTGGTCGGGCCGCTACGACCGGGTCAGGTCGTGATCCTCGCGCTCGGCGCCGCGGTCGGGCTCGGCGGCCTCTACGCGGTCAGGGGCTTCGGCGGCTTGGCGATAGGTGTCGGGGCGATCGGCGCCGCGGCCGCCGCGATCCTGGTGCCGCTCGAAGGCCGCACCGCCGAGGAGTGGGCGCCGGTCGCGATCTCCTGGGCGCTGCGGCGCCGCCGGGTCCGCGCCGGCTACCGCTCCAAGGCGGTCGGCGCTGGGACTCGGATCGGATCGGGCGGGGATCCGGTCCACGAGCTATCGCTGCCCGACGCGCTCGCCGGCCTCGAGCTGCTCTCGGTTCCCTACGGCCGCGAGGAGGTCGGGGTGATGCGCGACCGCCGCGCCGGCACCTACACCGCCGTACTCGCGGTGCGCGCCGGCGCCTTTGGCCTGCGTGATGCCTCCGAGCAGGAGCGAAAGCTCGACGCCTGGGGCTCGGTGCTGGCGAGCTGCGGGCGCGACGGCGGCCCGGTCAGGCGCCTGCAGTGGATCGAGCGCACCCTGCCCGCCCTGGGCGATGAGCTGGCCGCGCACCTACAGGCCGAGCGCGACCGCGCCGTGCCGATCGACTCCACCCTCGTTCGCTCCTACATCGAGCTGATCGAGTCGGCCGCGCCGGCGACCCAGGAGCACGAGGTCCTGATCGGGGTCCAGATCGACCAGCGCCGCGGCGCCAAGGAGCTGCGCCGTATGGGTGGCGGCGAGGAGGCGGCCTGCGAGCTGCTGCTGCGCGAGGCCGAGGGGCTCGCCGAGCGGCTCTCGCTCGCCGAGCTGACGGTCTTCGGCGTCCTGCGCCCGCGGCAGTACGCGGAGGTGATCCGCGACGCCTTCGACCCGTTCGGGCGCCAGGGCCGTGCCCGCGCCGCGCTCGGCGAACCCGAGCGCGAGGGGGTCGAGCCAGCCCTGATGGGGCCGCTCGCCGATGAGACCGACTGGAGCACCTACCGCACCGACTCCGCGGTCCACGCGACCTACTGGATCTCGGGCTGGCCGCGCACCGATGTCGGCCCGACCTTCCTGATGCCGCTGCTGATGCAGGGTGGAGCGCTTCGAACCGTCTCGGTGACGATCGAGCCGATCCCCTACTCGGTGGCGATGCGCCGTGCAGAGGCGCAGCGGACGGCCGAGGTGGCCGAGGAGATGCAGCGCGAGCGCCAGGGATTTCTCACCACCGCCCGGTCCCACCGTCGCCAGCAGGCGGCGGCGGGGCGCGAGGAGGAGCTCGCCGACGGTCATGCGCTCTTGCGGTGGGTCGGCATGGTCACCGTCTCCGCTCGCTCAGCCGAGACGCTGGAGCGAAGCACCTCCAACGTCGAGCACGCCGCCGCCCAGGCGCGGCTCGAGCTGCAGCGGCTCTACGGCGAGCAGGACGCGGCCTTCGCCTCCACTCTGCCGCTTGGTCGCGGATTGACATAGCTCAAAGGCACGGCACCTTGCCCTCGACGATCGCGGCCAGGGCAGCGAGCAGGAGCCCGACCCCGAGCGCACCGAAGCCGGTGAACAGATCGACGATTGCCCGGGCAACATCGAGCCGCGATCGGACCGCATCCGCCTGGGCCTTCTTTCGGTTGGCTTCGATAATCAGCGCGAGCTGGCGCACCGCGAACTCCTCGAAAGCCTCCTGGCTTCGGATTGACTCCGCCTCACGGGGCCTTCTTGCTCGTCGATGACCCATCTGCTTGATCCTGGCTGTCGATCGCGTTGACCCTTCGGGGGTGCCACGAGTTGTCGACGGCGACTATCGGACGCGGCGCGATGGTCGAGCGTTCCCCGAGCTTCACCGAAGCAAATGAGGCAAGGCCGCATCCCGGCGGACAGTGAGGGCGATGGCAGCGCGTTTCCATCCCCTCCTCCCACAGGGCCGGGGTGCTCGGTGAGGCTCCTCCCCCGCCTCGGCGAGCGCCCCGGCCACAGCGCCACCACGGCCCACTTCCAGGCCGTCTACCCCTTCCTCGGCGAGGGCAGCCTCGGCGCCCCCGGCGTCTACGTCGGCCGCGACGCCTACGGCGGCGCCTGGCTGTATGACCCTTGGGCGCTGTATGAGCGCTCGGCGCTGGCGGGGCCGAACATGGTCGTGGTCGGCCAGATCGGCTTCGCCAAGTCCTCGCTGATCAAGACCTACATCTACCGCCAGCGAGTCTTCGGGCGGATCGCCTGGGTGATCGACCCGAAGTCCGAGTACGCGCCGCTGGCCGAGGCGATGGGCGGCGCGGTGATCGCGCTGCGACCAGGTGGTGAGGTCCGGCTCAACCCGCTCAGCTCGCGCGGCGGGCGTGAGGGGCAGCTGAGCCTGCTGCGCTCGGTGGCCGGCGCGGCGCTGCGGCGTGAGTTGGCGCCCGAGGAGGACGCCGGGCTGCGCGAGGCGCTCGACGCGGTGAACAAGGAAAGCCCCGACGGCGAGCCGACCCTTCCCGAGATCGTCGCGACGCTGCTCTCCCCCACCGAGGAGATGGCCGCGAAGCTGCGCACCGAGGTCGAGGGGTTGGCGGAGGCGACCCGCCAGTCGGCCCTCGCCCTGCAGCGCCTCTGCGAGGGCGATCTGCGCGGCATGTTCGACGGCCCGACCAGCGCCGGCCTTGACCTCGAGGCGCCGCTCGTCGTCATCGACCTCTCCGCGGTCGGCGACTCGGCGGCGCTGGGGATCCTGATGACCTGCGCCGCCGCCTGGCAGCAGGCGGCGGTCGCCGAGCGCCGGCGTGCGGCCGAGCGCGAGGGGCACCCGGCGCCGAAGGTGATCTCGGTCCTCGACGAGGGCTGGCGCGTCGCCAGCCACGTCGGCGTGGCCGAGTGGCTGCAGCGCTCCTTCAAGCTCTCGCGCGCGCTCGGCACCCAGAACGTGATCGTCTTGCACCGTCTCTCCGACCTGACCGCGGCCGGGGACGCCGGCTCGCGCCAGGTGCAGCTCGCCGAGGGCTTGCTCGCCGACGCCGAGACGCGGGTGATCTACTCCCAACCGCCCGACCAGCTCGAAGGGTTGCGCCACCTGCTCGGCCTGACCCGCACCGAGCTGGAGATCGTGCCGACCCTGCGCCGCGGTGAGGCGCTGTGGCTGGTCGGGCGGCGCTCCTTTCTCGTGCAGCATCGCCTCTCGGCCACCGAGAGGACACTGGTCGACACCGACGCCCGGATGCTCGATCGGCGTGGCCGCGGCGAGGAGGTCCCATCGTGAAGGGAGGCGGGCCCAGCGGAGGCTCCTTGCTCGTCCCGCTCGCCGGCGCCAGCGCCCTCCTGCTCGGGCAGATCTGGCTGACCGGGGCCATCGCCGGCATGATCTTCGGCAGTGGGTGGACGACCCTGCGGGCGGGCGAGCTGGTCGCGACCGCCGTGCGACTGCCCTCGCATCTCGACGATCCACGCCTGGCCTGGCCGCCGCGGATGCGAGAGGCATTGCCGGGGGTGATCGGGCTCTACGCAGCGCTGGCGCTCGCGCTCGGGGCAACCGGCGGCCTCGCCCTGCTCGCCCACCGGTTGCATGGCGCGATAGGAAGGGACGGGCTGCTCCCAGGGCGCACTCACCGACCCGCGAGCGCTCATTGGGCGAGCGGGCGAGACCTGCGGGCGCTGCGAGTAGACGGACCGAGGAAGGGCCGACTGATCCTCGGCCGCCACGGCCGTCGGCTGATCGCCGCCGAGGAGCGCCAGTCGGTGATCGTGCTCGCCCCCGCGCAGAGCGGCAAGACGACCGGGCTGGCGATTCCCTCACTCCTCGAGTGGCGGGGACCGGCGCTGGTCACCTCGGTCAAGTCGGACCTGCTCAACGCGACTCTCGCCGGCCGTCACAAGATGGGCCGCGCGATGGTCTTCGACCCAGTCGACGCCACGAGGCGGGGCAACGTTCGCGCCACCCCGCTGCACGCCTGTGGCTCCTGGCACGGGGCGCTGCGGGTCGCCAACTGGCTGAGCACGGCGGCGCGACCCGGCGGACAGGGGCTCTCCGACGCTGACTTCTGGTACCAGGCAGCCGAGAAGCTGCTGGCGCCGCTGCTCTTCGCCGCCGCCGCGAACGGCGAGACGATCGACGCCGTGGTCACCTGGCTCGACCAGGGGCCGAAAGCCAAGGAGGAGGTCAACGAGATCCTCTCGCCCGACAAGCCGAATGAGGAATTCGAGGCGGCGAAGCTCGCCTGGGAGGCGAACTGGAACCGCGAGTCGCGCCAACGCAGCTCGATCTACACGACCGCTGAGACGATCACCGCCGCCTTCGCCGATCCTCGGGTCAAAGAGGCGTGCAGCGCCGCCGAGTACACGCCGACCGACCTGCTCGACCGGGGCGCGAGCACGCTCTACCTCTGTGCGCCGGCCCATGAGCAGCAACGGCTGCGACCGCTGTTCTCGATGATGGTTCGTGAGTTGATCTCGGTCGTCTATGAGTCCTCTGCCGCGACCGGGGAGCCGATCGACCCTCCGCTGCTCCTGGTCCTCGACGAGCTCGCCAACATCGCTCCGATCCCCAACCTCGACGAGGTTGCTTCCACCGGCGCGGGGCAGGGGATCCAGCTGCTCTCGATCTTCCAGGACATGGCGCAGATCAAATCCCGCTACGGGGAGATTGCCGCGCAGACGATCACCAACAACCACCGAGCGAAGGTTTTCGGCACCGGCATCTCCGACCCGGACACCCTCTCCTACATCAGCCAGGTGGTCGGAACTGGCGAGTTCGAGCATCGCTCCGAGACCGCAGACGACAAGGGCGGGGCGGCGCGCACTCAGGCCTCGATCTACCGCGAGCTGACCCCGGCCAACGTCATCAGGGAGGCCACGCGCGGAACCGGGCTGCTCGTCTACGGGCATCTGCCCCCCGCGAAGATCCGACTCCGTCGTCCCCCAAAGCCCCGCACGCTCGACTCCCGCGACCTACCGAGCGCGCTGCCGGAGATCGGCGAGGCTCGCACGTGACCGAGGACGACACGCGCGAGATGACGCGAGTCGATCCAGTCGACGCACCGGCGGCCGAGCCTGGCCTCGGCCCCTGGGGCGCCGACGCTGTGCGGCTCGGCGCCGACAAGCGCGATCGAGAACCGATCGAGGGCGACCATCATCGCCCGCAGAGAGGGCCTCGAACGTGGATCGCGTGGGCCGCCCTGGTCGGTGGCGCCGGCCTCGTGGCTGTGTTTGGCGCAAACATCCTGGGCGACGGCCCCACGGCCCGAACCGACGGCCCGAACTCCCCGAAGACAATCGCTCGGCGCCAAGCAATCGAGCGGCAGACCCAAAGCGCGGGTGCCGGGCACCGACCGAAGTCGCGCAAGCGCGTGGTCCGGAGACGAGTGCCCCGCAGTCGCCCCGCACCGAAGCGGTCTCGCCCAACGCACCTCGCCCCAACCTACCCGTCGGCCCCCGCAACCCCCCCGGCGCCGGAGCCGGTGACCCCCAGCCCGGCACCGGCTCCGGCGCCCGAGTCCCCGCCGACGACGAACCCACCGCCCGCGTCAGGCGCAGCCGTGGCCGAGGAGTTCGGTTTCGAGCGCTGACGCGAACGCCTTGGGACATCCTCACTGCTACGAGCCGGCGACCTGCTCCTCTCGGTACTGAAGAATCAGCGAGTCCGGCTCGATCCTGCCGGTGGAGAAGGCGACCAGCCACTCGTGGAGCGCCGCCAACGCGTCATCGGTGAGCTTCAACCCCTTATGGGCCCGCAGGAGATCGCGCCTCACCGGTTGGGCGTGGTCGAGACGGGCAAAGCCCTCGTCAAACGACGGGGAGGCCGACGGAGGCAGGTAGAAGAAATTCTTGAAGTCGTACATCCGAATTCGCCGCACGACGTCCTCCTCATACTGGTCGGAGCCGTAGACGGGCACGACCCAGAGGATGTCGTGGTGGGTCGGATTGCCGCGAGGCGTCACATCAGACGCGCCGGCCCCGCCGACGACGATGACCGGGCGTTCCCACTTCGTTCTGGCGAGCACCGCGCCTTCGGTCGACTCCAGCTTCAGGCTGTTGATCGGCGCGTGGTCGAACGTGTCGCTGGTCCGGCCGGCGAGCTCGAAGTCGAAATCCCGGTCGTCCTCCTGGTTCACCCGCGTGAACCTCACCCCGTGCCTCGGTGGCAGATAGACCGGCTGGTCGCACCAGATCTGACCCGGCTCATACGACGGCTCGGGGCCTCGAAGAAGTCGATCACTCCATCCATCAGAGCTCGACGTCCTCTTTGATGGACGCCCTCCCCCGAATGCCCGCCGCGGCTTCGGGCTCTTCGGGAAGGTCGGCGATCGGAAGGTCGGGGGCCCGGATCAGCCGATCGCGCTGCGCTCGCCACCGCGCCAGCCCCTGGCGCAGAGAGTCGGAGACGGTGGGGGACTCCAGCCGTGGATGGTCTCGCTCGCGCTCGACCGAGGAGAAATCGAGCAGATCGCCCCGCCGGGCTTCGTGCATCGGCGTCGTGTGGAAGTAGACGTAGTCGAGGAGCTTGTTGAGTTCGGCCCCCGCCCACTGGTCCACCACGCGATCGACGCCCATGGAAATCGACGCCGGCCATTCGGCCGGATCGGGCACGTCTCTGGCGCCCCGGTAGAGCACCGCATCGCCGCGGGTTCCCCCGTAGATGGCTTCGCGGCTCTCCAGCGCCTCCAGCGTCGCCCCCAACTCGGGGGCGTAGGGCCCGTAGTGGAGGAAGCGCCAGCGAAGGCCCGTGAGGAGGCGCCCGGTGCCCTCCGCGCGCGCGACGTCGATCAGATAGAGGAGCTTGACGAGCTTGGTCCGGGTGAGAGTCGCGCCGCGATCCCGCGACCGGCCCACCACGTACAAGATCAGCTCTTCGAGGTTCGGCGGCCTGCGCTCTGGCCACGGCATCCTGGGCAAGTTTACGCAATCGCCGTTGAGCGCCGCCCTCGTCAGGCATAGGGGCGGATTCTTGCCGCCCCCGGCTCATCTCCACCCCGTGACCCCTGGCGGTTAATCCAGATCGGCAGACGCCAGTGCGAGCCACTCGAACTCGTCGTTGACCATCGGCACCTCCTCCGGGTATCGGCTCGCCCAAATCGCCCGCTCATGGCGGCTGAAGCCGCCTTCCTGATACACCGCCACCCGCCGGCTCGGCGTCATTCGGCGGAGCCGGGCAAGGAACTGATCCCCGGCCTCCGCGGCCCGCGCGGGCGCCCGGCCGTCGGAGTGGGCCGAGAGCGGCCGCCCGAGAGCCTCGACCTCGGGCAGGAGCGCTTGTAGTGCTGGAGTGCTCATCGTGAACCTCCTCGTCGTGGCGTCCGCGCGCTGCGGACGCGGGGCCCGCGCCCTCGGCGGGCGAAGGGCCATTCGGATCTGATGTCCGCTCGGCGCCTCGGATGCCTCACGCGAGGCGGAAGCGGACCTCAGCTCGGGCCGCGGTCGACGACCTCGACGGTCACGACCGGGCCGAAGACGGTCTGGAACTCGAGCCAGCTGCGACCGCCGGCCTCGCCGCCGATCAGCGCTGTGACGTCTTCGGGGTCAAGGAAGAGTCCCTCGCCCGCCCCGACCACGATCCTGATCGCGACGTCGTCGGGCGGCAGGGTCTCGACGCGCTGCAGCTCTCCCCGCAGGCCACAGCCGAAGAAGTGACCGTGGTGGTTGAGGGAGACGCTGACCTCGCGCCCGATCCGGCCCTGAAGCCAGCTCAGGGCGCCGGTGAACTCGACAGGCCAGAAGACGTCCATGGGCGCAAGAGCACCGGGCCTCACGATCTCTCCCCCTCCCCCGCCTCGAGCTCGCGCAGCCGGGCTCGCCCCTCCGCCGCGCAGCGGTTGATCTTGGTATGAGTCCAGCCGCGCAGCTCGCCGATCTCCGCGTAGCTCACACCCAGCCCGATCAGGATCAGCGTGGTGCGCTCGTCGGCCTTCAGCCTGCCGAGCAGCTCGATTCGCCGCTCCAGCGCCTCGGCGCGCTCGACCAGCTCTGCCGTGCCGTCGCGGTGATCAGCTGGCACGATCGCCTGCCCGCTCGCCTCGCTCGGCTCGACCGTCGCGACGTGCAGCGACGAGCCGCGCCGCCGCTCGCGCCGACCGATCGCCCAGGCGCAGCGCTTCGCGACCAGCGTGAGCCAGCGGATCGCCCCCGCCTCATCGCCCTCGTAGAAGCGGACGAAGGCGAGGCAGGCGTCCTGAAGCGCATCCTCGGCGTCGGCGGGGTTGGCGGAGTTGGAGCGCACGACCCGGCGCAGCCGCGGGCCCTCACGGGAGAGCAAGCGCTCGAGGATCGCCGCCCGCCCCGCTGGGCAAGCGCTTCGGCTCTTGGGCTGACCGGCCATGGAGGCGGCCCCGCACGGCTCCGCCGTGCCACCCTGGGCGCCGGCCGGTCAGCCCAAGAGCCCGCGACCGGGCGCTAGATCTCGATGCCGACATCCAGCTCAGTCGAGCGATCCTGCGCCCGCCCGCGCTCAAGCACGCCGCGCACCTGCTCGAGACGTCGCTGGGTCTGCCGCCAGGCATCACGCCTGGGTCCCTCGCGCGGCTCGGGACCGAGCGGGCCGTGCTCGTGCGAGCGAACGTTGTGGCGCTGGCGGTAGGAGTAGATAGCGTCGACGCCCTCGTTCCAGGCGGCGGCGCGGACGGGGTCGCTCGGGCGCTCGCCGAGCGCCTCGCGGATCAGCGGCGAGGGGTCGAGGCGCTCGAAGCCGATGTCGCGGCGGCGCAGCTGCGCCATCCGCTCCTCGATCAGGCCGAGCTCGACCCGCTCGGCCCGGCTCAGCGGCCGCGGGCGGTCCTCGGCGGAGGCCTGCTCGACCACGTCCGTTCGCTCGGCGCGCAGTCGCGCCAGCCGCTCGCCGACGTCGCGGCCGGCGGCCGAGACCAGCTCGACCCGCTCGGCGCTGGGGCGGCGCTCGGCGACCAGCTCCGCGTACTCGCCGCGCAGCACCTCGAGTCGCTCCTCGACCCCGGCGATCGAGCGCTCCAGCGACTCGAGCCGCCCCCGCGCCGGCGAGGGGCGCGCCGCCTCGAGCCGGCGCTCCTCCAGCGCCCGCAGCCGCTCCGCGAGGCCGAGCTCGTTCATCGCGGCGACCCGCTGGCGCTCGGAGACCTCCAGCGCGGGCAGTTCGTCGCCGGGGCGCTCGGCGGCGACGCGCAGCTCATGCGCGGCGTCCTCGATGGACCGTGTCCCCGGCCCGAGCTCGGCGTCGGTCAGCACCAGCGCGGCTACCCCGTAGGCCGTGGTCGGCCCACGCGAGCGCGAGACCGAGACCAGGAACTCCTCGCGAGTGGCGCCGGCGTCGAGCAGCGCGAAGGCCCGCTCGAAGGTCTTGGACTCCGCGGCGTAGGCGCTGATCGCGTAGGCGTGCTGCAGCGAGGGCTCCCCGCTCGGGGTGGTGAAATCCAGGTAGCGGGAGCGCAGCACGACGCCGCGCTCCTCGCCGCCGATCCGCCGCAGCTCGATCTCGTTGCGACGAGCGTCGACCGCGCTCACCTCCCATCGCTCCCGGTTGGAAACGTGCGCGGTGTTGACCCGGGTGATGACCCGATCGCCGACCGCGAACCGCTCCCCGCCCACCTCGACCTCGGCGCCGCCGAGCCTGCCTTCAGCCGCCAGCAAGGCACGGCCGAGCCGGTTCAGCTCGGCGACGTCGCGGTTGCGGCGGGCGATCATCACCGCGTCATCGCCGGCGGCGAAGCCGGTGTGCCAGTCGAGCGCCACTGCCCGCAGCGCCTCATCATGGGTGTCGGCGATCACCAGCCGCCCCTCGGCGCGAAGGAGGTCGAGCGCGTCGGAGCCGCGCCCGGCGTGGGCGAGGCGGACGATCTCGCGGTCGACCTCGGCCCGCTGGCGGCGGATCTCGGTCAGCACGCTTGGCTCGACCACTTGCGTCAGGTGTCCGTAGAGGCCGCCGGGGCCGATCGCGCCGATCTGGCGCGGGTCGCCGATCTCGACCAGCTTGCCCTCGCATTCGGCGACCAGCTCGGCGAGGGCGAGCGAGTCGGCGGTCGAGGTCGTGCTCGACTCATCGACGAAGACGACGGTGCCGTCGCGCAACGGTTGGACGCCCTCGGAGCGAAGCTCCTCGGCTGAGATCAGCAGCTTGGCGATCGACATCGAGGGGATCCCGGCGTCGGCGAGCTCGCCCGCGGCCGAGCGGGCTGTGGCGACGCCGATCACGTCGTGCCCAGCCGCTTCCCACGCCTCCCGCGCGGCCGCGAGCGCGGTGGTCTTGCCGGTGCCCGGCAGCGCCGCGACCGGGACGATCCGCTCGCCGCCTCCCAGCAGCCGCGCGACCATCTCGCGCTGGTCGTCTCCCAGGTAGCGGTGGCGCTCGATGACCGCCTCGACGCTCGCCCGGTCGACCACCGCGGCGCCGGCCTCCTTGCCCCGCTCGGCGATCGCCACGAAGCGCTGCTCCCGGCGCCAGGTCCGCGGCGTCGTGAAATAGGTGGGGGCGAGCGAGTCGGCGCCCTCGTGGACGCGGATCACATGATCGCTTTCCAGCAACAGGTCGGCCCGCTCCGCCAGCGCCGCGGCGCCGGTCCCCTCCCCCATCTCGGCGGCGAGCGCGCAGATCACTTCCCGGCGGTCGAAGTGCGAGCGGCTCTCCTCGAGCGCGGCGAGCGCCGCCTCGCCCTGCACGCGACCGGGCCGCTTGGGCTCGTGGGGGTGGGCGCGCTCAAGCATCGCGTCAACCGAGGTGGCGCCAAGGTCGAACTCGGCGGCACGGGCGATCCACTCGGAGCGGCGCTCGTCGACGTCGACCCCGTAGTCCTTTGCTTCGCGGGTGCGATAGGCGGCGACTTCGGCCGCCGCCGCGGAGGAGACGCCGCGCTCGGCCATCGCCGCCTCGATCTCCATCCGTCGCTGGGAGAAATGCTCGATCACCGGCCGCTCGATCACGGCCAGGTCGGCGTGGCCGTTTCTGACTTCTCCCCACTCGAGCCCGAGCTCGCGGGTCACCTCGGCGCGAAGCGCCGCCTGGTAGACGTAGCCGGCTGCCTTGGCGTGCTGCCAGAAGGCCGATCGCCCTTGTGGCGAGGCGAGCGAGAGCCAGCGATCGTCGGAGAGCGCCTGCGTCGTGTTGGGCACGACGACGTGGGTGTGAAGCGCCGGGTCTCCGGCCCTCGACATGCGGTGGCGGAAGGCCATCCCGATCAGACCGGCGCCGGGCTGGATCTCCTTGCCGCCGGGCCCGCGCTGCACGAAGCAGGCCTCGTTCTCCAGATAGGAGAAGGCCTCGCGCACCGCGGCGTCGTGGGCGGCGACCACCGCGTCGCGGACCTCCGATGAGCCGACCGCGTAGAGCAGCGAGACCGACTTCGGCGCGGCGAAGCGCACGTCGTAGCCCAGCACCGGCTCGACGTGGCGCTCGCGCCCGACCGAGTCGGTGAAGGTGCGCGGCTTGGGCCGGCGCACCAGCTCCTCGCCGGTCTCGGGGTGCCGGCCGGCGAGCGCGGCGGCGTAGGAGTCGCGGTCGACCTTGCCCTCTAGGCCGAGCTCGCCGGCCAGCTCGCCGATCCACTCCGCTGGCGCCTCGCCGGGCTTGGTGTAGTAGTCCTCGGAGCCTTCGGCGACCGCGTTTATCCAGTAGCCGGCGTTGCCGCGCTGGATCTTGGTGATGCCCACCATCGCCCCAGATGTCCGCGAAAGGGGCGCTCTGCCTCACCCGAACTGGCCAGTTCATAGTGTGTCGGCGGTTCGGGGTGGGTGTAGGGGGATGCCTCGGGGACCCGGTGAGAACGGTGCCGAGGGAGCGCAGCGAAGCTCCCGAGGGCCTGCATCGAGCTTGGCGCCACGATGCAGCTCAGAGGTCAGCTGATGCTCCTTGCTCTGAGAAGCGAAGGGAGCTTTGCGATCGGGATCGCGGCCGCCCCCACCCCGAACCACCGCGCTCGCCTCCCGACCCCCGGCTCGCCGCCAGGCGAAGGTGCGGGTGTGAAGCGGGCGCCGCCGAGCCGCCCGCGAAGGCGGCGCGGCGGCGCCCGAGAGCCTCAGTCTTCCTCGCTCAGCCTCGCGAAGTGAAGCGCGGCGTTGCTCGGCGCCACCAGGCCGCACCGCAGATGCACCAGGCCGGCGCCGGCGAGGTCGTGGATCGCCGCTTCGATCGCCGCCAGGTCCTCGCGGTCGCCTTTTCCGGCGGTGATCTCGAGAACGAGCTCCCCCCAGCGCAGGTGGGTCGGGTGCCGATAGATCACGTAGTCGAGGACCGTGCGCTGGAACTTGCGATCCTCACGGGTGGCCGCGCGCTCGCGGCGCGAGTTATCGTCGTCGTGCATGGGAAAGTCAGCCTTTCCTGTGTCACGCCGCCCGGGCTGTCCAACCAGTCGCGGGCGGCATTTTTCTTGTCGAGTGCCCAATGCCCCGGCGCCGGAGAATCTCCCCCCTTCGCGCAAGAGCCGCGCGAGCGACAGGGCAGAGCGGCCCGCAGGGCATGAAAAAAAAGGGCGCCGCCCTTGCGGGCGACGCCCCGGCGGAGATGCAATTCCTAGATCGCGCCGGCTCCCTCGTGACTCACTCCGATCGGCTCGGCGTCTGCCTCAGGCTCGGGCTTCGGCTCCGGCTCGGCCTCCTCGCGCTCCCCGCCGGCGGGCGACGGGTCGAGGAAGTTGACCTGGGAGGCGACCACGTAGCTGCGCTGGCGCGGCAGGTCGTTCTCGTCCTTCCACTGGTCGAGCTCAAGCCGGCCGACCACCGCGATCCTGCTCCCCTTCGAGAGGTAGCGGACGCAGTTCTCCGCCGTCCCGTTCCAGACCTCGACGTCGTAGAAGACGGCGCCGCGGTCCTCGCCTTCGCGCGTGCTCGGCCGCTGGATCGCCACCCGCAACGTGCTTACCGAGTGCTCGGAGCGCGTC
>JAWKQJ010000052.1:0-33305 GCA_041390205.1 Gemmatimonadales bacterium
GAGAAGAACGCCGAGAAGTGGCGGCGCTATGCCAAGGCCGTGGTCCGCGTTCTGGAGGCGGAGTCGTGATTCCCCGCGGGGTGCGGCGGCTCTTCCGCCTGGACAAAGGGCGCGCCGATCTTGGCGCCGACGTCGATGCCGAGCTCGAGTTCCACGAGGCGGCCGTCGTTCAGGAGCTGATCGCGGGCGGGATGAGCGAAGCCGAGGCCCGGGCCGAGGCGGCGCGTCGGCTCGCCGGGCTCAAGGGGCAGCGCGAGCGGCTGGTGCGGATCGATGCCGGACACGAGCGGTGGGACCGCCTGGTCGACCGTCTCGGCGGCTTCTGGCAGGACGTCCGGCTCGAGCTTCGGGGACTCGTGCGCGAGCCGGCCTTCACGCTGACGGTGGCGGTGACGCTCGCGCTCGGGATCGGCGCCAACGGGACGATGGTCGGTCTGGTGGATCGCTTGCTGTTCCGGCCGCCGGCGCAGGTCCAGGACGCGGAGCGCGTGGTGCAGCTCGGCCTGAGCGAGACCCACACCGGCTTCGGCCGCTTCACCAACACGGGCCTCGCCTGGCCCGACTACGTCCTGGCGTCCGAGATCGAGGGCTTTCGAGCCACGGCCGCGTTCTACACGGCGGGCCTAACGCTCGGCCGGGGCGAAGGCGCGGAGCGGGTGAACGGCACGCTTGCGTCGTCGACCCTGTTCCCCCTGCTCGGCGTGCGCCCCGCGCTGGGTCGCTTCTTCACCGCCGAAGACGACGCGGTGGGCGGCGGCGAGCCGGTCGTGGTGCTGAGCGAGCGCTTCTGGCGCCGTCGCTTCGGTGGCGATCCCGCCGTATTGGGGAGCACGCTGCAGCTTGGCCGGGGCAGCTTCACCGTCATCGGCGTCGCGCCGGCGGGCTTCACCGGCATCGAGCTGGAGGCGGTGGACGTCTGGCTCCCGATCGGCACCGGAGCGCCGGAGTTTCTCGGGCCGAGCACCGAGTGGTCCACCACCAGGGACTGGCAGTGGGTCCGGGTGATCGGCCGGCTGGCGGACGGTCGACCCGCGCCGCAGGTGGCGGAGCTGCTCACCACTCGTTTCCGCCGCCTCGTCGCGGAGCGGCCCGAGCTCGGTACCGGCGCGGCGGAGTATCGCTTCGAGCTGTGGGGCGTCCACCCTGGTGACGGGCCGGAGGCGCCGCGTGGCACCAGGATCGCCGGGTGGCTCGCGCTGGTCTCCTTCGCCGTGCTGCTGATCACCTGCGCCAACGTCGCCAATCTGCTGCTCGCCCGGGGAGCGAGGCGGCGGCGCGAGCTGGCGGTGCGGCTCGCTCTCGGGGTTCGCCGCGGGCGCCTGGTCGGACAGCTGGTGATGGGCGCCGGGATCCTGGCGGCCATCGGCGGTCTGCTCGGCTTGGCCGTAGTGGGTTGGGGCGGCGTCGCGATCCGCACCTTCCTGCTGCCGAACATCGACTTTCCCGACGCGCCGCTGGATGGGCGCACTGCCCTGCTCACCGCGGCGGCGGCCTTGCTCACCGTCGTGCTCGCCGGCGTGGTCCCCGCGTTCCAGGCCACTCGAGGCGACCTCGCGCTCTCGCTCAAGGCGGCCGGCGGCGCGGGGCGATCGCAGCCGGACACCCGACTCCGCCGTCTCCTGCTGATCACCCAGACCGCGCTCTCGGTGGTGCTCCTGTTCGGCGCGGGGCTCTTCGTGAAGAGCCTCCGCTCGGTGGTCGATCTCGATCTCGGCTTCGACCCGCGTCCGGTCCTGGCGGCCAGCGTCGAGCTGACCGAGCGAGGCGTCAGCCGCGAGGACCGGGCCCGGCTCGCCGACCGGCTCGAGGTCGAGCTGGCGCGGCTTCCGGGCGTGGAGGCGATCACCCAGGCGATCGCGGTGCCGTTCCAGACCCGCTACTCGGTGAGACTGAAGCTGCCGGGTCGGGACAGCGTGCCGCGGCTGTCCACCGGTACGCCGAGCTACAACGCCGGCAGCCCGCAGTTCTTCGACGCGCTCGGGATGCGGATCCTCCGCGGGCGACCGTTCCAACCATCCGACAATGCCGACGCGTCGCCGGTGATCGTGGTGAACGAGACGATGGCGCGGACCTTCTGGCCCGGCACCGATCCGATCGGTCAATGCGTCCTGATCGGCGCCGACTCGTTGCCGCCCTGCGCCCAAGTGGTCGGCGTGGTGGCCGACTCGCGTCGCGAAGAGCTGGTCGAGCAGCCGACCATGCAGTACTACGCCCCGATCGCGCAGGCGCCGATGCTCGGCTTCTCCGGCGACCGCTCGATCTTCCTCCGGGTCTCGGGCGAGCCGGACCGGATGGTGGAGCCCGTGCGGCGGGCGATCATCGCGGCCGCGCCGGAGGTTAGCTGGGCCCGGGTGCGGCCGATCGCGCAGTACCTGGAGCCGCAGCTGCAGCCCTGGCGTCTCGGCGCGGGCGTGTTCGGGATCTTCGGGTTACTCGCCCTGCTGGTCGCGGCGGTTGGGCTCTATGGGAGTCTCGCATACTCGGTGGCCACCCGCGCGCGCGAGTTCGGCGTGCGCGGCGCGCTCGGCGCGGGCGGTGGGCGACTGATTCGCCTGGTGATCGGCGAGGGTCTCCGGATCACGCTGGTGGGTCTCGTGATCGGCGGCGCGATGGGGCTGATGGGCGGCCGGATCGCCAGGGCGCTGCTCTTCGACACCTCGCCCTACGATCCGTGGGTGCTGGTGGCGGTGGTGGTGACGCTCGGGGTCACGGCGGTGGTGGCGAGCCTGGTGCCGGCCCGGCGCGCCGCCCGGGTGGACCCGGCGGAGGCGTTGCGGGCGGAGTAGCGAGGTCGCTCTCCACTCTGCGGAACGGCAGGCGAGCAGGTCGAGGGGGTCGATGGCGCCCGGCGGTGGGAGACGGGGGCTTGTACGGTCGTGGATCGTGCCCTAGAATTACCCCGTCAGTAAAAGAAAATGAGAACAAGTCTCAATTATGAACTCCCCCATCGATGCGCCTCCCGGCCCGGGCGCCCCTGCCAGGCGGATCTCGCAGCAGGGCCTCCAGTTCAGCTTCCTCTTCTTCCTGGCCAAGGGGCTGCTCTGGCTGGGGCTCGCTGGACTCGCACTCATGGGGGTCCTGTGAGGGATCCCGTCGGCCCGGCCTGCCTCCCGCCACGCCGGGGCTGAGGTAGGGGCGATCATGGACAAGCTTCGCGAGAGCACCCAAGCCCACCGACGCCGAACGCCGCCGTTTCCAGCGCTCACTGGTCGCCGGGCGGGTCACCGCCCAACAGTACGCCGCCTGGCTCGGCCAGATGTACCTGGTGCATCGCGAGCTCCGGCGGGCGATCAACGGCCGGAGCGCCGACTGCCCGGCGCTCCGGCGGGTGGTTCGGGACGAGGGCCTCCATGTTCGCCACCTCGAGGACGACCTCGGTCAGCTCGGGGTCCAATCTCCGGCAGCGGTGGCGCCGCTCCCGGCCACCGAGCAGCTGCTCGCAGCGATTCGCGACACGGCGCGCGCCGACCCGCTTTCACTGCTCGGGTTCAACTACGTGCTCGAAGGCAGCATGAACGGCAACCGGTTCATTGCCCGCGGCGCATCCAGGTTCGCGCCGGAGGGCGCCACCCGCTATTTGCAGCCGTATGGCGAGAGCCAGCCGAGCGTCTGGCAGGCCTATCGATCGCGGATGAATGGTCTCGAGCTCGACCAGGCCGAAGCCGACCGGATGGTGGCTGCCGCCCGCCGGATCTTCACCCTGATCGCCGAGCTCAGCGACCAGCTGATGCCGGCGCCGACCTCGACGTGATCGAGGTGAGCCGCTCCGACGCTGGCTGACCCCCCTCGCCGATTCGCGGCGGGCTCAGGTGGCGGCGAGCACGCTGCGGAAGGCGTCCGCCATCATCTCGATGCCCAGGTCGATCTCCTGGTCGAAGACGGTGAGTGGCGGCGCGATCCGGAAGACGCCACCCATCTCCGGCAGGTTCACGATGTTCATGCTGAGCCCGCGCTCCAGCGCGGCGTTGGTGATCGCGGCGCCGAGCGCGGGGTCGGGGCGCTTGCTCGCGCGGTCGGCGACGATCTCCAGGCCGAGCAGGAGGCCGCGACCGCGGACGTCGCCGATGCACTCGAACTCCCGCGCCAGCTCCTCGAGCCCGGCGCGGAGTCGGGCGCCGGCCTCGTTGGCGCGGGCCACCAGGCCGTCGCGGGCGATCACCTCGAGCACCGTCGAGCCGATGGCGGCGGGCAACGGGTCGTTCACGTGGGTGGTGATGAAGAGGAAACCGCGCTCGTGGCAGCGCGCCTCGATCTCGCTCGAGGTGATCACCGCGGCGAGCGGGAGCCCGGCGCCCAGCGTCTTCGACAGCGTCAGGATGTCGGGCACGACGCCGTCGCGCTCGAAGGCGAACATCGTTCCGGTCCGGCCGAGGCCGGTCTGCGCCTCGTCGAGGATCGGAGCATGCCCGCTCCTCGCACTTGGCGCTTGAGCGCGGCGAAGTACCCGAGGTGGCGGGACGAGCACCCCGCCCGCCGAGAGCACCGGCTCGGCGATGAAGGCGGCCAGCGCGCCGGTCGATTGCCGGTCGACCAGGTCGAAGCCGTAGTCGAGCTCGTCCTGCCAGCTCGCGCCCTCGAAGGCCGGCCGGTAGGTGTTCGGCGCGAAGATCGCCATCCCGGCGTTCGCGGCCGGTCCATAGCCACGCCGGCCGCCCGTGTACGTGGCCGCGGCGGCGCCGCCCGTCATCCCGTGCCAGGACTGGGCGAAGCCCACGACTTCGTGGCCTCCCGTGGCGAGACGGGCCATCTTGAGCGCCGCCTCGTTCGACTCGGCGCCGGTGCTCAGCAGCATCACCTTGTCGAGGGCCGGCGGAGTGGCCGCGGTGAGGGCGTCGGCGAGCGCCACCACCGGGGTCGAGAGCATCAGGCTGAAGAGATGGTCGAGCTTCCCCACCTGCTCGCGCACCGTCCGCACGATGTCGGGATGCGAGTGCCCCAGGATCGCGCTCATCTGGCCGGAGGTGAAGTCCAGCACGCCGCGGCCGTCGCGATCGTAGACCCAGCTGCCCTCCGCCCGCTCGACCAGGAACGGCGAGAAGCTGCCGCCGTATCGGATCAGATGGCGCTCGAACCGGTCCCTGCTCTGCTTGCCGCTCAATCACTCACTCCGACGGGGCACCCCGTCTCTTCGAGGCACTTGGGATCGAGCGGCGGGAGGTTGAGCCGCTCGAGCTCGGCGTTCACGGCCCGGAGGTCGCGGCGCCAGATCTCCGCCAGCCGGCCGGTGTAGCCCGCCAGCTCGTCGACGAGGATCCGGAAGATCTCCGGCATGTTGCTGGTCGGCCGGCCGTCGCCTCGTTGGGCCATGGTCATCAGGTTGGCGAGCCGGTTGTTGACCTTGATCGGAAAGTTGAGCGGGTCCTGGTTGCTCTGGTTCTTGACCTGGTAGATGTTGCCCTCGACCTCACTCAGATCGGTGTCGAGCCGACCCGCGAGCCGCTCGAGCGTGGCGTCGTCGGTTCGCTCGATCCTGTCCTCCAGCTGCGCCTTGACCCGCCGGATGGCGATCACCGCCTCGTTGGCCTCGCTCACCTTGTCACGGACCCGCGCCGCGAAGACGTACTGCGCGCGGAGGTCGGCGTCGGTCACGTCCTCGATCCAGGGGTTTCGCCGGACCACGAGGGGCGCCCGCGCCGACTCGCCGTCGGCGACCACGCGCACGGCGTAGCGCCCTGGCGGCAGCAGCGGGCCGTCGGTCCGCGCGCCCCAGAGGATCATGCCGGGAAACGTGGTGGCGCCCTCGCCGCGGAGGTCCCAGGCGAGACGATTGAGGCCGATGTCGTTGGGCAGGTGGGGCCGCCCCAGTCGCGATCCGTCCGCTCCCCGCTGGCCCTGGTCGGAATCCGCCGAGGTGGTATCCTGCCGGTAGGTCCGGAGCACGGCGCGGTCGAGTCGAGGATCTCGGCCGGACCGAGTCGGCCTTCCGGCCCTGCCACCAGCTCAGCACCACCGCTGGCCCCGAGCGCACCGCGACGGGCGGCGCTGAGCCTGGTCAGCTCGCGTGCGAGCTTCGCCGGCTCGAGCTGGCGGAGCGGCGCCAGGTTGTCGAGCACCCAGAAGCCTCGGCCGTGGCTCGCCAGCTCGTTCTCCTCGACGACCAGGTCGACGATCAGCGGAATCAGGCAGCTCGGGGTTGAGCTCCTGCCAGCGTCGCGTCGTCGTACGAGAGGTAGACGCCATGCTGCGTCGCCGCGCGAGGAGGCCGGGTCGGGTCGGGTCTTCACGGACGGCGTGCACGTAGGCGTCCGGCGGATCCGCCACGATCCTGGTCAGGTCTTTCCGTAGTCCTTGGTCCGCCAGATGTAGGGCGCCAGGTCGATCGAGCAGCGGCCGGCGGACCGAGACGTACGCGGCGCCCGATCCGAACGCCGACGCGTCGATCTGGCTCACTCGGCCGAAGTCGGGCATGTCGGGCGGGGTCACGTTGGTCCAGGTGGCCCCGCCGTCGCGGGTGACGTGGACCAGGCCGTCGTCGGAGCCGGTCCAGATCACGTTGAGGTCCCGCTTGCCGGGCCCCACCGCGAAGATCGTGGCGTAGACCTCGGGGCCGTTCATGTCGCCGGTGATCGGACCACCCGACTTGCCGAGGGTCGCGGGATCGTGCCGAGTGAGGTCACCGCTCAGCGCTCGCCAGGTCTGGCCGCCGTCGGTCGTCGCCCAGAGGCGTTGCGACGAGACGTAGAGGGTGCGCCGATCCACGGGCGAGAACAGGATCGGGAAGGTCCACTGCCAGCGCTCGCGGATGTCGATGGCCGGCTCCCCCGAGTAGAACCAGGGGTACGGATTCACTTCGCGCGAGATGCCGAGCCGCCGGTTGAACTTGTCGACGTAGGAGCCGTTGTTGGTGCCCGAATAGAAGAGGTCCGGGTTGCGGGGATCGGGCGCGATGTATCCGGGCTCGCCGCCACCGGCCACGTAGGCGACCGACATCGCCCCGGCCGTGATGTCCCTGGTCGAGTCGGCGGCCCGTCCGCCGCCCCTCCGCCGTCCCATGCCGAGACCGACCGCCGCCGCGTTCCAGTCGAAGGGAACGCAGAGCGTGCTGTTGTCCTGTTGTGAGCCGCAGACGTGATAGGGCACGTGCGCCGTCGTGACGACGTGGTAGAACTGGGCCGTGGAGTAGTCCTGCGCCGTCCACTTCCCCGCCGTGTCGAACGACACCGCCCCGCCGCCGTCGTTGCCGACCACCAGGTGGCTCGGATCGTCGGGATCGATCCAGAGGTCGTGGAAATCCCCGTGGGTGCCGCGACCGACGTTGTCGAGGGTCTTGCCGCCGTCGGTCGATCGGAAGAGCGCCGTGTTCTCGATGTAGACGACGTCCGGGTTCTTCGGATCGGCGAAGACGTGCGTGTAGTAGAAGGCCCGCTGCCGGATCGAGCGGCTCTCGTTGATCTTGGCCCAGGTGCGGCCGGCGTCCTCGCTCCGGAAGAGCCCGCCGCTGTCGTGCTCCACCAAAGCGTAGACCCGCCGCGGATTGGCGCCGGAGACCGAGACGCCGATCCGTCCCACCACGCCGCCCTCGGGGAGCCCCGGGCGCCGGGTGATCTCGGTCCAGGTCTCGCCGCCGTCGGTGCTCTTGAAGAGACCGCTGCCGGGCCCGCCGCTCGACATCTGATACTCTTTCCGGTACGCCTCCCAGAGCGAGGCGTAGAGCACGTCGGGGTCGGTCGGGTCGATCGAGAGGTCGATCGCCGCGGTGGCGTCGTTGCGGAAGAGCACCCGCCGCCAGCTCCGGCCGCCGTCGGTCGTCTTGTAGACGCCCCGCTCGTCGCTCGGCGCGCTGTATTTCCCGAACACCGCCACGTAGACGACGTTCGGGTCGGTCGGATGGATCCGGATTTTCGAGATCCCGTGGGACTGCCGGAACCCGACGTGAGTCCAGGTGGCGCCGCCGTCGGTCGACTTGTAGACCCCGTCCCCCGGCATGATGTTGCCGCGAATGCAGGTCTCGCCGGTGCCGATGAAGACGACGTTCGGATCGCTCTCACTCACCGCCACCGCGCCGACCGAGGCCGAGGTGATCTGGTCGTCGGTGACCGGCCGCCAGGTCTCGCCGCCGTTGGTGGTCTTCCAGAGCCCGCCGCCCACCGCCCCGAAGTAGGCCTCCTGCTTCCGCCCGCGGACGCCCGTGGCCGCGATCGATCGGCCGCCGCGGTCGGGGCCGATGTTCCGCCAGCCGTAGCCGCCGAGGATGGTGGAATCGAGCTCGACGGGCTGGAGCGCCGGCGCGGGACGGGCCGCCTGGGCCGCACCGGCCGAAGGAACGAGCAGGAACAGCCCGGCGAGCGCGAGCGACGGCTGACGAAGGCGCTGGAGAGTCATGCGTCTCGGGGGGTGAAAGCTGAGAACGGTTGTTTCGAACGAACCTAGCCGGCGCTCCCGAGGGTGGCCAGCCGCGGCCCGTTCCGCGCTCCGTCCGTCAGCGGCTCGACCGGCGTAGCGCGGCGCACGGATCCGGGCGCTCGACTCGCGGGGTGACGATCACCAGGTCGTAGCCCGTCCAGGCGTCGTCGGGTGGGAGGCCGCCTGTGGCGGACGCTTCCAGCAGGCCGACCGCCAGCACGGTCTTCCCGGGCGCGAGCGCGCGGAGGATCCGGGGCACCGCGACGTCACCGCGGACGTGCCCGTTGCCCGCGATCAGCCACGCCGGACCCGAGGCGGCGGCCGCCATCATGGCACGAGCCATCGAGGCGTCGCGGGCTACCTGGGCGGTGCGCATTCCGCCCACCATCGACGCCGGCAGCTGGCCGCAATGGCCGTCGATCAGCTCCTGGTCCATCAGCGCCTGACCGGCCGAGTCGAGCGGGGCCCGGCTCATCACGGTCCCGAGCTCGGGCGGAACAGCCGACTCGCCGCTGCGAACCACGCCGACCAGCGATTCCCGGGAGAGATTGCTGCCCCAGATGCTCCGTCCATGCGCGATCGCGGCGGCCACGACGGGCCGGTGGAGCGGCCAGCGCCAGCCGGCGCGATCGAAGCCGTGCTGGTCGAGCCAGGCGTCATCGGGCTGGCCCCTCGGTGGAGGCGGAATCGGGCCGTCCGACGCGCGGAGCTGCTCGAAGACCACCGCCGGACGCACCGCGGCGAGCGCGGTGAGGATCCGGCCCCTAGTCTCGTGATGAACCGGGTTGTCGTGGACCTCGCCCAGGAGGACGAAGTCGGCCGAGCGGGCGCGGTCCTGGAGCACCTGCTGGTCGAGCGGGGCGCGGGTCGCGCCGTCGTAGAGGGCGACGGTGCTGGGCAGCGGGCCGGTGGACGCGCCACCCCCCGCCCCGCAGCCGGCCAGGAGGCCCAACAGGAGAGCTCTGGTCGCGGCGGGAATGGTCGAGCGGGCCATGCCAACAAGCTAGTCGGATCGACCGGTCCTATGCTTGGAATCGGCGGCCAGGTATTCTTCGCCCCCACCGCAACGGAGCAGCAAGGGTGCGCAAGGCCACCGTGGGTATCCTGATCTTCGACGAGGTCGAGGTGCTCGACTTCGCCGGGCCGTACGAGGTCTTTTCGCGTACTCGCCTCGAGCCGGGCATCGAGTCGCGCCGGAGCGACGCGTCGGCGCCCTTTCGGGTCCTCACCGTCGCGGCCACCTCCGAGCCCGTCGCGGCGACGGGCGGTCTCCGGGTGACGCCGGATTGCGCTTTCGGCAACGCCCCGCCCCTCGATCTCCTGGTGGTGCCGGGCGGGTTCGGCACTCGGCCGTTGCTCGAGCACCAGCCCACCCTCGATTGGATCCGGAGTGTGTTGCCGGCGGCCAAGCTGGTCAGCTCGGTCTGCACCGGCGCCCTCCTGCTCGCCAAGGTCGGCGCGCTCGCCAACCGGCGCGCCACCACGCACTGGGGAGCGCTCGACCTCCTCGGCCAGATCGACCCGAGCATCGCGGTCGATCGCGAGGCCCGCTTCGTGGCCGACGGGATCGTCACCTCGGCCGGCGTGTCGGCCGGGATCGACATGGCCTTCGGCGTGGTCGAGCAGCTCCACGGCCGCGAGGTCGCCGACGAGACCGCGCGGTACATGGACTACCCGCGGATCCGCGCCTAACGAGCGGCCGGGAACGGCACCGCTCGCTCCATCGAGATCAGATCCAGGCTGTCCCGCTCGGCCACTACCAGCGCTCGCCCGCCGGCGAGGGCGATCGGGCGGGTGTCCGGCCTCGGGCGGAAGCAGTGCGTCGGGCGGCCGTCGACGCCGAACCGCAGGTAGACCTGCCGGTCCTCGGCCAGCGGCGGGAAGATGGCCAGCCAGAAGCCGTCCGGGTCGGTCCCGTTCCAGAGCGCGGCCGGCCGCTCCTCGGGAAGCAGTCGCGACGCGGACCACACCGGACCCGTTCGCGTCGACCGATCGAGCCTGGCGTACGCCGTATCCCGGTCGACGTCCGAGACCGGAGGGTCGACCAGCTCGAGCCGAACGACTCGCTCCACGACGCCGTCCAGGGTCAACACCCGGACGGTGGGCGACGCGTTGTCGTACGCCACCACGCGATCCGCGGTGGCACCCGCCCAGGTCACGCGATGGAAGAGCGCCGTCGCCACGCCGATCCGCCCGTTCCAGTCGATCCGATGCCAGGAGGGTCCCTCGAGTCCGGCGACGACGGTGTCGTACAGGATCCCGGCGCGCCGCCAGCGAGCGAGGAAGTACGGAGCGCGGAAGAGCGCCTCGTCGGTCGGGTATTGGGTATCGAGGCCCGCGGCGAAGAGCAGCGTGCCGTCGGCGAACCGGCCGAAGAGCCCGCCCGCGTTGAGCGCGGGCAGGTCGCCGAGGGAGACCAGACCGGCCAGCCCCGCCTCGGTGAACAGGGTGATCCGAGCCGTCCGGTTCTCGAAGATCGCGATCGTGTCGCCCGGCCAGGCCGAGACCATGACGAATTGACCGAACTCGCCGGGGCCGCTGCCCCGGCGGCCGACTCGACCGCGCTCGCGACCCTCGGCGTCCCAGAAGACCAGCGCCGTCTGGTCCAGGTCCACCAGCGCCGCGGTCCCGCTCTCCGCGATCGCCCCCCGGCCCGCCTGCCCGACGGCAACCCCGTCCCACACGGTGCGCTCGGCCGCGGCGGGGTCACAGCCGTCACCGGCCAACGCAGGCGCCAGGGCTCTGGCGGAGATGTAGAGCGTGTCGGCCGCACCAGCGACCTGCACGATCCGGATCGGGTCGGCCGGGCCGCCGCAGCCGGTGGTGAGCGCGGTCAGGCAAAGAAGCTGGTGAAGGCTTGCGGGGCGATGCGACAAGTCGAGCGGCTCCGTCGAGGGGTCGGAGCACGCTCGCTGGTGATCGTCAACCGATCGTCAACCGGATCGACCGTTTGCCTGGCTCGGGGTGTGGCTCAGGAGGAATTCGAGCACGGCCGCCTTGGCCGCGTCACGGTGCTCGGGCTCCTTCCACCGCTCGATCAGCCGGGCCTTCGGGGCCAGCGACGCCACCGACCGTGAGATCGACTCGGGATGGTGGAGGTCCTTGCCCATCAGGACGAGGAGCGGCGTCCGGCACTGCTCCACCTCTCTCGGGCTGGTGTTGAAGAGGAAGTCTCCGCCGAACATCGCCTCTCGGAGCGACGCCAGGGCCTCGTCGCTGACCTCGGGTCGCGCCGTCCGGAGGTCGTTCGCCCAGGCGTCGTAGATCTCGAAGAAGGCCTCCCGATTCTGATCCAACCCGATCGGCTGGAGCAGCACGGCCGACACCACCCGCTCCGGTGCCGCCTCGATCAGCCCGAAGCCGTACGAGCCCCCGATGCACATGCCGAGGTAATGGAAGCGATCGATGCCCAGCGCGTCGAGCAGTCCGAGCTGGTCGGAGCGAAAGGTCTCCCAGCCGTCACCGGGACGGATCGGACCCACCGATCGACCGGCGTTCCGCTGGTCCATGGCGACGACCCGGAAGTGCTCCGCCAGGTGATCGAGCGGATTCCACGGGGCACGCTCCCACAGCGCCGCCGCGGAGCGCATCCCGCCCGGCGCGATCAGCAGGATCGGAAACCCGCTGCCCCGCTCTTCATAGGCGATCGTCGCCTCGCCGACTTGCGCCACTGGCACGAGCATGCCCCCGGTCTGGTTGCCGGTAGTGTAGGACTCGTCGGTCGCCCGGGGCAACCGCTTGCACCGAAGGACCGTCGCTCTCGCCGCGCCATCGCGGCCGGCGCCGCCTCAGCGGAGCGCGGTCGCGAGCCAGACCGCCAGCCGCTCCGGGAGCCCCGGCGTCGATCCGAGCAGCCGCGTGCCGTGCTCCACCCCGGGCAGGACCAGCAGCTCAACGGTCCGGCTCCGACCCCTCACGGCGGCGGTGATCTCCTGCAGGTACCGCTCGTCGCGCGAGGCCACGAAGAGCCAGGCCGCCCCGCTCGGATCGATGCCATCGACCGACTCGTCGCTGAAGGAGCCCGGCGAGAGCGCGACGTACGCCCTGGCGTACCCCCCGATTCGCCCCGCTTCGGCCATCTCCTCCCCGCTGTAGCTCGCCCCGACCACGCCGATTCGGCTGCCGTCGATGCCGGGCTGCGCTCGGAGGAAGCGGAGGGCCGCCAGCACGTCCGCCTCCGAGTCCCAGATCAGCGGGCTTCGGGGCACCTCGCCGGGGACGAACCGGCCCCGGTTGACGCTCTCCCCGTGGCCACGCAGGTCGAGCCGGAGCGAGGCTACGCCCCGGCGGGCCAGCTCGCGGGCGAGCGCGACGTACTCCGTCCGATCGCGGTTGGCGGCGTTGAGCATCAGCACGGCTGGACGCTTGCCCGACTCGGCCGGTAGCGACAGGTCGCCGATCAGCTCCCAGCCCTGCTCTTCGACCACGACCCGCCGCTCCACCGCCGATTGGGCCCACGCCGCAGCGACGGGGGCCAGCGCGAACAGCATCGTCGTCAGCAGCGATCGGATCGCCGGCATGGGCGGGTCTCACGTCGTCGAGGGGGCTTCTCTCGCTACGCTCTTCGCGAGGAGGCGGTTTCGGCGGCGCCTTGCCCCCGTCCCTCACGCGACGACAACTTGTCCGCCATGTCCTCGCTGTGCCCTCTCTCGATCTCGATCCCCTCGGTGGCGTTGCCGTCGGCGTCCCGGCTCCAGGGCCGCCCGGCATGATCGACCCGAGTGATCGGGCCTTCCCGGCCGAGTTGCCGACGCTCGAGACCGAGCGCCTGATCCTCCGACCGTTCTCGCCGGCCGACGCGCCGGCCGTGCAGCGGCTCGCGGGCGAGCGGGCGATCGCCGACACCACGCTCAACATCCCGCATCCCTACCTCGACGGCATGGCCGAGGCGTGGATCGGGAGCCATCGGGAGGCGTTCGTCCGCGGCGAGTCGCTCGTGCTCGCCGTCACGATGCCCGGCGAAGGTCTGGTCGGCGCCTGCGGCCTCGTGCTCGCGCGGGCGCACCGTCGAGGCGAGCTCGGCTATTGGATCGCTGTGCCGCGGTGGGGGCGTGGGTACGCCACCGAGGCGGTGAGGGCGGTGATCCGCTACGGCTTCGACGCGCTGGGCCTCAACCGGATCGAGGCTTCCTACCTGACTCGCAACCCTGCCTCGGGCCGGGTGATGGAGAAGGCCGGCATGCGGCTCGAGGGCGTGCACCGGCAGCACGTCCTCAAGAACGGCGTCTTCGAGGACCTGGCCCGCTACGCCATCCTCGCTTCGGAGGCCCTGCCCTCATGAGCTTCGACCTCGCGGAGGCGACCGCGATCCTGCGGCGCACTCCAGCCGTTCTCGACGCCCTGCTCCGCGGCGTGCCCGACGCCTGGGTGCGGGCCGACGAGGGACCGGAGAGCTTCAGCCCCTTCGACGTCGTCGGCCACCTGATCGATGGAGAGGAACGGGATTGGATGGCCCGGGCCCGGCGGATCCTCTCGCGGTCGGCGGAGCCCTTCGAGCCCTTCGATCGCCACCGCCACCGGGTCCGGAACGCCGGCAAGCGGATCGAGATTCTGCTCGACGAGCTGGCCTCGCTTCGCGCGGCCAACCTCGACCAGCTGGCGCAATTGAGGATCGGCGACGCCGAGCTGGCGCTCACCGGCGTCCACCCGAGCTTCGGGTCGGTCACGCTGCGCCAGCTGCTCTCGACCTGGGTCGCGCACGACCTGGGACATCTGGCCCAGGTCTCCCGAGTGATGGCGAAGCGCTATCGCGAGGACGTGGGCCCGTGGTCGGCGTTCCTTCCGGTGCTGACGGATCGCGACGCCGGTCCGAGATCCGGCTGACGCGCCGCTGTCGGCCTGGTTTGCGTTCCGCGGCCGGGCGCGCCATGGTTCCTGCTGCGCCCCATCCCGACTCTGACAGGATCTCGGTCCCCATGCGTCGCTCCCTCGGCGGGCTCGCCGTCGCGTTGCTCCTGGCTTTCCTTCCGCTCGAGCTCGTCGCGCAGGACGCGGGCGCGGAGCCGTCCGTCGACCTGGTCTGGGGCGCTCGGATCCCGCTCCGCGACGGCGTCACGCTGAACGCCACGATCTATCTGCCGGCGGAGTCGCGGGAGCCCCGCCCGGTGATCTTCACCCTGACACCCTACATCGCCGACAGCTATCACGACCGCGCGATGTACTTCGCCCGGCACGGCTACGTCTTCGCGCTGGTGGACGTGCGGGGGCGCGGCAACTCCGGCGGCGCGTTCGAGCCGATGGCCAACGAAGCCCGGGACGGGCACGACGTGGTGGAGTGGCTCGCGACGCAGCCCTGGTCGAACGGCAAGGTGACGATGTGGGGCGGCTCCTACGCCGGCTTCGATCAGTGGTCGACGCTCAAGGAGTTCCCGCCCCACCTCGCCACCATCGTGCCCGCGGCGGCTGCCCATCCCGGGATCGACTTCCCCTTCCAGGGCAACGTCTACAGCAGCTACGTGGTCCAGTGGATGACCTTCACCAGCGGCGTCACCGGCAACGGCAACCTGTTCGGCGAGGCGTCCTACTGGCGCGACAAGTTCGGCAAGCTCTACGACGAGGGGGGCGCCTATGCCACGCTCGATCGGCGGATCGGCAACCCGCTGCCCAACTTCCAGAAGTGGATCGCCCATCCGGTGCCCGACGCCTACTGGGACGCGATGGTGCCCGACTCGGCCGCGTACGCCCGGATCGCGATGCCGATCCTCACCATCACCGGTCACTACGACGGCGATCAGCCCGGGGCGATGGAGTACTACCGCCGCCACATGCGATGGGGCAGCGCCTCCGCGAAGGCGAGCCACTTCCTGATCCTGGGACCCTGGGACCACGCCGGCACCCGTACCCCGCGCCGGGAGGTCGACGGGCTCACCTTCGGGCCGGCCAGCCTGGTCGACCTGAACGCGCTCCACAAGGAGTGGTACGACTGGACCATGAAGGACGGCCCGAAGCCCGGGTTTCTCCGCGACCGGGTGGCCTACTACGTGGTCGGGCCGGGCGCCGAAGAGTGGAAGTACGCGCCGAGCCTGGAGGCGGTGACCGCGTCACGCCGAACGCTCTATCTCTCCTCGAACGGCGAGGCGGGTGACGTCTTCGCCTCGGGCGCGCTCACCGCTGCGAAGCCCACCGCCAAGACCTCGGCTCCGTCCGACCGGTTCGTCTACGATCCGCTCGACCTCCGGCCCGGCAAGCTGGAGCGGGAGCCCGATCCCGAGCCGGGGCTGCTCAGTCAACGCGCCGCCCTGAACCTCTTCGGCCACGGCGTGATCTATCACAGCGCGCCCTTCGAGCAGGCCACCGAGGTGACCGGGTACGTGAAGCTGGTCGCCTATCTGTCGATGGACGTCCCCGACACGGATCTCCAGGCGACGCTCTACGAGATCCTGCCCAACGGCACCAGCGTGTCGCTCACGGGAGACATCCTCCGGGCCCGCTATCGCAACTCGCCCCGAGTGGAGTCGCCGGTGCCCGCCGGCAAGGTGGAGCGCTACGAGTTCGACGGCTTCCCGTTCTTCTCCCGGCGGGTCTCCCGGGGGAGCCGGCTCCGCCTGGTGATCCAGGCGCCGAACTCGATCCACCTCCAGAAGAACTACAACTCGGGGGGCGTCGTGGCGCGGGAGACCCGGAAGGACGCCCGCACCGCGCACCTCACCCTCCACCACGACGCCAGCTACCCGAGCATGCTGGAGCTCCCGATCGGCCGCTAACGGGAAGCGAGCGCGACGGCCGCCTCTTCGAGCAGGTCGAGCGCGTCCTGGAGTCCGTTCTCCATCCCGCTCGCGATCACGGCGTCGCGGGCGGCCTTGCTGGCGTGATCCCCGAGAATCGTCACCGTGGTTCGCCCGTCCCTCTCCGCGAAGCTGACGGTGGTGACGGCGGGCGCGTCCGGGGCCCCCTCGTAGACCTCCGTGTAGACCAACCGCTCGTTCGGCACGATTTCGCGGTACTCCCCGTGGAAAGCCACCTCGAAGCCCTTCTTGGTAGTCATCGCGTAGCGCCATCGGCCGCCGGGCTTGAGGTCGACCTCGGCCACCGTCACCTCGCCCCGCTTGGCCGACCACCAGCGCCGGATCAGCTCGGGCGTGGTCCAGGCCTTGTAGACCAGGTGCTTCGGCGCCGCGAACTCGCGGGTGACCTGGATCTGGGTGTCGCTCGGGAGCGTGACCACCGCCGTTCGGCTACTCGCCATCGTCGTCATCTTCCTTCCCTTTCATCTCGGTGAGCACCTCGTCCAGGGCCAGGAACCGGGCCTCCCACGAGCGCTGGTATCGCTTGACCCAATCGTGGATCCCTCTGAGCGGCTGCGCGTTGAGCCGGTAGAGCCGCCGCCGGCCGTCTTCCCGCGCCTCCACCAAACCGACTTCGCGCAGCACCCGCAGATGCTTGGAGACCTGCGGCTGCGCGAGCCCGAGCCGCTCGACCAGCTCGTGCACCGGTCGCTCCCCACGGGCCAGCAGGTCGAGGATCCGGCGCCGTGTCGGCTCGGCGACGGCGTTGAAGGCGTCGGTGGTGGTGGCTGCTCTCGCCATGAGGACAATATATTCCCATATGGGAATGTGTCAATCCCAGCCGATCGATCAACGTCCGCCCATCGGGTCTAGCGGCCGGGACCGGCGTCCGCCCCGGCCCGCCGCCGCCGGACGACGAGGACGGCTTGGGCCACGAGGGAGGCAACGACCGCGACCAGGGTGGTGAGCGCGGCGAGCCCCACGAACGCCATGGCGATCATGTCGCCGCCGGTGGGCAGGACGTCGGCGACCACGGGAAGGTAGAGCGCGGCGGACGCGACCATGAGCGCCACGGCGACCCACTGCCCCATCGCGAGCGCCGCCGGGTCGCGCCGCGGCAGCCAGATCGCGCCGGCGAGCGCGAACGGCGCGGCCTGCAGCGCAAAGATCGCGGGATGGAGCAGATAGCCGGACAGCTCCGCTCGGCTGAGCGCAAGGTAGGCGGGCGTGCCGAGGGCCAACGCCAGGCCGAGCGCCAGGAGCAGGGTCGTCCGCCGGCGGATCAACCCGGCGTGCTCCGTCTGGCTGCGAGTCGGGCGTCGAGGCTGAGCGATCCCCCGCCCCAGGTGGCGAACCCGAGCCAGACGAAGCAGTAGACCAGCGAGAGCTCGCCGCCGTTGGCCCACCACCAGAGCTCGCCGCGACCCACGACGTGGACCCACCAGTACGCGACGGCCATCTCTCCGGAGGCGATGAAGGCCGCCCAGCGAGTTCCGAGGCCGAGCACCAGCGCCGCGCCGCAGACCACTTCGACCACCCCCGCGACACCGAAGCGACTCATCAGCTCGACGGTACCGCCGTTGCCGCCCATGCCGCCGAACCAGCCGAAGAGCTTCTGGCCGCCGTGGCTGAAGTACGCCATGCCGACGGCGATCCGGACGAGGGACTGGACGACGGGGAGGAAGCGATCGGGTAGCGGTTGTGTCATGGCACTGATCTCCCGGGTGCGGGCCGCTGCGCGGCCGATCTTCTCGTCATTGGGCCAGCCGCGCCAGCACCAGGCTCAGCGGGTCGTCGGCCGAGGCGGGCGTGCTGCAGATGGATTGCCGGGCGCTCCACGCGCGCTCGGCGAGGTCGAGATTCGCCTCGTAACTCGCCGCGCGCGAGCGCGGGCGCGGCGCGAGCCGGCTCCGCGCGCTGTCGAGCGTCGCCCGGATCTCGACGGGTGGGGTCGGTCCGGTGCAGAGCTCGAGGGCTCGCGCGGCGAGCTCGACCAGGGTGAGGCTCCGGCGCAGCTGCTCTTCCCGGCTGAGCCCGCGCCGGCTCGGATCGAGGGCGAGCACCCGCTCCACCCGGTCGAGGTTCCGGACGATGGAGCTGTCGTCGGGCGCCAGCCGCCGCGCGGTGAGCAGGGCGCTTCGGGCCGAGCGGTAGTTGCCGAGCGCGAACTCCGCCTCGCCAAGCCCGGCGTGGGCGGCGGGGTCTTCGGGGTCCTGGCGGAGGATTTCGCGGAAGATCGTGCCCGCCCGGGTGGGCGAGCCGGCCACCACGAAGAGGTGCCCGAGCTCCTTCCTGAGTGGAAGCGAGTCGGGCGCCTCGTCGAGCAGCGGCAGCAGCTCGGCCAGGAGCTCCTGCTGCGATTCCTCCCGCACCAGGAGCGAGATCAGCTCGAAGCGCGCGCTCACCCGGCGCTCGGCGGCCTCCCCGTCGTCCCACTGGCCGTAGATGGCGCGGTGGTAATAGGAGGTGGCCTCGGGCAGCCGCCCCTCCAGGACCAGGGCCCGGGCCATCGCGAGGTTGGCCGGGCCCCAGGTCGCGTGCTCGCGGAGCACCTCGTCGAGCTGCGCCTCGGCGTCGACGGGCTTCCCGGCACCGGCGAGCGCCTCGCCCAGAGCCAGGCGATAGTCCCGGTTGCCCCGCTCGAGGAACGCCGCCGTCCGGAGCCGGTCGACGGCCTCGCGGTAGTCCCCCGCCGCGATCAGCCGCCGTCCTTCCTCGAAATGGGCGGTGGCCTCGGCCTGGGTCTCGTCCCGGTCGATTCGCGCGAGCGTCGTGTCGAGCGAGAAGAGGATCGCGATCGCCACGAAGATCAGCAGGAACGTGGTCCAGAACGCTTGCGGCGTGGGGGAGCCTTCCCGCGGCGACCCGGCGGCGGCGTCAGTCACCGTCGGGATCCTCCCTGCCCTCGACCCCGTAGACCGCGAGCACGTCTTCGAGCGTCACCACGCCGAGCAGGTGGCGTACGTCGCCCCGGCTCACCACCGGGAGGGTGTTCCGCCGGGCGGATCCCATCCGCTCCAGGGCGAGACTCAGCCCGTGGTCGAGGTGGAGATGGGGGAAGCGCGCCATCGCCTCGGGGTCGACGCCGATCGGCAGCGTCTCCATCACCGTGGTGATCCGATCGGCGCTCCGCTCGCCCTCGTGCGCCCGCTCGAGCTCCGCGCTCCGCACCAGTCCGCAGAGACCGCTCCGGTCGGCGACGGGCCACGAGTCGAGCTCGCGATCCTTCACCCGGTCCCAGGCGTCCGCGACGCTCATCTCGGGCGCCAGCACGATCGGCGGCGGCTTGAGCGCCGCCCGCACCTGGTGGCGGCCTTCCTGGTCTCGCGAGACGGCGGTCGGGAGGTGGATCCCGTCCTGCAGCGCCAGCGCCTCGTAGATCGGCTCCCGCTGCAGCCGGTAGGAGATGAAGAAGGCCATCAGGTTGGCGATCATCAGCGGGACGATGATCGCGTAGTCGCGGGTGATCTCGAAGATCATGATCACCGAGGTGAGCGGAGTCCGGACGATGCCGGCGAAGGCCGCTCCCATGCCCACCAGCGCGTAGGCGCCCGGGCCGGCGGTGTACTCCGGCAGCGCCAGGTGGGCGAGCTGTCCCACCGCGGCGCCGAGCATCGCGCCGATGAACAGGCTCGGACCGAAGATGCCGCCCGCGTTGCCCGAGGCGTAGCAGGCGGCGCTCGCCACGATCTTGAGCCCGGCCAGGAGCACCACGGTGCGAAGGATGAGGTCGCCGTTGAGCGCCTTGTCGACGGTGTCGTAGCCGACCCCGAGCACCTCGGGCAGGAAGAAGCCCATCAGCCCGACCGTGAGACCGCCGACGGCGGGCTGCCACCAGCCGGTCTTCGGATCCATCGCCATGAAGCGGCGCCGGAGGTAGAGCAGCAGCTTGACGAACGCGACCGAGCCGAGCCCGCCGACCACGCCGAGCAGCGCGTAGGCCCCGAACTCGATCGGGTTGACCAGGTGGTAGCCGGCGACGTGGAAGAGCGGCTCGTCGCCCAGCAGCAGGTGGAGCACCATCCACGAGGTGGCCGAGCTCAGCACCACCGAGCCGAGCACCGGGGCGTGGAGGTCGCCCATGATCTCCTCGAGCGAGAAGAGCACCGCGGCGATCGGGGTGTTGAAGGCGGCGGCGAGCGCCGCCGAGCCGCCCACCGGGACCAGCGCCTTGATCTGCGCGGTGGTGAGCCCGAGCCGCCGTCCGATCACCGAGGCGAGTCCCGAGCCGATCTGGACCGACGGGCCCTCGCGACCGAGCGCGATCCCGCTCGCCAGCGACGCGGAGCAGTTGAAGAACTTGCCGAGGACGGTCTTGAGCGAGATCCGCCCGTCGTGGATGAAGAGGGCTGCCTTGGTCTGCGGGATCCCGCTGCCCCGGGCGTCGGGAAAGAAGCGCTGGATCAGGTAGCCGGTGCCGAGCGCGCCCAGGATCGGCATCAGGAGCCGGCGGAAGCCCGACCCGCCCGCGGGGTACATCCGGGCGGCCAGCCGTCCGGTGAGCAGGATGAAGGCGACCACGACGAGGCCCACCAACGCGCCGATCACCAGGCTCATCAGCAGGGCCAGCTGGTTCTCGCGTTGCCGGAACTGGTCCAGCCAGCCCCACGCGCGCCTGGTCCAGCTGCGGATCACTTCGGTGGGAGCTGCTCGTGCGGGGGGTGTCACCCTCGCAATATAGGCACCCTCTTCGAGGGCTCCGGCTCAGCCGTCCTTGAGCATCCGCGCCACCAGACCCGGGAGCCAGCGGTGGAGCCGGGTCACCAGCCTGGCCTTGCCGACCAGGATCTCGGTCTGATCGCGCTCCAGTCCGCGCACGATCTCGTTCGCGGCCTCGGCCGGCGAGATCTTGCCGCTGCCGCGTCCGGCCGTCATCCCGGTGTCGACCAGGGGCGGGACCACCTCGACCACCCGGAGGTTCGGGTGCGACTCGAGCTGGTAGGCCAGCCCTCGCCCGAAGGCGCGGATCCCCGCCTTGGTGGCGCAGTAGACCGGCGCGCTCCGCTTGGGCGTGAGCGCGAGCAGCGAGGAGAGGTTGACGATCGCGGCCTCGTCCGCGGCCACCAGGTCGTCGAGGAAGAGCGCGGTGAGCGCCAGCGGGCTGGTCAGGTTGACGGCGATCTCGGACTCGAGCGCGCTCACCCGGTCGGCGGTGGGTGTGGCGATCCAGTCGTGGTTCCGCTGCACGCCGGCGTTATTGACCAGCACCGTGGGCGGACCGAAGACCTCGCGGACCCGCTCGGCCAAGGCCGGGGAGGCCGTCGACCCGGGCCAGATCCGCCTGGAGGGCGACCACCCCAGGCAGCGCCTTCTCGACCTCGGCCAGCCCGGTCGGGTCGCGGCCCACGACCGCCACCTTGGCGCCGCGGCCGGCCAGGGCGCGGCAGAGCTCGAGGCCGATCCCGCGGGTGCCACCGGTGACGAGGAAGCGGTGCCGGGCGAGCTCCATGGCGAGGTCCTTCCGGGAGATCGGGATGGAGATGGGAGGATCGGCGCCTAACGTCGATCCGGGGCCGGGGCGGCCCTGGTCCGCGGGCAACTTCGGCCGCCCGTCGAGCTCTGTCAAACCGCCGGGAGGTTCCGATCTGAAACCGTCGCCGGGCGATCCCCGTACGCAGTCGCCGAGGCACCTGACCTCACCACCCAGCACAGGACGCGCAACGATGCCGAGACGCATCCCACCGGGCAGAGCCCCGGGCCAGCGCGCATCCCGGATCCTCCTGGCGGCTCTGGCCGCCGGGTGGCTTGGCGGATGTCACCCCGAGAACCGGGCGGCCAAGGAGCTCCGCGCGGAGTGCCAGGCTGGCGCCGCCGAAGCCTGCTACCGGTTCGGCGACCGGCTGCTCAAGGGCGAGTACGTCCTCCGCGACGCGGCCGGCGCCGCCCGGATGTTCGAGCGCGCCTGCGACGGCTCGGTCAGCGCGGGTTGCGCGGGCCTCGGCCTGCTCTACCAGCAGGGCCGCGGGGTGGAGCGCGACTCGACCCGCGCGCCGGGGCTCTTCCGTCAGGCCTGCGACGGCGGCGCGATGGAGGGCTGCACCCGCCTGGGCGAGCTGCATCGCCTCGGGGCGGGTGTCGTCAAGGACGCCAACCGCGCCGCGGCGCTCTTCCAGCGCGCCTGCGACGGCGAGCAGATGCAGGGGTGCGCCGAGCTGGGCCGCCTCTACACCGAGGGCAGCGGCGTCGAGCGGGATCTCGAGCGGGCGGCCGCCCTCTTCCGCCAGGGCTGCGACGGCGATTCGCCCCTCGGCTGCGTCGGTCTCGGAAAGCTCGCGGCGGATGGCGCCGGCATGGAGCGGAACGACTCGCTGGCCACCGCGCTCTTCACCAAGGCGTGCGAGGGTCACGATCCCTCTGGCTGCTTCGAGCTCGGGCTCCTGAACGAGACCGGGCACGGGATGGCCGAGAACTTCCAGCAGGCCGCCCGGCTCTATCGCGAGGCCTGTGACGGCAACCACGCCGAGGCCTGCTACAACCTGGCCGGGATGTACGAGCGTGGCGCCGGCGTCTATCGCCAGCCCAACCGCGCGGTGCAGCTCACCCAGCGGGCTTGCCAGCTCGGGTACGCCGACGCCTGTCCCCGGGTGAAAGGAACCTGATGTCGACCGGCGCGCCGCTGCTCGTCGCCGACGGGCTCACCAAACGCTACGGCAACGTCGTCGCCCTCGACGGCGTCTCCTTCAGCATCGCGGACGGCATCACCGGCATTCTGGGCGAGAACGGGGCCGGCAAGAGCACCGCGATCAAGATCTTCATGGGCCTCGTCCGCCCGACCGCCGGCCGGGCCCAGGTGCTCGGCCAGGACGCCTCGGCCGATCTCGCGGTGCGGGGCCGGCTCGGCTACATGCCGGAGCACGACTGCCTGCCGAGTCAGGTGAGCGCGGCGGAGTTCCTGACCCACATGGCGGAGGTGAGCGGCCTCCCGCCCAAGGCGGCCCGGACCCGCGCGGCCGACACGCTGCGGCACACCGGACTCTTCGAGGAGCGCTATCGCGCGATCGGCGGCTACTCGACCGGGATGAAGCAGCGCGTCAAGCTCGGCCAGGCGCTGGTGCACGATCCGGCCTTCGTCTTCCTCGACGAGCCGACCGCCGGACTCGATCCGATCGGTCGCGAGGAGATGCTGGCACTGGTGCGGAAGACCCACCGCGAGTTCGGGATCAGCGTGTTGCTCTCCTCCCACCTGATGGCGGACGTCGAGCGCACCTGCGACCGGATCATCGTGCTCCAGGGCGGCCAGCTGGTCCAGTCGGGCGAGGTCGGCCACTTCACCAAGGAGACCGAGACGGTCTTCATCGAGGTCGACACCAATCGCGAGGCGCTCGTGGCCGCGCTCGAGCGGCGGGGCGTGGCGGTCTCGGCCGACGGCGGCGGGCTCACCCTCGAGGGTCCGGACGAGTCGGTCTACGACCTGGTGCGGGACGCGCTGGTCGAGGCCGAGGCGCCGCTCCGGCGGATGGCGCCGCGGCGGCGGGCCCTGACCGAGCTGTTCGAGCGAGGTGCCGCATGACCAATCCCGGAGCGGCGCAAGGCACGGTCTTCGACATCGGTTACCAGCGCTACACCGGCGAGCGCGAGGGCCGGGGCCGGGCGCGGCGCGCGGTCTTCAAGGACGGCTACCGCGCCGCCCTGGGCTTCGGCCGCGGCGGCCGGGCCAAGCTGCTGCCCTGGTTCTTCATCGCGCTGCTCTCGTCGATCGGGTCGATCATGGCCTCGTGGCCGGCGCGGCGGAGCGGATCGCCGGACCGGGCGCGACCGAGCGGATGAACCTCCCGACGCACGGCGACTACTACGGGATCGCCTCCTTCATCCTCTTCCTGTTCGCGGCGCTGGTGGCGCCGGAGCTGCTCTGCCGCGACCGGAAGGAGCGGACCATCGACCTCTACCTGGTCCGCCCGCTCACCGGCACCGACTATCTGATGGCGCGGTGGGGCGCCTTCATGGCCGTGATGCTCTTCGCGGCCTGGCTGCCCCAGTTCATTCTCTTCCTCGGGCTCGCGATGGGCGACCCGGACCCGCTGGCCTATCTCGCGCTCCATTGGCTCGACGTGCCGCGTTTCCTGCTGGCCGGCCTCGCGATGGCGGCGTACGCGACCACCGTGGCCCTGCTCACGGCGGCGTTCACGCTCCGGCGGGCCTACGCCTCGGTCTTCCTGATCGGCCTCTTCGTGATCACCACCCCGTTCACCGCCGGGCTCGCGCAGGAGATCGAGGGCCCCGTCGGCCAGTGGATCTCGATGTTCAACCTGACCAACATCCCGGTCCACGTGAACGACGTGATCTTCGGCGAGTTCAGCGCGGTCACCGAGGACGCGCCCGCGCGGCTCCTCCCGGCCTGGATCAAGGTCGGCTGGTTCCTGCTCTGGACCATCGGGCCCGGCACGGTGCTCTGGTGGCGCTACCGGAGGATGTCGGCATGAGCGCGCCGGTGATCCGGGTCGACGGCGTCTCCCGCTGGTTCGGGAGCGTGGTGGCGGTGAGCGAGATGACCTTCGACGTCTCGCCGGGCATCACCGGGCTGCTCGGGCCGAACGGTGCCGGCAAGACCACCCTGCTCCGGATGATGACCGGCCTCGCGGCCACGTCGACCGGCACCGTGACGGTGTTCGGTGAGCCGGTGCGCGACAATCCCCCGCTCTACCGGCGGATCGGCGTGATGTCGGAGCACGAGACCGTCTACGGCTTCATGAAGGGTCGCGAGTTCGTGCGGATGATGGGCGAGCTCCGCGGAGTGCCGTCGCTGGAATCGGCCGTCGACCGGGCGATCGAGCTGGTCGACCTGGCCGACGCGCAGCATCGCCCGATGAGCACCTACTCCCGGGGCATGCGGCAGCGGATCCGGCTGGCGGGCACCCTGGTCCACGACCCCGAGCTGTTGATCCTCGACGAGCCCCTGAACGGCGCGGATCCGCGGCAGCGGGTCCATTTCCAGCACCTGCTCCGGCAGCTGGCGGCCGACGGCCGCACCATCGTGCTCTCCTCCCACATCCTGGAGGAAGTGGAGCAGCTGGCGGAGACCGTGCTCCTCGTGGTGAACGGCAAGCTGGCGGCGTCCGGAGGCTTCCGGGCGATCCGCGCCGCGCTCGACCAGCGACCCTACCACGTCCGGATCCTGGCCGACGATCCCAGGAAGCTCGCGAGCGCGGTGGTGAGCCTGCCCTCGGTCGAGGCGGTGCACGTCGATCCCGACGGCGCGCTGGTGGTGTTGAGCCGGAGCGTGCGCGACCTCCAGCTCGAGCTGCCCCGGCTGGCGCAGCGCGCCTCGATCAGTCTCCGGCGGGTGGAGCCGCTCGACGACTCGCTCGAGAGCGTCTTCGGCTACCTGGTGGAGGGCTAGACATGGGCGCCGTCTACCGACTGACCCTCCGGCAGCTCTCGGGCCGCGGCCGGCTCTCGATCATGACCGTCCTCGCCGCGCTGCCGGTGCTGGTCGCGGTCCTGGTGGTCCGCTCGTCGAGCGCGCCGTCGGTCGCGGACTTCGAGTCCGTGCTGAGCGCGCTCCTCGCGGGCGCGATCGCGCCGCTCGTGGTGCTCGCGATCGCGGCCTCGGCCTTCGCCAACGAGGTCGAGGACTCGACCCTCGCCAACCTCACCCTGGCGCCGCTGCCGCGCTGGAAGATCGCGCTGCCCAAGCTGCTGGCGGTGATCACCATCGCCGGGCCCTTCATCGCGATCAGCGCCTTGCTCACGGCGCACGTGGCGTTCCTGGCGGATACCCGCGCCACCGTCGCCGTCACCGTCGCCTCGGTGGCCGGGGTGGCGCTCTACGGCTCGGCCTTCGTCTGGCTCGGTTTGGTCACCAACCAGGCGATCGGCGTGGGGCTCCTCTACATCGTGATCTGGGAGGGGTTCTTCTCGGGCTTCGTCTCGGGCGTGCGGCTGTTGAGCATCCGCCACTACGCCATCGCGCTGATGCACGGTCTCGATCCGCGGCGCTACGCGGACGGCGCCCACCTGAGCCTCCCCGCGGCGCTCGTGGTCTCGACGATCGTGCTCGGCGGCTTTCTGCTGCTCTCGATCCGACGGCTCCGGCGGATGGACGTGCCCTGAGGGTCAGGGCGCCACGCTGTCGGTCAGGAACGGATGCGCCGAGATCTTCGTGAGGCAGGAAGTGTCGAGCGCCTCCGGATCGGCGGTCGCGAGGAACTCGAGCAGGATCTCGTCCAGGCAGCTCGAGCCCACCATGCCCGACGAGTGATGCGGCATCCGGTGGATCGGGAGATGCCGTGAGCGCCGGAAGCCGGCCGCGATCGTCTCGCCGTACTCCACCGGCGTGATCGGGTCGCGGTCTCCCGCTACCACCAGCGCCGGCACGTCGAGCGTGCGCCAGGCCAGCGGATAGTCCGGGTTGGGTGGCAGGTTCCACACTTCGCAGGCCATCTGGAATTCGTCGGTGAAATGGGTCCCCACGAAGGTGCCCCTGGCCGCCGCGCGCGCCTCCTCCGGCGTGAGCCTGGCGACCTCCTCCGGACAGACGATCGAGAGATAGAGCGCTTCGTCGCGCGCCCCGCCGCCGCTCGCCGCCCGCACGGCGTAGTCGATCAGCGGATCGAGATTGCCCGCCGCTGCGGTGTGGATCAGCCAGGGTGTCCGCCGAAGCGACGGGATCTTGAGCAGGTAGAAGTGCAGCTCGTCGATCAGCCGGGCCCGGTCGAAGACGGCGGACACCTGCTCTCCCGTGGCCGGATGCCGGTAGGTCGCCTCGACTGGCTGACGATCCAGGCGCTCGACCAGACGGCGAAGGTCGCCGCGGAGGTCGGGGAACGCGGCGGCGCAGGCTGGCTCCGAGGCGCAGTCGGCGAACATGCCCTCGAGCGCCGCCTCGGTGAAACGGGCCCAGTCGAGCGGACGGCGGTAGTCGGCGATGGTCGGCACGAAGACCGAGATCGTCCGGACCCGCTCCGGGTGCCGATGCGCGTAGGTCAACATGAACTTCGAGCCGTACGACCAGCCACCGAGGTCGAGCTGGCGGTAGCCGAGCCGCTCCCGAATCGCGTCGAGATCGTCCACGGCGTCGATGGTCGAATAGCGGGTCAGGTCGATGCCGCGCTCGTCCATCTCCCGGCGACAGGCCTCGACCCGCTCCCGCGAGTAGTAGGGCTCGAGGATCCGCGGCTCGCGGAGCGCGGGGCACTGGAGCCCGCCCGACTCGCCGAGTCCGCGCTGGTCGATCAGCAGGATGTCGCGGTCCCGCCGGAAGCGCTCCAGGCCGGCTCCCAGCACGAAGTTGCTCGCCAGGCCGAGGATCGAGCTCCCGGGCCCGCCGGGGTGCTCCACCCAGACCCGTCCCGCCGGGTTGCCGTCGAGCGCCGGGATCACCAGAAAGGAGACCGTCAGCGTCGCGCCGGGATTGGCGCGATCGGCCGGCACCTCGATCGTGCCGCAGAGGAGCGGCTCCTCGAGCCCTTCCCGCTCGCAGACGGCGAGCGAGAGCCGCTCGGCGGCCGCATAGGCCACGAACTCGGGCGCCGGTCGCTCCGCCGGCCCGCACGCGGTGACCAGCGCGATCAGCCAGGCCGAAAGCAAGCGTGGAGGTCGGCAGCGCACGGGCCTGCCCGGCTCAGCGCGCCAGCGCGGAGTCGAGCAGCGCGACCAGCCCCGCCCGGTCGAGCGAGAACGGCTGGCCCTGGTTCAGCTCGACGGCCCGCTCGATCGCCCGGCGCACCGCGGCGTGGGCCTGCGGCGCGCTCGGCGCCACCAGGTAGCGGAGCTTCGGATTCGGATCGAAGAGCGCGTGCTCGACCGCCTCGGCCACCATCACGGGCTCCGGATAGCGGCGCTCGTTCTCCGGCGAGAACGACGAGATCATCTGCTGGTACTGGGCCTCGAACCGCGAGCCCTCGGTGGTCCGGTGCTTGTCCCGCCAGCGCTGCATCACGTTGGCCGACATCTCCGAGCGGAAGCGGCCCGGCTCCACGATGCTCACCTTGACGCCCAGCGCGCCCATCTCGATCGCGAGCGCGTCGGCGAAGGCCTCCATCGCGTGCTTGCTCATCGCGTAGGGTCCGGAGAACGGGCCCGCGATGATCCCGTTGATCGAGCCGATGGTGCTGACCCGGCCCCGGCTCTCGATCAGGAGCGGCGCGAACGCCTTGGTGACCCGATAGGGACCGTAGACGTTGACGTTCATCTGGAAGATCAGGTCCTCTTCCTCGGTCTCGATCATCGGCGCCAGGATCGCCACGCCGGCGTTGTTGACCAGCCCGTGGAGCCCTCGCCCGCCCCGTCTCACGGTCTCGACGGCCGCGTCGATCTCGTCCTGCCTGGTCACGTCGAGTCGCACCGACTGGACGTTCTCGATCGCGTCGAGGGCGCGGAGATCCTCCGCCGAGCGCGCCCCTGCGTAGACGTGGTATCCCTTCGCGGCGAGCCGCTTGGTGATCTGGAGCCCGATTCCCGAGCTGGCCCCCGTCACCAGCACCGCCTGCTGCCGGGTCTGCGCGGCGAGGGGCGCCGAGGAAAGTCCGATCGCGAAGAGGACGGCGGTCAGCGTGGTCACGCGTGTGGTGCTCGACATCGATTCACCTCGATACTGGGTTTGGTGCCTGCGTCTCGTGATGGCGGCGGTCAACGGAGCGCGATCTCCATGTCCACCCGGTGCATGTCGCGGCCCCAGCCGTGCTCGGTCACCCGCACCGGGCTCGCGCCGAAGCGGTCGAAGAAGGGCGCCGACTTGTGGCTCGCGGCGATCTCGATCACCCGAACCCCGGCCCGGCGGGCCGACGCCAGCACCCGGCTCATGATCGCCGAGCCGAGGCCCCGACCCCGGAACGCCGGATCGAGCATGATCCAGTTGAGCCGGCGGCTCCGCGGGTCGTCTCCGATCAGCCCGAAGGCGCCCACCACCCGCCCCCCGGCCACGCAGAGCTCGTAGCCGTCCGGCTCCGTCGCCAGGAAGGCGCGGTAGTCGGCCTGCTCGGCCGGCGCGAAGAACTCGGGGCAGTTCGCGTCGAACAGGCGGAGGCACGCCGCCAGGTCGACCGAGCCGAACGGCCGAAAGGCGATCCCGTCTGGCTCCCCCACGCCCGAGCCGGCCTAACGCTTGGCCCGGCGCCGGGCCGGCCTGCGGTCCGCGAGCTTCCAGAACTGCGCCTCGCCGATGATCGTGATCCGATGACCGCGCGCCGCCTGGCGCCGGATCTCCATCAGCTTGAGCCCGCCCGCCTTCCCGGCCACTTGGAGCGCGTTGGGCCGGCCGCGGACCAGCACGTCCGTCGTGGGGCCCGGGCTCGCCTGGACGGTCGCACCGGCGCGCTTGGCGGCCGCGATCGCCTCGCGCCGGGGTCGGCTCAGGAATCCGGTGAAGGAGACCCGCTTGCCTTCGAGGCTCGAGACCCTGCCGGTCGGCAGCGTCTTCGGGCGCTGGCGGAGCGCCGCGATCAGCTCCGAGGCCGATTGATAGCGCTTGGCCCGGGCGCCGAGACAGCGGTGGATCACTTCCTTGAGCTCGTCGCTGCACGGCAGCCGGCGCACGTCGGTGCTCTTCATCGGGCTCCGGACGTCGCCCCGGAGCAGCATCGCGATCAGCTGCCCGACCTGATAGACGTCGTCCTTCTGCTGCCACTTCCGGACCTTGCCCCAGGCGATCTCGGTCGGCGCCTGGAGCGGGTTGAAGGCGTCGGCCGTGACCCCGCGATCGCCCGCCTGGTGGGTCGCGATCCCGAAGTCGCCGAGCTTGAGCCGCTCGTTCTCGCAGACGAAGACGTTGAAGGGGGTGAGATCGCGGTGGAGCGCCTGCCCCCGATGGAGCACGTCGAGGATCCCGAGGATCGCGGCGATCTCCCGGCGGACCACCCGCTCCGTCTGGCCGCCCTTGGCCTCGAGCCAGCTCCCGAGATCGCCGTGCTCGGCGTACTCCATCACCAGGCAGTACCGGCTCCGCGACACGTCCGGCTCGACGAACCGGTCGAAGACCTTGAGCGCCCTCGGCTGCCGGTCGAGCAGCTGCGCGAAGTACGCCTCGCGGAGCCAGCCCGTGATCCAGTGACTGATCTTGACGCAGACCTGGGCCGGCAGGGTGCCGCGGGGCGTCGGCGAGGCGAGATAGATCTCCCCGAATCCCCCCTTCCCGATCAGCCGCTCGAGCTGGTAGGTCCGGCCGGTCTCGTTGCTGTAGACGGAGGGCAGCGCCGGGCCGGTCGCCGCGGCAGGCGCCTGGCCGCGGGTGTCCGAGGTCGCCGCCCGGACGGTCGCGCGCGTGGTCCGGGCCTGGCCCGGCGCCGCTGCATCGACATGGAGAGCAGCATAGCTCCGGGCCCCGGCTTTCGTGTGAGAGTCGTCAGAGCGCCGTCGGCGCCGGGCGGCGACCGTAGATTGGAGCATGCGGTCACTCGCGTCCGCCCTGCTGCTGCTCTCCGCTCCCGCCTGCTCGGCCGAAGGCGTCGGTCCCGGCGGCCCGGCGACCGACGCGGAGCTCCAGGCCGAGCTCGACGCCTGGGCCGCGAGCTCGCGGCACTACGGCGTGAGCGCGGCCATCGTCTTTCCCGACGGTCGCGAATGGGTCGGGACCGCGGGCCGCGCGGGCGACGGGCCGCTGCGTGCCGAGCACCTGCTCTCGATCGCGAGCATCACCAAGACGATGACGGGGGCGGTGGTGCTCCGCCTGGTCGAGGCCGGGGCGCTGTCGCTCGACGACACGATCGGCCGGTGGCTGCCGCCACACGCCAACGTCGATCCCGCGATCACCGTTCGGCAGCTCCTCAATCACACCAGCGGCGTCGCCAACTACACCGGGACCGAGGCGCTCGCGAACGCCATCGTCGCCGACCCGGCTCGCCGGTTCACCATCGACGAGCTGCTCGACTTCGTGGGACCGCCTTCGTTCGCGCCCGGTGAGCGCACCCAGTACACCAACACGGCGTTCCTCCTGCTCGCCCGGATCGCCGAGCAAGCCACCGGCGACCCGATGCTCGCCCTCTACCGGCGGCACCTCTGGGAGCCGCTCGACCTGAGCGAGATCTTCCTGCCCGGTGCGATGCCGCCGCCGGGGCCGGTGCCGCATTCGCTGGCGCCGAGCGGCGTGGTCGATCCGCTCGACTGGATGGCTTCGCTCACCGCCGCCAACGCCGCCTTCGGTCTGATGGCCTCGGCGCGCACGGTCGCCCGTTGGGGCCATGCGCTCTTCGCGGGCTCGGTGCTCACCCCCGCGACGCAGGCGGCGATGCGCGTCCTGGTGCCGGCGGCCGGCAACATCCCCGGCGAGACCGGCGCCGGCCTCGGGATCCGGAGCTATCGGTATCTCGGTCGGGTGCAGTACGGGCACAGTGGCGGGTCGGCCTTCGGCAGCAGCCTCCTGCTGTTCGACCCGGAGTCCGGGGTGACGGTCGTGGTGGCCATGAACCAGCGCGCCGACGCCGATCACTTCGTGCTGGCGCCACGGCTCCTCGAGCTCGCCACCGCGCGCTAGCCGGGCCGCCCGCCGTCCGGGGGCGGGCTATATTCCCGCCATGACCACGATCCGCCAGGAAGACTTCGTCCAGTCGATCGCCGACGCCCTCCAGCACATCTCCTACTATCACCCGCCCGACTACATCCACGCCCTGGCCGAGGCGTACGAGCGGGAGCAGGGGCCGGCCGCCAAGGACGCGATCGCCCAGATCCTGACCAACTCGCGGATGTGCGCCGAGGGCCACCGCCCGATCTGCCAGGATACCGGGATCGTGGTGGTCTTCCTCCGGGTCGGGATGGATGTCCGCTGGGACGCCAAGCTCTCGGTTCAGGAGATGGTGGACGAAGGAGTGCGCCGGGCCTACCTGCTGCCGGAGAACGTGCTCCGTGCCTCGATCGTCGCGGACCCGGCATTCGGCCGGAAGAACACGCGCGACAATACGCCCGCCGTGGTCCACACCGAGATCGTCCCGGGCGACACCGTCGACGTCAGGCTCGCGGCCAAGGGCGGCGGCTCGGAGAACAAGTCCAAGTTCGCGATGCTCAACCCGAGCGACTCGATCGTCGACTGGGTGCTCAAGACGGTGCCCCAAATGGGCGCGGGCTGGTGCCCGCCCGGCATGCTCGGCATCGGGATCGGCGGCTCCGCCGAGAAGGCGATGGTGCTGGCGAAGGAGTCGCTGATGGGATCGATCGACATGGCCCAGCTCAAGGCCCGGGGCCCCGAGAGCAAGCTCGAGGAGCTTCGGATCGAGCTCCACGACAAGGTCAACGCCCTTGGCATCGGCGCCCAGGGGCTCGGTGGGCTCTCCACCGTGCTCGACGTGAAGATCCTCGACTACCCGACCCACGCCGCGTCCAAGCCGATCGCCATGATCCCGAACTGCGCCGCCACCCGGCACGCGCACTTCACCCTGGACGGCTCGGGCGTGGCCGAGCTGCCGGTGCCCAAGCTCTCGGATTGGCCGGCCGTCACCTGGAAGCCCGACGCCAACGCCAAGCGGGTCGATCTCGACACCCTCACGCCCGAGGTGGTGAAGAGCTGGCGCGCGGGCGATCGCCTGCTCCTTCGCGGCAAGCTGCTCACGGGGCGCGACGCGGCCCACAAGCGGATCGCCGACCTGCTCGCGAGCGGCAAGGGGTTGCCCGAAGGCGTCGACTTCACCAATCGGGTGATCTACTACGTCGGCCCGGTCGATCCGGTGGGCAGCGAGGTGGTCGGCCCCGCCGGCCCCACCACCGCCACCCGGATGGACAAGTTCACCGAGATGATGCTGGCGAAGACCGGCTTGATCGCGATGATCGGCAAGGCCGAGCGCGGGCCCGCCGGTCTCGAGGCGATCCGGAAGCACCAGGCGGCCTATCTGATGGCCGTGGGCGGCGCCGCCTACCTCGTCTCGAAGGCGATCCGCGGCTCGCGGGTGGTGGCCTTCGAGGATCTCGGCATGGAGGCGATCTACGAGTTCGAGGTCGACGAGATGCCGGTGACCGTCGCGGTCGACGCCCAGGGCAGCAACGTGCACGAGACCGGCCCGCGCGAGTGGCAGGAGAAGATCCGCCAGCTGCCCGTGCTCGCCTGAGCGCCGCGGGGCTTCCGCGGCTTCGGAGCCCGGGCCTATCATTGGGCTCACGCCCGATCACAACCTCGAGGAGGCCCCGATGCGACGCCACCGAGGCGAGTCGCCCGATTCCCGCGCCGGCGAGATCGACCGCCGGGTCTTTCTCCAGGGTGCCGCGGCCGGCGCCGCCGCGCTGGCCATCGGCGACCGCTCCGCTTTCGCGCTCCAGAACCCCGATCAAGCCGCCGTCGCCGCGGCGATCCCGAAGCTCCACGACCGCTCCATCGAGATG
>JAWKQJ010000053.1:0-32921 GCA_041390205.1 Gemmatimonadales bacterium
CTCTACCAGCAGGTGCGGGGTGGGCGCTTCGGGGTGGCCGCGCTGGAGGAGGACCGGCCGCCGAGTCCCGATCTCGCCCGGCTCGAGGCGGGCGTGCTGGCCCAGGCTTTCGACCCGGCGGCGCTCCCGGCGTAGCGCGGACCGCTCCTGGCCGGTCGAACCAGCCGGTGGCTTGCTCGGGCCCCGTGAAGGGGCCTATCTTCCGACCTGTCAAGGTTTTGTCACCTTCCCCCGAGCTCCCCGAGCCGCCAGTCGAATGAACCTCGACAAGCTCAAAGAGTCGGCGCGCAAGTACGAGCAGAGCGGCCAGTGGCGCCCTGCCATCGACGTCTACAAGAAGGCGCTCCGGGAGTTCGAGGAGGCGGGAGAAGGGGTTCCCGATCCCTCGCTCTACAACCGGATCGGCGACTTGGAGATGAAGGACGGCGAGTCGGGTGCCGCGATCCGGGCCTACGAGCAGGCCGCCGATCTGTACACCGAGCAGGGCTTCTTCAACAACGCCATCGCGCTTTGCGGCAAGATCCTCCGGATCAACCAGGGGCGGGCCTCGACCTACCTCCGCCTGGCCCAGCTCAACGCGCGGAAGAATTTCGCCAGCGACGCGAAGAAGAATCTCTCGGAGTATCTCGAGCGGATGCAGGCGCTCTCGCATCAGGAAGAGGCGATCGGCGCCGTGAAGGTCTTCGCCGAACAGTTCTCCTCCAATCCGGACGTCCGCACCGCGCTGATCGAGCTGCTCCGCACGGACGCTTTCGGTCCCGACGGATCGGCGGGTCTCGAGCGGATCGCCGAAGAGCTCGAGGGCGCGGGCCAGTCGGGCGCTCGCCGGGCGCCTGAGCGCGCTGCGCAAGGCGAGGACGTCGTCGCGCCAGCGCCGCGCTCGGGCAGCGGCGACCTGGTCTTCATCGACGTGAACGCGGAGGGCCCTCCCTCCGCGGATTCGGTGGCCGACGATCCGATCGACGGCCTCGAGCTCACCCACGCCGAGCCGGAGGAGGAGGACGCCTGGCGCCGCGACACCGCCACCATCGACGGGATGGAGATCATCGCGCCCTCGATCGGCGGGGACGAAGGCGACGACGCCGAGGCGGGAGTGGTCGAGGAGCTCGACGACATCGACGCGTTTCCGAGCGTCGAAGGCGGGCTCGAAGTCGACGGCATGGACCTGGTGGACTCGCGTCTCGACCCGAACGCGCGGGGGTCGGGCGCCTATCCGCCGCTGGCCGAGACCTACGAGACGCTCGACGAGGCGGTGCACGCGGACCCGGTCGAGTCGGCCGAAGACCTCGTCTACCTCAACGTCGACACCGAGGAGCCGGAGCGGGAGGCGCCGAGCCAGGATCCAGGGCTCGCGGCGTGCGACCGGGCCCGGGTGCTGATGGAGGTGGGCGACCGGGAAGGGGCCGTGGCGGCGCTCGACGCGGCGATCGAGTACTTCGACCAGGCCGCCCGGTTCGACGAGGCGCTCGACACGATCGATCAGCTGCTCGCCCTCGAGCCCGATGCGATCTTCCGCTATCAGAAGCGGGTCGAGATCGCCTACCGGTCGGGACGGCGCGACGTGATGCTGGCCTCATACCTCAAGCTCGCCGACGCGCTCCGCGCCGGCGGCGGCGTGGACCACGCGCTCACGGTCTACAAGCGGGTGCTGGAGCACGATCCGGGCAACGACATCGCCCGGGCGGCGATCGCCACGCTCACCGCGCCCGAGCGGCGCCCCGAGCCCGCGCAGAGCTTCGTCGATCTCGGCTCGCTGATCCTCGACGACCAGCAGGTCCGCGACACCCGGATCCGGGTCGAGCAGGAAGCCCCCGTCGAGGACGAGGACCAGGCCTTCCACGAGGCGCTGAGCCAGTTCAAGCGGGGGATCGAGGAGAACATCGACTCGGAGGACTTCCAGGCCCACTACGACCTGGGCATCGCCTTCAAGGAGATGGGGCTCCTCGACGAGGCCATCGCCCAGTTCCAGAAGGCGCTCCGCGCCCCGGAGGGCCGGCTCAAGACCTCCGAGCAGCTCGGCATCGCCTTCTTCGAGAAGAGCCGCTTCGCGATCGCCGAGGCCGTGCTCCGCCGGGCGGTGGAGAGCCTGCCCGGCGGCGACGAGGAGAAGATCGGCCTGATCTACTGGCTCGGTCGCGCCGTCGAGGCGCAGCGCCGCAGCGACGAGGCGGTCCGCTGCTTCGAGCGGGTGCTCGCGGTCGACATCCGATTCCTGGACGTGGGCGATCGGGTCCAGCGGCTCACGGCGGACCCCGAGTGATCTCCGAAGCCGTGCCGGTGCGTCTTGGCGATCTCCAGGCACCGATCCTGGACGAGCTCGAGCAGGTTCGGGCCCGGATCGGCACGCTGCTCGAGGCCGACTTCGGGCTGATCGCCGAGGTCAACTCCCATCTCCGCCGGATGCAGGGGAAGATGTTCCGGCCCACCCTGCTGCTCCTGGTCCGCCGCGCCCTCGGCCACCGGGACGACCGCGGCGTGGCGCTCGCCGCGGTGGTCGAGCTGATCCATCTCGCCACCCTGATCCACGACGACTCGGTCGACCACTCGGTGCTCCGGCGCGGGATGCCGACGATCAACTCGCTCTTCAGCCATCAGGTGTCGGTCATCATGGGCGACTACCTGTACTCCCGCGCGGTGATCGAGCTGGTGCGGCTGGCCGACCTGGCGCCCCTCGAAGTGATGAGCCGGGTGACCAACGAGATGACCATCGGCGAGATGCGCCAGCTCCTGGCTCACGATCCGCTCACCTTTTCCGAGGGGAGCTACGACCTGCTGATCCGGGCCAAGACGGCGTCGCTGCTCTCCGGGGCCTGCGAGTGCGGAGCCCTCGGCGCCGCGCCGGAGCAGGTGCGCGCGATGGCCGGCTTCGGCAACGCGCTCGGGATGGCGTTCCAGATCGTCGACGACCTGCTCGACTTCACCGAAGACGAGCTGGTGACCGGCAAGCCGACCGGCCACGACCTGAAAGAGCACAAGGTGACCCTGCCGCTGATCCACGCGCTGCCGCGGCTCAGTCAGGCACAGCGCCGGGACGTGGACCGGCTGATGGCGACCGCCGAGCCCGACGCGGACCAGATCGCCACCGTGATCGACCACATCCGGGGCGCGGGCGGTCTGGACTACGCCCGCGACCGCGCCCAGCGCCACGGCGAGGACGCGCTGGAACGGCTGGCCTTGCTGCCTCCGAGCCCCGAGCGCGAGCTGCTCCGGGCCAGCGTCAGCTTCGTCCTCGACCGGCGGTCCTGATGGCCGGCCCCCGACGCCCCAGGTTCTACGTGACCGTGCTGGTCACCGGCTTCCTCCTGGGCGGCTTTCTCAACGCCTTCCTCCGCAACATCTTGCCCGACAGCCCGGCGAAGACCCTGTTCACCTACGCGCTCCGGGCGGAGGCGGGCCCTGTCCCTATCAATCTGCTGGTGGTACACTTCACCCTCGGGCCCGCTGGCGTCGACATCTCGCTCCTCAGCGTGATCGGGGTGTTGCTGGCGTACCTGGTGGCCCGGTCGCTCTTTTAGCGGAGTCGGTAATGTTTGGCAACATCGGTTTCACCGAGATGATGGTCCTCCTGCTGGTCGTGCTGCTGGTCTTCGGTGCGCGCCGCCTGCCGGAGATCGGCCAGTCGCTCGGCAAGGGCATTCGGGAGTTCAAGCGGAGCATCTCGGACGCCGGCGAGTCGGTCAACAGCGCGCTCGACGACCGCGGCTCCTCGTCGCCCTCGCGGCAGATCGATTCGTCGGCGCCGCCGACCTCGAGCGAGCCGAAGCGGCTGTCGCAGTAGGCTCCGAAACGCGCGCCGGAAGCGGCGCGCCGGGGGTGGAAACGGCGAGGGGGTGGCTCCGGCGGAGCCACCCCCTCAGGCGTTGTCGGCCGGCGCCGTCAGGGCAGCCCGAGCCCCGCGTTGCGCTCGGCGTTCTGGGCGGCGGTCCGGTAGATCTCGTCGCGGTTGTCGGTGATCCGGGCCGACTCGCGGAGGGCCGTCATGTACGACTGGAAACGGCTCTGCCGCGCGGCGTTCAGGGCCTGATTCCGGATCGCCGCGAGGTTGGCGGCGAAGTCGGTCGAGTCGGCCGGGATCCGCTCGATCGCCTGGAGTACGTAGAGATTCCGGTCGACCCCGTCCGGGGTGTCGTCGCCACGGATCGGCTGACTCACCTTGCCCTCCGCGAGCCCGAAGGCGGCCCCGATCAGCACCGGCGACGGCAGCGACGCCGTGAGCCGGGCGAACGGACCGACCTCGCGGTACTGGAAGCCGAGCGACGCGGCCGCCGTGGCGAGCCCGCTCGTCTCCGCCTGACTCACCAGCTGCCGGGCCAGCTCGGCGGCCTTCTCCGCCTTCTTCGCCAGCCGGGCCCGCTGCTCCGCCTCGGTGCTGACCCGATCGAACGGCGGCACGCCCTCCCGGGTCATGCTGTCCAGCCGGAACACGTAGTACGCGTTAGGCGCCTCGATCACCTGGCTCTGCTCGCCCGGCTCGGCCAGGAAGGCCCAGACTCCGGCGTCCGGCACCTCGCCGCCCTCCGGCGTGGTGACCCGCTGGCCTTTGACGAACGGGCCGACCGCGCGGATCGGGATGTTGAGGGCCCGCGAGGCCGTGTCCATCGCCGCCGCGTCGAGCCGCTCGGCCGCCAGGGCTTCGAGCGAATCGGCCTGGGTGTCGAGCTGGTCGCGATGATCGCCCGTGATCTCGATCGGCACCAGGATGTGGTGCGCGTGGACCTTGTCCCGCGAGCGGCTCTCGACCTTGACGAGGTGGAACCCGAACTGGGTCAGGACCGGATCGGACAGGGTGTTGAGGGGCAGGGTCTTGACCGCCTCCTCGAAGGCGGGGACGTACTGGTCGGGCGAGGACTCGCCGAGGTCGCCGCCCATCGCGCCGCTGCCCGAGTCGGCCGATTCGCGCTGGGCGACCTCGGCGAACGGGGCGCCACCCTCGATCTCCGCCTTGATCGAGAGCAACCGGTTGCGGGCCGCCGCGGTGTCCGACGCGTCCGGAACCCGGCGGACGTAGAGGTAGCTCAGGTAGGCCTGCCGCTCCCGCTTGAACTCGTCGCGGTGCTGGTCGTAGTAGGCGCGGGCCTCTTCCGGGGTGACCGGGGCCGCGGCGTCGCTCACGTCGCTGGTGGGATCGATCACCGCCAGCCCGACCTTGACCTGCTCCCGCTCGTCCCGGTAGCGCTCCCAGAGCGCCGCGTCCGAGATGAAGACGTTCGAGACCACCGAGCGGTACAGCTTGGCCTGCATCAGCTGGTCCCGATACTGGTACTCGAGGCTCGGCACCAGAGACTGGCCGACCGCGGAGGCCAGCCAGCGCTGGTACTTCTCGGGATCGAAGCGGCCGTTGGTCTGCAGCTCGGGGAGCTGCTGGATCTCCGGCAAGGGGATGTTCCGGATGGCCTCGGCGACCTCGTCGTCCGTGACCGTCAGCCGGCGGCGGGAGTACTCCTCGTTGAAGAGCACCTCGCGGACCACCTGATCCCAGACCTGCTGGCGGATCGCGGTGATCTGGTCGAGGCCCAGGGGGCCCGAGGCCCGCTCCTGCTCGTTGTTGATCGCGTTCTGCACCCGCTGATCGAACAAGCGCAAATTGATGGCCTGGCCATTCACCTTACCCACGTCGCTTCGCGAGATCAGGCCCCCGCCGCCGCCGCCGAGGCCGCTCAGATCGAACACCAGCCAGAGGAAGAACGACGCGGTGAGCACGATCACGATCGGCTTGGCGGCGTTTCGAAATGCTTGCATCATGGGGAGATACGCTCCAGGGGACCACGGATTTCGGAAGGGGCCAAAGCTAACTCCCGAGGCCGGGGTCCTCAAGCGAGATGCGTGGCACGGTGATTGACAGTATGCGTCCGGGGTGAGTAAAGTTTCTTCAACTGCCACAACAACTTAGGGGGCGAGCCCCAGGATGGCCCAGTCCCGAGAGATCGAGAAGTTGCAGCGCCGGTGGCAAGAAAACCCACTGGGGCTGACCTTCGCGCCGTTGGCGGAGGCCTACCGCAAGGAGGGCATGTACGCCGATGCCCTCGAATTGCTCGATATCGGGCTGGCGCAGCACCCCAACTATGTGCCCGCCCACATCGTCCGGGGCCGCTGCCACCTCGACGCGGGCTCCGACAGCCAGGCCGAGGCGGCCTTCACCCAGGTGACCGACCTCGATCCGGAGAACGTGATCGCGCTCAAGAGCCTGGCGGAGATCGCCGAGCGGGCCGGCCGCTACGACCAGGCCGCCGACCTCCTCGGCCAGCTGCTGGCGTTCGACCGGAGCAACGACGACGCGAAGGCCCAGCTGGAGCGGGTCCGCTCCGCGCTCGCCACGCCGTCGCCGGGCCGGATCGACCCCGGTCCCGTGGTGCTCGAAAGCCAGGAGGACGACCCGGGCGTGCCCGACACCCTCGCTCCGACCCTCGAGATGCCGGCCCCGTCGGACGCGCCGATCGAGTCGAGCGAGCCGGCCGAGCCGCCCAGTGTGACGATCGAGCCGCTCGCCACCATGGAATCCGAGCTCGCGGCCAATGCGGACGAGGCGGCGGTCGAAGGCGTGGGCAGCCTGCTGGAGCAGGTCGAGCCGGAGGCGGACGAGCCCTCCGGGATCGACCTGGACGCGCCGATTCCGCTCGACGCCTCCGGCGTGGGCGAGGTGGCGGACGAGCCGGCGGCCGACGACGAGCCGGCCCCAGCGATCGACCTCTCGCTCGAGTTGGCCGCAGGGGGCGCGCCGGGTGATCCCGAGGGCGAGGCCTTGGACGAGGTCGCGCTCGACGCCGAGTCCGAGGAGCCGCTCGAAGCGGACGTCGTCTCCGGGACGACCGAGGAGGTCGAGGTCGAGGTCTACCGGCCGATCGAGCTGAGCGCCCAGCCGGCGCCCGAGTACGAGGTGTCTCGCGAAGCGGAGGCACCGGTCGGGTCCGAGGAAGCGCGGCTCGAGGCGGAGGCCGCGCTCGCCGCCGAGGAGTACGCGGCGCTCTCGTCGGAGCCGGCCGAGCCCGTCGACGACGAGCCGCTCGCCGCGGAGGCGGCCGAGCCGATCGAAGAGGGAGCTCTCGCCGAGCCGGCCGGGCCGGTCGTCGAGGACGAGACGGCGGTCGACGACCAGGAGCCCGAGCTCGTCGGAGGCGTGGCGGAGGGGGCGGCGGAGTCCGAGACGGAGCTCGACCGGCTGGAAGTCGGCGCGGATGCCGGCGAAAGCCCGCCCGCCGGGGAGCCCGAGCGGGAGCTGGGTTGGGAGGAGCCCTACGTGCCGGCGGAACCGGCCTTCGCCGCGGCCGAGGAAGCGGAGGCGGCCGAGGCCGCTCTCGACGAGCCGGAGGCGATGGAGGACGCCGACGCCGAGGCGGAGGATACGACCGGCGAAGACGAGCCGTTGCTGGTGACCGAGACCATGGCGGAGCTCTTCCTGAAGCAGGGTCATCAGCAGCTCGCGCTGGCCGTGTACAGCCAGCTGGCCACCCGCGACCCGGAGAACCCCAGGATCCGCGACGCGATCGCCCGCCTGTCGGGCGACACGGAGAAGCCGGGCGTGCCGAGCTACGCGGCGGCACGCACCGGAGGCCGGTCGGTGCGGATCTACTTCGACGATCTGCTCGGCGCGGTGCCGCCGGACTCGTCGAGCGCCGAGTCCGGACCCGCGTTGGGGTCGGTCTTCGGCGACGAGCCGTCGACCGCCACCGCGACTCAGCCGCCGACGTCCGAGGCGGGGCCGAGCTTCGACGAATTCTTCGGTGACGATCACCCGAGTCGGGGCGGCGCCCCGGGCGAGCCGCGCCAGAGCGCGGCGCCGACGCCGACTTCGTCCGACGACATCGAGGAATTCAATTCCTGGCTCCGGGGCCTGAAGCGCTGAATGCGCGTCACGGTCCTCAACGGTCCCAACCTCAATCTGCTGGGCACGCGCGAGCCGGAGATCTACGGGCGCGCGACCCTGGCCGACGTCGAGTCGCTGGTCCGCGCGGAAGCCGACGGGCTCGGCGTGGCGCTGCGCTGGGTGCAGAGCAACCACGAAGGCGCCTTGATCGACGAGATCCAGGCGCTGCCGGGCTCGGCGGACGGCCTGCTCCTGAACGGCGGCGCCTACACCCATACCAGCCTGGCGATGCGGGACGCGCTGCTCGCCGTGCGGGTGCCGTTCGTCGAGGTGCATCTCTCGAATCTCTTCGCCCGTGAGAGCCGGCGGCGCCGGTCGCTGTTCGGCGACCTCGCGATCGGCGTGATCACGGGGTTCGGGCCGCAGGGCTACCTCCTGGGACTGAGAGCGCTGCTCGCGACTCGCCGGGATGCCTGACGCCCGCGAGCGGCGTCAGGGGGAGCTTCGCCGGGCGCTCGCCGATCGAGGCCTGGGCGTGTTGCTGGTGACCTCGCTTCCGAGCATTCGCTACCTGACCGGGTTCTCGGGTTCCGGCGGGATGCTGATCGTCGCCGAGCGGGCGACCGTCCTGGTCACCGACTTTCGCTACGCCTCGCAGGCGCCGGCCGAGGTGGGCTCCAGCGCCGAGGTGCAGATCGAGCCCAAGCACGTGTGGGGCGGCGTCCGGGCCACGCTTGCCCGGCTGGGCGCCCGCCGGGTCGGCATCGAGCGTGACCAGCTGACCCTCGCGGGCGTCGCCGAGCTGGAGCCGCTCGAGGGGGTCGAGGCGGTGCCGGTCTCCGGGATGGTCGAGGCCCTGCGGGAAGTGAAGGACGAGACCGAGATCACGATCCTTCGGGAGGCCGCCAGGCTCGCGTGCGACGCCCTCGATTCGATCCTCGGATTCGTTCGGCCGGGCCGGACCGAGTACGAGGTGGCGGCCGAGCTGGAGGCGGCGCTCCGCCGCCGGGGGAGCGAGTGGTTCGCCTTTCCGACCATCGTCGCTTCCGGGCCGCGGACCGCGCTGCCCCACGCCCGGTGCAGCGGGCGGGCCATCGAGGCCGGCGACTGGCTGCTGCTCGACTTCGGCGCCCAGGTCGACGGGTACTGCAGCGACATCACCCGGACCTACGTGGTCGGCGCCCAGCCCGACGGCCGGCAGCGGGAGGTCTACGAGGTGGTCCGGCGGGCCCAGGAGGTGGCCCGGCGGGAGATTCGGCCCGGACAGACCGGCAAGGAGGCCGACGACCTGGCCCGGGATCTGATCGTCCAGGCCGGAATGGGCGACCGATTCGGCCATTCGCTCGGCCACGGCCTGGGCCTGGAAGTCCATGAGGGGCCACGGCTTTCGCAGCGCAACGCCGACCCGCTCCCGGTCGGCGCCGTGGTCACGGTGGAGCCGGGGGTCTATTTTGAGGGGTGGGGGGGCGTACGCATCGAAGACGACGTCGTGCTCCGACCGGACGGGGCCGAGTGCCTGTCCGACGGTCGGACCGAGTTGACCGCATTGTCCTGAACCGCCGCAACCGGTGACCATGACACCTGAAGAAATCAGAGCGCTCGCGGAAGTCTTCCAGAAGGTCCCCGGCGCCAAGGGGATCGACCTGAAGGACGTCAGGAAGCTGGCGGAGCTGCTCCGGGAATCGCCGGAGATCGGCTCCATCGAGCTCAAGGGCTGGTTCGGCACCGGGGTGGTGATCACCCGGACCAACTCGGGGTTCGTGATGCCGGCGGGGATCCCGGCTCCCGCCGCCCCGGCGCCGCTGCCGGCCGCTCCCGCCGCCGGGGATGCCGCCGAGGCGCCCAAGCCGGCCGGGACGCCGCTCAAGGAGATCAAATCGCCGATGGTGGGGACCTTCTACGCGGCGCCGGAGCCCGGCGCGGAGCCCTACGTCAAGACGGGCACCCGGGTCACCTCGGGCGCGACGGTCTGCATCATCGAAGCGATGAAGATCATGAACGAGATCGAGGCCGAGTTCGGCGGCGTGGTCCGCGAGGTCCTCGTCGACGACGCTCAGCCGGTCGAGTTCGGCCAAGTCCTCTTCCGGGTGGATCCGCATGGGTGAGCCGCTGGGTGGGGCGGGGCTCTCCGGCCCGCCGCCGTTCAACTTCAAGCAGGCCATCTCGCAGATGGTCCAGCGCCAGGCGTCCGACCTCCTGCTCAAGGTGGGCCGTCCGCCCACCATTCGGGTGAACGGCGACCTCCAGGCCCTTCCGATGCAGCCGATCCGGCCGGAGGAGCTCAAGCACCTGGCCGAGCAGATCATGACGCCCCGCCAGGTGAAGGAGTTCGCCGAGCGGAAAGAGGCCGACTTCGCGATCGGCGTGCCCGGCGTGGGCCGCTTCCGAACCAACATCTATCAGCAGCGCGGCACCCTCGCGTTCGCGTTCCGGGCGATTCCCTACGAGGTCCGGACCCTGAAGGAGCTGCTGCTCCCCGACGTGCTCGAGACCATCTCGCTCAAGCCCCGCGGCGTGGTGCTGGTGACCGGGATCACCGGCTCGGGCAAGTCGACCTGTCTCGCGGCGATGATCAACCACATCAATCGCCACCGCCGGGTCAACGTGATCACGGTCGAGGACCCGATCGAGTTCCTCCACCGCGATCAGATGGCCAACATCTCCCAGCGCGAGGTCGGGAGCGACACGCTCTCCTTCGGGAGCGCGCTCCGGCACGTGCTCCGCCAGGATCCCGACGTGATCCTGATCGGCGAGATCCGGGACCAGGAGACGCTCGATACCGCCCTCAAGGCCGCGGACACCGGCCACCTGGTCTTCTCGACTCTGCACACCACGGACGCCACCCAGTCGATCTCCCGGATCCTCTCGTTCTATCCGCCGCACCAGCAGCAGGAGATCCGCTCGCTGCTCTCGACCGCGCTCGCCGCGATCGTCTGTCTCCGGCTGGTGCCGCGCGCCGACGGGCGGGGTCGGGTGCCCGCCGCCGAGATCCTGGTCAACACGGCCGCGGTGGCCGAGAACATCCGGAGTCTGGAGAAGTCGCTCAACATTCCCGACCTGATCGCCGAAGGGTCGATCAGCTACGGGATGCAGTCCTTCGATCAGGCGCTGATGCAGTGGTACAAGAAGGGCGTGATCAGCTACGAGAGCGCCATCTTCTACGCCACCAACCCGAGCGAATTCGCCCTCCGCGCGGCGGGGGTCACCGCCGCGTCCGACCGGACCTTCGCGGAGATCGGGGGCTCCGGCGACTCGCCTCCGGATCTCACCCGGGACGTGTCGCCGAGCTGATGTTCACCAAAGTCCTCATCGCCAACCGCGGCGAGATCGCCCTCCGCGTCATTCGGGCGTGCCGTGAGCTGGGCATTCAGACGGTCGCGGTGTACAGCGAGGCCGATCGGGAGTCCCTCCACGTCCGCTTCGCCGACGACGACGTCTGCATCGGCCCGGCGCCGAGCCGCGCGAGCTATCTCAACATTCCGCGGATCATCGCGGCCGCCGAGATCGCCGGCGCCGACGCGATCCACCCGGGCTACGGCTTCCTGGCCGAGAACCCCGAGTTCGCCGAGATCTGCGCGGCCAGCAACGTCGCCTTCATCGGTCCCACCGCCGAGCAGATCCGCCAGATGGGCGACAAGGCCTCCGCGCGGCGGCTCGCCGCGGAAGCCGAGGTGCCCACCGTGCCCGGGTCGCCGGGCGTGCTGGAGGACGTCGACGAGGCGGCCAAGCTCGCCGAGGAGATCGGCTTCCCGGTGATCATCAAGGCCACCGCGGGCGGGGGCGGGAAGGGGATGCGGATCTGCCACAACGCGGAGCAGTTCGAGCAGCTCTTCAGCCTGGCCCAGAACGAGGCGCTCTCCGCGTTCGGCAACAGCAGCGTGTACGTCGAGAAGTACCTGGAAAAGCCGCGTCACGTCGAGATCCAGGTGATGGGCGACTCCCATGGGAGCGTGATCTCCCTGGGCGAGCGCGATTGCTCGATCCAGCGGCGCCATCAGAAGCTGATCGAGGAGAGCCCGAGCCCGGCGCTCACCCCGGAGATCCGCCGCGCGATGGGCGACTCCGCCGTCGCGCTCGCGGCCGCGATCGGCTACGTGGGCGCGGGCACCGTCGAGTTCCTGCTCGACGGCGGCGACTTCTATTTCATGGAGATGAACACCCGGATCCAGGTCGAGCATCCCGTGACCGAGATGGTGACCGGCTTCGACCTGGTGAAGGAGCAGATCCGGGTGGCCGCCGGCGAGCCGCTCAGCTTCCCCAAGGACGCCTGCGGGCTCCGGGGCCACGCGATCGAATGCCGGGTGAACGCCGAGGGATCCCTATCGCAACTTCCAGCCCTGCCCGGGGCAGATCACGGCCTACCACCCGCCGGGTGGTCCGGGGGTGCGGGTCGACACCCACATCTACGCCGGCTACACGGTGCCGCCGCACTACGACTCGCTGCTCGCCAAGGTGATCGTCCACGGCCGCGATCGCGCCGAGGCCCTGGCCCGGATGGGACAGGCGCTCGACAGCTTCATTCTCGAAGGCGTCACGACTACGATTCCCCTCCTGGCGAGCGTGATCCGGCATCCCGAGTTCGTGGCCGGCAACGTCGACACCCGGTTCCTCGAGCGCGAAAGCCACCTCCTGCGGCCCGAGCAATGACCATCGAAGTGGCCTTCACGCCCGCGAGCCTCGCCAAGGACGAGATCGCGGGCAGACCACTGTTCGTGATCGACGTCCTGCGGTACCACTGCGGTCTGCGCCGCGCTCTCGAAGGGCGCGCGGGGCGTGATCCCGGTCGGCTCGATCGAGGAGGCCACCCGGATGTCCCAGACGCTCGGCCCAGCGGACGTCCTCCTGGCCGGCGAGCGGAACATGCTGCCGATTCCGGGATTCGCGTTGAGGCAACAGCCCCCTGGAATGACCGAGGCCCAGGTGCGGGGCAAGACCATCGTGATGACCACCACCAACGGCACCGCCGCGCTGCTCGCCACCGGCGGCGCGGCCGACGTCTATCTGGCCGCGGCGGTCAATCTCGAGGCGGCGAGCCGGCGGGCCCGATCGGTGCTGGACACCGGGGGCTCGGTCCTGATCCTCTGCGCCGGACGCGCCGGGCAGTTCGGCCTCGACGACGCCTACACGGCCGGGCGGCTGGTGGCCACCCTGCATGACGGACGCCGGTTCGACGGGCTCAACGACGCGGCGATCGTCTCGCTCGATCTGGTCCGCCGCTATCGCGACTGGCGCCGCCCTTTCGAGCTCTCGGCGGCGGGCCGCGGGCTGGCGTCGGTCGGGCTGGCGGCTGATGTGGCCGAGGCGGCGCGGGAGGATCGCTACCCGGTGCTGCCGCGCTATCGCGAGCGCCGGATCCAGGCCCTCGTGCCGGAGCCGGCGTGAGTCCCGAGGATCGTCGCCGACTCGGGGCCGTGGCCGCCCTGGTCGTCGGGCTCTTTCTCGGGCTCTGTCTGGTGCCCGGGGCCCCCACCGGCCTGATCGGCCGAACCCTCGGCAATGCCCTCTGGCGCTACCTCGGCGCCGGGGCCGTGGGGCTGCCGGTCCTGGGCGTGGCGCTGGCCCTGGCCGGCTTCGAGCGCCTGCCCCGGCTCGACATGAAGCGCGCCGCGGTGCTCACCGGCGGCCTGGTGCTCCTGGTGCCCTTCTTCGCCGGTGTGGCCAGCGGGGTGACTCCGGCGGACTTCGACCCGCCGCTCGCCGATTGGACGGTGAGCGCGCGGGCGGCGGGACTCTTTCCGGGCCTCCTGGCCTACGGCGCGATCGGCCTGATCGGCAAGACCGGCGGCCTCCTGCTCGGCTTCCTGGCGCTCTCGGCCCTCACCCTGATCACCCTCGCCTGGCACCCGCTTCGTCGGCTGGAGCGAAGCACGGTGGCCGAGCCGCCGCTGCCCGCGCCGCCGCCGCGGGCGCGCCGGGCCCGGGCCGTGACGGTGGGCGCCGACGACGACGAGGAGGAGGACGACGACGAGGAGCCGGTCGCGGCCAGCGCGCCGGCGGTAGCGGCCCGGGCGCCCCGACCGCGCCCGGGCAAGCCCAAGCCGATGGTCAAGCCGTCGGAGCCACCGCCGCCTAACGCCGCTCACGACGAGGTCCCGCCGGTCGAGCTGCTCGACGCGCCGCCGCCTCAGGACGCCGCCGGCGACAAGGCCGAGCTCGATCGGCTCGGCGAGTCGCTGATGAGCACGCTCCGGACCTTCAAGGTGGACGGCCACATCGCCGGCTACACCAGCGGTCCGGTGGTGACCCAGTTCGAGGTGGTCCCGGCGCCCGGGGTGAAGGCCGGACGGATCGTGAGCCTCGCCGACGATCTCGGGATCACCATGCGGGCCACGAGCATCCGGGTGGCGCCGATTCCCGACAAGGGCGCCGTCGGGGTCGAGATCCCGAATCCCACGCCGCGGATGGTCACCCTGCGGGAGCTGCTCGAGTCGAGCGAGTGGCACCGCTCGCGGGCGATCCTCCCCGTGGCGCTCGGCCGCGACCTCGAGGGCAAGGCCGTGATCGCCGATCTCGCCAAGATGCCGCACCTCCTGATCGCCGGCGCGACCGGCACCGGCAAGTCGGTCGGGATCAACAGCATCGTGACCAGCCTGATGTACCGGCATCCGGCCCGCCGGCTCCGCTTCCTGATGATCGATCCGAAGATGGTCGAGCTCTCGATGTACAACGAGCTGCCCCATCTCCGGCACAAGGTGGTCACCAACAACAACGACGCCGCCCGGGTGCTCAAGTGGGCGGTGTTCGAGATGAACCGGCGCTACGAGCTGCTCCACGCCAACGGCGCCCGCAACATCGCCGACTTCAACCGCAAGGTGGACGACGGCAAGCCGCTCCGGCATCCGGCGCCGCCGCCCGTGACCCTGTCCGACATCGCGGCCGAAGCGGAGACCACCGCGCCCGAGCCGCCGCCGCCGGAAGAGTACACCGACGGGATCCTCCCCTACGTCGTGATCGTGGTCGACGAGCTGGCCGATCTGATGATGACGGTGGCCGCCGAGGTGGAGACCCCGCTCGCCATGCTGGCGCAGAAGGCCCGCGCCATCGGGATCCACCTGATCCTCGCCACCCAGCGTCCCTCGGTGAACGTGCTCACCGGCCTGATCAAGGCCAACTTCCCGAGCCGGATCGGATTCCGGGTCGCGTCGAAGGTCGACAGCCGCACCATCCTCGACCAGAACGGCGCCGAAGCGCTGCTGGGCAACGGCGACATGCTCTTCCTGCCGCCGGGCAAGAGCGAGCCCCAGCGGATTCAGGGCGCCTACATCGGCACCGAGGAGACCGAGCGGGCGATGGCCTGGTACAAGGCCCAGCGCGAGGCGCGCGAGGCGGCCGCGGAGGCCGAGCCGGACATCATCGCCTTCATGCGGTCGAAGGAAGCGGAAGACGAAGGCGGTGGCGAAGGCGGCGGGTTCGACGGCGATCGGGACGTGCTCTTCCGCGACGCCGCCGAGCAGTGCATCCAGCAGCAGGGCGGCTCGACCTCGCTCCTCCAGCGGAAGCTCCGGATCGGCTATGGCCGCGCCGCCCGCATCATCGATCAGCTCTATGCCGCGGGGATCCTCGGGCCGCAGGACGGCAGCAAGGCGCGCGAGGTGCTGATCGGCATCGAGCAGCTCGACGAGTATTGCGACTGAGGGCCGACCCATGTGCAGGAACATCAAACTGCTCTTCAACTTCGCCCCACCCGCCACGGACGACGAAGTCCGCGCGGCCTCGCTCCAGTTCGTCCGCAAGATCAGCGGCTTCACCAAGCCGTCCAAGGCGAACGAGGCGGCGTTCGACGAGGCCGTCGACGCCGTGGCCGCCGCCGCCCGAAGCCTGATCGACCAGCTCGAGACCACGGCCCCGCCGAAGGACCGGCTGGTCGAGGCGGCACGAGCCAAGGCGCGATCGGCGCGCCGATTCGGCCAGGAACGCCGGCCGGCCTGACCCCCGTCAGATCCGCTCGAGGCCGGGCTGCAACTCGACAGGCCGTTCATGTGTCTATATTGTAGGCACATGAGGTCGGCCTTTCGTGAGGAGCCCCGGTGCGTGAGACCCTCGGAGAATTCGAACAGCTGGTCCTGCTCGCGGTCCTGAGCCTCGAAGACGACGCCTTCGCGGCCGAGATCCGGCGCCGGATCGAGACGGCCGCCGAGCGCTCGGTCAGTCGGGGGGCGCTCTACGCCACCCTCGACCGGCTGGAGGCCAAGGGCTTCCTGGGGTGGGAGGCGGGCGCCCGGCGCCGCTTCGTGGTCACCCGCGAGGGCGTGGCGGCGCTCCGCCGCTCGCTGGAGGCGGTCAAACGGCTCACCCGGGGCCTCGAGCGCCGGATCGGCTCCGCATGAGCGCGACTCGGCCGCCCCGGCTCGCGGAGTGGCTGCTCCGCCGGAGTCTGGGCCAGCGCCCGAACACGCCGTGGGTCCTGGCCGAGCTGGGGGAGGAGTATCAGGAGCGCCGGAGCGAGGGCGGAATCCCGGCCTGGCTCTGGTACTGGCGGCAGGCGATCGGAGTGGCCCTGCGGGTCCGCTGGGCTCGCCGGCGCGGCGAGGAAGCCCGAGTCCAGGAAGAGCGACGACGGAGGGGTTCGATGCGACAGGAGATTCGGGTGGCGCTCCGGACCTTGCTCCGGAGACCGCTCCTCACCGGCGCGATCGTGGTCACTGTGGGCACGGCCATCGCGGCGACCACCGTGGCCTACGCCGTCGTCGATTCGGTGCTGCTGGAGGCGCTGCCGTTCGCCGAGCCGGACCGGCTGGTGGCGATGTGGGAGGTGAACGAGCGCGCCCCGACCCGACGCAACGTGGTCTCGCCGGCCAACGTGATCGCGTGGCGGGAGGAGCTGAGCAAGGTGGACCGGGTCGCCGCCCTGCTGGAGCTGAGCGCGCGGGAGACGAGCGGCGACGAGCCCGAGCAGATCGGCCTGATGCTCGCCACGCCGGATTACTTCACGGCGGTGGGCGCTCGTCCCGTGCTCGGCCGGCTCTACGGTGCCGGCGACGACGCGCCCGCGGCCCCCTCGGTGGCCGTGCTGTCGGAGCAATACTGGCGGCGTCGCTTCGGAGGCGATCCGGGCGTGATCGGTCGCATCCTGACGATCAACGGCGGCCCCAGTGAAGTCATCGGGGTGCTCGACGACCGCTTCGACTTCCAGCCCCGGTTCGGGATCAGCAGGGTCGACGGCCGCGACGTCTGGATGCCGCATCGATGGCCCGCCACGGCCCGCCAGGCCGACGGGCGGTATCTCCAGGTGATCGGCCAGCTGGCGCCGGGCGCCACCGCCCTGCAGGCGGAGCAGGAGGCGAAGGTGCTCGCCGACCGTCTCGCCGAGAGCTTCCCCGAGCGCCAGCAGGGCTGGAGCGTTCAGGTGCTCCCGCTCAAGACCGAAGTGGTCGGCGACGTGCGCGGCCTGCTGACGATGGTCTTCGGCGCGGTCGCCTTCGTGCTGGTGATCGCCTGCGCCAACGTCGCCAACCTGCTGCTCACCCGCGCGGCGGAGCGCCGCCGGGAGATGGCGGTGCGCGCGGCGCTCGGCGCGGGACGGGGCCGTCTCCTGCGGCAGCTGTTGGTGGAGAGCGGTCTCCTCTCGCTCGCCGGCGGGCTCGGTGGCCTGGCGTTGGCCGTCTGGGGCGTCGGGTTGGTGCGCCGGGCTCTTCCCGAGCTGCCGCGGATCGGCGCCGTCGGGATCGACGGGAGCGTGATCGGGTTCGTCGCGCTCGCCACCGTGGGCACGGCGCTCCTCTTCGGACTGACGCCCGCGCTGCAGCTCCCCGACGGGCGGCAAGCCGGCCGGCTGAGCGATCGGAGCGGAACCGGCGACCGCCGGGTGCGCTGGACCCGGGCGGGGCTGGTCGGCGCGCAGGTGGCGCTCTCCTTCATGCTGCTGGTGGGAGCCGGACTGCTGATCCGCAGCTTGGTCAATCGGCTCGACGCCGACCTCGGGATCGATCCCAGGGACGTCACCACCGGCGAGGTGGCGCTCCGGGGCACGGACCGGACGGAAGAGCAGCGAACGGCCTTCTTCGAGCAGGCGGTGGAACGGGTCGCGGCGCTCCCGGGCGTGACGGCCGCGACGGCCGGCAGCATCGTGCCGATGAGTGGCGCGGGCCAGGGGCAGTCGTTCTGGCCGCAGGACCGGCCCATACCGCGCCCCGCCGACCGGCCGTCGGCCCACGTCCGCTGGGTCCACCACGCCTACCACGAGGTGATGGGGATTCGACTGATCGAGGGACGTTACCTGGCCGGCTCCGATCGCGCCGACGCGCCGACGGTGGTGGTGATCAACGCGAGCGGTGCGGCGGAGCTCTGGCCGGGCGAGTCAGCGGTCGGCAAGCGGATCGGGATGGAGTGGTACGGCACCCTCGACGCCGAGGTGGTCGGCGTCGTCGCCGACGTCCGGCTCACGGGCCCCGACGACGTGAGCCCCGGCATCACGCTCTACTGGGACCACCGCCAGGCGGGGAATCCCTCCAGCATGACCTTGATCGCCCGCGGGCCCTCGAGCGCGGAGGCCTTCGCGCCGTCGCTCCGCGCCGCGGTTCGCGAGCTGGACGCGACCATTCCGGTCTACAACGTGCGCAGCATGGAAGAGCTGTTCGGCGCGACCATCGCGCGGGCCCGCTTCACGACCGTGGCCCTGGCCGTCTTCGCGGCACTCGCGCTGGCGCTGGCCGCGCTCGGTCTCTACGCCGTGATGGCCTATCTGACCGCCCAGCGCGAGCGGGAGATCGGCGTCCGGATGGCGCTCGGAGCGGACCGCGGCTCGGTCCGCTGGCTGGTGACGCGGCAGGCGCTCTTCACCTCGATCCCCGCGCTCGCCGTCGGCGCGCTGGGCGCGATCGGGCTGGCCCGGCTGCTCGGCTCGCTGGTCTTCGGGGTCGACCCCTGGGATCCGCTCACCTTCGGCCTGGCCGGCCTGGTGATCGGGGGAGCGGCTCTCCTGGCGGCCTGGGTACCGGCCCGGCGGGCCACCCGGATCGACCCCGTGGTGGCCATGCGGGAGCAGTAGCCGCGACTGGCCCCCCTCTTGCCCCCGACTCCCCCAACAGCTCGATGACGTAATGCCGGGGCCCGCTTAGAGGGCACCGGGCATCGCGTTCGGCAACGAGGTGGCGCAGCCCGCCCGATGGGGCATCTGCACCTCTTTGCACGGCTCTCTTGAGGGGGGGAGTAGCATGCAGAGCGTCCGATACCCAGCGCTCCTGGGCCTGATCTCGCTCCTGGCCACCGGCTGTGACGGCGACCCGACCGGGTTCTCCGGCCAGGTGACGGCCGATCGGTTCTTCGCCGGAGCCTACGCGGTGGTGAACGCCAACCCGAGCGCGGCGACGGCCAAGCTCGACGGTCTGACGGTGGCGCTCCAGACCACGGCGGCACCCAACCTGGTGGAGGCCGACCTGGTGGACGGCGACCGTCCCGAGGGCACCGGCGCCCCCGGCGCGCTGCTCGAGCTCCAGAGCTCGATCATCACCGGCATGCCGTCGAAGCTCCTGGTCACCGGCGACGCGCCGTTCACCCGGATCGCGCTCTCGGTGCCCGGTGCGGACAACTACTGGGAGATCCTGCTCCCGGCGCCGACCCTGGCCGTCCAGGTGATCGCCACCGGGGCGAGCTCGATTCCGAACATCGACTTCCCGATGGAAGTGGCGGTCGGCACCGAGGTCGGCTACGGGAACGCGGCCCGGGAGGACGTCCACGCGGTCGACCTCGCGGCCAGCGACGTCGCGGTGATCCTGCGCTGGAACGCGCCGAGCGACGTCGACCTCCACGTGACCGACGGCAAGGGCATCAAGGTCTATTTCGCCAATCCGTCCACCAGCGATGGCGGGCAGCTCGACCTCGACTCCAATCCGGCCTGCTCGATCGACGGCGTCAACCAGGAAGTGATCACCTGGCCGGTCGGCAAGGCGCCGGCGGGCGAGTACAAGGTGGAGGTGGACTACTGGTCAGATTGCGGCGTCGCCCGGAGCGACTACGCCGTGACCTTCATGGTCCACGGCCGCACCGTGCAGGTGCTGAACGGCTTCTTCGAGGGGGAGCCGGAGATCACCCGTCACGAGGTGGCGCGGTTCACGTTTCCCTGAGTTGCCCCGAGCGACGTCCGCTCGGCTCGATGGCGAGGCCCCGAGGTCCGAAACGCCGGACCTCGGGGCTTCTCGCTCATCCCATCACGGAAACGGTCTCGGCCGCGGCATCGGCCAGGGCCAGACGTCGACGTGATTGCCGCCCGCCAGCGATCGCGCGACGTACTCGCGCACCTTCGGATCCCGATCGTCGAAGAGCTCGAGCAGCTGCGCGTCGGTCTCGCCGGAGCGGACCAGCGCTCTCAGGAGCGCCCGCTGAGTGCGGGAGCCGTTGTCGTCCCGCCGGAGCGCCCGTCGGACCGCCGCGAGCGCCGACGCGTCGCGGATCTCGGAGAGCGCCCACGCGGCCCGTTCCCGCACGCCGTCGCTCTCGTCGTTCACCGCGCTGACCAGTCCCGCCGGGGCGGAGGCGGGGCGCATCGTCCCGATCGCCCAGGCGGCGGTGGCCCGCACCGAAGACTCCCGCTCGCTGGCGAGGAGATCGGCCAGCGCGGCCGCGTTGCCGTGGTCGCCGCGGGCGCCGAGCGCCCAGACGGCCATCTCCCGCACCGCCGGGTCGTCGTCGCGGCGCGCCGACGCGAGCAGCGCGTCGTCGGCGGATCCGCGTTCCAGATTCCCGATCGCCCAGGCGGACATCTCGCGCACCCGCGGGTCCGCATCCCGGCGCAGAGCGCCCGCGAGCGCGTCGATCGCCTCGCTCGCGCGGAGCTGGCCGAGCGCCCACGCCGCGGTGCGCCGCACCTCCGACGCGTCGTCGCTCCCGAGGTGTCGGGCGAGCGCGCCCACCGCGGCGGTCGAGTCGAGATGGCCGAGGGTCTCCGCCGCCGCATCTCGCACCCGGGCGTCGCGGTCGTCGAGCGCGCGCAGGGCCGGGCGGAGCGCCCGCGGATCGCGAATCCGCCCCAGCGCCCACACCGCGTTCGCCCGCGGCGCCGGGTCGGCATCGGCAACCGCCGCGAGCAGCGGCTCCACCGACTGACGCTCGGCGATCAGACCGAGTCCGAACGCCGCCACGGCGCGGAGCTCGGCGTCGCCGCTTCGCAAGTGCCGCGTCAATCCGTCACGCGCCGCGCGGTTCTCGCCGCGCGAGAGCAGCTGGACGGCGAGCTCGCGGGCACAGCCGTCGCCGGAGGTGAGCCGATCGAGCAGGAAGTCGGTGTCGTCGCTCGAGAGGGCGCGGCGTCCCTCCCAGGATCGCTCCTGATTGGCGCCGGCGAGCGGGTGGATGGGGACCCGACCGCCGCGCAGCCAGCCGTTGTTGATCGAGCGGGCGGCGAGCACGCAGATCAGGGTCGGCGCCCCCACGGCCGCGTTCATCAGGGCGCGCACGTCGACCAGCTGAGCGGCGCCGTCGGCGTCGGTCCGCGGGGCGGAGCGGGAGGGGAGGGCGTCACCGGCAGCGAGCACGGCGAGAGCGACGAGCGAGTGCCTGAACATCGGGCCTCCGAGGCGGCGACGGCGTGAGCCGACGCCAGGTGGTGAAATTTGAGCACGCATGGTCGTCAAAAACCCGCCCGGGCGAAGCCGCCGCCGGGGCGGGTCTTCGGGTTCTTGGCTACGGGGTCGGAATCGGGCGCGGCCAGGGCCAGGGCCAGGGCTCGACGGCGCCGCCTCCGGTCATCGCCTTGATCGCGAAGAGACGGAGCTCGGGGCTGGCCGAGGAGAGAAAGTCGCTGAGCTCGTCGGCCGAGGTGCCGCTTCGGACCAGGGCCCGGAGCAGCGCCCGGGTGACCTGCTCGTCCTGTCCCGTCCGGTCGATCGCGGCGCGGATGGCCGGCAGGGCGGAGGCGTCCCCGATCTCCGAGAGCGCCCACGCGGCCTTGAGTCGCTCGTCCACGCTGGAGGCGTCGAGCATCGCGGCCAAGGCGGACGGCGCGCGGTCGGGTCGGAGGGTCCCGATGGCCCACGCGGCGGTGGCGCGCACGCGCTCCGACCGCCGGTCGCGGAGCGCCTCGGTGATCGCGTCGAGCGACGCGGCGTCCCGGTGGGAGCCGAGACCCCAGAGAGCGACCTCGCGCACGGCGTCGTCACCGTCGTCCGCGAGGGCTCGGCGAAGCGCGGTGAGCGCCTCGTCGGACCTCGCACGCACCAGCGCCCAGGCCGCCATCTCACGGACCCGCGGGTCGGCGTCCTCGCGGAGGGTCCTGGCCAGCTCGCTTCGGGCCGCCGGCTCCCGGGCGTAGTCCGCGAGTCCCCAGGCGGCCACGCGGCGAACCGCGCCGCTCTGGTCGGTGCGGAGCACCCGGATCAGGAGGTCCATCTTCTCGTCCGCCGAGGCGTCAGCGGCTCCGGCGTCGGCGTCGAGCCGCAGGGTCAGCTCGCGGAGCCGCTGGTCGGCCGGCGGGACCACGATCGGGTTCGCTTCCGACGGCGGGTTCTCGGTCGAGGTCTCGTTCCGGACCGGCGCCGGCTGGCGCGAGCGCTCGGCCGGGGCTCGTTCCGTCAGCGGCTCGATCCGGGGTCGGTCGGACGTCTCCGGCAGCGAAGTCGGACGGTGCGCGGCGGCGAGGTCGGGGGCCGGCTTCGCCTCGCGGCGAGCCGGCGCGGCGGCGCTCACGGCCACGACGAAGCCGGCGAGTCCGACCGAGAGCAGCGCGGTGCGCCAGCGAGAGGTGTCGCTCCGGTGGAGATCGGGGTCGAGAATGGCGAGCATGCGGCCCTCGAATTCCTTGCGGCGCGCCATCGCGATCGCCGCCGTGGGGGTGTTGGGGTTGCGGACCTTGGTCACGATGTCGAGCAGATGCTGCGCGTAGTCGCTCGGCACCGCCCCGAGTCGGAGGGCGAGGTCGTCACAGGCGCGCTCGCTGGCGTCCCGGAGACGGCGCGCCGCGGTCCAGACCAGCGGGTGGAACCAGTAGAGCGCGCAGGCGATCCGGCCGAGGGTGTGTCCGATCATGTCCTTCCGGCGGACGTGGCCGAGCTCGTGGATCAGCACCGCCTCCCGCTGCGCCGTGCTCCACTGCTCGCAGTCGGCCGGGAGCACGATCAGCGCGCGCCTGATGCCGGCGGCGAAGGGCATGTGGATGGTCGGGCTGCTCAGCAGTGTGGGCGGCTCATCGAGCGAGAGGCGGTCGGCGATCTGGAGCAGCGACTCCTGCCAGCGCTCGTCGTCGAGCGGGACCGCGCCCCGGACGATCCGCCGCACGGCGAGCATGCCGGCGACGACGCGGCCGAGCAACACGAGCGTCACCACGCCCCACACCCCGAGGAGCACCGTCCCGAGTGGGATCGAGCGCCAGAATCCGGTTTCCGTCGTGGCCGACGGCGTGTCCCCGACGGCGGGAGCCGGTGCGGTCCGATCGAGCGTCGCGATCGGGACGGCTCCGGCGGCCTGGCTCGAGCTGGCCTCGGCCCCGGACGCCGCCGCCGCGGGCAGCACCTCGATCCCGAGAGGCAGGTAGGTGGCGATCACCGGCAGGATCAGCAGGCCGGCCAGCGCCACCAGCCACACCTGGTGTCGCATGCTCGCGCTGGAGCGGTGGAGCGCCACGGCGAGCAGCATCGCGGCGAGGAGGACGGCCGTCGCCTTGAGGACGACCAGCAGGATCGGCAGCGCGCCCGCCGCCATCGGAGTCGGGATCGACATCGGCTAGCGTCCTTTGCTCCGGGCCTCGCGCACCTTCTCCTGGAGCCGCGCGAGCTCGGGGTCGCTCAAGTCGGCGTCGCTCATCCGGAGCAGCGCGGTGACGGCCTGCTCGGTGGAGCCGGCGAAGTAAGTGTCGATCACCCTGGCCAGCACGTCCTCGCGGGCTTCTTCGGTCGGGGTCGCGGGTCGGTAGACGTACTTGGCGCCGTCGGCGCTGTGCTCGACCAGGCCCTTCTCGCCGAGGATTCGGAGCACCGACCGCACCGCGGAGTAGGTGGGCTCGTCGGGGAGGTCCCGCATGATGTCGGTGACGCTGCCGTGCCCACGACGGTGGAGCACGTCCATCACCTGGCGCTCACGACGGCTCAGCTCTTCGGCGCGCGGCTTCCGCGGCATCGAACGACTCCGGGTTGTGGGTTCTGCTCAAAAATCAGCACTGCTCATATTTGAGCATTCGGGCGGCTGCTGTCAAGGGTCCCGGCCGTTCCGGCCGGCGGCGGGCCGCCGCGGCCTCGGGAGCCAGCCTTCGGCCTGCCGGGCTGGTCGGCCCAGCGGTTGGCCTCACCGAGGATGCTGGTGGGGAGCTCAGGCTCGCGCGAAGCGGCGCTGCCCGCGAGTCGATTCGGTTGTGTCCGACCAGGCGCCGCTCCTTATCGTCGGTCCATGCGAGGCTTGAACGTCCGCCGCCCGGTCGCCGAATGGCGCGACCCCCGTCACCGCCGGGGCCTCTCGGGCGAGGTGGCGGCCGCACGGTACCTCGAGGGCCGCTCCTTCCTCATCCTCGCGCACCGCTTCCGGCTCGGCCACCACGACGTCGATCTGGTGGCGAGGCGGGGGCGGATGGTGGTCTTCGTCGAGGTCAAGGCACGGACATCGACCGGCTTCGGGTCCGGGGCGGAATCGATCGGCTGGCGGAAGCAGCGGGATCTCTGTCGGGTGGCCGAGGCGTGGATCGCCCGGCACGGGCGGGCGGGGGACGTCTATCGGTTCGACGTGATCACGGTGCACTGGTCCGGACCAGGTTTTCCACAGGTTTCCCACATCGAGGGGGCTTTCGTAAGTGTTGGAAAGTGAAAAAGTGCCCCCTTGTTACGGATAATGTTCGGTACTAGATTGGCGAAGCGGTTAGTTTGTGGAGCAGGAAATCATTCACAAGAATATGAGGCGCCGAAAGGCGCCAAGACCAACAAACACCTCACAAAGGAAGAAGCCAATGGCCGTCGACGAGGCTCGGGTCGAAACCGAGCGAAGAAGGCCCTCAATCTTGCCATCGCGCAGATCGAGAAACGGCTCGGCAAGGGGTCCATCATGCGGATGGGCACCGAGGCTCCGAAGGCGGATCCGGGTGATCCCGACCGGCGCGCTCAATCTCGACGCGGCGGTGGGTGTCGGCGGGGTGCCCGCGGACGGATCACCGAGATCTACGGCCCCGAGGCTTCGGGCAAGACCACTCTCTGCCTCCACCTGGTGGCCAACGTGCAGCGGGCCGGGGCGTGGCGGCGTACGTCGACGCGGAGCACGCGCTCGACGTGGAGTATGCCCGCCGTCTCGGCGTCGACGTGGACAACCTCCTGGTCTCCCAGCCGGACACCGGCGAGCAGGCGCTCGAGATCGTGGAGATCCTGGTTCGCTCGGGCGCCGTGGACCTGGTGATCGTCGACTCGGTCGCGGCGCTGGTGCCGAAGGCCGAGATCGAGGGCGAGATGGGCGACAGCCACGTCGGCCTCCAGGCCCGACTGATGAGCCAGGCGCTCCGGAAGCTCGCCGGCGCGATCAATCGCTCCAAGACCGCCGTGGTGTTCATCAACCAGCTCCGTGAGAAGATCGGGGTGATGTTCGGCAATCCCGAAACCACCACCGGCGGCAAGGCCCTCAAGTTCTACGCGTCGCTCCGGCTCGACATTCGGCGGATCGGTCCGGTCAAGGAGCGCGAGAACGTGATCGGCAACCGGGTCCGGGTCAAAGTGGTCAAGAACAAGGTCGCGCCGCCGTTCAAGCAGGCGGAGTTCGACGTGCTCTTCGACGAAGGCATCAGCCACACCGGGCTGCTGGTGGATCTCGCCACCGAGGCCAACGTGATCCAGAAGTCGGGCGCCTGGTACTCCTACGGCGACACCCGGATCGGGCAGGGCCGGGAGAACGCCAAGCTCTTCCTCCGGGACAACGCCGAGCTGATGGTCGACGTCGAGCAGCGGGTCAAGGAGTGGCTCGGGATTCGTCCGGCGGGCAGCGAGGAGGATGGTGCCGCCGCGGACGATTGAGCGGTTGGAGCGCGACCGCCGCGTCGCCGACGCCATCAAGGTGGTGGTCGACGGGGCGGTCGTGCTCAGCCTCCCCGGCGGAAGCGGTGGTGGCCGAGCGGCTCGCGGTGGCACCGAGCTGTCCGAGGCGCTGCTCGAGCGGCTGACCCGGACCGGCAGGCGTCACGCGGCCTATCAGACCGCGCTGCGGTTGCTGGGCCGCCGAACGCGCCGCGATCTGGGGGCGCCGCCTCCTGCTCCAGGGCCATCAGCCGGCGGCGATCGAGGCCGCGCTCGAGCGCGCGGAGCGCGCCGGTCTGCTCGACGAGGAGCGCTTCGCCCGCCACTTCGTGCAGACCCGTTCGGCCCGGGGGCGGGGGCCCGCCCGGATTCGCCGCGAGCTGCTCCAGCAGGGCGTGCCCGACCGGGTGGTCGAGTCGGTCCTGGCCGAGGAGCTGCCCGACGGCGCCAATCAGGACGTCGTCGTGGCGCTCGCCCGGAAGCGGGCCCGCCAGTTGGCCTCGGTGGAGCGGCCCGTGCGGTTGCGGCGGGTCATGGCCTATCTGGCCCGCCGGGGGTATACCGGTCCCGAGATCCGCAGGTTGGTGCGCTCGGCGATCTGAGCGGGCTCGCCCGGTCAGCGCGCCGGCGGCGCCTCGAGCACGAGCTCGGCGAGACTGGACGCGATCCGGGCCGGACTCATCGCCGGGCGATTCTGATTGACCATCACGGCGACCGCGACGCGGCGCTCCGGGTAGTACCGCATCTCCGTCAGGTAGCCGGGGAAGAATCCGCTGTGGCCCCAGGTGGGGCCGAGCGGGGTCTGCTGGATGATCACCCCGAGTCCGTAGCGGGCGTTGGGGCCGAGCATCTTGGCGGGAATGCCCTGGAGGACCTCGCGGTGGAGCAGGGCGGAGTCGATCGCCTCGCCCTCGTAGAGCGCCTTCGCCCAGCGCGCCAGGTCCCGACCCGTCGTGGCCCAGCCGCCGCCGGCCCACTCGAACTGCGGGTTGATCGCGAAGCGCCCGTCGCGAAGCACGGCGTCGAAGGGTCCGAACGGGTTGTCGCGGCCGGCGTATCCTTGGGCCAATCCGGGGATGACCGGCCGGTCCTGAGGCACGGTGCCGGCGAGGCCGAGCGGCCGGACGAACTCCCGGAGAATCGCGTCGTAGGCTCGCGCGCCGAGCACTCGTTCGACGATCATCGCCAGGACGATGTAGTTGGTGTCGCTGTAGTCCCAGCCCTCGCCGGCGGCGAACGGGGCCGCCTCGCCGAAGAGGTAGCGCAGCTCCTCCACGGGCTCGAAGCGTCGTTGTGGCGTGGCAACCAGGTCGGCGAGGAAGCGGGGGTTGAGCTCGTAGCGCACCAGACCGCTGGTGTGGTTCATCAGCTGGCGCACGGTGACGCTCCGGGCGTTGGGCAGCGAGTCGAACCAGGGCTCCTGGCCGAGATGCCGCGCGATCGGCGCGTCGAGCTCGAGCCGGCCGTCCCGCACCAGCCGCAGGGCGAGCGCGGCGAAGAAGGTCTTCCCGGTGCTCCCGGCGAGCATCCGGTCGGTCGGGTGGAGCGAGGTCTTGCGGGCCGTGTCGCTCGAGCCCGCGGCCAGCGCGATGAAGCGCGGCCGTCGGCGAGGCCACGCCGGCCGAGACGCCGATGAACCGACCGTCCCGCTGAGTGAGTCCAGCCTGGCCTGGAGTCGCTGCTCGAGCCCAGCGGTTGGGCGAAGGCGGTCGGGAGGGTGGGGCCGGCGACGACGGCCGCGAGCATGATCGAGATGGCGCGCATGAGCATCCTGACGAGACGGCGAACGAAAGGGTTGCGTTGGATGAGCCCGTCGGCGGATCGTCGGTCGACTTCAACCGAAGTCCCGAAACCGGGTTCGATCTCTACCCGCGCGAGCGCCGCACGGCTGCCACCGGCTCCTACACGCGGAGCAAGCCGCGGAATCCTCTCGCCGCATAGTACGACTGGGCGCCGTTGTGGTAGAGGAACCCCTTGCCGTAGCGACGGTCGCAGAAGAGGGCGCCGCCCAAGTCCCTGACGTCGGCGGGGGTGGCCACCCAGCTCGAGGTCTTGGTGTCGAACTCGCCGAGCTCCTGGAGCTGGCGGTAGCCGGCCTCGCTCAGGAGCTCGACGCCCATCGCCGAGGCGTGCTCGACGGCGCTGCCTCGAGGCTTGTGCTCCTTTCGGGCGTCGAGGGCGGCGCGATCGTAGCAGAGGCTCCGTCGGTCTTTGGGGGTCTCCGCGGAGCAGTCGACGACGAGGAAGCAGTCCGCGTCGGCGTCGTACCCGACGACGTCCGGCTCGCCACCGGTCCGCTCCATCTCTCCGACCGTCCGGAGCTTGCCGGCATCGGCCTCGAGCCGCTCCGCGACACGGTCCCAGGCGATGCCCGGATGTCGCTCCGGGTGCGCCTCGAAGCGGGTCTTCAGCGTCTCGAGCAGTCGGGTCTTCTCGGTCGCGCCCTTCTTGGCTGGCATCGGCTCTCCATTGTCATCACCGGACCCGTCCCGCGATCCGGTCGGCATCCTCGAGGGGCGGCTTCGTGCCGGCCCCGGCGTCGTCGCCCCGGTCCTGGATCAGGGTCTCGACCTCGCCGCGCGAGCGGAGCCGCGGCGGCGGCGCCTCCGGGCGGCGGTCCTCATCAAGCTAGCGTCGCCGGCGCGGAGCGGTATCGGACCCGCGCGGCCGTGACGCCGCCAGCCTCGGTGTGATGGCTTGCTTCGGCGCGTCCTTCCGACCCGCCCAGCGTGCTGCGACCGGACCGGGGCCAGGCGAGGCGACCCGTCAGGCAGGCGGCTCCGCCGCCAACCGGGTAAGGGTCGGTCCCAGCAGCTGGAGGATCTGGGCGGGAAGCGAGCTGGTGAAGTCGTAGTCGTCGGCTCGGCCGCCCTGCACGAACGCGGTGAGCGTCCCGAAGAATCGGTCTCCGACGAAGAAGACCAGGGTCGAGGTCCGATTGATCGCCCGATCCTCGATCACCTGACCGCCCCGTCCGACCACGCGGAAGCGGTTGTTGCCGGTCCCGGTCTTCGCGCCGATCGTGAGTCGGGCTCCGTCGGCGCCCCGCGGCGCCGCCGGCGCGCCGTCCCGTGCCTTGCTCCACCGTGGCCACCATGGCCCGTCTCGCGACCGCGGCGACCTCCGGCGGGAGCACCTGCGCCGGCGTCGGCGGGCGCCGGGTCAGCAGCACGTCTCATATGGCGTGTCGGGCGCGAGCCGGACCGTCCTCAGCCGGCCAGGAAGCCGGCGGCCGTCGTTCAGCAGGATCCCGACCAGCTCGGCCAGCCTCCGGGACGATCGGCGAGCTCCCGATCGCCGTGGCGTAAGGAGGGCACCAGCGAGGCGAATGGGTAGCCGAGTCGCTGCCAGGAGCGGTGGATCTCGAAGAACGCCTCCACCTCGAGGATCGAGCGGATCCGCTCGTCCTGCGCCGCCGAGCGCCGGGTCGAGAAGAGCCAGCGATAGACCTCCTGTCGGACGGTCCGACTCGAGTCCATCACCTCGGCCCGAGTGGCGCCGGGGTGCCGCAGTCGGAACTCCATCACCCAGAGCTCGAGCGGATGCACGCCGGACAGGAAGCCGCGATCGACCAGCGAGGTGCGAGCGGGGTCGGCCCGCTGGAAGAGCTCGCGCACGCGCTCGGCCGAGGCGCTGTCCTCGCCCTGGGTCCGGAGGAAGGCGGCGAACTCCTCGAAGGCGGCGTCCGGCGCAATCGAGCGGAACGCCCAGGCCAGCCGGGGCCGGCTCAGGGTTCGATCTTCGACGAGCGCGGCCAGCGCATTCTCCCGCGTGGTCCAGGTGTGCTTGCGGAGGAACCGGTCGATGAACTGTCCCCCCTCACGGTCGGCGAAGCGGGCCAGGTACTCCTGGCGCCTCGGGTCGTCGCGATCGCGGAGCGCGCCAGCGGGATGTCCGGGCAGCCGGTTGACGTGGTAGCGGACCACGTCCCGCATCATCCGGATGAAGACCAGGTTGACGGAGTTGCGGAAGGCTTCGCGCACCGAGAGCTGCCGGCCGTCGAACGTCGACTCGAAGTTGCGGAAGGTGTGGAGCCCGCCGCCGGTCATGAACCGCTCGGCCGGCGAGGCGGAGTAGGTCCGCTCCATCGCGGCGTCGAGCAGCGCTTCCAACGAGATCGCGGGGTCGGCGGCCAGCCGCTCGCCGGCCCAGCGGCTGAGGGCGTCGTCGGCGCGGCGCGCCACGCTGTCCTCGCCGCTGGTCAGGCCGCGATGGAGGCGTTCGACGATCTCGAGATAGGTCACCAGCGTTCGGAGCTTGGCGGTCGAGCCCAGCTCCAGCTTGCCGCTCGCGATCGCGCTGAAGGGGCCCTCGAGGTTGTCGGCCTGGACCCGGACCACGTTCCCCAGCTCGGTCCGCTCGTAGAGGACGAAGGCGTAGTCCACCGCCTTCGGATCGCCGCGGGCCAGCATTCTCGGCACGGCGAGACCGCTCGAGCGGACGAACTCCGGGTCGCGGAGCCGGGCCAGCAGCTCGGTGACCTCGGCCTGCGCCCGGCCGTCGAAGGTGGCCGAGACCAGGGCGTCGAGCCGGTCGAGCTGGTAGAGCCCGGCCACGTTCGCGGAGCCGAGGAAGCCGGTCCGGACGGCGTCGACGGCCTTGCGCTCGACGAAGGACGGCGCGGCCAGCGCCGGCGCGCGCGGACGTGGCGCGATCGACGACCGGGCCGCGGCCCGGAGCTTCGAGCCGATGATGCCCTCGCGCTCGAGGAGGAGGAGGTACTGGTCGGCCCGGCGCGCCAGCGCATGCTGGCCGGCCGAATCGGTGAGGAAGTACGAGGGCCGCTGGACGGCCATCACCAGCTGCAGCACCCGGCGGAAGGCGGCGCCGTGTCGTTCGGGATCGATCGGTGCCGCGGAATCGGCGGCCTCGCGGAGGAGACGGTTGGTCTCCTCGAAGTCGGCGCCGTACCAGGCCCAGAGCGCGTCGCCGAGCCCGTGCACCTCGCCGTAGCCAAGGGCGCCGGCGAAGGGCGCGGAATTGAGATAGGTGGTGACGATTCTCCGCCGTGCGGCGAGGGTCTCGGGCCCGTCGAGATAGGCCCGGACGGAGGCGGACGCCATCTGGAGCAGCTTGTCGCGGGCGCCCTGGGTGCGACCCTCGGGGGCATGGCGGAACTTCTCGATCTGGGTGGCCAGGGTGCTCGCGCCGGCGACGGGCCCGCCCCGGCCGAGCCGCCGGGTGCCGAGCGAGGTGGCCGCCCGGAGGAGCCGGCTCCAGTTCACGGCCGGGTTCCGGAGCGGCGATCCCTCCCGCAGCAGGTTGCGGTCCTCGACGAAGAGCAGGGTGCGCCAGACCAGCTCGGGAATCGAGTCGAACGCGCGATATATCCGGCTGGGGTCGGAGCCGTCGAAGAGCAGCGAGTCGCGCCGATCGCGGAGCCGGAATCCGGCTCGGGGCTTGACCCGGTAGATCGGCGACCAGCCCCGGTCCAGCAGCTCGATCAGCCTGGGCGACCACCTCGCCTGGCTGTCGATCGCGTAGCCGTTGCGCTCGAGCGCCCCGATGGTGGTCGCGAGCGTCGCATAGCCGTGGCGCTCGTCGTAGGGTCCTTGTCCCGGAAACCGGATCGAATCGCTCGGCCCGGGGGCGAGGCGGTAGTCGAGCTCGCTGGCGAGTCGGGAGAAGTACCAGGACTGGAGCCGGGCGGTCCGAAGCTCGTACCAGACGGCTCCGGCCGCCACGCTGGCGAGCAGGACGAGCCCGAGCAGCAAACGGCCCCACCGGAAGCGGCGGGCCGGCTGGGTCAGGTCGGTCTCGGTCATGCCGTTTGGCGGTGATTGCGGGGGCTCGATCGGGTGGAAGCTAATCGAGTCACGCCCGGCAGGGCCTAACGGCGAGTCGTCAGCGCCAGATCCGGAGCGCTTCGCGGACGATCTCGTCCACCCGGTTGATGCCCCCTTCGTCGCGATTGCTGAGGAAGACCAGCGTCAGGTCGGACGCGGGAAACCACTCGATCACGTTCCGGAAGCCGATGGTGGTCCCGGTGTGGTAGACCCGGTCGTGACCCTCGAAGGCGTCGAGGAACCACCCCAGCCCGTATCCGGTGCCCGAGCCGTCCGTCAGTTGGACCTCCCGGAAAGCCAGATCCTGGAGGTCGTCGGGCAGGATCGAGCGCTTGCGCTCCAGCACGGCGGCCCATCGGGCGAGATCGTCGATCGAGGAGTAGACGCCGCCGTCTCCGAGCACGGCGCTGGTCGGGCTCTGATCGGTGCGCACCCAGCCGCCGGCCGAGTCGCGGGAATAGCCGTAGGCGCGATGGGGGACCTCGGTCTTCCCCGCGACGTGCGCCACCGTGCCCGTCATGCCGAGGGGGCCGAAGACCTCGGCGGCGAGGAAGTCGGTGAAGCTCCGGCCGGAGAGCCGCTCCACGATCCGGGCCAGCACCGCGTAGGCCGAGTTGCTGTACCGGAAGCGGGTGCCCGGGGCGAAGTAGGTCGAGTCCTGTCGGCTGAGCAGCTCCACCACCTGGTCGTCGTGGATCTGGGCCGTGTCGCCCCGGGCCATCACCGATTCGTAGTCGATCAGGCCCGAGGTGTGGGAGAGGAGCTGCCCGACGGTGATCCGGTCGGCCCAGGACGGAAACCCGGGGAGCAGGGTCGGGAGGGTGGTACCGAGCTCCAGCCGGCCCTGCTCGGCCAGCCTGAGGACCGCCGTGGCCGTGAAGGCCTTGGTGAGCGAGGCCAGGCGGAAGTTGGTCTCCGGGCTGGTCGGGATCCCGGCCTCGAGGTCGGCCATGCCGACGCAGCGGCGATAGACCGCGCTGTCGGCCTTCCGGACCAGCAGGCAGGCCCCGGGCCGGTCGGTCCCGTCGAAGTCGGCGAGCAGCTGGTCGAGGGTCGGGTGCATCGGGGCCTCCCGGCCCGCCGTCGAGCCGCAGGCGGCCAGCAGGGCGGCCAGGATCAGGGGTGCGCGGGGGGACATGGGCGGGAATGCTAGCGGGCGGCTTCGCCGTCGGCCAGGCTCTCGTATATTACGGCCATGCAAGCGAGTACGATCCGCCGTCTGTTCCTGGACTTCTTCGTGGCCCGGGAGCTCCGGGAGGTTTCGTCGTCTCCCCTGGTCCCTGCCGACGACCCCACGCTGCTCTTCACCAACGCCGGAATGGTGCAGTTCAAGCGCACCTTTCTGGGGCAGGAGCGGCGCGACTACCTCCGCGCGGCGACCTGCCAGAAGTGCGTCCGGGCCGGAGGCAAGCACAACGATCTCGA
>JAWKQJ010000054.1:0-32095 GCA_041390205.1 Gemmatimonadales bacterium
CTCGACTCCATCCGGACGCCGTCGATCACGAAGAGCGGCTCGTTGGAGAGCGAGACCGAGTTGGAGCCGCGGATCCGGATCCGCTGGCTGCCGCCGGTGGTGCCGGTCGAAGGCAGCACCTGGACGCCGGGGGCGCGGCCGAGAAGGATCTGGCTGAGATCCTTGACCGGCGCGGTTTCGACCAGGGTGTTGACCTGGATCGTGTGCACCGTGTTGCCGCTCTCCAGCTTGCGCTGGTCGCCGGTGGCGGTGGTGGTGATCTCCTCGAGGGTGAACGGCGCCGGATCGAGGGCGAAGTCGACCGTGGCGGTCTGCCCCGCCGCGACGCTCACGCTCGAGCTCTTCGACGCGAAGCCCAGCCGGGTGACCCGGACCTGATGCTGGCCGGCCGGCACTTCACGGAGCGTGAAGGCGCCGTCGCGATTGGTGGTGGTGGTGATGTTGGTGCCGACCACGATGAGTCGGGCGGCTTCGAGCGGGCCGCCGCCGACACCGGTGCCGGTGACCCGCCCGGTGATGGTGCCCGTCTGGGCCCATGCCGGAGTGGCGAGCACGACGGCGGCGAGCACCGCGAGGCCGAAGCGGCCGATCGTGCGCTTGGGGGTACCCATGGACGCAAGTCCTCCCACGAAGGGGGTTTGAAGGGTCCTGCCAGTTGTAGAAGGCGTGGCTGAGTCGCCACTGATATTCCCTGGGCGTCGCGGGGCGTGAGAGCCCCGGGCGCCATCCCCTTCTAGGACAAGTTGTGCGCCACGACGGGATAGTCTGCGCAAGTCGTTCGGGCAGAATCCGTTCGGCTGGGTTGCCGGAGCTCCGGTTAGCGCAGCGCTACCTGGCCCGGTGTGGAAACGACACTGGGTGGAGGGCTGGAGTCGTGTCCGAAAGACACTGGCGGCGTTTGGCAAGGGCACCTGAACGAAACGCGGGGAGCGTCCGAAGTCGCTCCCCGCGTCCGCGATCCGAGTCGGAGCGCCGGGCCGCGAGGCCCGGGTCCGATCCGGCCCGACTCAGGCGTTCCGATCGAGGCAGGCGATCCCGCTCGCGTAGAGGGGATTCTGGTTCTCGACCGTGGGAACCGGGAGGTTGACGTCCGGTCCGTAGGTGCCGCCCTTGAAGTAGCTGCCCGACGGGAAGACGTCCTCGGAGCCCCGACCGTACTGCCGGACCAGCCGGCGCAGGTCCATCAGCCGGGTACCGCGGGCGAAGAGCCAGAAGGCCCGCTCCGAGAACATCAGGTCGACCCGACCGTTGGCGGTGCCCGGGTCGGTGAGCGGGGCGAGCCCGGTCACCGTGGCGCGGAGGTTGTTGAGCTTGTCGAGCCAGCTCTGCACCGCGCCGGCCTCCAGATCCGCCTCGGCCTCGATCAGCCGGGCTTCGACACCGAGCCCGTAGGTCGAAGTCGAGGTGTTCGTGGTGTAGATCTGCAGGTCGTACTGGGGCGTGTTGTTGTCGAAGCCCACGTCGCTGCCGTCCCGCTTCCACGGGACCCGCGGATCGGCCTGGGCCGGATCGGTGCCGTCGCCGGCGCCCCGGAAGGGCAGGCCGTTGCCGCCGTCGTTGTGGGCCACGGTCCAGCGCTCGTTCTGCACGTTGAACACGTAGATCCCGTTCCGCAGGTTGGTGGGCGTGTCGGCGTGGTAGAACGGCGCCATCATCGACGTGGGCACGCCGGCCACCAGGGTGGCGGCGGCCGCCAGATTGCTCCGGCCCTTGAGCATCATGCCGCGCGCCTTCATCAGCCGGGCGACGTGATGGTTGAGGCTGCCGCTGCCGGCGGCGCCTGCAAGCGCCCGGTCGAAGTACGGCGGCGGAGTCGACCATCTGGACGTTGGTCAGCTGCTCGCCGGGGATCAGGTGGCGCCGTCGTAGTTGCTGAACGGAATCCCGTTGCAGTAGTTCTGGGCGCTGGTCAGGAAGATGATCCCGATCGCGTTGTTGAGCTCGGAGATGCGATCGTCCGTGGCCGCATTGAAATCGGGCAGGGCCGTGATCGCGTTGATCGCGCGATGGGCCTCCACCCGTCCGTCATGCAGGTTGCGGAAGGCCCCGGCCAGGGTGCCGTTGTTGAGGTCCGAGGCCCGCATGTCGTAGTCGACGCGGGTGCTGAAGGTGCCCGAATGGCGGAACTCGTCGGCCAGCATGCCGGAGATCAGGATCTGGCCCTCGGTGCCGCCGCTGCCGTCGCCGTTCAAGGCCCAGATGAAGGTCTGAACGGCGGCGAGGTAGAGCGCGTTGGCGCCCGCCGCGTTGGCGATCGCCTCGGGGGCAGGGAGTCGCGCTCCTCCACTTCGGTGAGGGAGTCGCAGCCGGCGGCCGTGACCGCCAGACCGGCGAGCAGGAGGGCGCTCCACCGCGTGGTGCGCTGTCGGGTGTGCATGGAAGTCTCCACAGTCGTCATGGCCGCCTCCTAGTAGCTCAGGTTGAGGCGGAGGATCATGGTCCGGATCGGCGGCAGGCTCAGGAAGTCGCGCTGCGCGAAGTTGGCCTCGCCCTGCCCGTTGACCTCGGGGTCGGGCCCGGAGTAGCTGGTGAAGAGAGCCAGGTTGCGGCCGGCGAAGCTGAGCGACGCCCGGGCGGCGCCGAGCGCGTTGGCCAGGCTCTGCGGGGCGTTGAAGGTCACCGAGAGCTCGCGCCACTTGGCGTAGTCGCCCTTCTCGATGAACCCGGTGTTGGTGTTGTTCGAGCCCTGGAACCGGAGCGCCTCGATCCGTGCCTGGTCGGCGAGCGGAGCGTTCTTGTCGTAGAGCGCCGCGCAGTTCTGCGAGCTGCGGCAGCGGAAGTCCTCCTGCAGGTTGTAGAGCCGGAAGCCGCCGCGATAGTCGAGCGTCGTGGAGACCGAAACCCGGTTCTGGAAGAGGCCGAAGCTCATCGTGATGGCCGCTTCGCGGGTGGCCTGCGAGGGGGCGATGTACTCGAGCGAGTCGCCCATCACCAGCTCGTCGCGGCCGATGATGCCGTCGCCGTTGGCGTCGCTGTAGGTGTACGGCCGGGCCCAGTAGCCGCCGAGGGGAAGGCCCTCACGATGCTGCTGGGTGGTGCCGTTGGCGTTGATCGGCGGCTGGCCGCCCAGGTCGAGCAGCCGGTTGCGGAGCAGCGAGCCGGTGAAGGTGAAGTCCCAGTTCAGGCTCTCGGTGTTGAGGACCTGCGCGCTGATGACCGCCTCGAGCCCCTGGTTGCGGGTCTTGCCGATGTTCCGGAACTGGCCGTTCGGGTTGCCGGCGGAGACCGGGGTCGGAACGAAGATCAGAGCGTCCCGGGTTTCCTTGTGATAGCCGGTCAGCTCGACCGAGACCCGGTTGTCGAAGAGGGTCGCGTCGAAGCCGGCCTCGAACTCGGTGGACCGCTCGGGCTTCAGGGTCGGATCGCCGAGGTTGTTGATGACCACGCCCGCGTCGGTGATCCCGGCGCCGACGGCGGTGACCAGCGGATCGAAGATCTCGAGCGCGGTGGTGCCGCCCGGCTGCTGGCCGGCCTGGCCGAAGGAGCCGCGGAGCCGGAGCGAGCTGATCGTGCCGGCCTCGAAGCCCGGAACCAGATAGCTGACCGAGGCCTTGGGGTAGATGATGGTGCGGGACTCGAAGCCGGCGCTCGAGTTCCGGTCGACCCGGACCGCGCCGTTGACGAAGAACCGGTCGTTGAACGCGAACTGCTGCTCGACGAAGGCGCCGGCGGTCTTGCTGAACGTGTTGGTCTCGGCGGCGTCCTTGATCGCGCCCGAGCTCACGGTGACCGACCCCGGGGGCAGCTGCTCGCCGTGCGCGTCGGTGCCGCGGAAGGAATTCTCCGAGTACTGCAGACCGCCGGTCGTCTTCGACTGGATCGCGTCGGTCACCGCGAAGGTCGCGGTGGCGCTCGCGTCGACCGTGTAGACGTCGATGGTCCGGCGATTCTCGTCGGCGTAGCCGAGCCGGTAGGTCGAGAAGTTCGGCCCCTCGCCGAAGCGCTGGAACTGCTGGTCCTGCCGCTCGGTCTGGTCCCAGCCCAGCGTGGTGCGGGCGGTGAGCCAGGTGGTCGGGGTGAACTGCGCGTCCGCTGAGGTGGTCAAGCGGCGGACCTTCTGACGGGTGAGACGTCCGAAGACGTCGCCCGGCGTGAAGAAGCCCCAGGCGCCGCCGGGCGCGTCGGGCCCGCGGCCGTCACCGTTGATGCCGCTGGAGTGGAGGCCGGTGACGTTGTTGTCGTTCTGGGGGAGCCAGAGGTCGCTGGTGACGAAGCCGACCCGGACGCCGGCCCGCGCCTTCGAGGAGACGTTGAAGTCGGTGTTGGCCCGGAGGCTCCACTTGCCCAGCGTGTTCGGGTTGAGCTCTTCGGCGCGGAGCGCGGAGCGCCCGGTCTCGGAGAGCACCCGGGTCTGCTCGGCGTCGGGCATGAAGAGCACGCCGCGCTCGCCTTCCCACTCGCCGGTCACGTAATAACGGACCTGCTCGGTGCCACCCGAGACCGCGCCGCCGTACTGCTGCCGAAAGCCGGAGTGGATCGGCGACTCGGTCGGGTCGCGGAGCGGATTGAAGCTCGTGATCGAGGCCACGGTGCAGAGCCCGCGGGCCTGGTCGTCGAGCCGGCAGCGCGAGCCGTCGGCCGCGGCGCCGTAGTAGTTGTCCGGGTAGTCGTTCTTGTCGTGGAGCACGCCGGCCTCGCCCCAGAAGTTCCACTGGGTCCGACCGGCGACGCCGCGCTTGGTGGTGATCAGCACCACGCCGTTCGAGCCGCCAGTGCCGTAGATCACCGAGGCCGAGGGGCCTTTGAGGATCTGGATGTCGGCGATGTCTTCCGGATTGATGTCGTTGAGCCGCGACGGCGACTGGCCGCCGGTGCCCACGCTGATCGAGCTCTCACCCGACTCCATCCGGACGCCGTCGATCACGAAGAGCGGCTCGTTGGAGAGCGAGACCGAGTTGGAGCCGCGAATCCGGATCCGCTGGCTGCCGCCGGTGGTGCCGGTCGAAGGCAGCACCTGGACGCCGGGGGCGCGGCCGAGAAGGATCTGGCTGAGATCCTTGACCGGCGCGGTCTCGACCAGGGTGTTGACCTGGATCGTGTGCACCGTGTTGCCGCTCTCCAGCTTGCGCTGCTCGCCCGAGGCGGTGGTGGTGATCTCCTCGAGGGTGAACGGCGCCGGATCGAGCACGAAGTCGATGGTCGCCGTCTGGCCGCTCGCGACGGTCACGGGACTGGACTTCGAAGTGAAGCCCAGACGAGTGACCCGCACCTGGTGCTGGCCGGCCGGAACCGCGCGGAGCGTGAAGGCGCCGTCGCGATTGGTGGTGGTGGTGATGTTGGTGCCAACCACGATGAGTCGGGCGGCTTCGAGCGGGCCGCCGCCGACACCGGTGCCGGTGACCCGCCCGGTGATGGTGCCCGTCTGGGCCCATGCCGGAGTGGCGAGCAAGGCGGCGACCAGCACCGCCAGGCCCAGACGGCCGAACGTGCGCTTGGGGGTACCCATGGACGCAAGTCCTCCCTTGGGTTGGGATGAAAAGGGCGCTTCAGTTTTTTAATTGTCGTGGCGGGTGATGCGGCCACGGCGCGGTGGCTTCCCTGTCATAGCGAAACGCTTCGCTATGTTAGCCGGTCGCTAGATAGAACAAGTTCCGCGCCGCCCTGGCGCGCCGTTGGAAGTCATTGATCGAACATGCGTTGCGGTTACGACACCTGGCGGGGATCGCGGTTCACGTGTTCAAACGACACTCGGCACCGCCGCCGAACCGTGTCCGATTGACACGATCGACTTTGTATACAAGCCGTTGTATACAATGAACTTACGGTGAATCGCAGATGAGCGGAACGCGCTTCGGCAGAGATCCGCCGAAGCCCTCACTCGTGGCGCAGCGCCTCGACCGGGTCCATCCGTGCCGCGCGATTGGCGGGGTAGAGGCCGAAGCCGAGACCGATCGCGACCGACACCAGCACCGCGAGCACGGCGCTCCACAGCGGAGGCGTCGCCTCGATCGCCAGGGCCACCTTGATCAGCTCGCCGAACCCGAGCCCGGCCACGATCCCGATCAGACCGCCCACGACCGTGAGCGTCGCGGCCTCCACCAGGAACTGCCAGAGGATCTCGCGCCGGGTGGCGCCGAGGGCTTTGCGGGTGCCGATCTCGCGGGTCCGGCTGGTGACCGACACCATCATGATCGCCATCACGCCGATGCCGCCGACCAGGAGGGCGACGCCCGAGAGCGCCACCATGATCAGGAAGAAAGCGCCCGTCAGCTGGCTCATCACTTCGAGGATCTGATCCTGGGTGAGCAGGTCGAAGTCGTCCGCCATGCCCGGCTTGAGCCCGCGATGGCGACGGAGCGCCACGGCGGCGGCGTCCTTCACCACGTCGACCGGAAGCTCGGGGCTGCCGAGGATGATGACGAACTGGTCGAAGGTCCGATCGTAGCGGAAGGCGCCCTTGGCAGTCCGGTAGGGAATCACGCCGCCGGTGGAGACGCCTTGCGGGCGGAAGACGTTGTCGGGTGGCTGCCAGATGCCGATCACCTGGACCGCCCGACTGCCCAGCCGCACGAACTCGCCGATCGGATCGCGTCGTCCGAAGATGTGGTGGGCGATGTCGGAGGCGAGCACGATCACGGGCGCGCCGGTGCGGACCTCGGAGGGGGCGAAGAAGCGCCCCGAGACGAGGGTGCCGCCCTGGAGGTCCATGAAGCGCGAGTCGGCGCCGAAGACCTCGGTGGTCTGGGTCGCCGACTCCTCGAACTCGATCCGGGAGAAGAAGCGCACCCATAGCGCCGCGTGCCGGATGCCCGACGCCCGCGACACCGCCTCGGCGTCTTCTTCGGAGACGATCGGCCGGATCCGGATCTCGGCGGGCAGGTTGTTCGGGTCGACCAGGCGCCCGGGGCGCGACCGCATCGCGTAGATGGTGTTGGGCACCGCCGCGTTGAGCGCCGCGAAGATCTGGGTCCGGATCCCGCCCACGATCGAGGCCATGGTCATCACCGTGGCCACGCCGATCACGACACCCAGCACGGTGAGCAGCGAGCGGAGCTTCTGGGTCCGGAGCGACTCGAACGCGATCGCGATGCCTTCGTCGAGGTTGCGGATCATCCTAGGCGTCGGCGCGGAGGGCGGTGATCGGATCGAGGTTGGCCGCGCGGGCGGCCGGGTAGACCCCGAAGATCACCCCGGTCCCGGCCCCGAGAGTGAGCGAGGCCACCACCGACCAGGCCGTGACCTTGGCGGGGAGCGGGCTCACCAGCGCGATCAGCCCGGCGAAGAGGGAGCCGCCCAGCACGCCGAGGAGGCCGCCTAACGTCGCCAGGATGACCGACTCGACCAGAAACTGGCGCCGGATGTCCCGGGCCCGCGCGCCGAGCGACTTGCGGAGCCCGATCTCGTAGGTCCGCTCCCCCACCGACATCAGCATGATGTTCATGATCACGATGCCACCGACCAGGATCCCGATCGCCACGACGGCGGGGACCACCGCGAAGAGGACCCGGGTCAGACTGGTCCAGAAGGCCACCAGCGCGTCGGCCTTGTCGACCGAGAAGTCGGACTCCTCCGCCGGTCGGAGCCGATGGGCCACCCGCATGGCCTCCTCGGCGCGGCGCATCGCCTCCGGGATCGCTTCCGGGGTGGCCATCTTGACGGAGACCGTGGTGGTGAGCCGCCGCCCGAAGATCGACTCGTAGGTGCTGAGCGGCAGCAGCACGAAGCCGTCGAACGACTGGCCCAGGGTGCGGCCCTTGGGGGCCACGACGCCCTTCACCCGGATCGGGACCGAGCCGACCCGGAGCTGCTTGCCGATCGCCTGCGCCGCCCCGCCGAAGAGCTCGTCGGCCACATCGGCGCCGACCACCGCGGCGTAGCGGCGGCCGTCGAGGTCGGGCTGATTGAGCGGCTCGCCGGCGGCGAAGTGGTAGTCCTGCACCGCCTGGTACTCGGGCGAGACTCCGAAGACCGGCACCCCGCTGAGCCGCCGTCCGCGGTGGCTCAGCTCGGCGGTCGGCGTGGGCCAGCCGGACTGGAGGGCCACCGCTTCGGCGTCGGGGAGGGCGCGGCGGACCGCCTCGGCGTCCTCGATGGTGATCCGCGGCCGCCGGTTGATCTTCTTGATCTCCTCGTCCGAGGTGAGGACGAGGGCGATCGGCGCGCGGCGGACCTGGAACGCGTTGGTGCCGATCATCGCGCCCGTCAGGTTGTCCCGGACGTAGGCGTTCATGCCCTGGATGATCGCCACGACGGCCACCAGGAAGCCGACCGAGACGATGATCCCGAGCAGGGTGAAGAACGAGCGGAGCTTGGCCGAGCGGATCGACTCGACGGCGAGGCGGATCGCTTCGAGGAGCGGCATCCGCCAAAGATAGGCGGAGGTGCCGGGCTCCGGGTCACTCCCAGCGGAGCGCTTCTACCGGATCGAGGCGGGCCGCCTTGCTGGCGGGATAGAGGCCGAAGAACACGCCGGTCACCACCGAGGCGGCCAGGGCGGCCACCACCGACCAGAGCGGCACGGCCGCGGGGATCGGGGTCAGCCGGTCGACCGCGAACGCGATCCCGCCGCCGAGCGCCATGCCGATGGCGCCGCCCAGCATGGTCAGCGTGGCGGCCTCCACCAGGAACTGGAACATGATCTCGCGCTTTGTGGCGCCGAGGGCCTTGCGGACCCCGATCTCCCGGGTCCGCTCGGTCACCGAGATCATCATGATCGCGATCACCCCGACGCCGCCCACCAGCAGGCCGACGCTGGAGAGCGCGAGCATCACCAGGAAGAAGCCGCCCGTCACCTGGTTGAAGACGTCCAGCAGCTTGTCCTGGGTGACCACGGCGAAGTTGTTGTCCTGCCCGGGGCGGAGGCCCCGCGTGGCGCGCATCGCGGCGATCACCCGATCCTGGGCGACGAGGGTGGAGACGCTGTCGGACGGGAGCACCAGGATGGTGAGCCATCCGCGGTCGAAGTTGGCCACCTTGGAGAAGGTGGTGTGCGGCAGCACCGCGATCGGGAACTTCGCGTCCGAGAAGAGGCTCGCGGCCTGCTGGAAGATGCCCACCACGGTGACGGGGATGCCGAAGAGCTTGACCCGCCGGCCGATCGGATCGAGCCCGGGGAAGAGCTGCTCGCCGAGGTAGTCGTTGATCAGCGCCACCGGCGCGCCGGAGAGGAACTCGACCTGGGTGAAGGTTCGCCCGGAGGCGATGGTCCCGCCGCCCACCTGGAGGAGGTTGGGGGTGGCGCCGACGACCTCGACGGAGCTCAGCTTGATCGAGCCGGCGGAGGCGGGCCCGTTGGCGTCTTCCCGCCAGCCGACCATCTCGATGCCGGGGAGCCGCGAGAGCATCCGCGCCTCGCCCGTGGTCAGGTAGGGGTTCCGCCGCCAGGGGTTGGCGTCGTCCGAGCCGTCGTCGACCTGCACGCCCCCGCGGAAGAACCGCATCACCATGAAGGCGCGCGGCCCCGCCTGCTCGATCATCGCGGTGACCGAGCGATTGATGCCGGTGATCATCGAGGCCATCCCGATCACCACCATGACGCCGATCGCCACGCCGAGGATGGTGAGCGCCGCCCGGGCCTTGCTGACCCGGATCGACTCGAGCGCGATCCCGACGCCTTCGAGCACCCGCGTGGGGTCGAGCAGGCTGACTTTGCGGATCGATTGCGGGCGACGGGCCGACATGCTCACTCCGCGCGCAGGGCGGTGATCGGGTCGAGCTTGGAGGCCCGGCTCGCCGGATAGACCCCGGCGACCATCCCGACCGCGACGCCGAGGAAGACCCCGACGCCGACCGACCAGGGGGCCACGGCGGCCGGGAGGGGCGTCGTGGCCTTGACCACGTAGGCGAGGCCGATGCCCAACAGGATCCCGATCCCCGCCCCCACGGTCGAGATGGTAGCCGACTCGATGATGAACTGGGCCAGGATGTCGCGCCGTTTGGCGCCGAGCGCCTTCCGGATCCCGATCTCACGGGTTCGCTCCGCCACCGCCATCAGCATGATGTTCATGATCACGATCCCGCCGACCACCAGCGAGATGGCGACCAGGCCGGGCAGGGCGGCGAACAGGACCGCGGAGATCTTGCGCCAGCCGGAGAGCGCGCCCTCCGCGGTCTGCAGGGCGAAGTTGTTGTTCTCGGTGGGCCGGAGCCGGCGCTTCATCCGCATCAGCTCTTCGGTGCCGGAGAGCGCGTGGGTCATCTCGTCCACGCTGGCCGACTGGACGTGCAGCTCGTCCATGTAGCCGAAGCGGCAGGTGATCCGCTGGGCGGCCGACTGGTAGGGCGCGATGGCGAACTTGTCGAGGGACATCCCGAACAGGGTGCCCTGTTTGGCCACGACGCCCACGACGCGATAGGGCAGACCGCCGAAGGTGATGGTCTTGCCGATCGGGTCGACGCCGGGGAAGAGCCCCTCGGCGACTTCGGCGCCGAGCACCGTGACGGCCGCGCCGGCCCGCGCCTCCTGATTGCTGAAGGGGCGGCCACCCTGGAAGTCGTAGCTCTTGATCTCGAAATAGGACGGATCGGCGGCGATGATCTCGATGTCGCGCGCGGTCTTGCCGTTGGCGATCACCGGGGCGCGGTCGTCGCAGGTGCGGGCGTAGACGGCCGGGGTGGAGAGCCGGGCCTGGACGAACTGGGCTTCGTCGTTGTCGATCCGCGGGCGGCGGAGCCACTCGCGCCAGGTCTCCTCGGTGATGTTGCCCATGTTGATGCTGGGCATCCGGCGGAGCTGGAAGGTGTTGAGCCCCACCAGCCGATTGGCGAACTGGTCTTCCATGTAGACGTTCATGCCCTGGACGATCGAGACCACCGCGATCAGGAAGGTCACCCCGATCAGGACGCCGACCAGGCTGAAGAAGCTCTTGAGCTTCTGCGACCAGATCGTGGCCAGGGCCATCCGGAAGGCTTCGCCGAAAGGCATGCTCAGGCCGCCTGGAACTCGCTCTTGGCCAGGTCGCTCGCCACCTGGCCGTCGCGGAGCGTGATCACCCGGGCGGCATGCTCCGCGATGTCGGCCTCGTGGGTGACGATGACGATGGTCTGGCCGGCGGCGTGGAGCTGATCGAAGACCCGCATCACGTCCGCGCTGGTGTTGCTGTCCAGGTTGCCGGTGGGCTCGTCGGCCAGGAGGATGGCCGGCTCGTTCACCAGCGCCCGGGCGATCGCGACCCGCTGCCGCTGCCCGCCGGAGAGCTCGTTGGGACGGTGATCCATCCGGTTGGCGAGCCCGACCCGCTCGAGCGCGGTGCGGGCCCGATCGCGCCGGAGCTTGCCGCTCACGCCGGCGTAGACCAGCGGCAGCTCGACGTTCTGGAGCGCGCTCGCCCGGGGGAGCAGGTTGAAGGTCTGGAACACGAAGCCGATCTCGCGGTTGCGGACCCGGGCGAGGGCGTCGTCGGCCATCCGGGAGACCTCCTGGCCCGCGAGCCAGTACTGGCCGGCGCTCGGCGTGTCGAGGCAGCCGAGCATGTTCATCAGGGTCGACTTGCCCGATCCGGAGGGCCCCATGATCGCGACGTACTCGTTGCGGCGGATCTCGAGCGACACGCCCCGGAGCGCGTGGACGCGCTCGGCGCCCATCTGGTATTCGCGCTCGATGTCGATCAGCTGGATGACGAGCGGGTTCATGGCGTCCTGGCCCGCTCGTCCTTGGTCGCCTTGACCCGGGCCGAGTCCTTCATGTCGCGGACCGACTGATAGGGACCGGCCACGATCGAGTCGCCGGCGCTCACGCCCTCGAGCACCTCGAAGTGCTCGTCGCCCGCGATCCCGACCCGGACGGGCTTGAAGGTGGCCACGCCGTTCTGGACGACGAACACGCCCTCGCGGTCGCGGTCCTGGGGCCGCCCGGCCTCGGGCTTGAGCTCGTTGGGCAGATCCTCGTGCTGCCGGACGGTGAGCGCGATGATCGGGATCGAGAGCGCCTCCCGCCGGGTGTCGGTCACGATCCGCGCGGTCGCGGACAGGTCCGGTCGGATGCCGGCCGGCGGCGCGTCGAGCGTCACCTCGACGTCGAAGTCGACGGCCCGATCGCTGCTGCTGGCCGAGCTGGCGGCCACGGTGGCCGCGTTCGAGATCTTGGTCACCCGCCCCGGGAAGGTGCTGTCGGGGAAGGCATCGATCGAGACTTCGACCGAATCGCCGAGGTGGACCCGGACGACGTCGGTCTCGTCGACCTTGACCTTGGCCAGGATCCGCGAGAGATCCGCGACCGTCATCAGCCGGCCGGTCTCGCGGGAGAAGGTGCCCGGCACCGCCACCTCGCCCTCCTCGACCGGCAGCCGCACCACCCGGCCGGTGATGGGCGAGACCAGGCGGGTCTTGGCCAGCTGGTCGCGCGCCTCGGAGAGCGAGCCCTGGGCCTGATCGACGCCGGCCTGCGCGGCCGCGTAGTTGGCGACCGCGACGTCGTACTGCTGCTGCGCCTGCTCGACCTGCTCCTGAGAGACCAGCGCGGCGTTGATCTTCCGCATCTCGACCCAGCGATCGAGCTGCCGCTTGGCCTGGTCGCGATTGGTCTGGGCCTGGACCAACGAGGCCTGCTGCGAGGCCAGCAGGCCCTCGAGCCGCTTGACCGAGGAGAGGTACTGCGCGGGGTCGATCTGGATCAGATACTGCCCCTTGGTCACCAGGTCGCCTTCGCGCACCGCGATGTCGACGATCCGGCCGGTGATGTCGGCGCTGATGTCGACCTGCGATTCGGCCTCGATCCGCCCGCTCGCGGTGACCGCCGACACCAGGTCACGTCGCTCGACCGTCTCGAGGCGAACCTCCTCGGCTCGGCCCGACCGGTTGGCGGCGCCCAATCCGATGATGGTGGCGGTCAGGCCCAGCACCGCAACCACCGCGATTCCGAGTTTCGTGCGTCGTGACATGGTGTCCGTGGCTCTCGATCAGCGAAGTGGGCGGCCGACCGCGAGCTCCAGCGCCGCGATGGCCTTGTGATAGTCGTAGATCGCGTTCACGTAGTCACCCTCGGCCCGCTGCACCGAGTTCTGCGCGTCGGAGATCTCGAGCGCGCTGCCGCTGCCGAGCCGATAGCGATCCTGGGCCAGCTGGAGCTGGTCCCGCGCGGCGTCGCGATTGGCGCTCTGGACCGCGATCGAGCGATACGCCGTCTCCAGGCCGAGCAACCGGGACTGCACGTCCGTCCGGAGCTGCAGCTCGCGGGCGCGGACGCTTTCGGTCAGGTCCTCGCGCTGGGCGCGGGCCTGAGCGATCTGCAGGTCGCGGTTGAAGCGATCGAAGATCGGGAGCGAGATCTGCACCGAGGCCTGGAACGGCTGTCGGGTGAACGAGAACGGGAACACGTTGTTGGACGAGCGGACCAGGTTGGTCACGCTGTCGGCGAGCGCCATGCCGCCGGGCTGGAGCCCGACGAAGCCGGCGCAGTCGGAGATCACGCCGTTGCCCGGGACCCCGCCGATGCCGCCACCCGGTAGGCTCTGGATCAGCGAGTTCTGGAAGGTGCAGTTCTGCAGCCCGCGCTGCGCCGAGGCGAGCGAGGAGCCCAGGAGCACGTCGGTGTTGGTGAACTCCTGGGTGAAGCCCCGCCAGGCCGCCGAGAAGCTCAAGGTCGGCAGGTAGCGCGACTTCTGTCCCTTCACGGCCCAGGAGGCGGACGACTCCCGCGCGCGGAGGGCCCGGAGCTGCGGGTTCTGCTCGCTGGCCACCATCATCAGCTCGTCCATGGTCCAGCCGGGCTCGGAGACCGGGAAGGAGTCGGTCAGCGCGACCTCCGCGACCGCCACCGGCACCGAGACGCCCATTCGGCGGAAGAGCTCCAGCTTGGCCTCGTTCTCCGTCTGCTCCGCGCGGATCAGGGCGACCTCGGCCTGCCCGCGCTGGACCTGCGCCTGCTTGACGTCGAGGATCGTGGCCTGGCCGACCTGATAACGGGCCTGCGCCAGCTGGAGGAAGTCCTCGTTGCGGGCGAGCTGCTGCCGCGCCACGTCCGTCTGGGCGACGGCCTGGAGTCCGGTCAGGTACTGGAAGGCGACGTCGTAGTGCAGCTGCGCCAGCGCGTTGTTGATGTCCTCGTCGATCGCGCGCTGATCCGCTCGCTGCTGACCCGGCGCGCTCAAGGTCGCGCCCGAGAGATCCCAGTTGAGATTCACCCCGTAGCCGGAGCTGAGCGAGGGAGACGACTGGTTGAAGAGCGAGCCGCCGAACGTCGCGCTGCCGGCGCCGGTGTAGCTCAGGCTGCCGCCCACCGTGAGCGACGGCAGCAGCATCGTGCTGTAGGCGTTCCGAACCGCCCAGCGAGCGGTGCCGGCGTCGTTCTGGGCCTGGCGGTAGGCCGGGCTGTTGCGCTGCGCCTGGGTCATCGCCTCGCTGAGGGTCACGGTCACCCGTGGAGTCGGGCGGGCGGGCGGCTCCTGCTGCTGGGCGGAGGCAGTCGGCGCCAGGGCCACGATGAGCCCAGCCAGCGCGACCGCGAACCGGCGAATCATCACACCTGGTCCTTTCACGGTTGGGACTGTGGAACGGCCGTTCTTACGCCCGAATCCATGCCGAAGTTTCACCTTGAGACGAGTAATGTCTAAAGCGTTGCCACGATACAGTTTATCGAACATAGCCACTTTCCTTGGCGGGAGGAACTGCGACCGCCATTGGCGGACTTCGTGCCGGCCCGCGAGCCTGCTTCTCAAGGGGCTGAATTCAAAGAACTTAGGGAATGAGGTCCCGACGACGGCCCGAGTGGGCTTCCCATTTCCGGGCGGAGTGGATCCCGATGCCGGGACCAGGGCTCATTCGGCCCGTCCGACCTGCTCGACCAGGGCCCGCAGAGTCGCCTCGTAGATCTCGCGCCCGACCTCGGCGCTCGGCGGGTTGACGCCCGAGCCCCGTTGGAGGTCCACCAGCTCCGGCCGGAGATGGAGCAGGAGGGCCGCCTCGAGGTCGCGGGCGTCGGGCTCGAGCTCTCTCTGCCTGGCGGCGGCGACCGCCATCACGTCGATCAGCCGGACGGTTCCGGTCGTTCGTATCGTGCTCAGGGCCTCGAGGTGGGCGTCGGTGGCATGGGCCGTCAGGATGGTCACGTCGAGTACCTTTGCTCCCGTTTCCCAGGACTCGATAAGTTCGTTCATGACTCGGTGGAGGCTCTTGCGTGAGAGGCTCGCGGCGCCCGGGCAGGACTCCTCACGGCTGGAATGGACCCCTACCGGGATGATCGGGGAGCGGGCGATTCCGGTGGCGGCGGAGAGCTCGTCGGTGAGCCGCTCGAGCACCAGGGTGTCGTACCCCAGGGGCAGGTGGCGCCCCCGGTGGGTAAGGGTGCCGACAGGGATCAACAGGCGAGGGCAGCCGGCCAGGATGGTGGCGGCCTCGTGCGGTCGGAGCTCGCCCAAGCGGATCGGATTCGACACGTGACCTCCCGTCGCTGGTGGATCGCGACTCTCGCGCTCGCGCAGCTGGCCCTGGCCGAGTGGTTCCGATCGCCCGGTGTCGCGCTGGCGGCCCTGACGATCGTGCTGACCCTCGCGAGCGCCGCGCTGCTCGCCCGAGGCGGTTGGGGCGAGCGGCTCCTCGCCCTGCTGCTGGTGGCCCAGGCCGTGATCGTCGGTCTCGGACGGCACTCGCTCCGTCAGGTCAGACCACTGGCCGACGCTCCGGGAGCGGCGGATCGTCCGGGCGGCGGAGCGCTGGGAGCGCGATCTCCAGGGAACCGGAGCTGGTCGAATCCCTGGCCGAGCGCGCCAGCCAAGGCGGCCGATCGGGATCAGAGCCAGGGCAGGCCTTCGGCCAGCTGGCCCGGCTGGTCGCTCCCGAGCAGCTCGAGGTCGGCGTCGCGATCCTCGAGGCCGACGGCACGCCCTTCTCCTGGGCCGGGCGACACCGGCTTCCCCGGAGATCGAAGGCGACTCGATCGATTTCCGGGCGACCCCTACTACGCGATCATCGAATCGCGGCGCCACCTCGCCAACAGTCGCACCGTGGTGACCGCAGCGCTGCTGGCCGCCGACTCGAGCGTCCCGGATCAGGCCCGCAGCCTGGCCCGGCGGTTCGAGGAGGCGAACGGCGTCGAGCTGGTGATCCTTCCGCCCGGGGTCGCGCCGGCACGTCGGACGTGTTCGACTACGTCGAGCCGACCAGCGCGGGCCGCGCCTGATCTTCAGCGTCCAGCTGACTCCGCCGAGCCAGTCCGCGGCCTTTCTCACCGTCGAGGCGAGGCTGATTCGCCGGCTGGTCGGGCTCGGGCTGGCGATTTGGGTGGTGGCGCTGATGGTGGCGCCGGCGGGATGGCCGCCTGGTGCTCGCCGGCTTACCGGTGGCGGCGACGCTCCAGCACCGCTCGGCGAGGCGCTTGGCGCGCCGACGCTGTTCTCGCCGATGACCTTCTTCCAGCCGCTGCTGCCCGGTTTCCGGGCGGCGGGACCGCTCGCGCTGGTGGGTGGGTTGGTGCTCACCCTCGGCCTGGTCTGGCACGACCGTCGCCGGACCACGGGCTGGTGGGGTGCTCCGGTCGCGTTCGTGCTCGTGCTCGGCGCGCCATTCCTGGTCAGCCGGATCGGCCGGGGGATCCAGGTGCCGGCCGAGGGCGTCTCGGCGCCGCTCTGGCTGATCTGGCAGGTCGCGGTGTTCGCCGCGGCCGCGGCGCTGCTGGTGGTGGCGGCGAGCCTGCTGCCGGCGCCCAAGGGCAAGGGCCGGATCTGGACTGCCGTCGCCGGGGCCGCGGTCGGGGTCGTGGCCGCGGTGGTCGGGGCGCTGATCTGGAACGCCCGACACGGGTGGCCGGACTGGTATCCGGTGCTCTGGTCGATCGCCCTCGGGCTGGTGATCTGGCCCGGCCGCCGGCGCGCGATGCTGGCCGGGCTCGCCGTGGCCACGGGCGCCGCGGCGGCGCTGATGACCTGGGGCGCCGAGGTGGAGAGCCGGGTGGCCGCGGCACGGGCCGACCTGGCGACCTTGGGCGACCGGGCCGACCCGATCGCGGTGCCGCTCCTGGACGAGTTCATCGATCAGGCCGAGGTCGGCGCGGTGCCCCGCACCGCCTCCGAGCTGTTCGCGCTCTGGCGCGCCGCGCCGCTCAGCCGACAGGGCTTCCCGGCGGCGCTGGCGCTCTGGGGCCCGGACGGCTCGCCACTCGCGGCGCTCCGGCTGGACGAAGTGGATCTCCCCGACAGCCTGGTCGCGCGTCAGGTGATCGAGCTCGCGCCGGAGCAGGAGCGACGGATCGAGGCGCTGCAGCGGATCCCCTCGGTGCACTACCTCGCGGTGGTCCGGCTCGATCCGACGACGGTGCTGAGCATCGGGCTCGGTCCGCGCTCGAGTCTGGTCTCCCGCGCGCGGCTCGGACGTCTGCTCGAGCCGACCGGGCGGGAGCGGCCGCTCTACCGGCTGTCGCTCGCGCCGACCTTCTCGCTCCGGCCGCCGCAGGACGGGGTGGCGCTCTTCCGGCGGGAGGGGTGGACCGCTCGCGGCGAGCGCACGGTGGCGATGGGGGACGGCGCCCGGGACGTGTTCGCGGTGGTCGAGCTGGGGAGCGCGTTCGGTCTGCTGGTGCGCGGGGCGCTGCTCGTGGTGCTCGACGCCGCGCTCCTCTTCGGCCTGGGGCTGGTGGCGAGCTGGCTCTGGCACGGGGTGATCGAGCGGCCGGCCTGGCTGCCCGAGCGCCGCGTTCAGGCCGGATCGCCTGGGCCTGGCGCTCTTCTTCGTGGTACCCGCCGTGGGCTTCGCGCTGGCCAACATCCTCGAGATCGCGCGGGACGGGCAGTCGCGTCGCGACCTGATGATCCTGCAGACCCTCCGCGACGCGGCGCCCGGCCAACCTGCCCGGGCTCAGGCAAGGCGTACCCTACGACCGGGTGCTCGAGGAGCTGGCCGAGCGGGTGGACGCAGATCTGGTGCTCTGCAGGACGGGCGGCTCCGGGCCTCGAACGGCTCCGGCATCGGGGACTTCGGCGCGATCGATCCGCTGGTCGACCCGCGCGGCGTGTTCCATCGGATCGCGATCCACGGCGAGCCGAACGCGGTGGCCGCGGGTCCGTCGGCGGCGCTGCCGACCCGTCTCCAGGGTCCGAGCGGTGCAGCTGCTGACGGGCGACGAGCGATGCTCGCGTCGCCCGCAGTCGTCGGCGGACGCTGACCATCACCACCCAGCAGCTCGATCGCCTGCGCGATGCTCGCCGTCGTGGGCGGGCTCTTCGCGAAGCGCTGGCTCGGCACGCAGCTCTCGGCCCGGGCGCTCTCCGGCCGGCGGCCGATCTCCGCGACGCGGCCCTCGCCTTCGGTCGGGGCGAGGCGCTCCCGCGCCCGAACGGCCGCCCGCCGGCCGAGTTCGAGCCGGTCTTCGCCGCGCTGGAGAAGATGGCGGACGGCAGCCCTCGAACCCAGGAAGCGCAGGAGCAGGCTGCCCGGGTGCTGGCCTGGGGCGAGATGGCCAACCAGATCGCCCACGAGATCAAGAACCCGCTCACGCCGATGCGGCTCGGGATCCAGCATCTCCAGCGGGTGCAGCGGGACGGTCGGGCCCCGATCGGTCCCACCCTCGAGGAGACCTCGCGCCGGATCCTGGGCGAGATCGACGGCTCGGCCTCCACCATCGCCCGCGCCTTCGGCTTCGCTTCGCCGCGCCCGCAGGACGTCGGCCCGCGCCGATGGCCGTGGCGCTGGCGCCGCTCGCGCCAAGTCTTCACCGGTCTGGCTTGCGGTGGCGTGCAGGTCGACGCCCGGGAGGACGTCCCGGTGCTCGCCCACGACGACGAGGTCAAGGAAGCGCTGATCAACCTGCTCGAGAACTCGCGCAACGCGGGCGCCCGCCACACCGTGATCCGGATCCGCGGCGCCGAGCTCTCGGTCGAGGACGACGGCGAGGGGATCCGCCGAGTGGCTGCCGCGAGATCTTCGAGCCGCGCTTCTCGGCTCCCTGACCAGCGGATCGGGGCTCGGTCTGGCGATCGTGAAGCGGCTGGTGTTGGAGGGTGGGGCGCGTCGATCAGCGACCCGCGGAGCGAGCGGAGCCGGGGGCACGGTGGTGACGATCGTCTTCCGGCGGAGCGACGGGGAGGCGCCGAGGAGACGTCAGCCGACCACCTCCTCCGGCCCGGAGCCAGCGCGCCAGCACCCGTGCCAGCACGTCTGCTGGACGGGCTTGCTCGTGGTCGTTCATGCCGCAGGCCGGGCAGCGGTCCCGGTCGGTCGCCATGGCGCTGGCCGTCATCGCGACGATCGGAATGCCTGGTACGTCGCGCCCGACGAGAGCGAATGGCGCGGGTGGCGTCGTAGCCGTCCATCTCGGCATCTGACAGTCCATCAGCACCAGGTCGTAGGCCTGGTTGGCGAGCGCCGCCACGGCCTGCGCGCCGTCGGGCGCGATGTCCACCGTGAGCCCGAGCTTCTCCAGCATCCACCGCGCGATCCGTTGGTTGGCGGGACAGTCCTCGGCCAGGAGCACCCGACCTTTGAGCTGGGCCGGGGCGGTAGCGGCTTTGTTGGCCCCGCCGCGCTGGCGTCGTCCGCGGGGACGGGGAAGGGGATGATCACGGCGAAGGCGCCGCCCGAGGCCGGCCTCGCTCTCGACCTCGAACGATGCCGCCCATCAGCTCACCAGCTGCCGGCTGATCGCGAGGCCGAGCCCGGTGCCCGCCATGCTTCGGGTGGTCGAAGCGTCGGCCTGGGTGAAGACTTGTCGAAGATCGCGGCAGGCTGTCTGCAAGATGCCGGTGCCCGAGTCCTTCACCGTGCAGCGGACGATCGGGGTGCCGGCGTGCCGCTGCCCCGGCGGCGCCGACGTGCAGCATCACGTAGCCGTGCTCGGTGAACTTGATCGCGTTGTCGGTCGGGTTGGTCAGCGCCTGGCGGGCCGTCCGGGGTCGCCGACCACTTCCGTCGGGGTGTTCTCGTCGATCCAGGCCGAGCCGGATCTGCTTGAGCTCGGCCTTCGGGGTGACGGCGCGACGACGTTGCGCACCGTCTCGTGGAGGTCGAACGGAATCGCCTCGACCTGAGCTTGCCCGCCTCAGCTTGGAGAAGTCGAGGATGTCGTTGATGATCTTGAGCAGGTCGCGTCCAGGCCGGACGATCGTGTCCGCGAGGCTCGACTGGTTCGGGTCGAGGGCCGCTCTCCAGCAGCATCGCCGCCATCCCGAGCCACAGCGTTCATCGGCGTCCTGATCGTGGCTCATGTTGGCCAGGAACTCGCTTTTCACCTGCGCGGCGCGATAGGCCGGAGTCGCGCGCCAGGCTGACTCGGCGGTCCGCTCCTCGATCGAAAGCTCCAGGCTCTTGTTGATGCTCTTGAGCTCGGCCCGGAGCTGGTCGGAGCGGATGTGGGAGGCGCGAGCTCGGCACGATCGGACCAGCTTCTGGCACCCGTCCGGGATGGAGAGGGCGTCCGCGCCGGCATCATGCCGAGGGCATGAAGCGGCCGCTACGTTGGCCCAGCACGTGGAGCATCACGCTCCCGGGGCCGGTCCGGGCCGGCACGATGATCGGGTGATAGCGCTGCAGCGCCCAGGCGAAGACCCCGTCCTCGATCTGCCGATCCAGCTCGTCCGACAGCGCCGTCGAGTCGCGGTCGGCGCTGCTCCAGGCGAGGGGAAAGTCCATCGAGGCCGTGTCGAGCAGGAAGAACGCCGAGGCTTCGAAGGGGCAGACCCGCGAGAGGACCTGGCCGTTCTCCTGGAGCATCCCTCCGATCGTCTCGGGCTCGGCGCCCGGACGCCCGACCCCCACCGCCGCGACGTGATCGAGGGCCTCGATCAGCCAGCGGTTCATCTCCCGCGCGGCGACGGCCTCGGCCTCGGCCGAGCCGCGCGCGATGGTGAGGGCGTCCTGCAGCGTCATGCAGCCGGCCCCATGATCGCCTCGATGGCGTGACCGAACTGGCTCTCCACCTGCCGGAGGATGCCCGGCAGCTGGGTCTCCGAGATCCCGATCACGTCCCAGACCGCCCGCTCGAAGGGCGGGACCAGGCGCTCGCCGCTGGTGCCCAGCGCCAGCGCGTTGGCCAGGATGTCGGCCAGGTGCACCGTGGCGGCCTCGACCGGATAGCGGTGCGCGAGACGCGGCGCGTGGTGCCAGGCCACCGTCTCCACCAGCATGGCCGGCAGCCGCCAGCGCTCCAGCAGCACCGCGCCGACGGCGCCGTGGTGGAAGCCGAGCATCTCCTGCTCGACGTCGACGAGGAGCCGGCCCGACTTCCGCGCGGCGTGATGGGCCTCGCCGGCTTCCTCGGGCAGCTTGGTGTAGATCAGCGGGCGGCCGATGTCGTGGAGCAGGCCGGCCACGAAGAACCGCTCGATGTTGGCCTCGCGCCGCCGTGAGGCGATCAGCCGGGCGGCGAGCCCGCACGCCACGCTGTGCCGCCAGAAGGAATCCATGTCGGCGAGATCCGCCGGCACGTGCTGGAAGAGGCGGAGGAACGCCGTGCCGATCGCCAGATCGCGGAGCTGCACCATTCCCACGATGCTGATCGCCTGGGTGACAGTGTCGATCCGCGACGGGAAGCCGTAGATCGGGCTGTTCACCAGCCGGAGCAGCCGGGCGGTGAGCCCCGGATCCTCGGCGATGACCCGCCCGACGTCGGCCGCCGAGGACAGGGGGTGGTCGATCACCTCGGCCAGACGATGGTACATCGTCTGGACGGTGCCGATGTCGACGGTGCCGCGAATCAGATCTTCCGGGCGACGGCTCATCATGGTCTCGGGCGTCGGGCTTGCCGCTGGAGGCAGAAGGCGTAGAGCTGCTCGATCACGGGATCGGCCCGGTTGCAGAGCTGAAACCGCGGGTCCAGCATCGTGGCGGCCGCCGAGAGCGCGGCGGGGTCGAGCACCGCGCCCTCCTCGACCAGTGGCTCGTCACCCTGGATGTCGGCCTCCAGGATGCCCCACATCTGGCAATAGCGGAGGTGCTTGTCGGTCAGCTTGGTCCCGGCCGGCAGCAGGAGGCGACCCAATCCGTCCACGATGTCGCTTGCCAACACCATGTCAGATTTGAGGTTATCTGCGCTGACTCTCATCCGCTCGCTCGTGGTCTGGGCGAGTCTTGGGTATCGGCCCCGGGAAAGAAGGACTTGAGCCGAGCCGGCTTCGGTCGATCATATGGGGCATGGCGGAGCGGTTCGAACGGGCCTTCTACCGGCTCGAATACCCCCTCACGGCCCGACCGACCCTCCGAGTCGGCGATCGGTCGTTCGAAGTCCTCGATCTATGCGAGGAGGGCGTCCGCTTTCTGCTCCGCCCGGGCGACCGCGTAGCGGTCGGGTACGGCTTCGAGGGGGCCATCCGGCTGCTGTCCGGGGACGTCGTCCCGGTGGAGGGGAAGGTGCTCCGGGTGGTCGGCCCGCAGGCCGCGGCCAAGCTGCTGCGAGGGGTCTCGTTCGGGGCGATGCTCGAGGAGCAGCGGTTGATTCAGCAGCGCTTCCTGACCCGGCGCTGAGCCCGCTGTCAAGCACCGAGACGGTCGGCCGAGGGCCTGCACCGTCTTGCGTGCGGATCGGTCAACTGTCCAGTTCCGCCCGCCGCGCGATCGGTTGCATCACCCCCGCCAAACCTGGTCGGAACCGGGCCCGCCTTATGCCCGGAAGGAGGGTGGTCACCTCTTTCCACGGCAAAGCAAGGCGGGCCTGTGAACGTCGACCCGATTCCGCAGAACCTCGTCGCGGTGCACGATCTTCTCTCGGAAGCCTTCACCCTGGCCAACGAGGACGGCACTCGATTCACCTGGGGCGTGGCGATCTTTCCCGCACCGGCCGGTTCGACGCGCCGGTGTTCGGAGTCGTCACCTGTGGAGGTGAGTCCGCAACGCTGACGTACAGACTCTTGCAGTCGCTGATGGAGCTTCCGGTGTACGTGAGCGGGCGGGTACCCGCCACGATTCGAGACGGCATGGCGTTCGGACCCCGCCGGTCCTCCCCCCCGCCGGCCCTGATGGATCAGCCGGTTTTACACATCCTGCTCACCTGCTGCATCGGTGTGACCCGGGACGATCCCGATCGGACCATACCGCTCGAGTCGACGGTGTTCGCCGGTGATCTGAAGTCGCCCATCATCCTGTTGACGGACGGTCGTCCGGACGGCTGGCCCGGTAGCAGCGCGCATCCGGCCCCGGGACTCGACCAGGGCCGGGCGCGCCCTCACTCACCCGCTGAACCCAGCCAGAGCGAGCGCGATCAAGGGCCCTGCGGGCCACGATAGCCTCGGACCCATCGTCGTACCACTCCCCGAGGAGTGGGCCCCATCCCTTCGCCACCGCCGTCGATCGTGATGGCGGGCACCCCGGACTCATCGCGATGTTGGCGTCGGTGCTCGAGGCGCTGGTCTCGGGCGAGGGCAGGCCGAGCGCACGGGCCGCGGCCTGGGCGGTGCGGACGATCGCCGCCGTGTCCGCGGGCGCGGCCGCCGGCCGCTTGCCGATGTCCTCCACGGCCACGTCGAGCCCTTCCTGCGATCCCGGCCAGCGGCGCCGCTCGGCCTCGACGGCCTTCTGGACGGCCCGCTGAAAGGCGTCGTCCAGCTTGCCCAGCTCGGTCGGCGACTCGGAGCGGAGATCCACCTGCATCGTCGCCGTCGAGGTGATCGAGTTGACCGAGACGCCGCCCTCGACGATCCCGACGTTGAAGACCGTCTTGGGGCTCGCGGGCACCTCGAGGTCGGCGATCGCCGCGATCGCCCGGCCCATCGCGTGCATCGGGTTGGGCATCCCGAAGGCGCCGTAGCTGTGCCCGCCCGGGCCGCTGAAGGTGACCTTGTAGCGGTGGCTGCCAACCGCCCTGCTGGTGAGGCCGAGCCCGGTGCCGTCGATCGAGATGAACGCGTCGATCCGGCCCGCGGAGCGCGCCTCGAAGAGATGGCGCACGCCGCGGAGGTTGCCGGGACCCTCCTCGCCCACCGTGCCGACGAGCAGCAGATCGCCCTGGGTGGCGACGCCCGAGCGGGAGAGCACCCGGGCCACGGCCAGCAGCACCGCCAGGCCCCGGCAGTCGTCGCCGATCCCGGGTCCGGAGAGCCGGGTGCCCGCCACCGTGACCGACACGTTTGTGCCTTCGGGGAAGACCGTGTCGAGGTGGGCCGAGACGACGACGCGCGGTCCGTCGCCGGCTCCCTTGCGGAGCGCGATCACGTTGCCGACGGCGTCGACGGTGATCTCGCGATAGCCGAGCCCGCGGAGCCGGCGCTCGAGCTCCTGGCCACGAGCCGCCTCGCCGAACGGCGGAGCCGGGATCTCGCAGATGGTGCGCTGCTGCTCCAACGTCCAGGCGTTCTCGCTCTCGAGGGTGGCGAGCATCGCCTTGACGGCGGGATGCTCGGCCGGGACGCGCTGGGCGGCGAGCGCCGTGGGGAGGATCGCGACGGCGCCGGTGGCCATGGCCGACCAGGCGAGACGGCGGACGGTCGAGCGGCTCATGCGGCCCGCCGCCGTCGAACGGGGCGGCTCCGCGGCGTGCGCTTGGTGGCTCGGGCGGGGCGCTTCTTGGGTCGGACGCTGCCGATCGCCTGGATCTCGAGCGCGACGTCGTAGTGGAGCCCCGGGGACGGCACGATGGCGCGGGCCGGCCGATGGGTGCCCATGATCCGCGCGTAGGTGGCGTTGACCGCGGGCCACGACTCCATCGAGTTGACGTACACCGTCATCTGGATCACCCGGTCGAGTCCGCTGCCCCCGGTCTCCAGCACTCGGCGCACGTTGTCGAGCGCCAGCTCGGTCTGGGCTTCGACCGAGCCGGCCACGATCGTCCCGGTGGCGAGGTCCATGGGCAGCTGGCCCGAGACGTAGACCAGCCCGTCGTGGACGATGCCCTGCGAGTAGTGACCGGCCGGTTGCTTGGTGCCGCGGATCTGGATCGATCGAATCGGTGGCATGGTGGCTCGTCGTGGTTGGGGGGAGAGAGCCCAAATGTCGACTCGCTCCGCGGTCCTGGGCAACCGGGCTCAGCCAGGCGCGGCGATGGGGCGGGTGGCTGCCTTCAGGTTGGCCGCGAGCTCCACGGCACGCTCGAGCGCCCCGGGCCGGCCGTCGGCCAGCCGGCGGACCAGGGCGGAGCCGGCGATCACCCCCGCCGCCCCCGCGGCGAGGGCCGCGCGCACCTGATCGGACCGGCCGATGCCGAACCCGACGATCGGGGGCGGGGCGCCTAACGCTCGGAGCCGGGCCACCCGCTCGGCCAGCCGCTCCGCCTCCCGCCGGTCGTCGCCCGTCACGCCACGGCGGGCGGCGAGATAGGTGTATCCGCGGCCCCGCGCGGCGATCGCGGCCAGACGGGCGTCGTCGGCGTTGGGCGGCGCGACCAGCACCGGCGCCACGCTATGATCGGACGCCGCCCGCTCGAACGGCGCCGCCTCCTCGAGGGGCGCGTCGGCCACCAGCACCGAGTCGACCCCGGCGGCGGCCGCCGCGCGATAGAAGCGCTCCAGACCGGGGCGGATCACCAGGTTGGCGTACACCAGGAGACCGATCGGCAGCGCGGGATGCTCGGCCCGGATCGCGGCGATCGCGCGCCAGCAGGCCGGGAGTGGCGCCCGCCGCGAGGGCCCGCCGCTGCACGCACCCTGCACCACAGGAGCCGTCCGCCACCGGATCGGAGAAGGGAATCCGGCTCAGTGCGTCGGCGCCCGCCGCGATCAGGGCGCGGATGGCGGCGAGGCTTTCCTCGATCGAGGGGTCGCCCAGCACCAGGAAGGGAACGAGGCGGCTTCGTCCGACGCCTCGAGCCGTCGAGACAGCGCCGCGTAGCGATCGGTCACGATGCCTCCCGCTCGAGCCAGCCGGCGAGGGTGGCCAGGTCCTTGTCGCCCGTCCGGAGAGATTCACCAGGATGTCGCGCTCCGGGTCCGCCGCGGCCGACTCCAGCGCGGCCGCGAGCGCGTGGGCCGATTCGAGCGCCGGCAGGATGCCCTCGGTCCGCGCCAGCTCGAGCGCGGCCCGCACGGCCGAGCGATCGTCGCAGGCGCGGTACCGGACTCGACCGACCGCGGCGAGATGGGCGTGCTCGGGGCCGACGGCCGGGTAGTCGAGCCCGGCCGAGATCGAGTGGGACTCGCGGACCTGACCGTCCGCGTCCTGGAGCACGTAGGTGTACGCGCCGTGCAGCACGCCCGGTGCCCCGCGGCCGAGCGTGGCCCCGTGGAGGCCGCTGTCGAGCCCGTGGCCCGCCGGCTCGACGCCGGTGAGCGCCACCGGATCCTCCAGGAAGGCGGTGAAGATCCCGATCGCGTTCGACCCGCCGCCCACGCAGGCGATCACCTCGTCCGGCAGGGCGCCGACCGTGGCCAGGAGCTCGGCGCGCGCCTCCGTCGCCGATCACGCGCTGGAGGTCCCGCACCATCGTCGGGTAGGGGTGGGGGCCGGCCACGGTGCCCAGCGGGTAGTGCGTGTCGGCGTAGCGCTCGGCCCGGATCGCGGAGGCCTCGTTGATCGCGTCCTTGAGGGTAGCGCCGCCGCTCGCGACCGGCTCCACTCGGGCGCCGAAGAGGCCGCATCCGCTCGACGTTCGGCCGCTGCCGGTCGACGTCCTTCACGCCCATAGATCACCGTCTCGAACCCGAGCACGGCGCCCGCCATCGCCGTCGCCACGCCGTGCTAGCCCGCGCCGGTTTCGGCGATCGAGCGCCGCTTGCCGAGCCGCCGGGCGAGCAGTGCCTGGCCGAGGGCCTGATTGGTCTTGTGGGCGCCGCCGTGGAGCGGGTCCTCGCGCTCCAGGCCGGATCGCCCCCTTCCGCTCACCGCCGAAGCGGCGGCAACGATAGAGCGGCGTGGGCCGGCCGGCGAAGGTTGCGAGCAGCAGAACAAGCTCCTCGCGGAAGTCGGGCTCTCCGCGCCTCGCACCACGCGGCTTCGAGCTCCTCGAGCGCGGGCACCAGGATCTCCAGCACGAACGCGCCGCCGAACTGGCCGAAGCGGGTCGTCAGCTTCATGGATGCGTCTCCTCAGGCTGCCGTCGGGCGCGCGCGCCGAGGACCCCGGCGCCGCGCGAAATCGATCGAGACGTTGCCGGGTCCTTCCGTCCCCGGCGCGGTCTCACTCCAGAGCTCACGTCGAGCAGCGCGGGCCCATCGAGGCCGCCCGCCAGACGTTGTCCGCGTCCAGACCTCCAGCCAGGCCGAGCCGGCGCGGACGGGGCAGCCGGTCGAGCAGGTCCCAGTCGAAGCTGGTTCCCGTGCCGCCCGCGCCTCGCCCGGTGCGTGCGTCGAGGAGGACCAGGTCGCGCCGGTCCGCTCGAGGTCCGGCAGCCGATCGCCGACGGGAAGCGCCTTCCAGACCCGGCAGTCCGGCGGCTACGGCCCGGCGCACGGCCGCGACCTCCTCCGGTGTCTCCTCGCCGTGCAACTGGACCGCGGCGGCGGCCGAGCCGCCTCGCCGCCCGGCCGACCTCGCTCGGGTCGGGGTTCACGAACACGCCCACCCATGCGAGGTCGGCCGCGTCGACGACCGACCTGGCCGCGCCTCGCTCACGAGCCGTGGCGACCCCGCCGCGAAGATCAGCCCGCCGTGCGTGGCCCCCGCCTCGCGAGCGGCCGCCGCGTCCTCGGGCCGGGTGAGGCCGCAGACCTTGGTCTCGCCGTACACCAGCGATCGCACCATTCGATCGGGGTCGGGCGCCTTCATCACGGCGGAGCCGATCAGGAAGCCGTCCACCGCGCCGCGCAGAGCGTCGACGTCGCTCGGGGTCTCGATGCCGGACTCGGCGATGACGATGGCGTCGGTCGGCGCCGCGGGCGCGAGCCGCCGCGCGGTCTCGGGCTCGACTCGGAGGTTCCGCCGGGTCGATTGACCCAGTCCCGACGACTCGGGCGCCGAGGGCGATCGCCCGGGCCATCGGCCCGATCGTGTACCTCGGTCAGCACACCCATGCCGGAGCCGCTCGGCCAGACCGGCCGCCGCCCGATAAGGTCGCGTCGTCAGGCACCGAGGCATCAGCAGCACGGCGTCGGCTCCGTGACGGCGCCAGCGAGACCTGGACGGGATCGACCACCACGTCCTTCAGAGGACCGCTGGGCTACCCGCGCTCTGACTCGCTCGACCAGCTCGGGCGAGCCGCCGAAGACCTCCCGGTCCGCAAGGACGGAGACGACGCTCGCGTGTCGGCGGTAGGCGGCGATCACGCCGTCGAGCTCGCTCGGGTCGCGGAGCGCCCGGCCGAGGAACGCGGCTTGACCTCGAGCACGAAGGCGGGCGAGGGCCCCGCGAGCGCGGCGTAGAAGTCCCGGTCCGGGGCGGAGTCCATCCGCCAGCTCCTTGGGCGAGGGCCCGCCGGCCCGAAGTGCCAGCTCCCTCCGCTTGGCGAGGACGATGGACTCAAGCGCCATGGGAGACCTCGCGGAGAGCGTCGAGGCAGGCCAGGCCCGCTCCGCCGTCGAGCAGCTCGGCCGCGCGTGCCGTCAACCGCCAACGTCTCGGCCAGCCCGGCGATCCAGAGCATCGCGCCCGCGTTAGGCCGCGACGGCGGCGCGATGGACGGGATCGCCGTCGCCACCGAGCAGGGCGCGGAGCCAGGCGGCCGCGTCCGCCGCGCCGCCGGAGGCGGCCAGGGCGGCGATCGGCGCCCGGTCGAGTCCGGCCGCTTCGGGGGTGAGCTCGAGGTCGGTGACGACGCCGTGCCGGAGCAGGGCCGCGGTGGTGGTCCCGTGCAGCGCGAGCTCGTCGAGCCCCGCGCCGTGCACCACCAGGGCCGACTCGCAGCCGAGCTCGGCCAGGGTCAGGGCCGCGGGACGGACCAGATGCGGCGCGTAGATCCCCATTACCTGGATTTCCGGCTTCGCCGGGTTGGCCAGCGGGCCGAGGAGGTTGAAGACCGTTCGGGTGCGGAGGGCGCGACGCACGCTCATGACGCGCCGCACCCCGGGGTGGTACGCGGGAGCGAAGAGAAAGCAGATCCCGGCCTGGTCGAGGCAGCGCCTGGCCACCTCCGGTGGCAGGTCAGAGTCTGACACCCGACGCCTCGAGCAGTCGGCCGAGCCGCAGCGGGAGGAGCTGGCCCGATTGCCGTGCTTGGCCACTCGGATACCGGCGGCGGCGCGACGAAGGCCGCGGCGGTGGACAGGTTTACCGTGCCCGCGCCGTCGCCACCCGTGCCGCAGCTGGCTCGCCACCGGGTACGCCGGCTTCGGGAACGGCACCGCGGCGTCGCGGGTGCTCAGGCCGCCCCGGCGATCTCGCCAGGCGTCTCGCCCGGGTCTTGAGCGCGGCGAGCAGGGCCGCGATCTCAGCTCCGTGAGGCGCCCGTCGACCAGTTCGGCAAAGGTGGTGTAGCTCTCCCGGGGATCGAGGCTCCGGGTGGCCAGCGTCTCCAGCAGCTCAGCGACCGGCATCGGCGGCCCAGCGGAGGACGTTGTCGATCAGCGTCGGGCCACCCGGCGTGAGCACCGACTCGGGATGGAACTGCACGCCCAGGATCGGCAGCTCGCGATGGGCCACGGCCATCACCGTCTCGCCGGCTCGCGCGGTGACCCGGAGCGCGGCGGGGACCCGGGTGGCGGCGAGCGAGTGATAGCGGGCGACCGGCATCGGATCCGGAAGCCCCTCGAACGGGTTGCCGCCGTCGTGTCGGACCGGCGACGCCTTGCCGTGCAGGATCTCGGGCGCTCTGCCTACCGTGCCGCCGAAGGCCTCGACGATCGCCTGGTGTCCGAGGCAGACGCCGAGCACCGGCACCCGGCCGGCCGCCGCCAGTATCGTCGGGATCGACGACCCGGCCTCACGCGGGCTGCCGGGGCCCGGCGAGATCACCAGCAGCGCCGGACGGTCGTGCTCGGTGGCGGCCGCCACGATCTCCTCGGCGGGCCGGTCGTTGCGGTGGACTCGGACGGGATGGCCGCGCCGGGCGAATTCCTCGACCAGGTTGTAGCTGAAGGAGTCCACGTTGTCGAGGAGCACGACCGGGAGAGCGTTAGGCATGGACGGGCGCCTCCCGGACGATCGCCTCCAGCACGGCCCGCGCCTTGTGCCGGGTCTCCGCGGCCTCGCGCTCGGGCAGGGAGTCGAGGACCACGCCCGCCCCGGCGCGGACGTGCGCGACCCCGTCCTGGACCACGGCCGATCTGATCACGATCGCCGTCTCCAGGGTGCCGTCGTCGGTCAGATAGCCCACCGCGCCGCCGTAGCAGCCGCGGCGGGTCGGCTCGAGCTCCCGGAGGATCGCGGCCGCCCGCACCTTGGGCGCCCCGACCAGGGTGCCCATGTTGAGCGTCGCCGCGTAGGCCTCGAGCGCGTCGATCCCGGGCGCCAGCGTCCCGCGGACCTCGGACACCAGGTGCATCACGTGGGTGTATCGCTCGATCGCCAACAGCCGTGTGACCGCGCGGGTGCCCGGCAGGCTCACTCGCGCCACGTCGTTCCGGGCCAGGTCCACCAGCATCAGGTGCTCGGCGGACTCCTTCCGATCCAGCCGCAGCGCCACCTCGTTGCGGACGTCGGTCTCGGGATCGAGCGAACCGTCGGCTCGCCGGCCGCGCGGCGCGGTGCCCGCGATCGGCATCACGCTCACCTCGCGCGTCGGCCCGACGACGCGGAGACAGGTCTCGGGCGAGGCACCGAGCAGGGTGCGCCGCTCCCCGCGCAGGTAAAAGAGGTAGGGGCTCGGGTTCCTGGCTCTGAGGCGGGCGTACGCGTCGAGCGGGTCCGCGCAGGGCAGCGAGAAGGTGCGCGAGGGGACCACCTGGTAGGCGTCGCCGGCGCGAAGGTGATCGATCACCCGCGAGACCGTGCGCCCGTAGGCCAGGTCGTCCTGGTCCACCGCGGGCTCGCGCTCTCCGAGAACGGCGTCGACGGTGGGATCGAGCCCGGTGTCCGGTCCCGTCGGGGTGGCGGTGTCGGCGGTCTCGGCGCTGTCGGCGATCGCGGCGACGAGGGCTTCGAGCGCCCGCGCGGCGTCGTGGAAGCGCTGCCGGTACCCGGGGCCGCCCCAGGCCGTCGTCACCACGGTCGTCTGCAGCCGCTGATGGTCCACCACGATCAACCGGTCGGCGAGGCACCACTCCACGATGGGTTGTCCGAGCGGGTCGGGCCGACCGGGCGGAAGGGCCTCGAAGTAGTCGATCAGATCGTAGCCCAGGACGCCGGCCAGGAGGTGGCACCACTCGTTGGGACGGCTCTCGAGTCGAGGCCCCGATTGCAGCAGGCGGAGCAAGTCGAGCGGCGAGGGCTGCCGATAGCGGGTGCGCTCGTCCGCCCACCGTGCGGGGGTCCGGTGGAGCGGCATTCGCCGCCGATTGGGGCCGTCGGGCTCGAGCGGCATCCCGGCACGCTGATCGAGCCAGGCGAGTGCGGCTCGACCGTTCTCGCTCTCCGCCTCGACGCTCACGCCGGACAGGTCGGCCTCGATCCGGAGGGCGGAGCGGACGCCGAGCAGGCTCCGCACCCCGGTCGCTCCCGAAGAGTCGGCCGATTCGAGCAGGAAGGTGTTCGGTCGGGTGCCGCCGTCGCTCAGGGCGCGATAGAGGACGAGCGGGTCCGGCGCGCCGGCGAGCCGTCGCACCAGAGGGCGCACCGCGCCCACCGGCAGGTCGTTGCCCGGCGTCACAGCGACCGTCCCGCCGCATGGACGAACGGCTCGAGCTCCCGCATCAGCCGCGCGAACTGCTCGGGGTAGAGCGACTGCCGCCCGTCCGACAACGCGCTCGGCGGATCGTGGTGGACCTCGATCAGGAGCCCGTCGGCGCCGCAGGCGATCGCGGCCTTCGCCATCGGGCCCACGTACTCGCGCACCCCGGTCCCATGCGACGGGTCGACGATCACCGGGAGATGGCTCCGCGCCTTGATGGCCGGCATGGCGTTCAGATCCAGGGTGTTGCGGGTGGCCGTCTCGAAGGTCTGGATCCCGCGCTCGCAGAGGATCACGTTGGGGTTGCCTTCGGCCAGGATGTACTCGGCGGCGAGGAGCAGGTCGTCGATCCGCGCGGCCGGACCGCGCTTGAGCACCACCGGCTTCCTGCTTTGTCCGAGGGCTTTGAGGAGCCGGAAGTTCTGCATGTTGCGGGCGCCGGCCTGGAAGCCGTCGGCGTAGCGCTCGACCAGCTCGACGTCGGCGACCTCGACCACCTCGGTCAGGCAGGGTACCCCGATCTCGCCGGCCACCTCGTGCAGGATGGCGAGCCCCTCGCGGCCGAGGCCCTGGAAGGAGTAGGGGCTGGTGCGAGGCTTGAAGGCGCCGCCCCGCACCACTCGCGCGCCGGCGCTCGCCACCGCCCTCGCGCTCGAGGCCATCTGCTCGCGA
>JAWKQJ010000055.1:0-31411 GCA_041390205.1 Gemmatimonadales bacterium
GGATCGGGTAGGCCTTCCGGGTGAGCCGCGCCCGGATCATCTCGACGCAGCGATAGAAGTCCGCGCCGACCCGGTCCATCTTGTTGGCGAAGATGATCCGCGGCACGCCGTAGCGGTCCGCCTGACGCCAGACCGTCTCCGTCTGCGGCTCGACGCCGGCCACCGAGTCGAGCAGCGTGACGGCGCCGTCGAGCACCCGGAGCGAGCGCTCCACTTCGGCGGTGAAATCGACGTGTCCGGGGGTATCGATGATGTTGATGCGGTACTGGGTGTCGTTGCGGGTCCAAAAACAGGTGGTCGCGGCGGAGGTGATGGTGATGCCCCGCTCCTGCTCCTGCTCCATCCAGTCCATGGTGGCGGCGCCATCGTGGACTTCACCGATCTTGTAGTTCTTGCCGGTGTAATAAAGGATGCGCTCGGTAGTCGTCGTCTTCCCGGCATCGATGTGGGCCATGATGCCGATGTTCCGATAATGATCGAGCGGTGTGTCGCGTCCCATTCTGTCCCGTTCGCTCCGCATGAGGGCCCGCTGGCCCCTTGAGTCACCAACACAAAAGCGGGGCGACCGACCGGCCTTCGGGCCGTGGTATCGCTCCGCGCATCGTCCATGGCGGCTCGATGCTCCGAGCCCTCAGTGGGACGGGGAAGCCCCTTGGGCCTCCCACGCGTTGTTCCGAAGGACGAGAGGTGCCGCCGTCCGAGCCGCGTCACGTCATCCAGATGTCGTCGTCCCCGGGCCAACGTTCCGCCCGGGGAGCCGCTAAAGATCCCAGCCAAACCGCCTGAAGTCAAGGTCCCCGAGTAGCTTGGAAGCCCCTGGCGGGGCCTCGAAACGGCCCTCCCGTGGGCCAGCCCCCGGGAACCCGACGGGACCGGCCCCCTCCGGCTGGCCGCTCTAGTGCGGCGGCCCCTGCTCGTCGGCCGACGGGCCGTAGATCGAGGGCACCTTGCCGCCCATCGGACGGAGATAGGCGCTCAGCTGGCCCCGATGGTGGACGGCGTCCAGGAGCATCATCCAGGCGAGCTGCTCGTGGGTCCCCTTGGCCACCTCGTGCTCGCCGACCCAGAAGGTGGCGGCCGCGTCCCACTTGGCCTGGTCGACCCCGCCCAGCTTGTCCGCGAGCAGGCCGAACGAGGCGTCGAACGCCCGCGTGGCCTCGGCCACCGACTCGACCGGCATCTGGTTCCGGTGGTGGATCGAGCCCTCGTCCACCAGCTCCACCAGGTCGAGGGTGTGTCCCAGCAGATGGCCGATCATCTCCCTCGCCGTCCGAGACTTGGCGTCGGGCCGGTAGTCAAGGCCACATCCTCCGGCACGCGGCCACCACCCTCACGAACGCCCGTCGCTCGGCTCCACCAGGTGCTTGAACATGCTCAGGCTGCTCATGGTCGGCCTTTCTCTGGGGTTTTGCTCCGGCCGAGGGCGGCTGTCGCGCCGGCTCTCAAGGCAGAAGCGGCCCCCGGTAGCCGCGCTGGGCTCTCCGACGGCCCGGCCGCGCCTACCGGCGGTAGTGCGCGAACGCCCGGTTGGCCTCGGCCATCCGGTGGGTGTCTTCCTTTTCTTGATCGTGTTGCCCTCGCCTTCAAGGCGAAGGATCAACTCGGCGGCCGAACGCTCGGGCATCGGCATCGGTCCAGGCCCTGGTGTACTGGATCAGCCAGCGCATCGCGAGCGAGGTCCGCCGATCGGGGCGCCTCGACCAGCACCTGGAGCAGGCGCCGCCCCGCACCCCGGCGGCTCTTCACCTCGACCGACGGCTTGGCGTTGGCGCGGGTGCCTTGAGGCCGTGACGCCCGGCTGGCTGGTGCGCTCTTCGATCAGGTCCATCGCCCGGTAGAAGACAGCCTCGGCCGGGCTCTTGTTGCCGTCGGCCATGATCGAGTTGATGAACTTCGAGACAGTCTGGCTGTCGTAGCGCGGGTCCGGCGGAACGGCCGCTTGATGGCTTTCTGACGCCGGCTCATGGTCAGCTACCGCCCTTCGGCGCCTTGGCCCCGTACTTCGAGCGGCTCTGCCGGCGACCGTTCACGCCGGCCGCGTCCGAGCGTGCCCCCGCACGATGTGGTACCGGACGCCAGGCAGGTCCTTCACCCGGCCGCCCCGGATCAGCACGATCGAGTGCTCCTGGAGATTGTGGCCTTCGCCCGGGATGTAGGCGATGACCTCGAAGCCGTTCGAGAGCCGGACCTTGGCGACCTTCCGCAGGGCCGAGTTCGGCTTCTTGGGCGTGACCGTATAGACCCTGGTGCACACCCCGCGGCGGAACGGATTCCGCTTGAGGGCCGGCGACTTGTCTTTGGCGACCGGGGCGCGGCGGCCCGGCGGACGAGCTGATTGATCGTGGGCATTCGGTTCTGGTTGTCCCCTCTCTGTTCGATACCCGGCCAAGCCGACGAGGCCGAGGCCAGAAGCTTAAAGTTGCAAGCCGTCTAACTACCGGTCAGCCGCTGCCCTTAGGGCGATCGGGGCAGCCCGGGGGCTCTCGATTGGGCCGGAGCGGAACCCGGCCGGGCGCCCCGGCCTTGTGGGGTGGCCAAAGCCTCGTTGGTCACATCGTTATCCGTGCGTCCGATTACGAGCCCGAATCAACCGAGTCGAGATCCCGTGATGGCCCTTCGTCCCGTGGCCTGCGCCCTGCTCCTCGCACTCCCCGGCGTTCCTCGCCTGTGGCGGCCAGGGCCGGACCCGCCGCCTCCCACGCCTCAGAGCATCGCCGTGCTCGCCGGAGACAGCCAGCAGGCCCAGGCCGGCGCCCTGCTGCCGGTCCAGGTCCAGTTCGTGGTCCGGAGCTCGAGCGGCCCACTGGCCGGGGTCCAGGTCAGTTCGGCCTCGTGGACCAGACCGGCTTCGGCCGCCACCAGCCGGACCAGCGACGCCGAGGGCAAGAGGTGTCGGTCGGCTGGTCGGTGGGCGGCACGCTCGGGCTCCAGACCCTGACGGCCGCCGTGTCCGGCGGTCTGTCGGCCCAGGCGCACGCCACCGTCTCGCGGGCCCGCCGCGCTGGTCACTCCGGCCACCTCGGCCAATCAGTTCACCGTCGTCTCCCGGACCGTCCCGATCGCGCCGACCGCCAAGGTGGCCGACGCGTTCGGGAATCCGATCGCCGGCGTGACGGTCGACTTCGTGGACCAGACCGGCCGCTCGACCGTGGTCGGCGCGAGCGCGGTCACCAACGCGGCCGGGCTCGCCGGGATCACCTCCTGGACCATCGGGGCCAGCGCCGGCGCCTATACGCTGACGGCGACGGCCGCGGTCGGCGGCGGGCTCGCGACGTCGTTCGTGGCCTTCGGGATTCCGGCCACGATGCAGGTCCTCGAGGGCGACGGCCAGTCGGCCAACGCGGGGACCCGGGTGGCGGTCGAGCCGGCGGTGCTGGCGCTCGACGACGCGAGTCAGCCGGTGCCCGGCGTTCGACTCACCTTCAGCGTGTCCGGCGGCGAGGGGCGGCTGCTCACCAACGGCTCCGTGCTCACCGCCGACGACGGGATCGGACGGACCTCGGGCTGGATCCTGGGTCTCGCGCCCGGAGCGAACACCCTGACCATCTCGACCCCCGGGATGCCGGACTTGAGCGTCACGGCCACCGGCATCACCGCGGCGCCCGCCCAATTCGCGGCCACCTCGAGCACCACGATCGCGGGGCTGCTCGGCAACTTCGTGGCGCCGAGCCCGAGCGTGCGGGTGCTGGACGCGGGCGGGCTACCCGTGGCCGGCGTTCCGGTGAGCTTCTCGCCGGGGCCCAGCTCGGGCGTGGTCACCCACGCGGCGTCGCTCACGGACTTCAACGGCGAGGCGAGGTTGGGCGCCTGGCGGCTGGATCCCGCGAACCCGGCGCCCACCCTCACGGCGGCGATCGACGGTCTGCCCCCGGTGACCTTCGCCGCCGCCGCCGCGCCGATTCCGCCGGGCGCCTTCGAGATCACGGTCCGGTTCATCGGCCCCGAGCCGACCGAGAGCCAGAAGGCCGCCTTCACCAATGCGGCCAACCGCTGGGCTCAGGCCATCCGGGCCGACCTGGTCGACATCCCGTTCACCCCGATGGACGACCTGAGCTTCTGCGGCGGGACCTCGCTCGACGAGACCGTCGACGACGTGCTGATCTTCGCCACGATCGAGGAGATCGACGGCCCGGGGCAGATCCTGGGCTCCGCGGGTCCCTGCTACGTCCGCGACGACAACCTGATCACGGTCGTGGGTCGGATGCGCTTCGACGTGTCCGACGTGGTCTCCCTGCAGGGGTCCGGTCGCTTCGAGTCGGTGATCCTCCACGAGATGGGCCACGTGCTCGGGATCGGATCGCTCTGGCCCCTGATGGACCTGATCGTCGACCGCGGTGGCGCGGACCCGATCTTCGTGGGCGAGGCCGCTCGGGTGGCGTTCGCCGCCGCGGACCCGACGCGCTTCTTCGGCGGGCGCGTGGTTCCGGTCGAGAACACGGGCGGTCTGGGCACCCGGGACGGGCACTGGCGCGAGCAGGTCCTGACGGTCGAGCTGATGACGGGCTTCTCCAACACGGTCAATCCGCTGAGCGCGGTGACGATCGCCTCGCTCCGCGACCAGGGCTACGTGGTCAACGACGCCGTGGCGGACGACTTCTCGATCGAGACCGCCCTGCGCGCCGTGGCTTCGGAGCCACTCTCGCTCAACGAGGCCGCGTGGGTCTCTCCGATCCGGAGCGTCGATCGACGGGGACAGGTCCGGCGGGTCTTCCTCCCGCTGGCCGCTCCCTATCGGCCATGAGGGCGGGCGCCCTCACGCTCCTGCTCGCCCTCGCGGCGGCTCCGGCCGGCGCGCAGACGGGCCGCTTCGACCTGGTGATTCGGGGCGCCCGGATCCTGGACGGCACGGGCAATCCCGCCTTTCCCGCCGACGTCGGCATCCGCGACGGCAGGATCGCCCGGGTCGGCGACCTCTCCCGCGCCGGGGCCGGCCGGACGGTCGACGCGACCGGCCTGATCCTGGCGCCCGGCTTCATCGATCTCCACTCCCACGCCGACGACGGCGCCTCCGCGCGAGGCGGCTTCCGCGATCCGGACCCGAAGCGACGCGCGGCGCCCAACCTGGTCTCGCAGGGCGTGACCACCGTGGTGGTCAACCAGGACGGACGCTCCCCCTGGCCGATCGCGGAGCAGCGCCGGTTGCTCGAGCAGCACGGAATCGGCCCCAACGCGATCCTCCTGGTCGGCCACGGAACCGTGCGGGGACGGGCGCTCGGCCGAGACCCGCGACGGCCGGCGACCGGCGAAGAGATCGCGGCGATGCGCCGGATGGTCCACCAGGCCATGGAAGAGGGCGCCTGGGGCCTCTCGGCCGGGCTCGAGTACGTCCCCGGCCGCTGGAGCACCACCGACGAGGTCGTGGCGCTGGCCGAGGAGATCGTGCCGTATCGCGGCGTCTACGTCAGCCACGAGCGGAGCGAGGGCGCCGACCCGATGTGGTACTGGCCCAGCCAGGACCCGCCCGGCCCCCCGACGCTGCTGGACGCGGTGCGCGAGACGATCGAGATCGGCGAGCGCTCCGGCGCCACCGTGGTCGCGTCGCACATCAAGGCCAAGGGGTCGCAGTACTGGGGCTCGAGCGGCGCCGCGATCCGGCTGATCGAGCGGGCCCGCGCCCGCGGCGTGGACGTCTGGGCCGACCAGTACCCCTACGCCACCAGCGGGAGCGACGGCGGCACCGTGCTGATTCCCCGTTGGGTGTGGCGGGAGCCGGCGGCCCCAGGCACCGGTGGCTCGGACCTGGGATCGCTCCGGACGGTGCTCGCGGACTCGGGCAAGCGCGCGGCGCTCGAGCGGGACATCCGCCACGAGATCGAGCGCCGGGGCGGGGCGGACAAGGTCGTGGTCTTCGAGCATCCCGACCCGAGCACGATCGGGCGATCGCTCGCTGAGGTCGGCCGTGCCTGGCGGCTCGATCCGGTCGCGACCGCGGTCGCGCTCCAGCTGCGCGGCGACTCCACCCGCCCCGGCGGCGGCCGGCTCCGGGGCTTCTCGATGGACGAGGTGGACATCGAGAGCTACGCCGCGCGGCCCTGGGTGGCCACCGCCTCCGACGCCGGCATCGCGCTCCCCGAAGACGGCCCCGACGTGCACGCCCGCTACTATGGCACCTTCCCCCGGAAGATCCGCCGCTATGCCCTCGAGCGCGGCGTGCTCGAGCTGCCGGACGCGATCCGGTCGATGACCAGTCTGCCGGCCCAGATCCTCGGGCTCCGCGATCGCGGCCTGGTGCGCGAGGGCCTGGTCGCCGACCTGGTCCTGTTCGACCCGGAGCGGATCACCGATCGCGCCACCTTCGAAGCGCCGCACCAGCACGCCGACGGCATCACCCTGGTGCTGGTGGGCGGAGAGCCCGTGGTCGACGGCGGCGAGCTCACCTGGCGCCTGCCCGGCGCGGTGCTCCTCCGCGATCGTTAGGCAGGACCGCTCAGCGCCAGCCGGCCAGGATCTCGGCGGCGGGGACCAGCGTCTCGGGCGGCCTCGAGGGACGGAGCCCCGGCGTGCGGCCGAAGCGGGGCGCGGCGGCGGGCTGCACGTGGCCGTCCACCGTGTCGAGCGCGGCCCGCTCCCGATGGTGGGGCTCGCTCCCGAGCTCGTTGAGGCCGAGCACCGGCGCCACGCAGCCGTCCGTGTCGCGAAAGCGCTCGTCGAGCTCCGCCCGGGTGAGCGCCGCGATGGCGGCGGCGAGCTCGGCGCGGAGGGCCGGCCACTCCGCCCGGTCGTTCCGGTCCGCGAGCCAGCGCCGGTCGAGCCCCAGCCGGTCGACCAGCACCGCGAAGAAGGCGTCCTCCAGGGCGCCGACCGCCACCCAGCCGCCGTCCGCGGTCGGATAGACGTCGTAGAACGGCGCGCCGGTATCGAGCAGATTGACGCCCCGCTCGTCCTGCCAGTGTCCGGCGGCCAGCAGGGAGAAGGTCGGCGCCAGGAGCGCCATCACCCCGTCCACCATCGCCACGTCGACGACCTGGCCCCGCCCGGAGCGGCCGGCCTCGAGCAGGGCCGCGAGGATTCCGCTCACGGCGAACATGGTGCCGCCCGCGTAGTCGCCCACCAGGTTGACCGGCGGCACCGGCGGGCCACCGGCGCGCCCGAAGCCGTGCAGGGCGCCCGAGAGCGCGATGTAGGTGAGATCGTGCCCCGCCGTCCTGGCCCGCGGCCCGCTCTGACCCCACCCGGTGATCCGCGCGTAGACGAGGGCCGGGTTGCGCCGCAGCAGCTCGTCGGGGCCGAGGCCGAGTCGCTCCATCGTGCCGGGCCGGAGGCCCTCGGTCAGCACTGCGGCCCGATCCACCAGCTCGAGCGCGAGCGCCTTGTCGGCGGGGGCCTTGAGGTCGAGCACCGTGCGTCGCTTGCCCCGGTCGGCGAAGCGGAGCGCGGGAGGCACCAGACCCCGGATCATGCCCTCGCCGGGACGCTCCACGACGACCACGTCGGCGCCCCAGTCGGCCAGCAGCATCCCCGCGAGCGGCCCGGGGCCGATCCCGGCGAACTCGACCACGCGGGTCCCGCTGAGTGGGCCGCTCACGCTTCGGCCCTCGGGGCTCGGACTTCAGCTCGCGACGCGCGCTCGAACGGCAGCATCAAGCCACCTCCGTCTCTCCGATGAGTGTGGGGGAAGTGTCGATCGCGGGGATCGAGCCCGCAAGGCGCTGGTGAGGAGGGCGGTCCGCGCTAACTTTGGTCGGCCACTCCAACAGAGGCGATCTCCGATGCACTTCGCGCTCCGCGTCCCGTCGCGCGCACGTCGATGGCCGTGGCGGCGAGCCGCGGCCCTGCTTCCCCTCGTGCTCGCCGCGGGTCAGCCCGCCGAAGAGCGGCTCGACGTCTACGTCGCCGGGATCAAGGTCGCCGAGCTGACGAGCAGCTCGCCCGAGCGGTTCTCCCTCCGGGTGCTCGATCGGGAGGCCCACACCTGGTCGGCGGCCCGGATCGTGACCGGCGACCAGCTCGCGGCCGATCGAACCCTGCCCCGAGTGCTGCGCGCCGTGGCTCCCGCTCTCCGCCGACTCGAGCGGCTCGACTGGGCCGGCGCGCCGGCGATCTCGTGGCCCGACGCCGAGACCAGCTACCGGCCGGTCCGGCGGCTCGAGGCGACGGTCGCCGGACGGACCGTGAGCGCCACCCGTTGGGCGCACCACAACGGCTCCCGTCCGATCGACCTGGTGATCGGACCGTCGAACCGGGTCCTCGCGGCGATGGAGGTGAGCAGCGACGTCGTCCTGGTGCGGCGAGGCTACGAGGGATTCACCACCGTGGCCCGCTGGAACGCGCCGACGATCTCGCCGGCCCGATACGGATACCGACTGCACGAGCGGGTGATGGTGCCGATGGCGGACGGGGTTCGGCTGGCGACGCTGGTCTACCATCCCACCGGCGCCGGAGACGGCCCCTTCCCCACCGTCTTCGTGCGGACGCCGTACGGGATCAGCGGGCTGATCAATCAGTACTGGCACTACGCGGCGCGCGGCTACGCGGTGGTGCTGCAGGCCGCCAGGGGAACGGCGTACTGGGACCAGCCCAATCGCTCCGAGGGCGAGTGGGTCCCCATGATCAACGAGCCCGCCGACGGGAAGAGCGCGATCGAGTGGCTCGGCAGCCAACCCTGGTCCGACGGGGTCTGCATGCAGGGCGGCTCCTACGTGGGCTACACGCAGTGGACCCTCTCGATGGCCGATCACCCCGCGCTCAAGTGCCTGATCCCCGAGAGCTCGATGGGGACGGCCTTCAGCGACCAGCCGTTCTGGGGCGGGACCATGGTCGAGGGGATGGCGTACTACGCCTTCTACATGCTCGATATCCCCCTGCTCCCGGGGAGGATCTGGAACGAGATCCTCCACCACCGTCCGCTCGCCGACATCGACGTCTATGCCACCGGACGGGACATTCCGCAGTGGAACATGTTTTTCGAGCACCAGACCAACGACGACTTCTGGGCTCGCCAGGACTGGTATCGCTCGGACGCGCCCCGCCGGTTCTCGGCCTTCCAGATCAGCGGCTGGTTCGACGACGACTTTCCCGGCACGGAGTCCAACTGGAACCTGATGCAGCGGTTGGGCGTCGGGCCTCAGCGGCTGGTGATCGGCCCCTGGAAGCACGGCTACAACGCCGACCGGCGGCTCGCCGGGTACGAGTTCGGCCCGGACGCGCTCCGGGACGACATCTGGCTCGCGAAGCAGGCCTGGTATGATCAGCACCTGAAGGGCCAGGGCGGGATCTCGGCCGACGAGCGGGTCCAGTACTTCGTCCTTGGCAGCAACGAGTGGCGCTCGAGCGCGGCGTGGCCGCCGGCCGAGGCCTCTCCGGTCTCCTGGTACCTCCACGGCGACGGTGAGGCCTCCCGCCTGACCACCCGCGGACGGCTCGATCGGCAGGCGCCGACGGCCGCCGAGACGCCCGATCGCTTCCGCTACGACCCGGCCAATCCTCCGGCCAACTGGTACAGCTTCGACCAGATGCAGCGCTGGGAGGACGTGCAGACCTTCCCGTACGACTTCAAGGACATCGAGGCCAGGCCGGACGTCGCGGTCTACACGTCGGAGCCGCTCGAGGAGGACCTCACCATCGCCGGCGACGTGAAGGTGATCCTCTACGCCTCGACCGACGTGAAGGACACCGACTGGTGGGTCCACCTCGCCGACGTCGACACGACGGGGCGCTCGAACCGGATCACCGTCGGCGCGCGGCGCGCCCGCTTCCGGGACAACGCCGATCCGGTCCACAACATCCGGGGCGAGAACTATCGGACGGAGCGGCTGCTCTCGGGCGATCCCGGGGACGTGGTCCGCTACGAGTTCAGTCTCCGCTCGATCGCCAACACCTTCCGGGCCGGCCATCGGATCCGGGTCGCGGTGATGAACGCGATGGACAACTACTCGTTCCCGAACTCGAACACGGGCGAGGACGAGGGTAAGGTGAGCCGGACCGTGGTCGGGCGGATGGCGATCCACAAGAGCGCCGAGCACCCGACCCAGATCGTGCTGCCGGTGCTGCGCGGCGGGCGGCGCTAGTCCGGCAGCGTCCCCTCGTCGCGCATGGCGAGGAGCGAGTCCTCGAGCGCGGCGACCGTCGCGGCGACGTCGGCTTCGGTGTGGGCGGCGGAGAAGATCAGGGCCTCTCCCCGCATGCTGGCCACGCCGCGATGGAGCAGATGCAGGTCCAGCCGCCGGTGCGCCGGCGCGGCGGCGGGGTTCACCAGCTTGGCCAGATCCGGCGTCGGCACCGCGGTGTCGTCGGCCGGGTCGCCCTCGATCGGGCCAAGGTAGATGTGGGCCACGCTCCGGGCGTAGAGCCGGCCCGAGACCCCGATCCGCTCCAGCATCAGATTGCCGTCGTGACGGAACTGGGCGGCGCGCTCGGCGAGGACCCGCTGCGGCTCCCCGTCGAGATAGAGATCGCAGGCCGCGATGCCGGCCGCGCAGGTGAGCGGGACCGCGTTCCAGGTTCCGCCGTGACTCACCAGCCGGGCCGGCGGCGTCGCGGGTGAGAAGAGCGCCATCACGTCGGCCCGCCCGATCAGCACGCCCGAGGGCAGGCCGCCGCTGGTCGCCTTGCCGAGGGCCGTGAGATCCGGCCGGATCCCGAGCACCGCCTGCCACCCGCTCGCGGACTCCCGGAAGCCCGTCACCACTTCGTCGAGCAGAAAGAGCGTCCCGTGCTTGCGGCAGAGCTCGGGCAGCGCGCGATAGAACTCGGGGTTGGTGGGAATCCGACCGGAGAGGTAGCCGCCGCCGGCCTCGATCATCACCAGGGCGAACTCCCCGGTGGCCAGCAGCCGCTCCACGGCCTCCGGATCGTTGGCCGGGATGACCGTGACGCCCTCGGCCAGGGTGCCGGCGGCGCCGGGAGCCGCGAGGCCGTCGGCCCAGCCGTGGTAGTTCTTGTCGAACCGCAGGATCCGGCGCCGCCCCGTGAAGGCGCGGGCGAGCCGGAAGGCCATCAGATTGGCCTCCTGCCCGCAGGCGAAGAACCTGACCCGCTCGGCGGCGGGCATCAGTCTCCGGATCCGCGAGGCCCAGGCGAGCTCGAGCGGGTGGTTGTCGCCGAAGTGGAGCCCGGCCGCCGCCTGCCGCTGCACGGCCTCGACGACAGCGGGATGACCGTGGCCGAGGACCAGCGCACCGTGGCCCATCACGTAGTCGATGTACTCGTTGCCGTCGACGTCCCACTTGCGCGAGCCCTGCGCCCGCTCCACGTAGGGACGGAAGGGCGAGCGCACCCGGGTGAAATGGGTGGCGCCCTCGGCCGCGAAGTACCCCGTCGCCTCTTTGTGCAGCGCTACGGACTTCGGCCGGCGGGCCAGGTACTCGGCAACCAGCGGATCGGTGCCCTGCCCCCCACGGCTCCGGGCGGCGGCGTTGGGAACCACCGGGGCTGAGCTCATGGGAAGATCACCTTGCCGGTGGCGGCGTCTTCGACCCGGATCGCGCCGGTGGGGCAGGATGCGGCCGCACGGAGGACGACCTCTTCGGGCGCGCCCGCTGGGTCGGTCACCACCGACTGCCGCTCGTCGTTGTGGGCGAACACTGCCGGGGCTGTGGCTAAACACATACCGTTCCCGACGCAGTGGAGGTGGTCGACCGAGATCAGGAGCCGCCGTGCCATGGATGTCCTCCGGGGATGACCCGGAACCTACACCGCGACACGAGGTTGCGCGACCGTTCCGGGGCCCGCCCGCCCGTTGTCGATCGGGCGCGGCTGGGATATTGTGAGGGCGCCCGAGGGCCCACCCCGATCCGACAGTTCAGAGGCGAATTCCATGGAATGGAAGGAGTTGCTCCGCAGCTGGTCCGGCCAGGAAGTCGTGGTGCGCTACGACCGCGAGGCCGACGCCTGGATGTTCATCGCCCTCCACTCGACCACCGGAAAGCGGTCGGTCGGCGGGGTCCGGATGAAGGTCTACCCGGCCCCGGAAGACGGCCTGCTCGACGCGATCCGGCTGGCCGAGGGGATGACCCACAAATGGGCCGCGATCGAGGTGGGCTACGGCGGCGGCAAGGGCGTGATCGCCCTCACGAAGCCGGTCACCGGCGACGACAGGACCGCGCTGCTGCTCCGCTTCGGCCGGATGATCGACTCGCTGAACGGGCGGTACGGCAGCGGGCCGGACATCGGCACCACGCCGGCCGACATGGCGCTCCTCGCCACGGTGACCCGCTACGTCCACTGCTATGACTGGAACAAGAAGGAGCCCTACGACCCGGGCATCTACACGGCCCTCGGCGTCTTCATCGGGATGAAGGCGGGGCTCCGCTACGCGACCGGCTCGGACTCGCTGGCCGGCAAGCGGGTCCTGATCCAGGGCGTCGGCGACACCGGCGAGCCGCTGGCCCGGTCGGTGGCGGCCGAGGGCGGAACGGTGCTGCTCAACGACCTGAACCCGACCCGGGCGGAGGCCCTCGCCAAGGAGCTCGGCGGCGAGGTGGTCGGCGCCGACCGCCTCTTCGACGTTCCCTGCGACGTCTACGCGCCCTGCGCGATCGGCGCCACCCTGAACGCCCGGACGATTCCGAAGCTCACCTGCAAGGTGATCGCCGGGTCGGCCAACAACCAGCTGGAGACGGCGGCGGACGCCGAGCGCCTGCTCGAGCGAGGCATCCTCTACGCGCCGGATTACGTGGTCAACGGCGCCGGCGCGGTCTCCCTGGCGATGGTCGACGAGGGCGCGTCCTTCGAGGCCATTCGGACCGAGATCGCCAAGATGGACCGGCGCCTGACCGAGATCTTCACGGACGCCGCCGCCCGCAAGGAATCGCCGCTGCACGCGGCCGACCGTCGCGTCGCCGCGCGGCTCGCCGGCGCCGCCTGAGCCGGGGCGGGGGCGCCCATCGACACCCACCCGGTCAATCGGCAGGCCGCGGAGGCCATCGAGGACGGGTTCTCCGCGTCCCGCAGCGAGTTCGCCAATCTCACCGGCGCCGCCGCCAGCCACTTCCTCCGCGAAGACTTCGACGCCGTGCGGCGCGCGGCGCGCGCCCGGCTCACCGTCTCCGCCCGTCACGTCGCCAACGTGGTGGTCCGCCTCGGCCAGCTGAGTCAATGGCAACCGGTGCGGCCCGGCCTGGTGCGGGGCCGCTACGCCGGCGCCGTCGCGGGACGTGCCGACGAGGACCTCGCCCACACCTTCTTCAACTCGGCGATTCGACGGTTGCTCGGGACGGTCGGAGTCGACGCCGGGGTCGAGTTCCTCGACCTCGATCCGCCCCGTCTCGCCGAGCTGGACGTCGCCAGCACCCACCGGTGGTCCGGCCCCCGAGCTCGGCGACGCGCTCATGGGAGCCCTCGGCACCCTCTGGCCGGCCGATCGTTGGCTCGATACCGCTCGGGACGCCGGCCTGACGCTAGACCGGCTCCAGGCGACCGTTCCCGAATTGGCCGGGGGCGGCACGCTGGCGTTCCTCCCCACCCCGTTCGTCCGGGGACGCCGCGCGTTCCTGGTGGGGCGGCTCGAGGCCGGCGCCCGGTCCGTTCCCCTGATCCTGGCGATCATGCACCGGGAGCGGCGCCTGGCCGTCGACGCCGTGGTGACCGATCCCGACGAAGCGAGCATGGTGTTCGGGTTCACCCGCACCTACTTCCACGCCGCGCTGCCCGCGCCCCGCCGGGCCGTGGCGTTCCTCCACTCCATCCTGCCGAACAAGCGGATCGACGAGCTCTACGTGGCCCTGGGCCACCACAAGCACGGCAAGCGCGAGTTCTACCAGGAGCTGGTGCGCACCCTCCGGACTCCGGGCGTCCGCTTCGAGCCGGCGGCCGGCGCGAAGGGTCTGGTGATGACCGTGTTCGCGCTCCCCCGGATGAACGTGGTGTTCAAGGTCATCAAGGACCGAGCCGATCCGCCGAAGAACGTCACCCGGCGAGAGGTGCAGGAGAAGTACCGCTTCGTCTTCAGCCGCGAGTACGGCGGGCGTCTGGCCGACACCCAGGAGTTCGAGGACCTCGCCCTGCCGCGCTCGGCCTTCGGGCCCGAGCTGGCCGAGGAGCTCCTGCGGGTCGCGTCCGAGACCGTGCGGGCCCGGGGCGATCAGCTGGTCATCGCCCACGCCTATACCGAGCGGCAGATGCGACCGCTCGACCTCTACCTCCGCGACGCCGGTCCGGAGGCGGCCCGCGCCGCGGTGCTCGATTTCGGCACGGCGCTCAAGGAGCTGGCCGGGATCAACGTCTTCCCCGGTGTCATGCTCGCCAAGAATTTCGGTGTGACGCGACACGGTCGGGTCGTGTTCTACGACTACGACGAGATCGGCCCGCTCGATGGGCTCCGCTTCCGGAAGATCCCCGAAGCGAAGACGCTCGAGGACGAGATGTCGGCCGAGCCGTGGTTCTCCGTCGGAGAGCACGACGTCTTCCCCGAGGAGTTCGAGCGGTTCCTCCGCTTTCCGGAGCCCCTCCACGCGGAGTTCCTGCGCTGCCACGGCGATCTCTTCACCGCGGCGTTCTGGGAGGCCACCCGCGCGCGGGTGGAGAGCGAGGGCATTCGCGAGCCGGCACCGTATCCCGCCGAGCGCCGGCTCGATCGGCACGCGTCGGCCGTCGAATAGCTCCGATCGGAGCACCGCCGGTCCGCTCTCCGCCGGACCGATGACGCGCCCCGGGCCCCCGGATCGCGCGACCGCGGGCCCGGGGGAAACCCACGCTGGCTCGCTGGCGTACGGCAGCCGATCCTCGACCGGCACCCGCCCTCCGACCCGTGAGCCGTCATGGAAGCCGCCTATCGCCAGCTGAGGCATTCGCTCCGTCGCCTGCTCAGAGCGCCCACCTTCGCCGCGATCGCCGTGCTGACGCTCGCGCTCGGGATCGGCGCCAACACCGCGATCTTCAGCGTGGTGAACGCCGTGCTGCTTCGTCCGCTGCCGTTCGATCGGCCGGGCGACCTGGTCGGCGTCTGGCACACGGCGCCCGGGATCGGCCCCCGGCCGGCCAACATGTCGCCCGCGCTCTTCCTGAGCTATCGCGACCACGCACGCGTCTTCGAGGACCTCGCGGTCTGGGACAACCGCCAATCGGCCGTTGCCGGCGAGGGCACACCCGAGCAGGTCGAATCACTGATCGTCACCGATCGGCTCCTCCCGATGCTCGGCGTCCGACCGGTCGTGGGCAGAATCTTCTCGGCCGCGGACGACGCTCCGGGCGCGCCCGAGGTCGTCCTGCTGAGCCACGGCTACTGGCAGCGACGGCTCGGCGGCGACCCGCGCGCCGTGGGCCGGACCCTGACCGTCGACGGGCGGCCCCGTGAGATCGTCGGCGTGCTGCCCCGGGACTTCCAGTTCATCCGCGGCGATCCTGCGCTGCTGATCCCCGCCCAGATCGACCCCGCCAAGGTCACCTTCGGCAACTTCGACTTTCAGGGCATCGCCCGGCGGAAGCCGGGGGTGACGCTGGCCCAGATCGACGCCGACCTCGCCCGGGTGATTCCGCTGGCCGTGGAGCGCTTCGGCGGCGGAATCACGGTGGCCATGCTGGAAGACATGGGCTTCGTCCCGGCGGTGAGGCCGCTCAAGGAAGAGGTCGTGGGCGACGCCCAGCCGGTGCTCTGGGTCGTCTTCGGCACCGTCGGCCTGGTGCTGCTGCTCGCTTGCGCCAACGTCGCCAACCTGCTCCTGGTCCGCGCCGAGGGTCGCACCCGTGAAGTCGCGGTCCGAACCGCGATCGGCGCGGGCCGCGCCGCCATCGCGAGGGACTTCCTGGCCGAGAGCGCGGTGCTCGCGGCGATCGGCGCCCTGGTCGGCGCCCTGCTGGCCCAGCTCGGGCTGCGAGCGCTGGTGGCGGTCGGTCCGACCAACCTGCCCCGCCTCGGCGAGATCCGGCTGGACGGCGTCGCGCTCGGCTTCACCCTCGGGATCGCCGCGCTCGCCTCGCTCTTCTTCGGCCTCTTCCCGATCGTGCGCTTTCGGTCGCTCGACCTGACCGCGGCCCTCAAGGAGGGAAACCGGGGCACGTCGGCCGGCCCCGCCCGGCAACGGGCTCGCACCGCCCTGGTCGCGGCCCAGCTCGGCCTCGCATTCGTGCTCCTGGTCGGCTCCGGACTGATGATCCGGAGCTTCCAGGCGCTCCGGGACGTCAGGCCGGGCTTCGAGCGGCCCCGGGAGGTGCTCACCGTCCGGGTCTCGATCCCGGCCGCGGAGGTCGAGGACCCCGCCCGCGTCGCGGCCATCCACGAGGAGGTCCTGCGTCGGATCGAGGCCGTGCCCGGCGTCGCCAGCGCGGGTCTGGCCAGCTCGGTCACGATGGACGGCTGGGACACCGGCGACGCCGTGTTCGTCGAGGACTTCCCCCGCGGCCCGGACCAGCTGCCGCCGGTCCGGCGGCAGAAATGGATCGGCGGCGACTACTTCGCCACCATGGGCAACCCGCTCCTCGCCGGACGGACCATCGGCTGGGACGACATTCACAACCGGGCGTCGGTCGTGGTGGTCACCGAGAATTTCGCGCGCGAGTACTGGGGCAGCGCGGAGGCGGCCATCGGGCGACGGATCGCCAACGGCAAGATCCCGCCCGTCTGGCGGGAGATCGTCGGCGTGGTCGGCAACGTCCACGACGACGGCGTCGGACAACCGGCCACCGCGATCGTCTACTGGCCGCAGGTGGTCCCCGATCAGTACGACGAGCCGCTCCACGTCCGGCGCTCGATGGCCTACGCGATCCGCTCCGCGGGCCCGCCGGCGCAGAGCCTCGCTCCGGCGGTGCGCGAGGCGGTCTGGTCGGTGGCCCCGTCGGTCCCGGTGGCCAACGTGCAGACCCTCGACGAGCTGCTGGCCCGGTCGCTCGCCCCGACGACCTTCACGATGGTGGTCCTGGCGATCGCGGCGCTGGTGGCCCTGGTGCTCGGCTCGGTCGGGGTGTACGGGGTCCTCTCCTACGTGGTGAGCCAGCGCACCCGTGAGATCGGCGTCCGGATGGCGATCGGCGCCAGCGCGAGCCAGGTGCGCCGCATGGTGCTGCTGGAGGGCCTCGCGGTGCTCGGCGTGGGCGGAGGGATCGGCCTCGTCGCGGCCCTGGCGCTCACCCGCCTGATGTCGTCGCTGCTCTTCGGAGTCGAGCCGTTCGACCCGCTGACCTACGGCAGCGTGATCGGCGTCCTCGGTGCGGTCGCGCTTCTCGCGAGCCTGCTTCCTGCCGCTCGTGCGACCGGGGTGGACCCCGCGGTGGCCCTCCGGAGCGACTGAGCAGGGGGCCGGCCCCGAAACGACGACGGCGTCCGGACCAATCGGTCCGGACGCCGTCGCGCGTTCGATCGGGAAGCCGCCGGCTAGAGCGCCTCGGCCTCCGCCGCGCCCGGCAACACCGGCGCGGGCTGCTCCTCCTCGATCTCCGAGGGCGGCGGCGGCTCGAAGCCGGGCGGGACCTCGATCTCGAGGTCCACGTACCGGTAGTGCCCCGTGCCCGCCGGGATCAGGTGTCCGATGATGATGTTCTCCTTGAGGCCGCGGAGATCGTCCTTGGCCCCGCGGATCGCGGCATCGGTCAGGACCCGGGTGGTCTCCTGGAAGGAGGCCGCCGAGATGAACGACTGCGTGGTGAGACTCGCCTTCGTGATGCCGAGGAGCAACGGCTCCGCCGTCGACGGGGTGCCTTTCTTCCGAACCACCCGATCGTTCTCGTCGCGGAAGCTCACCTTGTCGACCGCCTCGGACTCGAGGAAGCTGGTGTCGCCCGGATCCGTCACCCGCACCTTCTGGAGCATCTGCCGGATGATCACGCCGATGTGCTTGTCGGCGATCCGGACGCCCTGGAGGCGGTACACCTCCTGGATCTCGTTCAGCAGGTACTCCTGCACGGCCCGCGGACCCTTGATCAGCAGGATCTCGTGGGGGTTCACCGGGCCCTCGGTCAAGCGGTCGCCCGCGCGGACGCGGTCGCCCTCGTGGACCCGGAGGTGCTTGCCCGCCGGCACCTCGTACACCTGCGGCGGCTCCTGCTCGTTGATCTGGCCCTCCGGCAGCGTCGGGTAGACGTAGATCTCGCGCTTGCCGCGCTTGATCTCGCCGAACTTCACCAGACCGTCGATCTCCGACATCGTGGCCGGATCCTTCGGCCGGCGGGCCTCGAACAGCTCGGCCACGCGCGGCAGACCGCCCGTGATGTCGCGCGTCTTGTAGGCCTGACGCGGGATCTTGGTGATGGTGACGCCCTTCGACACCTTGACCGGCGGCGAGAGGAACACCGTGCGGTCCTTGGCCTCCTTCTTCGACTTGCTCGGCCAGGCCTCCTGGATCGGCCGCTCCTCGACGTGGAAGCGCGACGACCAGGGATTGGCGTTGTCCGGGATCTCCATGGCCCGGCTCACCGGATCGGTGGGCGAGCCCAGGATGATCCGCGAGCCCTCGGCCAGGATGTACTCCTGCGGGTCCTTCCGGTTGGTCGAGTAGACCAGCACCGACGGATGGAGCTCGCGCTCCGGATCCGCGGTCACCACCAGCGAGCGGAGACCGGTGCCCTCGTCCAGCTCCTCGCGGAGCGTGACACCCGGCACCAGGTCCTTCCAGCGCAGCTGCCCGTCGATCTTCACGATGCTGGGATCGTTGTACGGGTCCCAGGTGTAGAGGATCGTGGCGCGCCGCTCCGAGTCGCCGCGGCTGGCCGGGGTCCCCTCCATCGCGTGCAGGTTGGCGCCCTGCGGTACCGGGTACCGCGAGAGCACGTGCGACGGATCCTTCGGGTCGACGATCAGGATGCCTTCCTTGGCCTCCTCCTCCGCCGACTCGTCCTCACGCGTCAGCGCGATCCGGATGGTGGCGTCGGTGCCGTCCTCGAACTTGACCGCGAGGTCGGCGTGCTCCAGCCCCTTGGTGTACTTGACCACACCGTCCGAGCGAGCCCGCCGCTCGGCCTCCTCGGCGATACGGGCCGAGGTACCGCCGATGTGGAAGGTCCGGAGCGTGAGCTGCGTGCCCGGCTCGCCGATCGACTGCGCGGCCAGGATGCCCACCGCCTCGCCCATGTCCACCATGTCCATGGTGGCCAGGTTGCGGCCGTAGCACATCCGGCAGACGCCGCGGCGCGCCTCGCAGGTCAGCACCGAGCGGATCTTGACCCGCTCGATGGCGGCGTCCTCGATCGCGTCGGCCGTGTCCTCGGCGATCAACTGACCGGCCTGGACGATCACCCGCTGATCGCCGTGCTCGTCGAGCTGATGCGGATCGAAGACGTCTTCGGCCGCCACGCTCCCGACGATCCGCTCGGAGAGCGACTCGATCACGTCCTCGCCTTCCTTCAAGGCGGTGGTGTCGAGACCGAGGATCGTGCCGCAGTCCTCCTCGGTGATCGTCACGTCCTGCGCCACGTCGACCAGGCGGCGGGTCAGGTAGCCCGCGTCCGCCGTCTTGAGCGCCGTGTCCGCCAGACCCTTCCGGGCGCCGTGGGTCGAGATGAAGTACTCGAGCACCGAGAGGCCTTCCCGGAAGTTCGACTTGATCGGGCTCTCGATGATCTCGCCGATTCCGCCGGTCAGCTTCTTCTGCGGCTTGGCCATCAGGCCACGCATACCCGCGAGCTGCTGGATCTGGGCCCGGCTGCCTCGGGAGCCCGAGTCGAACATCATGAAGACCGGGTTGAAGCCGCCCCGGCTCTGCCGCATGTGATTGATCATCGCCTCGGCCACGTCGTTGTTGGCGTGGGTCCAGGCGTCGATCACCTTGTTGTACCGCTCACCGAAGGTGATCTGACCGGTGTTGTAGGCGCGCTGGAAGCGCTCCACCCGCTTCTGCGCCTCGTCCAGCAGCCCGATCTTCTCCTCGGGAATCTCCAGGTCCTCGATCCCGATCGAGATCCCGCCCAGGGTGGCGAAGTCGAAGCCGAACCGCTTCAGCCGATCGAGGAACTCGACCGTCTCCCGGAGCCCGGCCCGCCGATAGGCGTTGAGCACCAGGTCCGAGAGGGCCCGCTTCTTCATCACGTCGTCGCGGAAGCCCATCTCGGCCACCAGCTGGCGCGGCAGGATGTTGTTGAACAACACCCGGCCCACCGTGGTCCGGATCCAGCGCGGGGTCGGATCCTGCGCTTCCTGCGGCGGCATGTACCAGAAGTGGATCGCCGAGTGGTAGTCCACCGAGGCGGCCAGGAGCGCCATCTCCAGCTCGGCGATCGAGCCGTAGAACTTGGCACTCTTCCAGAGCTCGCCCTTGACCTTGTCGAGCTTCCCGCCGCCCTTGCGGATCTCCTCCTCGTAGCCCGAGGGGAGCTTGGTGAGCCAGTAGGAGCCGAGCACCATGTCCTGCGACGGCTCGGTGACCGGACGGCCGTCCGACGGCTTCAGGATGTTGTTCGACGAGATCATCAGGAGCCGCGCCTCGAGCTGCGCCTCGAACGAGAGCGGCACGTGCACGGCCATCTGGTCGCCGTCGAAGTCCGCGTTGAACGCGGCGCAGACCAGCGGATGGATCCGGATCGCCTTGCCCTCGACCAGCTTGGGCTCGAACGCCTGGATGCCCAGCCGGTGGAGCGTCGGGGCGCGGTTGAGCAGCACCGGATGGTCCTGGATGATCTCTTCCAGGATCTCGTAGACCTCCGGCCCTTCGCGCTCGACGATCTTCTTGGCCCGCTTGACCGTCTCGGCGATGCCCTTCTCGACCAGCTTGTTGATGATGAACGGCTTGAAGAGCTCGACCGCCATCGCCTTCGGCAGACCGCACTGGTGGAGCCGAGCTCCGGACCCACCACGATCACCGAGCGGCCCGAGTAGTCGACCCGCTTGCCGAGCAGGTTCTGCCGGAAGCGGCCCTGCTTGCCCTTCAGCATGTCCGAGAGCGACTTCAACGGACGCTTGCCCCGGCCCCGGATCGCCTTCGAGCGGCGGCCGTTGTCGAACAGGGCGTCCACCGCCTCCTGCAGCATCCGCTTCTCGTTCCGGAGGATCACCTCCGGCGCGCGATGCTGGATCAGCTTCTGGAGCCGATTGTTCCGGTTGATCACCCGACGATAGAGGTCGTTCAGGTCGCTGGTCGCGAACCGGCCGCCGTCGAGCGGCACCAGGGGACGGAGGTCCGGCGGCAGCACCGGCACCACGTCCATGATCATCCAGCTGGGCACGTTGGCCACGTCCTGGCTGGATCCGGAATAGAGGAACGCGTCGACGATCTTGAGCCGCTTGAGCTGCTGCTTCTTCCGGTGCTGGCTGGTCTCCGTGGTGATGGTCGACCGGAGATCCTCCGCCAGCTTCTTGACGTCGATCCGATCGAGCATCGCCCGGACGGCCGGGGCGCCGATCTCGGCCCGGAAGCCCGAGTCGCCCTCGTCCTTGGCCTTCATCCGGAGGTTCAGGTACTCGTCCTCGTCGAGCAGCTGATTGACCTCGACCTCCTGCTTGCCCGGCTCGATCACGACGTACGCCGAGTAGTAGATGATCCGCTCCAGATCACGCAGGGTGATGTTGAGCAGATTGCCCATCGGGCTCGGCAGGGTCTTGAAGAACCAGATGTGGGCCACCGGCACGGCCAGCTCGATGTGCCCCATCCGCTCGCGCCGCACCTTCGAGAGCGTGACCTCGACGCCGCAGCGGTCGCAGATCACGCCGCGATAGCGGATCCGCTTGTACTTCCCGCAATGGCACTCCCAGTCCTTGACCGGGCCGAAGATCCGCTCGCAAAACAGACCGTCCCGCTCCGGCTTGAAGGAGCGGTAGTTGATGGTCTCCGGCTTGGTGACCTCGCCCCACGACCACCAGGTCCGGAGCCCCTGGAGCTCCAGCCGCTCGCGCTCCTTGGGATCGCGGGGGCCCCGGATCTCCTCGGGGCTCGCGATCCGGATCGCGATGTAGTCGAAGCTCGAACTCTTGGGCTCGCGCCCGCTGCGAAAGTCGATCATATCGCGATTACTCCTCGCCCTCGACGGTGGCTCCCAGCGTCACCTTGAGACCCAGTGACTGCAGCTCCTTCACCAGCACGTTGAAGGATTCGGGAATGCCCGGATCGGGCAGGTTCTGACCCTTGACGATGGCCTCGTACACCTTGCTTCGGCCGTTCACGTCGTCCGACTTGACCGTGAGCATCTCCTGGAGGAGGTGCGCCGCGCCGTACGCCTCGAGCGCCCAGACCTCCATCTCACCGAACCGCTGGCCGCCGAACTGCGCCTTGCCGGCGAGCGGCTGCTGGGTGACCAGCGAGTACGGGCCGATCGACCGGGCGTGGATCTTGTCGTCCACCAGGTGGCTCAGCTTGAGCATGTAGATCGTGCCCACCGTGACGTCGCTGTCGAAGCCCTGACCGGTGCGCCCGTCCCGGAGCCGGACCTTGCCCGCGGGGGTCAGCCCGGCCGCGCGGATCAGCTCGTCCGCCGCCTCGCTCACCACCTCGGAGCCCGGCTTGCCGCTCAGCAGCTTGCCCAGCGCGGGACGGCCCATGGCCTCCAGCACCGCGGCGGGCGAATCGCTCGCCCGGGGCTCGAGCTCCTTGAGCGTGGCCTCGAGATCCTTCTTCTCGGCCCCGGTCGCCTCCTCCAGACGCGCCTTGTGGTACGCCACCTCGTGGCCGCGGCGGGTGACCTCGCGCTCCGCCAGCTCCGCCGCCGCCCGGGCCAGATACTCCTGCAGCTGCCCGAAGAGCTTCTTGGTGTCCGCCCCGGCCGAGGAGCTGGCGAGATCCGCGATCCCGGCGGCCGCCAGGGTGCTGTTGTGCACCCCGATCCGCTTCAGATCCTCGACCAGCTCGGCGATCTCCGCCGGGTCCGGATCCGGCGCCCGCGCCGCCAGCGCCAGCGCCTCGCCCGCCCACTTGAGCCCGGCGAGCCGGAGCAGCAGCCCGACCTCGCCCTCGTCCGCGCCGCGGAACACCGGGGTCTTGGCCTTGAAGCCGAGCAGCTGGGCGCACCAACCGAGGTGCGTCTCCAGGATCTGCCCGACGTTCATTCGGCTCGGCACGCCCAGCGGGTTGAGCACGATGTCCACGGCCCGGCCGTCGGGAAGGAACGGCATGTCCTCCTCCGGCACGATCCGCGCGACGATGCCCTTGTTCCCGTGGCGACCGGCCATCTTGTCGCCCACCGAGATCTTCCGCTTCTCGCCGAGATACACCTTCACCAGCTGGATCACGCCCGGGGGCAGCTCGTCCGGCTGGAGGATCTTGTCGATCTGGTCTTCGGCCTTCTCCTCGACCCGGGCCCGCTCGGCGGCGGCCGCGTCGATGGTGAGCCGGATCCGCTCGTTGGCGGCCTTGTTGGCCAGCCGGAGCGTCTTGAGGTCCACCTCGGTCAGGTCGAGATCGTCGAGCGCCTGCCCGGTCAGCTTGGTCCCGGCAGGGAGATACTCCTCCACCGTGCCCGAGCGGAGCATCAGGGCCACCTCCTGGCCGGCCAGGAGCTCGCGCAGCTCGTCGACCATCACCTCGTTGATCCGGCCCTTCTCCTCGTGCTCGATCCGGCGGACCTCGCCGATCCGCTCGCCGCGGTCCTTCTCGACCACCTGATCTTCGATCCGGCTGAAGATCTTCACGTCGATCACGGTGCCCTTCATGCCCGGCGGCACCTTGAGCGAGGAGTCTTTGACGTCCTTGGCCTTCTCGCCGAAGATCGCGGTGAGCAGCTTCTCCTCGGGGGAGAGCTCGGTCTCGCCCTTGGGCGTGATCTTGCCCACCAGGATGTCGCCCGGCTTCACGTGGGCGCCGATCCGGATGATGCCGCGCTCGTCGAGGTCGACCAGCGCCTCGTCGGACACGTTCGGGATCTCGCGGGTGATCTCCTCCTGGCCGCGCTTGGTGTCGCGGACGTGGAGCTCGAGCTCCTGGATGTGGATCGACGAGTAGACGTCGTCCTTCACCAGCCGCTCCGAGAGCACGATCGCGTCCTCGAAGTTGTGGCCGTACCAGGGCATGAACGCCACCAGCACGTTCGCGCCGAGGGCCAGCTCGCCGTCCTCGGTGGCCGCGCCGTCCGCGATCACCCCGCCCTGCTCGATCTTCTGGCCCAGCTGGACCAGCGGGCGCTGGTTGATGGCGGTGTCCTGGTTGGTCCGCCAGAACTTCTTCACCCGATAGCGGTCCACCTGAGCCAGCCGGGCCAGCGGCACCTCGGCCGCGCCGGCGGTGCCGCAGTCGACGATCACCTCGTCGGCGGTCACCCGGGTCACCACGCCCGCGCGGCGCGCGGAGATCGTGGCGCCGGAGTCGGCGGCCACCTTGAGCTCGAGCCCGGTGCCGACGATCGGGGCGTCCGGGAAGAGGAGCGGCACCGCCTGCCGCTGCATGTTCGAGCCCATCAACGCGCGGTTCGCGTCGTCGTGCTCGAGGAACGGAATCAACGCGGCCGCGATCGAGACCAACTGCTCGGGGCTCACGTCCATGAAGTCGATCCGGCCCGGCGAGAGCAGCGGGTAGTCGTCACCCCGCCGGCAGAGCACCAGCTTGTTGACGAACTTGCCGTCGGCGTCCACCACGGCGTTCGCCTGGGCCACCGCGTAGCCCTCTTCCTCGCTCGCCGAGAGCCAGCGGATCTGCTCGGTGACCGCGCCGTCCTTGACCACCCGGTACGGGGTCTCGACGAAGCCCAGCTCGTTGATCCGGGCGAAGGTGGCGAGACTGGTGATCAGGCCGATGTTCGGGCCTTCCGGCGTCTCGATCGGGCACATCCGCCCGTACTGCGAGTAGTGCACGTCGCGGACCTCGAACCCGGCCCGCTCCCGGGTCAGACCGCCCGGACCGAGCGCCGAGAGCCGGCGCTTGTTGGTCAGCTCCGCCAGCGGGTTGGTCTGGTCCATGAACTGGGAGAGCTGCGACGAGCCGAAGAAGGCCTGGATCACCGCCGAGACGGTCCGCGCGTTGACCAGGTCGTCGAGCGAGATCTTCTCCGGATCGGAGTTGATGCTCATCCGCTCCTTGACCAGCCGCGCCATCCGGGAGAGGCCGACCGAGAACTGGTTGGCGATCAGCTCGCCCACCGACCGGATCCGGCGGTTGCCGAGATGGTCGATGTCGTCGGTGTGGCCGCGCCCGTCGTGCAGGTCGATCAGGTAGCGGATGATCGCGACGAAGTCCTCTTCGGTGAGGACGGTGTTGTTCGCGTCCAGCTTGAGCCCGAGCCGGTGGTTGATCTTATAACGGCCCACCCGGCCGAGATCGTACCGCTTCGGGTTGAAGAAGAGTCGCTGCAGCTGGGCTCGCGCGGTCTCCAGGTTGGGCGCGTCGCCCGGCCGGAGCAGCGAGTAGATCTGCTGCAGGGCCTCCGCCTCGCTCGCGGTCGGGTCCTTGATCAGCGTGTTCTTGATCAGGGGCGACTCGGCCCGGCCCGACGGCAGCAGCACGTCGACCCGGTTGGCGCCCGCCGAGAGCAGCTTGTCGCGGAGCTTCTCGTCGATCTCGGTGCCCGCCTCGGCCAGCACCTCGCCCGTCTCCGGGTCGGGCACGTCGAAGGCCAGCACGTGCGCGTGCCGGTCCCGGGTCGTGGTCGGCTGCTCGTCCTCGCGCAGGTCGAGGGCGGTGTAGCCGGCGAAGACCGCGACCTCCTTGATCCCGACGTGCCGCATCGCGTTCAGGCGGTCGAGGGTCAGCTCGTCGCCCAGGGCCGCCAGCAGCTCGCCCTCGGTCTCCGGGTTCGGCACGTCGGCGGCCAGCAGCGCGCCGAGCACCTCGCGCCGCTCCTGCCGGCCCTCGAGCTTGCCGCTGATGTTGATCGTCTTCGTGGCGAAGAAGAGCTTCAGGATGTCGGCGTTCTCGCCGTAGCCGAACGCCCTGAGCAGCGCCGTGGCCGGGAACTTCTTCTTCTTGTCGATGTGGACGTAGATCACGTCGTGGATGTCGATGGTGAACTCGACCCACGAGCCCCGGAAGGGGATGATCCGCGCCGAGAAGAGCCGCTGACCGTTGGGATGGATCTCCTCCTCGAACACCACGCCCGGCGAGCGGTGCAGCTGGCTCACCACCACCCGCTCCGCGCCGTTGATCACGAAGGTGCCGAGCGGCGTCATGATCGGCAGCTCGCCCAGGTAGACCTCGCGCTCGATCTGGTTCTTGAGCCGCCGCTGCCCGTCCACGTCCTCGAACACGTTGAGGGCCAGCTTCGCCTTGAGCGGCGCCGCGTAGGTCATATCGCGCTCGATGCACTCTTCCACCGAGTACTTCGGGTCGCCCAGCGAGTAGCTCTTGAAGTCGAGCTCGTACTTGCCGTTGACGTCCGAGACCGGGAACAGGTCGCGGAACACCCGCTCTAGCGACACGTCCTGACGGTCGCCCTCGACGTCGTCCGGCTCGAGCAGCGCGCCGAAGGCCCGGGTCTGGATGTCCAGCAGGTGCGGCATCGGCATCGCGGTACCGAGCTTGCTGAACGAGATCGACGGCTTCATGTTCGTCATTCGTTACTCCGTCACTTCGAGTCCCAGCGCCGGAAGGTGGCGTTGGGTGGCCGGGGTGATGATTCGGCCAATAACACGACGACACGACCCCGCCGCGGCGCCCGGTGCTTCTCCGCCGGGCCGCCGCGGGGTGTCGCGTGTTTCCGTTATCGAGATCGCTCGCGTCTCGCGCATGCCGTCTCACCGAAGAAGCCAGGGGTGAGGCGGCCGGACCACCGCGGTCCGACCGCCGTAGCCCCGGCTACTTCAGCTCGACGACCGCGCCCTGCTCCTCGAGCTTCTTCTTGATCTCCTCCGCCTCGGCCTTGCTGGCCCCCTCGCGGATCGACTTCGGAGCGCTGTCGACGATCTCCTTGGCCTCCTTGAGGCCCAGGCCCGAGATGACCTCGCGGATCACCTTGATGACCTGGATCTTCTTGGCGCCGGCCTCCTTGAGGATGACCTCGAACTCGGTCTGCTCCTCGACCGCCGCGGCCGCGCCGCCGCCCGCCGCCGGGGCGGCGGCCGCCACCACCGACACGTTGAACTTGGTCTTGAACGCCTCGATCAGCTCGTTCAGCTCGATCACCGTCTTGCTGCCGATCGCCTCGATGATCTCGTCATTCGACAGAGTCGCCATTTGTCTATTCCCTTCCCGCTTCGTGATTCAAGAAGCCGATTCGGCTTGCCGTTTGGTGGAAAGCGCCTCGAGCGCACCCACGACCTGATAGAGGATCCCGTTCAGACAACCCACGAACTGCCCGAGCAAGACGTCCCTCGAGGGGATCTCGCCGAGCCGCTTGACGTACGCCGGGTCGACCGCCTGCCCGTCGACCAGGCCGGCGCGAACCGCCGGCTTCTGATGCTCCTTGGCGAACTCGCCAAGCACCTTGGCCGCGGGCAGCGGGTCGTCGCCGACCAGCACCAACCCGGTCGAGCCGGTCAGCTGGCCGTCGAACGCGCTGATCTCGTTCGCCGCCATCGCCCGGCGCGCCAAGGTGTTCTTCACTACCAGGTACCGAGCTCCGGCTGCCTTGAGCTTCCGGCGCAGATCGGTGATCTGGGCCACGTTCAACCCGACGAAGTCGGTGACGTAGATGTTCGAGGCGCCCTTGAAGACCTCGGTCAAGGTCTCGACCGTGGCCTGCCGCTCCGCTTTGCTCATCGGTACACCGCCGTATCCAACCGGACGCCCGGTCCCATGGTGCTCGACACGGTGGCCGAGCGGAGGTAGACGCCCTTGGCCGCCGAGGGCTTGGCTTTGACGATCGTGTCCATGAAGGCCGAGAGGTTCTCCTGCAGCTGCTGCTCGCTGAAGGACACCCGGCCGATCGGCGCGTGCACGTTCCCGGTCTTGTCGACCCGGAACTCGATCTTGCCGGCCTTGATCTCGCGGACCGCCTTGCTGACGTCCATGGTGACCGTGCCGGCCTTCGGGTTCGGCATCAGGCCACGCGGACCCAGGATCTTGCCGAGCGGACCCAGCTGACCCATCACGTCCGGGGTGGCGACGATCACGTCGCAATCGAGCCACCCGTCCTTGAGCTTCTGGACGTACTCGATCCCGACGAAGTCGGCCCCGGCCGCCTCCGCGTCCTTGACCCGCTCGCCCTGGGTGATCACCAGGACCCGAACCGCCTTGCCCGTGCCGTGCGGGAGCACCACCGTGCCCCGCACGACCTGGTCGGCGTGACGCGGGTCGACGCCGAGCCGCACCGCGACGTCGACGGTCTCGTTGAACTTGGCGAACGCGGCCGCCTTGACCAGCCGAACCGCCTCGTCGAGCGAGTACTGGCGCGCCCGGTCGACTTTGGCGAGCGCGGCCTGGTGCTTCTTGCCGTTGGTCGCCATCAGCCCTCCACCTCGAGGCCCATCGAGCGCGCCGTGCCCGCGATCATGTTGATCGCCGAGTTCATGTCGGTCGCGTTCAGGTCGGCCATCTTGAGCTCGGCGATCTTCTGGAGCTGAGCTCGGGTGACCTTCCCCACCTTGGTCCGATTCGACTGGGGGCTCCCCTTGTCGATCCCGGCCTCCTTGAGCAGGAGGTTGGCCGCGGGCGGCGTCTTGGTGATGAAGGTGAAGGTGCGGTCGGCATAGACCGTCACCACCACCGGGATGATCATCCCCGATTGCGACTGCGTGCGGGCGTTGAACTGCTTGCAGAAGTCCATGATGTTCACGCCTTGCGGCCCCAGCGCCGTACCGACCGGTGGCGCAGGATTGGCCGCTCCAGCGGGACACTGGAGCTTCACCATGGCAATCACCTTCTTGGCCATCCACCACTCCTTCGACGTTCAAGTCTGCCGCAGTTGCCCGTGCGGTCGCGGGGACGGGGTCCGCCGATTGGAGCCCGGACCAGGTGGCCCGGACCCGCGTCGCGCCTAGTGACCCCGGAGCTGCAAGTAGTCGAGCTCCACCGTCGTCGGCCGACCGAAGAGCGAGACTGACACCTTCACCTTTCCTTTGTCGGCGAGCACCTCCTCGACCGTTCCGCTGAAGTCGGAGAACGGCCCATCGGTGATCTCCACGGCCTGACCGATGAGGAACGGAATCTCCTCCTTCGGCCCCGTATCCGCCTGCTCCTCGACCCCGAGCAGCCGGTTGACCTCTTCCTGGCGCAGCGCCAGCGGCATCCGGCCGGTGCCGACGAACTTGATCACGCCCTGCACGCTGTTGCCCACGTGCTGGGCTTCCTGACTCATCGTGGTCTCGACCAGCACGTAGCCGGGATAGAGCTTCCGCTCCACCACCTGCTTCTTGCCGTTCTTGATCTCGATCGCCTCCTGCACCGGCACCAGGACCTGGCGCACCAGCTTCTGGTCCTCCGGCCGGGGGTCGTCGGTGATCCGGCGCTCGAGCAGGCCCTTGACCTTGTTCTCGTGGCCGGCCGTCACCTGGATCGCGAACCAGCGGTATTCCATCGTCGCCTACCGCGAGAGGGTGGCGACGAGGTCCACCAGCAGCCACTGGAGCAGACGGTCGAGGATGCCGAGCACCACCCCGATCGCGAGCGTCATGATGATCACTCGCTTGGTGGCGTCCATCAGCTCCTGCCGGGTCGGCCAGGTGACCTTCTTGAACTCGCCCTGCGCGTCACGCAGGAACCGCCGAACGGCGTTGAACCATTCGACGACCTTGTTGCTCGACTCGACCGCCTGGACCTGTTCCATGACTACTTGGTTTCCTTGTGCGTCTGGTGCTTGTTGCACCGCGGACAATACTTCCGCCACTCGACCCGCTCGGGATGGAGCCGGCGGTTCTTGTCGGAGAAGTAGTTCCGCTCCTTACACTCGGTGCACTCCATGATGATCTTGTCGCGCGGCATCGTCGTCGCCCCCGGCCCTTACTTGTGGATCTTGGTGACGACGCCCGCGCCCACCGTGCGCCCGCCCTCGCGGATCGCGAACCGCAACCCCTCGTCCATCGCGATCGGCGTGATCAGCGTGATCTTCATCTGGATGTTGTCCCCCGGCATCACCATCTCCACCCCCGCCGGCAACTCCACGTTCCCCGTCACGTCCGTCGTCCGGAAGTAGAACTGCGGCCGATACCCCTTGAAAAACGGGGTGTGCCGCCCGCCCTCTTCCTTCGTCAACACGTACACCTCCGCGTCGAACTCGGTGTGCGGCGTGATGCTCCCCCCCTTCGCCAGCACCATCCCGCGCTCGATCTCCGTCTTGTCCACCCCCCGCAGCAGCAGCCCGGCGTTGTCCCCCGCCACCCCCTCGTCCAGCAGCTTCCGGAACATCTCCACCCCGGTCACCACCGTCTTCTTCTCCGCCCCGAAACCCACCAGCTGCACCTCGTCGCCCACCTTCACCTTGCCCCGCTCGATCCGCCCCGTCGCCACCGTCCCCCGCCCCGTGATCGAGAACACGTCCTCCACCGGCATCAGGAACGGCTTGTCCACCTCCCGCACCGGCTCCGGAATGAACGTGTCCAGCGCCTCGTACAGCTCGTGGATCTTCTTGATCCACGCCTCGTCGCCCTCGATCGCCTTGATCGCGGCGCCCCGGATCACCGGGGTGTCGTCACCCGGATAGTTGTACTTCGTCAACAGCTCCCGGACCTCCAGCTCCACCAGGTCCAGCAGCTCCTCGTCTTCCACCAGGTCGCACTTGTTCAGGAACACCACGATCGACGGCACGTTCACCTGCCGCGCCAGCAGGATGTGCTCCCGCGTCTGCGGCATCGGCCCGTCCACCGCCGAGACCACCAGGATCGCGCCGTCCATCTGCGCCGCCCCCGTGATCATGTTCTTCACGTAGTCCGCGTGCCCCGGACAGTCCACGTGCGCGTAATGCCGGTTCGCCGTCGAGTACTCCACGTGGCTCGTCGCGATCGTCAGGATCTTCGTCGCGTCCCGCCGCCCCTGGCTCTCCGACGCCTTCGCCACCTGGTCGTACGCCACGTACTCGCCCAACCCCGCGTCCGCCGCCACCTTCGTCAGCGCCGCCGTCAGCGTCGTCTTCCCATGGTCCACGTGCCCGATCGTCCCGACGTTCACGTGTGGCTTGGTCCGCTCGAATTTCGCCTTCGCCATGACTCCTCTGCTCCGTCGTCGAGTTGGGGAATGAGCCTACTTCTTGGTCTTCGCGACGATCTGCTCTTCGACCTGCTTCGGCACCTGCTCGTAGTGGTCGAACTGCATCGAATACACCGCGCGTCCCTGGCTGATGCTCCGGAGCGTGGTGGAGTAACCGAACATCTCCGAGAGCGGCACGTCGGCCGCGACGACCTGGGCGTCGCCCCGCTGGGTCATCCCGCCGATCTTGCCCCGGCGGCTGGAGAGATCGCCGATCACGTCGCCGAGGTACTCGGCGGGGGTCACCACCTCGACCTCCATGATCGGCTCGAGGATGATCGGACCGGCGCGCCGGGCGGCCTCCTTGAAGGCCATCGAGCCCGCGATCTTGAACGCCATCTCCGAGCTGTCGACGTCGTGGTAGCTGCCGAAGGTGAGCGTGGCCTTCACGTCCACCACCGGATAGCCCGCCAGCACGCCGTTCTCGAGCGCTTCCTTGATGCCCGCCTCGACCGGCTTGATGAACTCCCGCGGGATCACGCCGCCGACGATCTTGTCCTCGAAGAGGAACCCGGCGCCCGGGTCCGTCGGCTCGAGACTGATCACCACGTGGCCGTACTGGCCCTTGCCGCCCGACT
>JAWKQJ010000056.1:0-31261 GCA_041390205.1 Gemmatimonadales bacterium
CCCGGCCGCCGAGCACCGCGCTCTGGGCCGACGCCCAGGCGCCAAGCTGACTCTCACGCGGCCGGGTGGCGAAGTAGGCGTCCGACTCGGCGGGATCGACCTGCTCGACGTGACCGCTCGAGCGGACCTGCCGCTCGAGGGGATGCCAGAAGAAGAGGAGCGCCGCCTGGGGATTGGCCCCGAGCTCCCTGCCCTTCTGGCTCCGGTAGTTGGTGAAGAAGACCAGACCGCGCTCGTCGACGCCCTTGAGCAGGACGATCCGGGCCGACGGCGTGCCCATCGCCGTCGCGGTGGCCAGCGTCATCGCGTTGGGCTCCGGCACCCCGGCCTCCACCGCCTGCTCGTACCAGCGCGACAGCTGCCTCAGCGGGTCCGCCAGCAGGTCTCCCTGCTCCAGGCTGCCGCGGCCATAGTCGCGCCGCTCGTTCGCGAGACTCATCGTCACCGTCCTCCGAGGTCAGGCCGGGATCACGACGCCCCGGCACTCGCCAAAGCCGATGGAGACGAAGCCGTCCCGCCGGCAGCGGCCCCGCAGGATCACTTCGTCGCCGTCCTCGAGGAAGCGACGGGTCTCTCCCGTGGGAAGGTCGAGTGGCTCGCTGCCCCGCCAGGTGAGCTCGAGCAGACAGCCGCGACTGTCCCGAGTCGGACCGGACACGGTGCCGCTGCCGAGCAGGTCGCCGGGCGCGAGGTTGCAGCCGTTGCTGGCGTGGTGGGTGATCAGCTGCGCCACCGTCCAATAGAGCGACGCGAAGGAGCTTCGGCTGAGCGACACCGCGGGCATGCCGGCCGTGCGCATCCGCGACGAGGAGAGCGCGACTTCGAGGTCGAGCGCGATCCCGCCGGCCGACTGGTCTTCGGCGGCGGTCAGATAGGGAAGCGGCGCGGGATCGCCCTCGGGCCGCGTGGCGGCGGGGGCCCGGAACGGCGCCAGCGCGTCGGTGGTGACGATCCAGGGCGACACGGTCGTCGCGAAGCTCTTCGAGAGGAAGGGGCCGAGCGGCTGATACTCCCAGCGCTGGAGATCGCGCGCGGACCAATCGTTGAGCAGCGAGAGCCCGAAGAAATGTCCGGCGGCGCGCTCGATCGGGATCGGCTCGCCCAGGGGGTTGCCGGTCCCGACCCAGATCCCGACCTCGCACTCGTAGTCGAGGCCGCGGCTCGGCCCCACGGTGGGAGCCGGCTTCTGGTCGTCCTTGGTCTGCCCGCGCGGCCGCCGAACCGAGGTGCCACTCACCACCACCGACGACGCCCGGCCATGGTAGCCGATCGGCACCCACTTGTAGTTGGGCAACAGCGGATTGTCGGGCCGGAACATGGAGCCCACGTTGGTGGCGTGGTGCACCGAGGCGTAGAAGTCGGTGTAGTCACCGATTAGGGCCGGGAGCACCGGAGCGACCGCGGCGAGCGGAACCAGCCCGGGCGCGAGCTTGCTCTCCAGACCGGCGTCCACCAGCGCCCCGAAGACCGCCCTCCGCAACGCGCGCGCCGCGTCGGGGCCCAGAGCCATCAGCCCGTTGAGCGTGGGCGCGGCGAGGGCTTCGCGAATCTCCGCGGGCAGCGTGGCGAGGTCGCCATGGCCGCTGACCCGGGGCAAGAGCAGCGCCCGGTCGCCGATCGGAACCGCGATCGTGGCCGGGCCGTCCCCTTCCCGGACCACGCCGAGGGGGAGGTTCTGCACCGGAAACTCGGTGTCGGGACGCCGCGCCGACTCCACCCAGCAGGTGGCCGAGGCGTCGTGAGTATGGTCGAGCGTCGGAATCATGATCGGACCAGGGGTTGAAGCTCGTCGAGCGGCTCCCGGAAGGAGCAGGACCCGAAGCCGTGGAATCGGGAGCGAAGCGCGTGGATCGCGTCGGCCCCGAAGCGGTGCGACCGCCACCCGATTCCGGAAGCGTCGACCACGATGGCCGCCCGGTCGGTCTCGGAGAGCGCGGACGAGACCAGCGCGTGGTCGGCACCGGTCTCCGCCAGGAGCGAAGCGAGCACCAGGTTCAGGTAGCCGTGCATGGTGGCACGGGGGCTGTCCGGTCGATAGGTGAGCGCGAAGTCGCTCCGCACGGGGTGATGAAGCCCGGCGGTCGCCTTGAACGCAAGCGAGGTGCGCCAGAGCGCGGCGAGGAAATCGGCGACCGCGGAGACCGGCGGAATCAGCTCCGGCGTCACGCCACCCATCCGGATCTTGGCCGACAGGTCGGTCCGCGCCAACGCTCCGAGCATCCCGTCGAGAGCGCCGGTGGGGGCCACCTCGGCATAGAGCGCCCGACCCGAGCCGCGGAGGCCGGCCAGCCGCTCCGCGGCGCCGGGATCCGGAGTCCGCCCTTCGAGCGCCTCGACCCGGCAGGTCTCCACCCGCTCGAACGCCTCGATCGCCTCGCGATCGGCGTCCCAGTCCGCTCCGAGCGTGACGGTCAGTCCCCAGGGCTCTTCGATGCCGGCCTCCCCGCGCGCCCGGGCCAGCTCCTCGAGCCGCCCGGCGGCCACCACCAGGCGCCCGAGCGCCCAGGCGTCGTCCGACCGGCGGTAGGACTCGTAGTTCCGAACCGTGTCCGCCATGGTCAAGCCGGCCGGGGGAAAGAGCCCGGCATAGTCGATCGCGCCCGCCAACAGCGACTGGACGGGCCTCGTGCTCCAAGCGCCGATAGTCATCGTGGACGGAAGATACAGTAACCCGCCCGGCCGACCGATACTGTGGGCGATGACGACGACCGACGCCGCGCAGATCTTCATCGGGCGCCAACCGATCTTCGACGTCAAAGACGCCGTGATGGGTTACGAGCTCCTGTTCCGGAACGGAAGCGGGAACTTCTGTCCCCAGATCGACTCCGACCTGGCCTCACGGACCAGCATGGAGCGAGCCCTGATGGGGTTCGGGCTCGAGAGCCTGACCGGCAACCGGCTGGCCTTCGTCAACTTGAGCCGTGAAGTCCTGCTCGACGGCTCCTACGACCTGCTCCCGGCTGGTCGGGTGGTGCTGGAGATCCTGGAGACGATCGACCCGGACGAGCAGGTCATCGAGGCCTGTCGCGCGGCCAAGGCGAAGGGCTATCGGCTGGCGCTCGACGACTTCACCTACCGCGACGACCTCGAGCCCCTGCTGGACCTGGCCGACATCGTCAAGGTGGACCTCCGCGCGGAGGAGGCGGCCCGCGAGCGCGCCACCGCCGTGGCCAAGGATCGCGGCGCGATCCTCCTGGCCGAGAAGGTCGAGACCCACGAGGAGCGGGCACGGGCCGAGCAGCTCGGCTTCTCCTACTTCCAGGGATACTTCTACAGCCGCCCCGAGGTGCTCGAGGGCCGTCCGCTCAATCCGTCTATGCTCGGGTATCTCAGGCTGCTGAGCGAGGTCGGCGCCCCGGAGGTCTCGTTCGAGCGGGTCGAGGGCCTGATCCGCCAGGACATGGCGCTCTCGGTCCGATTGCTCCGCTACCTCAACTCGGCGGGCTTCGGCTGGCGCTACGAGGTGAAGACCATCGAGCAGGCGGTGCGCCTCTTCGGGCTCGAGCCGCTCCGCAAATGGGTCGCGCTGCTCGCGGTGGCCGCGATGGCCGACGACAAGCCGACCGAGCTGGTCGTGACCGGGCTGATCCGGGCGCGCCTGGCCGAGAGCCTGGGCCCGGTGACCGGCCTCAGCGGACGCGACCTGGAGCTCTTCCTCACGGGCCTCCTGTCGGTGCTCGACGCCGTGATGGACCGCCCCCTGCCGGAGCTGCTCAAGAGCCTGCCCGTTTCCAACGAGGTGAAGAGCGCCCTGCTGGAGCGCCACCCGCCGCTCGGCCCGGTGCTCGACCTGGTCCTGGCGCAGGAGACCGCCACCTGGCAGGTGCTGGACGAGCGCTCCCTGCAACTGGGTCTCGAGTCGGATCGGCTGCCCGCGCTCTACACCGGCGCGATCAGCTGGGCGACGTCGGTGCTCTCGGACGTCTAGGCCGAACCCGGAAGAAAGCTACCGGGCCCTCGGCGGAGTGCCTGCCGCGCCTTCCCGGCACATCTGATTCAACAGCAAGCACTTACGGCGTGGCCCCGCGATCCGGACCGCTGGCATACGGCCTGCCCGGCTGCTCCCTCGATGCCTGTCATTCACCTGCCCACGGCAACCTCCACCGAGGTGCGACGCGAGGTTTCCAACCTCGCCCCGCCCGCCGCGCCCCCGATCCGGCTGCTCCTGATCGAGCCGCGGCGGGGCGAGGCCCGGCGGCTTGCCCGGCTCCTGAACACAGCCGATCCGGCCGTGACGGTGAAGGCCGTGGGCGGGATCGAGGCGGCCTTCCGGGAGCGGCTCGACGGCATCGACGTGGCGGTGCTGGCGCTCGACCGCCAGGGGGTCGAGCCGGCCGAGGCGTACGCCCAGCTGGCCAGCGCCAACCCGACACTGCCGATCATCGTGCTGGCCGACCGGCACTCGGTCGCGCTCGCGCTCGAGGCGGTCGAGCAAGGCGCCCAGGACTGCCTCGACCGCGCAAGCCTCACGGGTCCGGGCCTCGGCCGGGCGGTTCGCTGCGCCGTGATCAGACAGCGACTGGTGGCCCGCTGGCGCGGGCTCTCACTCACCGACGAGCTCACCGGTCTGCTCAACCGGCGCGGCTTCCACACCATGGCGGCCGGGCACCTCCGTCTGGGTTGTCGGACCAGCAGCCGGTTCCTGCTCCTCTTCGCGGACCTCGACGGGCTCAAGCGGATCAACGACGAGCACGGGCACCACGAGGGAGACCAGGCGCTCGCCCGGGCGGCGGAGGCCCTCCGCTCGACCTTCAGGCAGTCCGACCTGGTGGCGCGGTACGGCGGGGACGAGTTCGCCATCCTGGCGCTCGACGGCGCGCTGGACGGCGGTCGGGCGATGTTGCGGCGCCTCGAAGCGGAGCTCGACCGGATCAACGACTCGGGCGAGTCACCTTACCAGGTCCGGCTCACGATCGGCGGGGTCTCGTTCGACGCCAGATTCGAGCGCTCGCTCGGCAACCTGCTGGCGGATGCCGACCGGGCCCTCTACGACCAGAAGCGGAGCTCGAGGCCGGGTTACGTCGTGAACTGACGCGCCCGGTCGCCGATTTCGCCGACCTCGGCGATCAGCTCATCGTGCATTTCCGCCGGGACCCCGAGCCGCTCCAAGACGTCGTGCGGGGCCACCTCCGCGGTCCCCTCGGCCGAGAGCTCCAGGCCGCAGGCGCTGCAGAGCGCCTCAGCGCCCCAGACCAGCTGGCCGATCGGCCCCGCGAGCTCGGGACCCTCGTCCGGGTGGTGGTGGTGGGTCACGGCCGAGATGACGGCCTGGGGAACCCCCCAGTGGGTCAGCAGGCGACCGCCGATCTCGCCGTGATCGAGGCCGATCCGCTGGAGCTCGATCCGCCAGGAGCCCGACATCTCGGCGTCGGTTTCTTCCAGGATGGCGGCGAAATCTTCCGGAAAAAACGGTCGAGCAGGAGCAGGCCCACGTCGTGAAGTAGGCCAGCCACATAGGCTTCCGCTCCGTCGACCTGGGCATTCCGCTTGCTAGCCTGGGCCAGGCGCTCGGCCACCAGGCCGACCGCGGCCGAATGTTCCCAATAACGCGCGTGGTCGAGGGTCCGGTTGGTGTTGTCGAAGGCCCGAACCACGCCCACCGCCATACACAGCGAGCGGACTTGCTTCAGCCCCAAACGACCGACAGCGGCCGAGATCGCCGTGACCTGGATCCCGCGGGAAAAAGCGGCCGAATTGGCCACCCGAAGGAGCTTGGCGGCGAGCCCCGGGTCGCGCTCGATGATCCGGGCCAGCTCCTCGAGCCCGCCCATCTCGTTGGCCAGGGCCCGCTGAACCTGCAGCAGCAGGTCCGGCAGGGTCGGCAGCTGGGCCTTCCCGGCAAACAGCTCGTCGAGCTCGGTGGCGAACTTCGTCACACTCGATTCCACGGTTCCTCCCTGCGGGCTATCCTCGCCTCGGGCCTCAAGATGCCCTGTTCCGGGACCGATACTCCCCAACCTGAAGGCGCCCCGATTCGGGGCCCCAGAACGGGGTAAAGGGACCAGGGCATGTTTGCCATTATCGGCATCGTCATCGTTGTCGCCTCAGTCCTCGGCGGTTTCACCATCGCCGGCGGGAAGATCCCGTCCCTGTTCCACATCTCCGAAATCATCACCATCCTGGGCACCGCGCTCGGCACGATCCTGATCTCGACCCCGTTCCCGGTGCTCAAGCTTATGATCGGGAAGATCGTCGGGGTTCTAAAGGGTTCGGGTATGAACGCCGCCGGCTACCTGGACACGCTCAAGATGCTCTACGAGCTGTTCCAGCTGGCGCGGAAGGACGGCCTGGTGGCGATCGAGGCCCACATCGAGGCCCCGGAAAAGAGCTCCATCTTCAAGAAATACCCGGCGGTGACCCACCATCACCACGCGATGCAGTTCTTCTGCGACAACCTCCGGCTGGTCCTGGTGGGGAGCGTGCCGCCGCACGACCTCGACTCCCTGATGGACGCCGAGATCGAGGTCCACCACCAGAACGAGGGGGCGGCCGCGAGCGCGCTCCAGAGCGTGGCGGACGCGCTCCCGGGCATCGGCATCGTGGCCGCCGTGCTCGGCATCATCGTGACCATGGGGGCGATCTCCGGCCCGGTCGAGGAGATCGGCGAGCACGTGGGCGCGGCCCTCACGGGCACGATGCTCGGGGTGCTGTTCGCCTACGGGTTCTTCGGCCCCCTGGCCACCGCGATCGGGCACTCGAACAACGCCGAGGGCGCCTTCTACCAGGTGCTGCGGGCCGGGGTGGTGGCGTTCGCGAAGGGATTCGCGCCGATCGTCGCCGTGGAGTTCGCCCGGCGCGCGATCGGCGCCGACGTGCGGCCGACGTTCCAGAACATGGAAACGGCCTGCAAGTCGATCAAGCCGTAGCCGGACGAGGGTCGGATGAACAAGGATCGCGAAACCCCGATCATCGTCATCAAGAAGAAGGGCCATGCGCACGCCCACCACGGCGGCGCGTGGAAAGTCGCGTTCGCCGACTTCATGACGGCGATGTTCGCGCTGTTCCTGGTGCTCTGGCTGGTGAACCAGAGCTCCGACGTGAAATCCGCGATCGCCGGGTACTTCCAGGATCCGCTGGGCCGGGCCGACGAGTTCGGCTCGTCGATCGTCCAGGGCGAGGGCGCCCAGACCCAGATGGCTCGTCCGCTCCAGCCCACCCAGGTGATCGACTTCCGGATCGACCGGCTGATGCGCCTGGCCGAGCAGATCAAGGAGAAGATGGGGCGGATCCCGCTGCTCGACTCGCTCCGGAACCACGTCGAGATCACGCTGACCGACGAGGGGCTCAGGATCGAGCTGCTCGAGGACTCCACCGCCCAGTTCTTCCAGTCCGGCAGCGCGGTGCCGAGCCCGCGCGGCAAGGCCCTGCTGGAGGTGATCGGCGCCGAGTTGGCCACCGACTCCAATCACGTGGCCGTCGAGGGGCACACCGACTCGCGTCCCTTCATCAACGCCAACGGCTACTCGAACTGGGAGCTGAGCACCGACCGGGCCAACGCCGCACGCCGGATCCTGGGTGAAGGCGGGGTCTCGAGCCGGCGCTTCGACGAGGTCCGCGGCCTGGCCGACCGGCACCTCCGCTACCCCGACCTGCCATTCGATCCGCGGAATCGGCGGGTGAGCATCCTGGTGCTGCTCGACCGGAGCTTCGGCGCCGCCGAGATCCCGATCGACAGCGTGCGGGCCCGGATCGGAGCGCGGCAATGAACGTCTCGGGCGTCGTCCTGGTCGTCGACGACGATCCGACCGCGCTCCGGCCGATCGTGGAGCTGTTGCGTCGCCATCGCGGCTTGACCGTGCTCGACGCCACCTCGGGCGAGGCGGCGCTCGGGATCGCGCGGGCCCGGCATCCGGACCTCGTGATCAGCGACCTCCGGATGCCGGGGCTCGACGGGCTCGACCTCTGCCGGGCGATCCGGACCGACGAGCGGCTCGAGGGCACGATGTTCGTGATCCTGACCGGCGTGCAGGAGGCGCCGCAGGAGCTGCTCGGCAAGTGGGAGATCGACGATCTGCTGGTCAAACCGGTGACCGAGGTCGAGCTGCTCGGCAAGGTGCACGCGATGCTGCGGCTCCGCCGGCTCCACGAGCAGCTCCGGGCGGACAAGGCGGAGCTCGAGCGTCTCAATCAGGCGGCGGTGGATCGGCTGGGCCAGCTGCTCGACCTGCTCGCCCATCTGGTGGACCTCCGGGTTCCCGGCGCGGCCGAGCGCGGCGCGGAGAACGCCCGGCTGGCGGCGGCGCTCTCCGACCACTTCGAAGTCCCGGTCGGACTCCGGCGGGACCTCGAGATCGCGATCCGGCTCCACGAGATCGGCAAGGTCGTGCTGCAGGGCGAGACCGCCCTCGAGGGACCCGAGGACATCCTGGAGGGCGACGACTGGCGCTACGTGGTCGCCGCGCGCGAGCTGCTGGAGCGGACCGAGGGCCTCACCCCCGCCGCCGAGCTGATCGGGGCCGCCTTCGAGAATTGGGACGGCACCGGTCATCCCGATCGGCTGCGCCAGGGACAGATCCCGCTCCGCTCGCGGATCCTCCGGGTGCTGATCGAGTACCAGCGGCTCCGGGAGCGACCCGCGACCGCCACGCCGGAGGCGGCCCTGGCCCTGCTGCAGACCCACTCCGGGACGCGCTACGATCCGCTGGTGATCGCCTATCTCGAAGGGGCGCTCCGCTCCGACCTGGGCGAGACCAGCCGGCCGACGCGGGTCCGGGTCGGCGTGGGCCAGCTGGAGCCGGGCATGGTGCTGGCCGAAGATCTCTGCACCAGCTCCGGGATGAAGATGCTGGCGGCCGGGGCCGTGCTCGGCGAAGGCACCATCGAGACGATCCGCCGGCGGCACCGGAGCGACCCCATCGTCCATGGGGTCTGGGTCGACCGTTCGACCACGCCGGACGAGGGCCCGCGGGACGGCTGACGGCCGGCGTCCTTGTGACCGGCCGACGGCCGACCTAGAATGCGCCGGCCTCGACGACGGCGGAGCCCCCCGTGTCGCCCAGCGAACCTCTGAGCCCTCGACAAGTCGACCACCTCCTCACGCTCGACCGGGCGCGGACGGCGGTGGAGCTGCTGCGTGGGCTGGCGCACGCGCTCCGGAACCACCTCCAGGTCATCGCCCTCGGGTCTTCCCTGCCCGGCGGCTCCTCCGACGACCGGATCGAGCGGGCGATCGACGACATGTCCGACCTGCTCCAGCTGCTGGGCCAGCTGGGGCGGCACCCCGACCAGGATCTCGCGCTGGCCCCGCTCGGCCCGACACTCGGGATGGTGGAGGAGCTCTCGGAGCTGCAGCGCAACGCGCCGGCGCTCCGGGTGGTGGTGATCAAGCCGGACGAGAGCCCGGCCGTGGCGATCCCCCAGCCGGCCCTGCTGCAGGTGTTGCTCAATCTCGTGTTCAACGCGAAGGAGGCGACCGGTCCGGGCGGCGAGCCCGTGCTGCTCACGGCGAAAGCGGAGCCGCCCGGCACGGTGGAGATCGCGATCGAGGATCGGGGCGCGGGTCCGGAGGCGATCGACCCGGCGCCGCTCAGCGGGAGCCGGGCCCCCACCACGCACGGCGGCACCGGGGTGTTCGCGAGCCGGGCCCTGCTGGAGCGGCACGGCGGCGCACTCCGCTTCGAGCCGCGCGACGGCGGCGGGACCCGGACGGTGGCGACGCTGCCCGCGGTGACCCCGCGACCCGCCTAACGACCGAGGTTGATCAGCTCGCGGAGCATCTCGTCCGCGATCCCGACCAGCCGGGCGGCGGCCGCGTAGGCCTGCTGATGCTCGATCAGCTGGACCATCTCTTCGTCGATCGAGACGCCCTGCACCTGTTGCCGCTGCGACTCGAGGTGCTGGGTCAGGATCCCCTGGCTCGAGGCGCGGTCGCCGGCACTCGCCGTCGCGACCGCGAGGCTCGAGGCGATCGACCCGAAGGCGTCGCCCAAGATCACCGAGGCGCCGGGCGTCACGGCGGGAGAGGACGGCGTCCCGGCGGTGGTGCCGGGCACCGGCACCACCAGCGAGCGGAGCGACGCCAGCCGGAGCACGATGCTGTTGTCGCCGGGGGCGGTGCTGTAGCCCGCGGCGATCTGGGTCGGGTCGGCCTTGATGGCGGCATCGAGGTCGATGCTCGCCGCGGTGACGCCGTTCGGGTCGAAGAACGCTCCCACCACCCGCAGCGGACTCGGCGCCGGCGTCAGGGTCGGCTGGAGCGCCTTGGTGACCGGGTCGTAGTCGCTGTGGATCTCGTTCACCGCGGAGACCACGGCGAGGGCCAGATCGTCGAGCTGGCCGCGGAGCCCGGTCGCCCGGGTGAGCGACGTGCCCTTCGCTCCGATGGCCGCGGCCGCGTCCTGGAGACCGCGGATCTTGCCTCCCGAGGTGGTGATCCCCACCGGCGGGTTGCCGACCTGGAGCGCGTAGGGCCCCGAGCCGGTGACGGACAGGGTCTGGGCGCCGCCGCCGGCGGAGACCAGCTGCAGCCCGCTCACGGTCACATCGACCGCACCCTGCCCGCGATCGGTCACCCGGACGTCGATCAACTGGGCGAGCTGGTCGACGATCCGGTCCCGGCGGTCGAGGAGATCCGGCGCCTGCCCGTTCGCCGCCCGGATCTGATTGTTCAGCTGGTCGATCTGGGTGACCAGCGTGTTGACCTCGTCGACCGTCGCGGACAGCTCGGTTCCGATCGAGCTGGCCAGGCCATCGAGCCGGCTGTCGGTCACGTGGAAGCTGTCGACCAGGGCCGTCGCCGCCGAGCCGACCAGCGCGCGAGCCGTGGGATCGGTCGGATTGCCGGCCAGGGCGTTGAAAGCGTCGATCAGATCGTCGATCGAGGCGCCGATCCCGGTGTCGTCCAACCCGCCCACGATCGCCTCGGCCTGATCGAGCGAGGCGGAGAGCGACTGGTAGCGGGCCTCGAGCCCGGTTTCCCGCCGCCAGCTCTGATCGTAGAACGCGCTCCGCAGCCGATCGACGCCGACGATGTCCACGCCCCGTCCCACCTGGCCGAACGCCGTGCGCTCCGCCGACGCCTGGGTGATCTGGAGCCGCTGTCGGGTGTAACCCGGCGTCTCGGCGTTGGCGATGTTGTGCCCGACCACCGAGACGGCCCGCTCGTGCGCCACCAGGGCGCTCCGCGCGATCGAGAGCAGACTGGTGAGCGACATGATCAGGCTCGCTGATTGAGGAGGAGGCCGGCGCCGCCCGTGGCGCCCTCACCATAGCCGGCGGTGGGCTCGGCGCCCTCGGGCAGGGTGAGCAGCCGCTGGAGGCTGGCTTCGCCGGTCTCGATGGCGCGTCGCAGCACCGCCTGATTGACGGCCAGGTCGCGCGCGGCCGAGGTCGCCACGTGGTGGACGTCCTGGGACGCGGCGCGCAGGCTCGCGGCGAGATCCGGCTGGAGCCGGGTCGCCAGCTCGACCAGCGAGACCGGTCCGTCGGACAGCAGCGCCGCCGTCCGGACCCGCTCCCGCCGGGTCTCCCCCAGAGCGACGAGGGTGCGGCCGATCTGCTGGATCACGCCTTCGAGCGCGACCGGATCGTCGTTCGCGATCGCCTCACGCTGCTCGAGCAGGCTCGCGCGGAGCTCGCGCAACAACCCGGCCTCGGTCGTGAGGCCGCCGATGATCCGCTTCGCCGTTTCCTGATCGCCGTCCGCCACGAGCCCATCCATCGAAGATCGTCGGCTCACCCACGCTGTCCTTCGCCCGAGGCCGGCGGGGTGAGACGCCGGGCCAGCTGTCGGTAGAGCGCGTCGCCGAGGCCGTGGGTCGAGCGGCGGGCCGCTTCCTGGGCCATGGCGTCGTCCAGCATCGAGGTGAACATCTCCTCGCCGGGCGAGGACCCGAGCAGCTCGTTCGGCACCGAGGCCCGCATCTCCCGAAAGAGCCGGGCCAGGAAGAGGCCCTCGAACTCCTGCGCGGCCGTCTTGAGTCGCGCCTCGGGGCTGCCCGCGGCCGGCCCACCCAGCGACGTCGGCCCGACCGGTCCGACCCCGCTCATCGAATCACCACTTCGGCCCGGAGCGCGCCGGCGGTCCGGAGCGCCTCGAAGATGGCCGCCACCTCGGGCGCGCGAGCGCCCGCCGCGTGGAGACCGGCCACCAGCGTCTGCACGCTGGTGCCGCGGTCGGCCTGCACCATCCCCGGCACGGCCCCGTCGACCGGCTGGGCCGTCGAGTCGGGCGTCGCGCCGATCCGGACGGTGATCCCGCGATGGCTCACGGTGGCCTGGCCGAGCCGCACTTCGCCGCCGACCACCACCGTGCCGTCCCGCCCGTCGATCACGATCCGCGGGTTCTCGACCACCTCCACCGCGAGGGTGTCGAGGGCCGCGAGCCAGCTAATGAGACTATCGGCAGATCGGGCCCCGGGGTTGAGCGCCACGCTCCCCGCGTCGAGGGTCCGCGCGGCGCTGTCGCCGTAGACCGCGGTGATCACCCCGGTGATCCGGGCCGCGAGCCGGAGATCGGGCTGCCGGAGCGCGAGCCGGGGGTTCGGACCGAGCGCGGGCGTGGGCAGGTCGACCTCGACCACCCCGCCGTCGGCGATCCGGCCGGCGTTGCCCTGGCGACTCGAGATCCGTCCGCTGCCGTCGGTCGCGACCACCAGCGGACCCTGCGCGGTCGCCACGGGCGGCTCGTTCGGGTCGGAGAGGAGCGGGGTGATCCAGAGCACGCCGCCCCGGAGCGAGGTCGCGTCGCCCAACGCGCCGACCTGCACCTCGAAGCGTCCGCCGGAGCGGAGGTAGGGGGAGAGCTCCGCCGTCACCGCCACGGCCGCGACGTTGCGGAGCCGCATCCGATCGGGGGGCACCTCGATGTTGAAGCGCCGGAGCAGGTTGACGACCGAGCGGACCGTCATGGTGGTCCCGTTCAGGCCGCCGAAGGTCCGGTCGCCGGTGCCGTCGAGGCCGACCACGAGGCCGTAGCCGACCAAGCGCCGGGGCACCTCGCCCTGGCGGATGGTGAGGTCTCCGATCCGGCTCGAGGGCTGGGCGTCGAGCGTGCCCGCCCCGATGCCGGAGAGCGCGAGCAGCGTCAGCGAGAAAGCGATGCGACGGAGAATCATGGCCAGAGAATCGAGAGGATCTTGCCCAGAATGCCCTTCTTGGGCGAGATGCTCTTGCCTTTGTAAGTGATGCTCGCGTCGGCGATCCGCGAGGACGAGATCAGGTTGTTCGGGCTGACGTCCTCGGAGCGCACGATGCCGCCGAGCTTGACTTCCTGGAGCCGCCCGTCGACGGTCACGCTCTTGCTGCCCTCGACGCGGGACAGACCGCCGGGGAGCATCTCCACCACCCGCACGGTGAGCACCGCGGCCAGGTTGCCCGCCCGGCCGCTCTCGCCGACGTCACGCGAGGAGCTGCGGAGACCGGTCGAGAAGTCCTTGGACGGACCGAGCCGGACGGAGGAATCGATGCCGATGCCGAGCTGGGTGCGGAGCGCCCGATCGGCGCTCGCGGTGGTGGAGACCCGCTCGTTCGCCTCCGCCTGCTCGTCGATCACCACGGTGAGGAGGTCGCCGACCTTGAGCGGCAGGCGATCGCTCAGCCAGGCCGCCCGGAGATTGGAGCTGGGCGGCACGATCGTCTGCGCCACCTGCACAGTGGAATCGGCCCTCGTGGAATCGCTGGCCTGGGCCAGCAGCGGTCCGGGCAGGAGCCCGACCAGCAGCCAGATCGATCGCCGCGCCCGCATCATCGCCGCTCTCCTTCCAGACGCGCCCGGCCGGGGCCGAGCGCGACGCCTCGCAGAGTTTCTCCCCGGACCGGATCGCGGGCGGTGACCCGCTCGCCGCGCCTCGCGGGCGCGGACGCGACCCCTTCCCGGGCGACCAGCATCGCGCCCAAGCGCCACTCGAACCGCACCCGCTCGCCCGCGTGGATCACCGCCGGCTCGATCACCGCCTGCGCGGTGATCCGGTCGCCGACGCCAAGCGCTCGGCGGACCTGCCATCCCACCGGGGACTCCTCCTCCGAGGACGGCGGGCCCCAGACCAGCGCGCTCGAGGCGGCGACGTCGGTGGGACCGATCTCCGCGCCGACCGAGAGGGGCGCCTTGACCACCCAGACCGCGGCCTCGCGTCCGGCGCGCATCCCGACCGCGCGACGTCCATGCTCGCCCGAGAAGACCACCACGAATCGCCCATCCGGGCTCCGACCGGCGAGTCGGAAGCTCGCGTCGGCCGCGATGGGGTCCGCACCGGCCACCCGGCCCCACTCGAGCCGAACCGTCTCGGCCTCGACGGCCCAGAGCTCGGCCACGGCTTCCCGCACCCGCCACTCGAGCTCGACCGGCACGGTCGAGTCGGCGGCGAGCGCGGCGCCCGCGGCGAGCAGCAGACTAGCGGACCAGATCACCGGTGGCCTGCATCATCTCGTCGGTGGTGCGGATCGCCTTGGCGTTGATCTCGTAGGCGCGCTGGGCCGCGATCATGTCGGTCATCTCCACCACGATCTCCACGTTGCTGCCCTCGAGCCCGCCCTGGACGATCCGACCGAAGCCGGCTTCCTGGGGCTGACCGTTGATCGGATCGCCGGCGGCGAGCGTGGCGCGATAGAGGTTCTCGCCGATCGCCTCGAGGCCCGTGGGGTTGGTGAAGCGGACCAGCTCCAACCGGCCGATCTCGATCGGCTGCGCGTCGGGATCGCCCGACCGGGTGCTCACGATGCCGTTCGGCGAGATCGCGATCTCGACCGCGTCCGGCGGAACCGTGACGCCCGGCTGGACCAGGTAGCCCGACGAGGTGACCAGGCTCCCGGTGCTCGAGAGCGTGAACGACCCGTCGCGGGTGTAGACCAGCGAGCCGTCGGGATGCTGGACCTGGAAGAAGCCGTCGCCCTCGATCGCGAGGTCGTAGGGCCGGTCGGTCTGCTGGATGGTGCCCTGCTGGTGAAAGCGGGTCACCCCGGCGATCCGCACGCCCTTGCCGACCTGGAGCGGAGCCACCGACTCGTTGCTCTGATAGTTGACGACGGCCTCGCCCTGGATGGTCTCGTAGAGCACGTCCTGGAACGCCGCGCGGCTCCGCTTGAAGCCGGTGGTGTTGACGTTGGCGAGGTTGTTGGCGATCACGTCGATCATCCGCTGCTGCGCGATCATCCCGCTCGCCGAGGTTCGAAGCGATGGATTCATTCAGGACTCTCCGTTACGAAACCCGGCCCAGCTCGCCGGTGATGGAGCTCATGACGCCGTCCATGGTGCGGACGGCGGTGATGTTGGCGGCATAGGCCCGCTGGATCTCGACCAGCGCCACCATGGTGGTGATGGAATCGACGTTGGCCGACTCGAGGTGGCCCTGACGGACCAGGGTGTCGGGCCGGTCTTCGACCTCGCCGTTCACGACGAAGCGGCCCGCGGCCTCCTTGAGCAGGGTGGCGTCCTCCGCCGGCGCGACCACCCGGAGCCGATCGAGCTCGAGGCCGTCGTCGAGCACGGTCCCGTCGCCCCGCACCTCGACCACCGCCCCGGTCACCACGATCGGGCCCGCCTTGCCGAGCAACGGCGCGCCGTCGCCGTCGACCAGCCGCCCGGCGCCGTCGAGCCGAAGGCTGCCGCCCCGGATCAAGCGCTCGCCGGCATCGGTCTCGACGACCAGGAAGCCCTCGCCTTCGAGCGCCAGGTCGAGGGTCCGGCCGGTCGCGGTGAGCGCGCCCTGGCTCAGGTCGGTCCGCTCGACCGGAATCGGCTGGCTCACGTCGCTCAGCCGATGGGCCGTGATCCGCTCACCCTTGAAACCGGCCGTGCTGACGTTGGCCAGGTTGTTGGTGGTGACCTCTTGGAGCCGGTTGTAGTAGGACAGCGTTCTCGCCGCCGTCAGCATGCCTCGTACGGGATCCATTCACCCTCCCATTGCCCGTGCCGGCAGCGGGCGGCAATCCACATGCCCCTCCGGACGGGCCGAGCGGAAGCCGCCTAACCGTGGCGCGCTCAACGGGTTCCCTCGCTCGGGCTGGAAGCGGGATCGGGCCGGCGCGCCGGACGGCGCGGTCGTTGTTGCCGGAACCTTTTGCCCTGTGGCACGGGTTGCTCGCGGACGACCGGCACGAGCATGGTCCGCACCGCGTCCTGGGCGAGCCGGGTCGAGCGCGCGATCGTGGTGACCGAGCGCCCCTCCCGCGCCATGACCGTGACCTCTTTCCAGGGGAGCCCGTGCCCCGCCGGGCGATGGCGCCGACGCCGGCGGAGCGCCGCGATGGCGGCCGCGCCGAGGATCGGGGCCAGGACCGCGACGCCCCAGTCCCAATGGGCGAGGGCGGCGGCGAAGGCCATGTCGCCCGCTCGGAGGAGGACCTTGCCCGCGATCGCGAGCCCGAGCCGCCACTGGGCCGGCGCCTGCGCCATCGAGGCGGCCACCAGCAGGGCAACCGTGAGGAGCACCATGCTCCAGAGGGATCGTCTCATGCGTCGTCCGTGGTGATGACCGACTGGTCGCGGAGCCGGCGAATCGCCTGCGAGCGGATCTGGCTCACCCGCGACTCGGTTACGTGGAGGATGGCCGCGATCTCCTTCAGGTTGAGCTCCTCGTAGTAGTAGAGGGAGAGCACGGTCCGCTCCCGCGGCGGGAGCTGGGCGATGCCCTCCCGGAGCCGGCGGAGGGTGTCGGCCTTGCCGATGGCCTGGATCCCCGCCTCGCCCTCGGGATCGGCGAGGGTCTCCTCGAGCCGGAGCGCGTCGTCGCCGCCCCGCGCCACGGTGCCGGCCAGCGAGACCATCACGCCGCCGTCGACGTCTTCCTTGAGGCGGTAGTAGGTGATCAGGTCGATCCCCATCGCCTCCGCCACCTCCTGGGCGTCGGGCGCGCGCCCGTACCGCGTCTGCAGCGCGCTCACCACGGCGGCCAATTGGCGTCCTTTGGCCCGCACGCTCCGCGGCCGCCAGTCGCGGGCCCGAAGCTCGTCGAGAATCGCGCCGCGGATCCGCCGCATGGCGTAGGTGCTGAAGGCCAGCCCGCGGGAGAGATCGAATCCCTCCAGCGCCTGGACCAGGCCGAGCGTTCCCGCGCCGACGAGGTCCTCGAACTCGACCGCGTGGCCGACCCGATTGGCCATGTCGCGAGCGCAGTGGTGGACCAGCCCGAGATAGCGATCCAGCAGCTCGCTCCTGGCATCGGCGTCGTTGGTGCTCCGGTAGCGCTGCCAGAGCGCGTCGGTCACCGAGGTCGTCATGAAGCCTTCCCTCCCTCCACCGTGGCCGCCTCCGTGTGGACCAGGGTGGCGATCTCGCGCCGGAGCCCGTCGAGCTCCGGCGCCTTGAGGAGTCCGCCCGGTCGTCGGGCAGCGGTCAGCATGGCCGGCGCCTCCGTGATCGCGCCGAGCCACCCGATCGAGCGGCCGAGAAACCACTCCGCCGCCTCCGCGAGTCGGGTGAAGGCGGCGACGCCCTCGCTCTCGGAGGTGACCCGGTTGACCAGGACGTCGAGCCGAAGCGTGGGCAGCTGGAGATGGACCAGCTTGATCAGGGCATAGGCGTCGGTGAGCGCGGCCGGCTCCGGCACGGTCACCACGACCAATCGGGTGCCCCGCATGGTGGCGAGCCGCACCACACCCTCGATTCCCGGCCCCGCGTCCACCACCACCGCGTCGAACCCGTCGTACACGTCGCAGAGCCGATGGTGGAGCCGAGCCGACTCCAGGGCGCCGAGCGCGTAGAGCCCCTCGGCGCCCGAGTCGCTGGGCAGGAGCCAGAGCCGCTCGCTGACCCTCACCAGGAGCGCGTCGGGTGACGCGTCGCCCCGGGCCAGCTCGCTCAGCCGGGCGCGAATGGGGACGTCGAGCAGCACGTGGAGGTGCCCGAGGTTCTGGGACCCGTCCACCAGCAGCACCTTGCTGCCGTCGTTCGCCATCGCCTGAGCGGCGAGCACGGCGACGGACGACTTCCCGACCCCGCCCTTGCCGGAGCCGATCACCACGACCGGCGGCCCCACGGGCTCGTCGGCGATCGCGGGGGTCAGGTCGACCTCCTGGCGGAGTCGCAGCGACCGCTGGCTCATCCCACACCTCCCGCCGGTACCCGCGACTGGCTCAGCTTCGAGGCGTCGAGGGCGTCGGCCGCCGACGCCAGATCGAACGGCACTTCCTGACCGGAGCTGGTCCAGCGCATCGGGACGTCGCGGGACGCGGCCAGGTCGACCACGGCGGTCTCGTCGGGCGCCTCGTCCAGCTTGGTGGCGAGGAGATGGGTGACGCCGAAGCGCACCCCATCCCGGAGCGCGGCCGCGCAGAGATGCACGGGGAGCGCGGCGGGCAGCACGAGGTGAACTTCGTGCGGCGCGAAGGCCTTGAGCAGCTCGGCGACCGCTTCGCGATCGCGGCGCTGGGCCGGTCCGCGCCCCGGCGTGTCGATCAGCCAGACGTCGCAGCCGGCCAGCACCGCTTTGGCGGCCGCGACGTCCTCGTCGAGGTAGACGGCCGCGAAAGGCATCCCGCCGATCTCGGCGATGCGCTGGAGCTGCTCGACGCCCCCGATCTTGAAGGTGTCGAGCGTGAGCAGGCCGACCCGCTTGCCCGCGAAGACGCGCGGATGGGTCGCGAGCTTGGCGATGGTGGTGGTCTTGCCCGCGCCCGTCGGACCGACCAGGGCGAGCACCAGCGGGCCACTCCCGTGTCTCGCCGGCGCCGCGGCCTCGCGCCCGCCCGGCGTCCGGCCGGCCTGGCGCTTCGCGGCGGTGGCGGGGTCGGCGGCCACGATCTCGAAGGTCGGTCCGCCCGGTCCCTTGATCCGCCGGGTGTGGAGGATCAGCGCGTCGGCGCCGATCCGTTGCTCGGCGAGCTTGAGCAGGGTGCTCAAGTTGTCGCACGTCAGGGTCTCAAGCGGCACGGGCCACCTCCCAGGTGGCAAGACTGAGGATCGGCGCCTGGGTGGGCAGCTCGCCCAGCGAGAGCACCGGCAGCTTCGGCAGCACCGGCTCCACCAGACGGCGAACCCCCACGCGGAGCGAGGGTGAAGTGATCAGCGCCGGCCACTGGCCATCCTGGTAGTGGCGCTGGGCGAGGTCGCTCAACCGGCGGAGCGCGTCGGTCAGCTCCTCGGGGTCCATGGTGCGGCCGCCGTCACGGAGGGGCCGCGGGCTGAAGAGGTGCATCAGCGAGGCCTCGAGCCGCGGGCCGACGGTAATGCCCCGGATGCTCCCGTCGCCCTGACTGTGCAGCTGGGCGATCACGGTGCCGAGCGAGCGGCGGACGTGCTCGGTGAGGGTCTCGGGATCCTTGGTCTGGTCGGCGGCGTCGGAGAGCGCCTCCAGGATGCTGACCAGATCGCGGATCGGGATGCCCTCCTTGAGGAGCCGCTGCAGCACCCGATGGACGGTGCCGAGCGAGAGCTTGGACGGCACCACGTCGTCGACCAGGGCGGGATGCTTCTCCTTGAGCCCGTCGAGCAGCTCGCGGGTGTGCTGGCGCGAGAGCAGATCCGCGGAGTGCTGGCGGACGGTCTCCATCAGGTGGGTGGAGATCACCGTCGCCGGCTCCACCACGGTCGCCCCCATGGATTCGGCTTCGAGCCGCTGCTCCGTCGTGATCCAGACCGCGTCCATCCCGAAGCTCGGGTCGGTGGTCTGGATTCCGTCGATCGGGAGCTTCGAGCCCGTGGTGTCGATCGCGAGCAGGAAGCGCGGCATCACTTCCCCACCCGCGACTCGGACGCCCCGGAGCTTGATCACGTACTCGGTGGCCGGGAGCTGGATGTTGTCGCGGACTCGCGCCGGCGGCACGATGATCCCGAGCTCGACGGCGAGCTTCTGCCGGGTGAGCGAGATCCGCTTGAGCAGGTCGCCCTGGTCGGCTTCGTCGACCAGCGGCACCAGCGCATAGCCGATCTCGAGCTCGAGCGGCTCGACGGCGAGCAGGTCCTTCATCGGAGCCCCGGCCGGCTTGGCCGCCGGCGCCGCGTCCGCCTCCTCCGCCCGCTGCCGCTCCAGCGCCGCTCGGGCCGCGCGCTGCCGCGCCATGTAGCCGCCACCGAGGCCGGCCGCCGCGAGGAGCAGGAACGGAAAGGTCGGGAGGCCGGGCACGATCGCGAACACGCCGAGGATGCCGCCGGCGATCATCAGGACCCGCGGTGACCGGGTGAGCTGGTTGCCCAGCGTGAGCCCGATCGCCGGGTTCGACGAGCCGTAGGTGACCAGCATGCCGGCCGCGGTGCTCACGATCAGCGCCGGGATCTGGGTGACCAGCCCGTCGCCGACGGTGAGCATGGTATAGGTCTGGAGCGACTCACCGGCCGACAGGCCCTGCTGGCTCATGCCGATCACGAAGCCGCCGACCAGATTGATCGCGGTGATCACCAGACCGGCGGCCGCGTCGCCGCGGACGAACTTCGCCGCGCCGTCCATCGCGCCGAAGAAGTCGGCGTGGCGGCTGATCTCCTCGCGCCGGGCCTTGGCCTCGGTCTCGTCGATCAGCCCGGCGCTCAGGTCGGCGTCGATGCTCATCTGCCGGCCGGGCATCGCGTCCAGGGTGAACCGGGCCGCCACCTCGGCGATCCGGCCGGCGCCCTTGGTGATGACCATGAAGTTGATCGCCACCAGGATCAGGAAGATCACCAGACCGACGACGTAGTTGCCGCCGATCACGAAGTTCCCGAACGACTCGATCACCCGGCCCGCGTGGCCGGTGCTCAGGATCAGCCGGGTGCTGCTCACGTTGAGGCCGAGCCGCAGCAGGGTCACCAGCAGGAGCAGGCTCGGAAAGACGCTGAAGTCGAGCGGCTCGTTGGAGGAGATCGCGACCAGAAGCACCAGGATCGAGAGCCCGATGCTCAACGCCAGCAGGGCGTCCAGCATCACGGGCGGGAGCGGCACGATCAAGAGCGCGACGATGGTGACGACGCCGATCGCGAGATAGGTCTCCGCGCTCGCCGCGCCCAGCCGCCGGATCCGCGAGGGTCCCGCTCCCGTGCCGGTCTCGAGCCGCTTGGTGGGCGGGTGCTCGCTCGCCGGCATCTCGGGTCGCGAGGCGACCACCGGTGCGGGCCCGCCGAGGGCCTGGGGCGCGGTCATCGCTCAGCTCCCACGCCGGTCGCGGCCGCCAGCGCCGAGGGCAACCTGCGCCGAATCTTGTAGACGTAGGCCAGGATCTCGGCCACCGCGATGTAGAAGGCGGGCGGAATCGGCGAGCCCACAGTGCAGGCGGCCAGCAGGGCCCGCGCGAGGGGTCGGTTCTCCACGATCGGCACCCCGGCGTTCCTGGCGATCTGCTTGATCTTCTCGGCCAACTTCCGCTCGCCCTTGGCCAGCACCATCGGCGCGCCAGAAAGGGCCAGGTCGTACTTGAGCGCGACGGCGACGTGGGTCGGGTTGGCGATCACCACGTCCGCCGTGGCCACGTCGGTCAACATCCGGCGTCGGGCCCGCTGTCTCGCGATCTGGCGGATCCGCGCCTTGATCTGCGGGTCGCCTTCCTGCTCCTTGTGCTCCCGGAGCACTTCGTGGCGCGACATCTTGAGGCCCTGCTCGACCCGGAAGAGCTGCAACGCGTAGTCGAGCAGGCCGATCGCGAGGAACGCGAGGCCCACCGTCAGCGCCAGCCGGACCACCGAGCTCTCCAGCGCGTCGACCACGTAGCTCGCGGGCGAGTCCGCCAGGTTGACGTACTTGGGCCACTGCGCGCTCAGCACGCTCCAGGTGACCAATCCCAGCACCACCAGCTTGAGGATCGACTTCACCAGGTTGATCGCGGCTTCGGCGCCGAGGATCCGCTTGAAGCCCGCGAGCGGGCTGATTCGATTGAGCTGCGGGGTCACCGGCTTCCAGGTGTAGACCCCGCGGGACTGGACCAGGCCGACGCCGATCACCAGGATCACCAGCCCGACGCCCAGCGGCGTCATCGCCAGCACGGTGCGGGTGATCAGCCCCCGCATCAGGGTGACCACCCCCACCAGACTCGGCTGCTCCACCGCGAGCCAGCCCGGGCTCTCCTGGAAGAGCCCGAGCAGATGCCGCCCCATCGCGCTGCCGGCGACGGTCGCGAGGAGCGCGGTGCCGGAGAGCAGCATCGCGGCCGCCGTGAGCTCCGTGCTCCGCGCGATCCGGCCCTCCTCCCGCGCCTTCTGGCGCCGGCGGGGTGTCGGATCCTCGGTCCGAGTCTCGGTGTTGTCCTGTTGGTCGGCCATGTCACCTCACCGGCCGCGCGAGCGAGCCGACGACGTCGTCGACGCCGACCGGGATCTCACCGACCCACCGGCCGATCACCCGGGCCGCGGTCGGGAGCGCGGCGCCGAAGAGGACCAGGGCGAGCGCGATCGAGACGGCGAACGACATCGCCATCGCGTTGAGCTGCGGCACGGCGCGGCTCAGGATCGCCATCGCCAGGTTGGTGCCGTCACCGCCACGCTGACCGGCGCGGCGATCTGGTTCCGCGTGCTCGAACAGCGAGCCCACCAGCGGAGGGTCTCCTCCGGCGCCGCGGTCGAGCGCCAGCAACAGCCCGGGGGCACCGTGGTCAGGCTGCGGCCGAGGCCTTCGACAAGCGCGAGGTGTCCGCCGAAGCCGATGAACACCGACAGGCCGAGGAACCCGTAGAGCTGCGCCACGGCCGGTCCGCCGTTCTCGATCAGGCGGTGAACAGCTGGCCCAGCGAGAGACCGGTCACGGGCGAGACCACTTCGGCCGCAGGCACCAGCGCGTGCTGGATCACCGCGGCCACAGGCATCCCGATACCCAGCCCGATCACCAGCTCGGTCATCAGCGGCACGGGAATGTCGAGCGCGCGCTCCGGAAAGGCCGGATGCGGGGCCGCGGGCAGCAGCGTCAGCGCCAGCACCACCACGATGCCGCCCCGCACGGTCCGCGGGATGCCGAACATCGAGAAGAACGGCGCCACCATCACCATCCCGGTGAGCCGGGCGGAGATCAGCACGAACGCGGGCCAGCCGCTCGGAGTGAACGCGGCACCGAGATCGCCCATCAGGCCCCCACCAGCGGGAAGGAGCGGAGCGCCTGGCTGAGGAACTCCACCAGCTTGCCGATCATCCAGGGCAGGACCAGGAGCAGCACCAGCGCCATGGTCGCGACCTTGGGGAGGAAGGTGAGGGTCTGCTCCTGGAGCTGGGTCACCGCCTGGAGCAGCGTCACCAGCAGGCCGACCACCACGGCCGTGACCAGGAGCGGTGCGGACACCAGGAGGGTGAGCATCACCGCCCGGCGGATCAGGTCGATCGCGAACGCGGCGCTCATCGGGTCACCGCTGGAAGCTCGCGACCAGGTTCTGGCCGACCAGCGACCAGCCATCCGCGAGCACGAAGAGGAGGAGCTTGAACGGGAGCGAGATCATCACCGGCGGCACCATGAACATGCCCAGGCTCATCAGCGACGTGGCCACGATCAGGTCGACCACCACGAAGGGCAGGAAGATCACGAACCCCATCCAGAAGGCGGACTGGAGCTCGCTCATCACGAAGGCGGTCACGACCGTCATGGTCGGCACCTCGTCGAGCGACGCGACGTCCGCCACGCCCGAGAGCTCGGTGAACGTCGCGAGGTCGCGCTCGCGCACGTTGGCGAGCATGAAGCGCCGAAACGGGGCAAGGCCGAGCTGGTAGGCGTCGGCCTGGGTCACCTGTCCGTCGAGGTACGGTTGGAGCGCGGTCCGGTTGGCCTCCTCGAGCACCGGCTGCATCACCACCCCGGTGAGCAGGACGGCGATCGCCACCAGCAGCTGGCCGGGCGGACTGCCCTGGGTGCCGAGCGCCGAGCGGAGGAAGTGGAGCACCACCAGGATCCGGGTGAAGCTGGTCATCAGCAGCACCACCGCCGGGAGCAGCGTGAGCGCTCCCAGGAAGACCACCAGCCCGACGGTGCCGGACAGCTCGAGCCGCTCCGAGCCGCGGCCGATCTTCACCTCGACCCCGGGCGCCTCGGGCGCCTTCACGGTCGGAGCGTTCGCGGGCGTGGTCGCCTGACGGGGCCGGGCGGCGGGCGCGGGAGCGGTCGGCGGCGAGATCCGGGCGACCCGGCCCGAGTCCGCCTGCGCGGCCAACACGCTCGGCGCCGCGGTCAACACCAGCGCCAGCGTGAGGCGGGAGAGCAACCGGCGGAGCTCCGGGTCACGCGAGCGGCCGGGCTCCGGCTTGGGCGGCGTCCGGGCCTCGAGCACCGTCGCGCGGTCCTCGCCCTTCAGCTCGGTCAGCAGGCGGGAGCCGTGATCGCTCATTCCGAGCACCAGCACCCGCGAGCCGATCCGGACCACCGAGAGCGATTGCTTCGGACCGAGCCCGTGCCGCTGTACGATCTCGAACGGCAGACGCGACCCGCCCCGGTAGCCCCCGTGGATCCGCTTGAGCAGCCGAAGCGCGAGGAGGAGCAGCCCGCCGGTGATCGCGAAGGCGGCGACGAGCCCGATCAGGTCCGGTGTCACGCGGCGGGCCCGACCGGATCGGCGTCCGCGAGCAGCCGGGTGATCCGAACCCCGAAGTGCTCCCCGATGACCACGACCTCGCCCTCGGCGAGCTTGCGGTCGCTCACGAAGACGTCGACCGGCTCGCCGACCATCCGCTCGAGCGGGATCAGCGAGCCCTTGCCGAGGGCGAGGACCTCCTGCACGGTCATCGAGGCCCGGCCGAACTCGATCGACACCGGCAGCGACATGTCGAGCAGCGCGTCGATCGGGGCCGCCGTGGCGGCTCCGCGGCCTTCCGGTTCCTTCCCGCCCGTCCCGGGCTCCTGGCTCACTGAATCCTCCCTCGTTTGCTGCGGGCGCTCCCGGCCCGTCGATCGACGGGCTCGGTGATGCGAAGGCTGAGCGTGCCGCGGTGTTGCCCGAGCACGCCCTGATAGCGACAGCGGCCGTTGACGTGGAGCTCGACCGGCGCGTCGATGGGCTGGGTGGTGCGGATGATCTGGCCGACCTTGAGCGCGGCGACGTCGCGGCCGGAGAGCCGGATGGCCGGGAACCGGGCCGCGACCTCGAGTCGCGCCCGCCGGACCACCTGCTCGACCACGGCGCGGTCTTCGGGCCCGGCCGAGGCCATCGCCCGGACGCCCTTCTCGGCGAGGAAGGGCTCCAGCGCGAGCCACGGCAGGCAGAAGCTCATCATCCCGCTGAAGGTCCCGACCCGGACGTCGAACCGGGTGACCAGGACGTTGTCCTCGCGGTTGACGATCCGCAGCATGTCGGGCGTCGACTCGAAGCCGACGATCTCGGGATCGAGCTGGAGCTGGTTCTCCCAGGCGTCGCGAATCACGACCATGATCTTCTGGGCGAACGAGCGCACCGCGCTCCGCTCCAGCATGGTGAGCGGTCGGCCGAGCTGCAGCGGCTCGCCGGGACCGCCGAAGATCCGATCGACCATCAGGTAGGAGAGATCGAGCTCCAGGTCGAGGGCGGCCTGGCCGCCCACCTTGGGACCCAGCTCGAAGACGAACGCCGCGCACGGATTGGTGAGGGAGAGCAGAAACTCCCCGAAGGTCGACTGCTCGACCGTGGCGCTCACGTCCGTGGGCATCCGGAGCCGGGTGGTGAAGAGGCCCTGCAGCGCGATCGAGGCCCGGCCCAGCACGGCCTCGAGCGAGAGCCGGCGGTCCTTCGGGATCCGCGGGGGCCGCATGAAGTTGTAGGGTGTGGCCGCGGGACCGTCGCCCGTCGCGCTGGTGGCGCCGAGGAGCTTGTCGATCTCCCGCTGGCTGAGCCGCCGCGCCGGGCCTTCGCCGCTCGCGTCCGAGAGTGCCATCGCCGTCGTCCGGGTGTTACTGGATGACGAACTGCGGGAGGAAGACGCGAAGCCGGGGCCCCCCGGTGATCACGGCGAGCGTGTCGGACAGGCGGACCTTGATCGAGTCCCGGATCCCGATCTCGCTCAGACTCTCCATCGTCTGGCGCTCGAGCATCGAGATGATCACGTCGCGGATCCGGGGCTCCTGCCGCCGGAGCTGCTCCTCGGTGTGGGCGTCCGGGGTCTCCACCGCCACCGACACCATCAGGAACCGGGTGCCCTGCGACCCGGCCGGATTGACGATCAGATTGTCGACCTTGAACATCGGGCCCTTCGCGCCGGTCTCGCCGTGGCCCTCGCCCTCGGCGGGCTCGAGCCCCTCGCTCACGTGCTCCGCCGCGACCCGCTTCGCCACGAACATCGGGCCCACGACCTTGAGACCCACCACGCCGCCGCCCACGGTGGCCAGGGCCACGATCAGCGGGAGGACCAGCTTGTTGGAGCCCTTGGCCTTCTTCTCGGGCGCGGCCTCGGCCGCCGCCTCGGTTCCTGGCGTCTCTTCTTCAGCCATGTCCACCTTGCCGGAGGAAATGAACGGACGGTGCGTCGGGTACTGCCGCCGTGAGGAAGGCAACCGACGTACCAATCGCCGGCCGGTCGCCCCGGCCCGGAGGCTAGCGCGCAACCCGTTGTCATTGCTGCGGTTCGGAGATTCGCTCCGGAGCGGAGCTGCACCCTCGATCGGGCGCGGTGGGAAGGAACTTCCGACGAGCCCGCGGCGATTGTTGCCGGCGGTCGTCTTCTCGACCGGAAGCCGGGGATGCCAGGCGGCATCCCCGTCCCCGGGCGATTCAGGCTTACCGCTTCAGGTTGACCAGCTCGGTGAGCATCTCGTCCGACACGGTGATCAGCCTCGCGGAGGCCTGGAAGCCCCGCTGGGCCGTGATCATGTCGGTGAACTGCTCCGAGAGATCGACGTTGGACTGCTCCAGCGCCGACGCCGTGATCGTGGAGGTGTCGCTGGCTCCGGCGAAGCCGAGCACCGCGACGCCCGAGTTGACCGACGGCTCGTACATGTTGTCGCCCCGGCGGATCATGCCCGTCGGGTTGTTGAACGAGGCCAGGGAGAGCTGCGCCACCGGCCGGTTCACGCCGTTGGTGTAGAAGCCGGTGATCACCCCCGAGGAATCGATCGAGATGTCCTGGAGATCGCCGCTGGTGTAGCCGTCCTGCGCGGTGAAGACCGCGTTGGACGGGTTGGCGAACTGGGAGAGGCCGTTGATGTCGTTCACGTTGCCGGGATCGAGATCGATGTCGAACGGGGTGCCGCCCGAGTTCGGCGTGACCCGGATCCGGACCGGCTCGGCGGACAGGTCGGTCAGCCCGTTCGAGAAGTCGACCATCTGACCGTTGGCGTTGAAGGTCACCAGACCCTGATTGGTGTCGATCGCGCCCGTGCCCGGCGAGGCGGCGTTGTCGATCGCCTCGACGGTGGCCGTCTGGCTCGTGATCCCGAAGGTCCAGGTGTTGTCCGGCACCGGCGGGGTGCCGGTGAAGACCTGGTCGAACTGGAGCACCAGGTTGTGGGCCTGGCCGACGGTGTCGTAGACCGTGATCGACATCTGGTGCGGCTCGGACTGCACCGTGGGCGAGGTCTGGATGATCCGCTGGTTGACGTCGAGGTTGCCCGCGAGCGCCAGCTCGGAGGTGGCCCGGGCGGGCGACTTGAGGTTGAGCGTCAGGTCGATGTCCGTCACCACCGAGGACGAGGAGAAGTTGCCCAGCGAGTCGGCATTGATGCCCTGGACGATGAAGCCGTTGCTCGGCGAGACCAGGCGGCCGTTGGCGTCGAACTGGAAGTTGCCCGCCCGGGTGTAGAGGCTCTTCGAGTTGCCCTTCAGCACGAAGAAGCTGTCACCGCTGATGGCGACGTCCGTCTTGACCCCGGTGCCCTGGATGGTGCCCTGGGTGAACTTCATGTCGATGCTGGTGATGTTCATCCCGTTCCCGATCTGGACGGGGTTCCGGCCGCCGGAGTTGGCCGGCGGGCGGGTGGCACCCTGCAGCAGCTGATTGAACGACTCCGCGAAGGTCACCCGCGAAGACTTGAACGCCACCGTGTTCACGTTGGCGATGTTGTTGCCGATAACATCCATTCGGACCTGGTGGTTCCGAAGGCCGGACACGCCGGCGAAGAGCGCACGCATCATGGGGACGAATTCTCCTTGAGGTCAGGACTGGATTTCCGTGAGATTCTCGAGCGGGACGCGGATCGACCCCATCCGGAGCGTGACCGAGCCGTTGTCGAACAGGATGGCGTCCACCACCCCGTCGATGTACGGCGTCACGCCAACGGGCCGGCCGCCGGCGTCCAGCACTTCGACGTCATAGCGATATGATCCCGCGGGGAGACCGGGATCCACCTTGAGGGTCTGCTGCCCTCCCCCGACGGCGCCGACCACGTTGGTGGCGACGACCCGTCCGGCACCATCGACGAACCGGACCGTGGCGCTGCCGCCGACCCCCGCCACGTTCACCGGCAGCGTGACGGAGCCGCCGCTCGCGATCTCGATCTGGTTCCCCTCCGCGAGCACCCGCTTGCCGATCAGCGAGGCGCCGAGCGCCGTCTGATCGAGCAACCCCTGCTTGGCCTGCTGGGCGCGTTGGGCATCGAAGGCCTCATTCAGCTTGCTGAGCTGCTCGACCGACGAGAACTGCGCGAGCTGCGCCGCGAAGGCGTCGGGCTCGAGCGGGCTCAAGGGGTCCTGATGGCGCAGCTGCGCCACCAACAGACTCAGGAATTGGTCCCGGCCGAGCTCGTTGCGACGACTGGGATCGGTCGTCGCCGAGCCCGCTCCGAGGCCGGCCAAGGGAAAGGTCACGAGTTCCTCCCGCGTTGATGACGCTCCTGCTGCGAGCGATCCCGGCGCTGACCGCCGGCCCGCTCCTGGTGATGCTGCTCTGGCTCCCGACGATCCGGCTCCGCTTGTCCCCGGTCGCCGCCGGCGCCGTAGCCGGCCCCGCTCTCGGCGGCGCGCGCCGCGACCAGGACCTCGCGACCGGTCGGGTGCGCCGCCGGCGTCGGGTCGGTCGGGGTCGATCGCTGCACCGTCACCCGGGCGTCGCTGAAGCCGCGCTCGGCCAACGTCCTGGTCAGCTCGCGCATCCCGGATTCGAGCTGCCCGCCAACCTCACGAGTCGCCGGCACGATGGTGGCGCGGAGCGAGGGGCCGTGCACCGAGAGCCGGAGTCGGCCGATGTCGCCGAGATCGTCGGCGAGGTCGACCGTCACCCGGTCGGCGCGCGGCGCGGGCCGGGGCTCGAAGGTCCGGGCGGTAGCCACCGAGTCTCCGGTCGGCCCGTCGCCCGTTCGCGCGGGCTGGGTCGAATCGAGGACGGGCTTCTGCCCCATTCCCGCCGTCTCGACCCGCGCGCCGGCCGGGGACGTCGAAGGTCCTCGAGGCCAGCGAGCCAGTCAGCCCGTTACCGACTCCTTCCGCTTCGACGCGACCTCCCGCTCGCCGTTCCCTTGCCCGCCGTCGGTCGATCCGCCGCGCTCCCCACCGCCGGCGCGGCCGATCGTCGCTCGGGATTCCGCCGCCTCGGTGAGCGCCTGTCCGTCAGGGGTCGTCTCGGTCCCGCGCTCGAAGACCACGCGGCGCGCCAGCCGCTCGGCAGGCGCCGAGCCGGCCTCGCCGGCCCCGCGCGGGTCGGCGACCGGTCCGCGCGCGTCGGCGCGCGCCTCGGTCGGGATCGATGGCTCGATTCGGGCGGCGTGCTTTCGGAGCACCGCTTCTCCCGGCTCCTCGGCGGGCTTCGCCTGCTCCGCCGACTCGAGCCGCCAGGAACGGGTCTCCACCTCCTCGGCGAGGCCCGTCCCCTCTACGGGCGCGGCCGCGAGTCGACCGGACTGGTTCGATGCGGGGTCGCCGCCCGTGCCCTGGCTGGGCGCGCCGGGGAGCGGCGGCCTGGTCGGGCCAGCCTCTTCGCCCGAGACGGCGGCCGGGCTGGTTGTCGGCTCGGAGCCGATTGGGAAGACGAAGCCCGCGACCTCGATCAACGCGCTGAGCGCGCGGAACTCGCGAGACGCGGTTTCCGCGTCGATGCTCCCCGGGGACTCGATGGCCGGCTCCGGCTCGACCGACTCGACCGTTCTCCGGTCGGCCCCATTCGACTCCTTGGGCACCCCCTGCCAGAGCGAGGACGCGGCGCGGGAAGCCGTATCCACGCCGAAAACCGTCGCGTTCCGCTCGGCAGCCGCCTCCGGCCCGACTCCGTCGAGCTCGAGACCGACCCGACCGGACTCGTTCTCGAGCCCCGGCGGCCGGCCCATGCCGCCCCGGCCGACGGATCGACCACCCGCTCGGCCGATCAGCCAATCACTCAGGTCCTTTTCCAGCACGAGCACGTCGCCCGAGGCCGACGCCGCGGCGTCACCCTCGCCGCCAGCTGGCTGGCCAGGGCCTTCGCCGCCGGCCTGCTCGTCGAGCGTCCACTCGCCATCGAGCAGCAGCTCCAGCGAAGGTTCCGGAACGGGGGCCCGTTGCTCGACGGGCGCCGCGCCGGCCGCGCTCAGCAGCACGCCGAACGCCAAGCCGGCCGAAGTCTCGGCCCCAGCGCTCGGCGATCCCGACGACGCGAGCGCGTCGCCGCCACCGAAAAAAGGCAGGATGGGAAGGGTCACGGGGTTCCTCCCGAGTCATCGGGAATGGGCATCATCAGACGCCGGCTGAGGCGCGCGGCGCGCTCGTTCGGAATCGCCACCAGCAGCTCCGCCACCTGCTTGGCGTTGAGCTGTCTGAGCAGGCGCTCCACCTCGCGATCGGACAGCTCGGCCAGGATCTCGGCCGCCGCCTTCGCCTTCATCGAGGCGAGGATCTTGGCGACCGCCTTGTCGCGGACCGGATCACCGGTCGGCTTCGGGACCTCCGGGACCGGCGCAGCCTGCGCGGCGCTGTCCGCCCCGGTGGAATCGACGGCCGGCGCCACGGAATCGTCGACCGGCACCGCGGGCGGCGCCGGGGTGGCGACGACGGTCTCCGCGGCCGGCGGCGGAACCGGCGGCGGAGGCGGGGGCGCCACGAAGGCGCTGATCCAGGTGGCGCCGGCGATGGACATCACGAACGCCACGACGACGAGCAGGAGGGTCTGCTTCACCCGTCACCTCCCTCGCGATGGCGGCGTCCGGCGACTTCGTCGGTCGTCTTCTGCTCGTGACGGCGCAACGCCTCGCTCCACTCGTCGGAGCGGAGCTCGCGCAGCCGCTCGATCGCCTTACGCTCGGTCGCGCGCTCGGCGAGCCTGGCGCGCTCCTCGCTCACGCGACGCCGCGCCTCTTCCCGCGACGCCTCCGCGCCCGCGAGCTGGTCGGCGGCCGCCTCGGCCGTGAGCGCGAGCGTCCGGAGCCAACCGGCGCTGCTCCGCTCTCCAGGCTGGGAGCTCAGCTGGTCGCCGATCCGCTCGAGGTGCGATTCCTGGTCGCGGATCTCCTGGTCGAGCCGGGTCTCCTCCTGCGTGGCCTCGCCGAGCCGGCGGGCCTGCTGGCGCTCCTGGTCGGTTCGGAGCCGGAGCAGTCGCTCGAGCCGGAACGAGAAGGACTTCATCAGGCGCCCTTCTCGTATCGGGCGG
>JAWKQJ010000057.1:0-31098 GCA_041390205.1 Gemmatimonadales bacterium
CGCGGTCCACGCCAGCAGCAGCGAGGACAGGTCGGGAAGCTGCCGCAGCAGGTCGGGCGTCCCGAACGAGGTCAGGATCGCCGAGCCGCGCCGCTCGGCTCCGGCGACCAGCTCGGCCATCGCGTCGGGAAGACTGATCGAGCCCCGCGCGGTGACGGTGCGGGCCGAGACGGCGAAGTGCGCGACGGGCGCGCGGGCGAGAACCGCGCGGGCCGAATCGTAGCTGGCCGGCCCGCTGGCGGGGATCAGCCGATGCACGCCCGCGATCTGGTGCCCGCGCGCGCGGAGCTCGGTGACCAGGGTCGATCCGAAGCCGCCGTCGCCCGCCTCGGCGAAGGTCACCACGGCCACTCGACCGGGGCCGCGCCGGAGGGCGTCGATCGCGCCGCTGGTGTCCCGCACCAGGACCAGCGAGCGCTCGGTGACCGCGCGGGCCGAATCGAGACTCGCCCTGGCTCCGACGACCCTCGCCACCCGGCCGAGCGAGACGGTGCGGTGCTGGAAGAGCCCGAAGCGGTCCTTGAGGGCGAGCACCCGCTCGACCGACTGGGCCAGCCTCGCCTCGGAGACGCGGCCACTCCGCACCGCGGCGGCCACCGCGGCGATCGCGGCCCGCGGGTCGGTCGGCATCAGCAGGATGTCGGCGCCTGCCTCGAGCGCGCGGACGGCCAGCTCGCCGGCGCCGAAGCGACTGACCAGCGCGCCCATGTCGAGTGCGTCGGTGACGGCCAGGCCGTCGAAGCCGAGAGAGTCACGGAGCACTCCGCTCATGATCCGCCGCGAGAGCGTCGACGGGATGCTGCTGTCCCGCTCGATCTCGGGCAACGCGATGTGCGCCGACATCACGGCCCCGACCCCGGCGTCCACCGCCATCCGGAAGGGGAGGAGCTCGCGGGCGGCGAGCTCAGGCCAGCGCTGTCGCACGATCGGGAGGGCGGTGTGCGAGTCGACGTCGGTGTCGCCGTGGCCGGGGAAGTGCTTGACCGTGGCGACCATGCCGGTGGACTGGATCCCCCGCACCGTGGCGCCCACCAGCACCGCCACCCGGGCCGGATCGGCGCCGAAGGAGCGGGTGTTGATGATCGGGTTGTCCGGGTTGTTGTTGACGTCGGCCACCGGCGCGAAGACCAGGTGGACTCCCACGGCGCGGCCTTCGAGCCCCGTGATCCGTCCCATCGCGAAGGCGTCCTGCTCCCGGCCGGTCGCGGCCACCCCCATATTGGTCGGGAACGGCGTCCCGCCGACGAAGCGGAACGCGGAGCCGCCCTCGAGGTCGGCGGCGATCAGGAGCGGCAGTCGGGAGCGCTGCTGGAGGACGTTGATCTTCGCGGCCAGATCGAGCGGTGAGCCGATCGAGACCACGATGCCCCCGACCTCGAGCGAGTCGAGCCACCCGAAGGCCTGATCGAGCCCGTTCCCGTCCTCGGCGCTGTAGCCGCCGGCCAGCCACGGCATGATCAGCTGGGCGGCCTGCCGCTCGACGGTGAGGTCGGCCACGGCGGGCCGCCGGCCGGGCGTCGTCTGAGCCGAAGCCGATCCAGCCGCCAGCGCGGCGAGCACGAAGGGAGCGAGACGGTGAAGCATGCGCGACTGGCGCCCCTCCTGGCGTTGGCGACCTGTGTTCCACAGCCCGACGCGCCGCCCGTGGTCCGACCCGGTCTCGAGGTCGCGGTCAGCGACAGCGTGCACCTGCTGCGCGGCCACCGGGTCGGGTTGGTGGCCAACCAGGCGGCGATCGATCGCCAAGGGCGGCACGGCGTCGAGCTGCTTCGCGCGGCCGGCATCGAGGTGGCGGCCCTGCTCAGCCCGGAGCACGGGTTCCGCGGCTCCGCCGCGCCGGGGGAGCACGTCGCGTCGAGCGTCGACAGCGCGACGGGGCTCCCGATCTACAGCCTCTACGGCAAGACTTACGCCCCGACCGACTCGATGCTCCGCGGGATCGACCTGCTGGTGGTCGATCTTCCCGACGTCGGCGCTCGTTACTTCACCTACCTGTCCACCCTGCTCGAAGTGATGAAGTCGGCGACGCCGCGCGGGATCCAGGTCATGGTGCTCGACCGGCCCGATCCGATCGGCGGCACCCTGGTGCAGGGCAACGTGCTGGACCCCGCCCACCGCTCGTTCGTCGGCCCGCTGGCCGTTCCGATGCGTCATGGCATGACGTTAGGTGAGCTTGGCCGTCTGGGCAACGACGAGCTCGGGATCGGGAGCGACCTGGTGGTGATCCCCGCGGCCGGGTGGCGGCGGCATCAGGACCAGGTCGCCACGGGCCTCCCGTTTCTGGCGCCGAGTCGCAACCTGACCGATCTCGACGGTCTCTTCCACTATCCGGGCAGCTGCCTGTTCGAAGGCACGGCGCTGTCGGTGGGGCGGGGCACGACCCATCCCTTCCATCAGGTGGGCGCGCCGTGGCTCGACACCGCGGGAGTCCTCGCCAGCCTGGCCCGGACGCCCGTGCCCGGGATGCGGTTCGAGGCGGTCCGCTTCCGGCCAGAGCGGCCGGACGACGGCAAGTGGCCCGACACGGAGGTGGCCGGGATCCGCTTCGTGGTGACCGACCGGGCCCGGTACGATCCGACGGAGGCGGCGGTGCGGCTCCTGGCCGCCGTCCGGGAGCGGCACCCGACCGAGATCGGCTTCGTGCCCGCTCAGTTCGATCGGCTGGCGGGCGGGTCCGAGCTCCGGCTCGCGGTCGAGGCGGGCCAGAGCGCCGATTCGATCTTCGCGCGGTGGCGAGCGCCGCTCGAGCGCTTCCGGGAGCGACGCGCGGGGTATCTGCTCTACCCGGAATAGCCGCCCGGGTCACAGGTGGGGCACAGCGCCCGACGATCTTGCCCGCGTCCAGGGTCCATGCCGCCCTCGTTTCCGGGGGCTCGGTTGCTCGGCGTGAGTGAGGAGGCTATTTTTGCGGGCTGTAACTTGTTGTCTTTCTAGGTCTTCGGCCAATCTGTCCAGCGCGGTGCGACTCGAGTGAAGCTCGTCACCAAGTCGGTTGAGCGGGTCTTCTTCCGGGCCACCGATCCGCTCGTCGGCTGGCTCCTGGCCCGCGGTGTCCGGCCCAACGCGATCACCACCCTCGGCGTGCTGATCGTGGTGGCGTCCGCGGTGGCGTACGGGGCGGGCTGGGTGCGGACGGGGGGCGCGCTCCTGCTGCTCAGCGGCGGGGTGGACACCCTGGACGGGCAGGTCGCGCGGCGGGGCGGGCTGGTTTCGAAGTTCGGCGCCTTCTACGACTCGACCCTCGATCGGGTCGGCGACGGCGCCACCTTCATCGGGATCGCCGTCTTCTTCCTGACCGCGCCCGGGATCGAGTATCGGCTGCTCGCCGCGGTGGCCTGCATGGTGGCGGTCTTGAGCAGTCTGCTGGTGTCGTACGCGCGGGCGCGGGCCGAGGGGCTCGGGCTCGACTGCAAGGTCGGCATCGTCCAGCGCGCGGAGCGGCTGATCGGCATCGGGGTGCCGTCGCTCTTCGTCGGGGCGGGACCGAACGGGGTCGTCCTGCAGGTGATCGTCGGGCTGCTGGCGATTCTCTCGTCGATCACGGTCGTACAGCGGTTCGTCTACGTCTATCGAATCACCGACGGCGCCTAGCGCGCCGGAACTCACACCGAGGAACATCGTGGCTGGAACAGCTCGTCAGATCGCGCCGGCGGAGGGCAAGCTCGGCGTCTTGTGCGTCGGACTCGGGGCCGTGGCCTCGACCTTCATCGCGGGTGTCGAGAACGCGCGGCGCGGACGCGGCGCGCCGATCGGCGCCCTCACCCAGATGGCCACCATCCGGCTCGGCAAGCGGACCGACGCCCGGTCCCCGCTGATCAAGGACTTCGTCCCGCTGGCCAACCTGGACGACCTGGTCTTCGGCGCCTGGGATCCGATTCCGGACGACGGCTACGACTCCTGCCTGAAGTGCGGCGTCCTCGATCGGCACGAGCATGTCGAGCCGATCGCGGACTTCCTGAAGAGCATCAAGCCGCTGCCGGCCGTGTTCGATCAGCAGTACGTCAAGCGGCTCCAGGGCACCAACGTCAAGCAAGGCAAGAACAAGAAGGACCTGGCCGAGCAGCTCCGGCAGGATCTCCGGGACTTCAAGGCCAAGCACGGAGTGAGCCGGATGGTCGTGGTCTGGTGCGCCTCGACCGAGATCTTCATCACGCCGGGCCCGGCGCATCAGCGCCTCGCGGCCTTCGAGAAGGCGATGGAGGCCAACGATCCGAGCATCGCGCCCTCGATGCTCTACGCCTACGCAGCCTGATGGAGGGCGTCCCCTTCGCCAACGGCGCGCCGAACCTGACCTGCGACATGCCGGTCGCTGGAGCAACTGGCCCACGACCGGGCGTGGCGATCAGCAGCAGGACTTCAAGACCGGCCAGTTGATGATCAAGACCGTGCTCTCGCCGATGTTCAAGGCGCGGATGCTCGGCGTGGCCGGCACAGGTACTCGACCAACATCATCGGCAACCGGGACGGCGAGGTGCTCGACGATCCGGAGAGCTTCAAGACAAGGAGGAGTCGAAGCTCAGCGTGCTGGAGTACATCCTCCAGCCCAAGCTCTATCCGAGCTCTACGGCAGCCTCTATCACAAGGTCCGGATCAGCTACTATCCGCCCCGCGGCGACAACAAAGAGGGCTGGGACAACATCGACATCTTCGGGTGGCTCCGGCTACCCGATGCAGATCAAGGTCGACTTCCTCTGCCGCGACTCGATCCTGGCCGCGCCGCTGGTGCTCGACCTCGCGCTCTTCTTCGACCTCGCCCAGCGGGCGGGGATGTCCGGCGTGCAGGAGTGGCTCTCGTTCTACTTCAAGAGCCCGCAGGTGGCGCCGGGCCTCCTCCGAGCACGACCTCTTCATCCAGCAGACCAAGCTCAAGAACACCCTGCGCTGGCTGATGGGCGAAGGCAGATCACCACCTCGGCGTCGAGTACTACGAATACGATCGGGAGTAGCCCATGAAGTATTTCCATCGCACGTCCGTCTCGCCCGACGCGGTGATCGCCCGGGCGGCGGCGTACTTCGGCGCGCGGCTCCAGCCGACCGAGGAGGGCGCCCGGCGCCGCGCCTGGAGTGGCACCCTGGGCACCGCGTCGGTGACGGCCCAGGCGGAGGGCGGGCACTACACGCTGGTGACCGTCGAGACCAACCAGCCCGGCGAGAGCGAGCTCGACGGGCTCGCCAAGCGGTTTCTCGGCACGGTCCACACCCTGGCCAGGCCAGTCACAGCTCCGAGGGGCCTACTGAGTCGATGACCGCTCTCACCCGGACCGGTCCGCCGCGCCCCTTCCAGCCGGGCTCAGCCGGGCCAGCTGCAGGAGCTCTACTACTGGATGCAGCTCACCCGGTCGCTTCGGAGAAGCGTTAATCTCTATCGGCAGACCAAGGTGATCGGCGGCCTGTTCCGCTCGCTCGGGCAGGAGGCCGACGCGGTCAGGAAGCGCCTTTTGCCCTGGACCGGGCGGGGCGACATCCTCTCGCCGCTGATCCGGAACCTGGGCTCGATGCTGGTGCAGGGCGCGGCCCCGCTCGAGGTGCTCCGGCAGTACATGGCCAAGGCCGAGAGCCCGACCCGGGGGCGCGAGCTCAACATCCACTTCAACGATCTCGACGGCCTGGAGGTTGATCTCGCACCTGGGCGACATGATCCCGGTGATGTGCGGGATACCCTCTCCTTCAAGCTTCGGAAGGAGCCTCGGGTGGGACTGGTCTACGTCGGCGACGGCGCCACCAGTACCGGGGCCTTCCACGAAGGCCTCAACTTCGCCGCGGTGCAGCGGTTGCCGCTGGTGGTGGTGGTCGAGAACAACGGCTACGCCTACTCGACCCCGCTCGCCAAGCAGACCGCCGTCCGTTTCCTCGTGGACAAGGCGGCGGGCTACGGGATCGAGGGGGTGCAGGCCGACGGCAACGACGTGATCGCGGTCTACCAGGTCACCCGCGCGGCGGTGGAGCGGGCGAGGAGGGCGGTGGCGTCACCCTGATCGAGGCTGCTCACCCTATCGGCGGAAGGTACGCAGGCGACAATCAGCACTACGTCCCGAAGGACGAGCTCGAGGCCTGGGAGGCGCGCGATCCGATCGATCGCTACGTGCGCCGGCTGCTCGAGTCGGGCTGGGCGGCGCCGGACGAGCTGGAGGCGATCGACGCCAAGGTCGGGCTCGAGATCGACGACGCGCTCGCCGTCTGCGAGAACGAGCCGCTGCCGGATCCGAGCACCGCGCTCTCCGGCGTGCTGGCCGACCCGGCCTCGGCGCCGATCGAGTGGTACCGCCTCCTTCCATGAGCGAGACCACCTATCTCGAGGCCATCCGCGCGGGCCTCGCCGAGGAGCTCGCGCGCGACGAAACCGTCCTGCTGCTGGGCGAGGACATCGGGAGCTACGGGGGCGCCTTCAAGGTCACCGAGGGCCTGCTCGACCGCTTCGGCGCCGGGCGGGTGATCGACACGCCGATCGCGGAGACCGCCATCGTCGGCGCGGCCGCGGGCGCCGCCCACATGGGCTTCCGCCCCGTCTGCGAGATGCAGTTCATCGACTTCCTGTCCTGCGCCTACAGCATCCTGACCAACTACGTCGCCACGGCGAGGTACCGGGCCGATCTCTCGACCCCGATGGTGATCCGCGGTCCCTCCGGGGGCTTCGTCAGGGGCGGGCCGTTCCACTCCCAGAACCCCGAAGCGGCCTACCTCCACACCCCCGGGCTCAAGATCGTGGCCCCGGCCACGGCCCGGGACGCCAAGGGCTTGATCAAAGCCGCGATCCGTGACGATGATCCGGTGCTCTACTTCGAGCACAAGTACCTCTACCGGCGGATCAAGGAGACGCTCGACCCCGCCGAGGAGGTGCTGACGCCGATCGGGTCGGCCCGGCTGGCTCGGGAAGGTGGAGACTTGTCGGTGGTGACCTACTCGGCCATGGTCCACAAGGCCGTGGAGGCCGCCGAGCGGCTGGAGCGGGAAGACGGGCTCGCGGTCGAGGTGATCGACCTGCGGACGCTGGCGCCGCTCGACGACGCCGCGATCGTGGCCAGCGTCAAGAAGACCAATCGGGTGCTCCTGGTGCACGAGGACACCCGGACGGGCGGGTTGGCGGCCGAGATCACCGCCCGGATCAACGAGCAGTGTTTCGAATGGCTGGACGCCCCGGTCCGGCGGGTCTGCGCGCACGACGTTCCCTTGCCGTACGCGCCGCCGCTGGAAGACTGGGTCCTGCCACAGACCGAGGACATCGTGAAGGCTTGCCGCTGGCTGGCGGCCTACTGAGAGACGGAGCGAGGAATGGGTCGGATCGACGTCGTCATGCCGCAGATGGGCGAGTCCATCGCGGAAGGAACCCTCTCGAGGTGGCTCAAGCAGGTCGGCGACACCGTCAAGCGTGACGAGCCGATCTTCGAGATCTCCACCGACAAGGTCGACGCGGAGATCCCCGCGCCGACCGCCGGGGTGCTGGCCGAGGTGCTGGTGAAGGAGGGCGAGACCGTGCCGGTGCAGACCGTCGTGGCCCGGCTCGAGACCGACGCCGCCGCCGCGGCGAGCGCACCGGCGGCCAGTCCGCCCGCGGCGGAAGCGCCGGCTCCGGCCAGTCCGCCGCCGCCTCCACCGCCGCCGAGCCGGGCCGCGGCCCCGCCGCCCGCTCCGGCTCCGGCGCCCGCCGCTCCGGCCCCGGCAGCGGCCAGCGCGGTCGAGACGGCCGAAGAGCGGCTCAAGCGGCGCTCGACGCCGTTGGTCCGGCGCATGGTCGCCGAGCACGGGCTCGACCTCGGCGCGATACCGGGCACCGGGATGGCCGGCCGGGTCACCAAGAACGACGTGCTGGCGTTCATGGAGCGGGCGCCGTCGGCCCCGGCTCCCGCCCCGGCGGCGGGCGCGCCCGCGCAGCCGGCCGGCGGCGTGGCGGTGATCCCGGGTCCGGTGGTCGAGCCCTGGGAGGGCGATCGGATCGAGAGCTGGTCGCGGATCCGGAAGCTGACCGCCGATCACATGATCATGTCGCGGCGGGTCTCGCCGCACGTCCAGAGTCTGATCGAGATCGACTACACCAGGATCGTCGGCATCCGGGCCAGGAAGAAGGCCGAGTTCGCCTCGCGCGGGGTCAACCTGACCTACCTCGCCTTCATCGCGAAGGCGGTGGCGGACAACCTCCGCAAGCATCCGTCGCTCAACGCGGCGGTGATGGGCGAGAGCACCATCTTCCGGCACGAGATCAACCTGGGCATCGCGGTGGCGCTCGACTGGGGGCTGATCGTGCCGGTGATCCGTCGCGCGGACGAGCTCGCGCTGCTCGGCATGGCGCGCGCCATCCAGGATCTCGCGGGCCGCGCCCGGGACAAGAAGCTGAGCCCCGACGAGGTGCAGAAAGGGACCTTCACCATCACCAACCCGGGCGGCTTCGGCACGGTGGTCGGGCTCCCGATCATCAACCAGCCGCAGGCGGCCATCCTCGCCGTCGGCTCGATCGAGAAGCGGCCGGCCGTGGTGACCCTGCCGGACGGCACCGACGGGCTCGGCGTCCGCACGCTGGGCTACCTCTCGATGTCGTTCGACCATCGGATCGTCGACGGCGCCGACGCGGACCGCTTCCTGGCGGACGTCAAGCGAACCCTCCACGCCTATCCCGACGACGCGTCCTGAAGGAAGGCCTGAGCATGCCGAAACGGATTCTGGAACGCGGTGACGAGCGCTGGTCGGTGACCAGCACGGGCCGGCACACGCAATACAACAAGGACGAGTTCTCCGTCCTGTTCACCCGGGAAGACGGCGACGAGCGCGAGCAGCGGGTGGCGCGCTACTCGCCGCTCGCCACCAAGAGTCGGGAGGCGTCGCTCGCCACGCTTTCCGACGCGGAGCTCTGGGACCTGCTGCGGCGATCGCAGCCTTCCTGGACCACTCCCGAGCTGGGCTACCGGTCCTGAGCGACCCGGCGGCCGACCTCCACCTCCACTCGACCGCATCCGACGGGGCGCTCGGGCCCGACGAGATCGTCCGCCGCGCGGCGGACGTCGGGCTCGCCCTGCTCGCGCTGACCGACCACGACACACTGGCCGGCTACGCCGAAGCCAGCGACGCCGGCGCGGCCGTCGGCGTCGAGATCCTCTCCGGCTGCGAGCTCTCGGTGCGGGGGCCCCAGGGCGAGCTCCACCTGCTGGTCTACGGGGTCCCGCCGGGCGAGGCCGAGTTCGGTGCCGTGCTCGGACGGGCTCGCGGCGCCCGGGCCGAGCGCGGTCGGGCGATGCTCGAGCGGCTGGCCCGGCTCGGCGTCGAGGTGACCCTGGAGGACCTCGAGCGGCAGGCGGCCGGGGCCCCGATCGGCCGCCCTCACGTGGCCCGGGCGCTGATCGCGCGCGGAGTCGTGCGGACCATCGACGAAGCCTTCGACCGTTTCCTGGGGCGCGGCCGGCCCTGCTTCGTGCCCAAGACGCTGCCTGAGCTGGAGGAGATCACCGACCTGGTTCGCCGGGTGGGCGGGGTCAGCTCGGCGGCCCATCTCGCGGGACGAGGCGTGGGGCTCGCGGGCGACCTGGCCCGGAGCGGCGTCGACGGGCTGGAGGTGATCCACCCGCGCCACACCGAGACGATGCGTCGCGAGCTGGCGGCGGCGGCCAAGGCGCACGGACTGCTGCCCACCGGCGGGAGCGACTGGCATGGCGGCGACGCGGCCGGTCCCAAGCACGGCAAGCTGGGGGACGTCCGGATCCCGCTGGCCTGGGGCCGCGCCCTCCAGCAGCTGATCGGGAGCCGGCGGGGAGGATGAGCCCCGCCACGTCCTTCCGCGACGTCGCGATCATCGGCGGGGGATGCTACGGGAGCTTCTACGCCGGCCAGCTCGCCAAGGCGCGGGAGCGGGGCGGGGTCGAGCTGGGGCGGGTGCTGGTCGTCGATCGTGATCCCAACTGCCAGGCGGTTCGCGAGGGGCTGATCGGCGACGGGGTGGAGCTGGTCACCGCCGAGTGGAGCGGCTTCGTCTCCGACTTTCTCGCCGCCCGGCCGCCCGAGGCCGGCCCGGACGACGCGATCGTGCCGTCGCCGCTGATGCCGCACCTGATGGCCGACTGGCTGGCCGCGCTCGCCGCACGGACCTGGCCCGAGCGCGAGCCCCGGCTCGCGCCGGCGACCGAGCCGGCCGGGACGCCGTACGACCGGGTGGGGCCCGACGGAACCCGCTATCTCTCCTACGCGGATTGGCTCTGCCCGACCCATTGCGTGGAGCCGGCGATTTGTCCGGTCACCCGCGGGCCGCGAACCTGGGAGATGGGCGACCTGGTGGCCGCGTACGCCCGCGGCCTGGGGCGGAGTCGCTCGGTGGCCGGCGCGGCGACCTTCGTGACCCGGCACCGGGCCTTCGGGGTGGGGATGTTCGACGCGGCCGAGGCGCGGGCCGCCGCGCGGCTGGTGGAGCGGGCCGCGCGGGAATCGGGGCTGGTGGCCGTCGTCGTGGCCACGATCTCGTCCTGCCATGGAGCGCTCGGCCTGCTGGAACTCGGACCGGTGCCGACGGGTTGATCAGGACGCTATCATTGCGCGGTCGCACGACGCGCGAAGGGGGAAGGCCGTGGAATCACATTCGAGCGAGGTGATCATCGTCGGCGCCGGTCCGGCCGGGCTCTGCGCCGCGCTCTACGCGGGGCGCGGGATGCTCGACACCGTGGTGCTCGAGCGCGGTATCCCGGGCGGCGAGCTGCTCAATACCGAGAAGATCGAGGACTATCCCGGCTTCGCGAGCATTCTGGGACCGGAGCTCGCGACCCGGATGACCGAGCACGCCCAGGGGTTCGGGGCCGTGATCAAGCAGGAGAACGTCGAGGGCATCCACCACGAGAGCGACGGCAGCTTTCGGGTGACCACCAGCTCGGGCGCGGAATACCGCGCCCCCGCGGTGATCCTCACGGCCGGCGGCACGCCCACCAAGCTCGGCGTCCCGGGCGAGGTGGAGTACGCGGGCAAGGGCGTCTCCTACTGCGCGGTGTGCGACGGCGCGTTCTTCAAGGGCGAGACCATCGCCGTGGTGGGCGGCGGCGACGCGGCGGTCGAGGAAGCCGACTACCTGACCCGCTACGCCAGCAAGGTCTACGTGATCCACCGGCGCGACGAGCTCCGGGCGTCGAAGCTCCTCCAGGAGCGGCTCTTCGCGAACCCCAAGATCGAGATGATCTGGAACAAGCGGGTGCTCGAGATGAAGGGCGACCCGATGGGCCTGAAGGAGCTGGCCCTCGAGGACACGGTCACCGGCGAGGCCTCGACCCTCGCGGCGACGGGGTGCTTCGTCTTCATCGGCTTCACCCCGAACTCGGGGCTCGTCAAGGAGCACGTCAAGCACGACCCGAGCGGCTACCTGATCACCGACGACCGGATGATGACCTCGATTCCCGGTCTCTTCGCCGCCGGCGATCTCCGGGTCCAGCTCACCCGCCAGGTCACCACCGCCGTGGGCGACGCCACCACCGCCGCGATCGCGGTCGAGAAGTACCTGACGGAGCGGCGCGCCAACGTGGGCGCGGCCTGAGCGTCGATGGCCAAGGTGATCATGATCCCGAACGGCGGCTTCGCGCAGAACTGCTATCTGCTCGTGGCGGCCGACGGACGGCGGGCGGTGATCGTCGATCCGGGTGAGGAATCCGACACCTTCCTGGCCCGGATCGAATCCGAGCAGCTCGAGATCGAGGCGATCTGGCTCACCCACGCCCACATCGACCACGTCTTCGGGGTCGGCGCCATCAAGGAGGCGACCGGCGCGCCGATCTACCTCCATCCCGCGGATCGGGTGCTCTACGACGCCATGCCGTCGCAGGCCCGCGCCTTCGGCTTTCAAGTCGACCCGCTGCCGCCGCCCGATCACGAGCTTGCCCACGGCGACCGGCTGAGCCTCGGCGAGGAGCAGCTCGAGGTGCGCTTCGCGCCGGGCCATTCGCCGGGCAGCGTCTGCCTGGTGGGGGACGGCTACGTCCTGGCGGGCGACGTGCTCTTCCAGGGCTCGATCGGGCGGACCGATCTGCCGGGCGGCGACTTCGACACCCTGATCTCCAGCATCCGCGAGCAGCTGCTCACGCTGCCGGACGAGACCAGGGTGTTCTCCGGCCACGGGCCGCCGACCACGGTCGGCCAGGAGCGCCGGACCAACCCGTTTCTGACCGGGCAGTTTCGCGGCTGAGCGCCGCGCTCACGCCGGCGGCGGCGAGAGCGCGACCAGCATCACCGTGCGCTCGAGCGCCTCGAGCACCCCGTGGGGGACGTCCGCCGGCGCCCAGACCAGCTCCCCCGCCGAGGCGACGAACGCGTCCTCGCCCACCTGCATCCTCGCCTTTCCCGAGAGCAGCAGATAGAATTTGTCTGCGCCGCGGTGGCTGTGGACCGCTTGCGACTGGCCTGGCTCGAAGCAGTTGAGCCCGGCGAACAGCTGGTCGCCACGGGCCAGGTCGACCTTGGTCATCTTCTCGGGTCCGAAGCGGGCCGCGCCGATCACTCCGATGCCGTTCGTCATCCACTCCCTCCATTCTCTGGCTTCGACGCCGCCCGCGCGGCGTCCGGCGCGCTACCCATGAGCTTCCGCACCGAACGCGATCCCCTTGGCGAGAAGCAGGTTCCCGACTCCGCGCTCTACGGGATCCAGACCCTCCGGGCGATCGAGAACTTCCCGATCTCCGGCCTCCGGCCGCTGCCCGCGTTCGTCGACGCGGTGATCTGGATCAAGAAAGCCGCCGCGCTCACCCACAAGGGCACGGGCCGGCTCGCGCCCGAGCTGGCCGACGCCATCGTCGCGGCCGCCGACGAGGTGCTCGGTGGCCGGCATCGCGACCAGTTCGTCGTCGACGTCTATCAGGCGGGCGCCGGCACCTCGCACCACATGAACTGTAACGAGGTGCTCGCGAACCGGGCCAACGAGCTGCTCGGCTTCCCGCGCGGCGGCTACGCGCCGATCCATCCCAATGATCACGTCAACATGGCGCAGAGCACCAACGACGTGATCCCGACGGCGATCCGGCTCGCCGTCCTGGCCACGCTGCCGGCGCTGCTCGACGCGATGGAGGGGCTGGCCGAAGCGTTCCTCGCGAAGGGCCGCGAGTACGATGGCGTGGTCAAGTCGGGCCGCACCCATCTGCAGGACGCCACGCCGATTCGGCTCGGCCAGGAGCTGATGGCCTACGGCCGGACCGTCGCCCGCCATCGCCACAAGCTGGCCGACACCGCGAAGTGGCTCCGGCCGCTGAACATCGGCGGCACGGCGGTGGGCACCGGGCTCAACGCCGAGCCCTCCTATCCGGCGCTGATGGTGGAGCACCTGCGGACCATCACCGGACTCGACCTCGAGCTGGCCCAGGACCGGATCCAGCTGATGCAGTCGATGGGCGACGTGGCCAGCATGAGCGGCGCCCTCCGGGCCTACGCGCTCGACCTCAACAAGATCGCCAACGACGTCCGTCTGCTGGCCTCGGGCCCGCGCACCGGGATCGCCGAGATCGTGCTCCCCGCGGTGCAGCCGGGCTCGAGCATCATGCCGGGGAAGGTCAACCCGTCGATCGCCGAGATGGTCAATCAGGTCTGCTACCAGGTGATCGGGCTCGATACCACCGTGGCGCTCGCCTCGGAGGCGGGCCAGCTCGAGCTCAACGTGATGATGCCGGTCATCGCGCACGACATCGTCTTCATGCAGACGATCCTGACGTCGGCCACCCGGACCTTCGACCAGCGCTCGATCCGGGGGCTCGAGGCCGACCAGGCGCAGTGCGCCCACTGGCTGGAGCGGAGCCCCGCGCTGGTGACGGCGCTCGCGCCCAGGATCGGCTACGCCGACGCGGCCCAGCTCGCCAAGGAGGCGCTGGCCCGGGGGCTCACCGTGCGCGAGCTGGTGGAGGAGAAGGGGATCCTCTCGGAAGAGGAGCTGGGGCAGGTCCTCGACCTCCGCCGGATGACCGAGCCCGGCGTGCCGGGCGAGGAGAGTTAGGTCTCCGCCGACTCACCCAAGGCGCTCCGGATGCTCGGCCTGCTGGCGCTGGCCGAGCTCCTCGGCATGGGGGGCTGGCTCGCGGGCGGCGCGCTGGCGGGCGAGCTGAGCCGGCTCTGGAGTCTCACCCCCGGGCAGGTCGGTTGGCTCACCTCGATCGTCCAGCTCGGCTTCGTGGTCGGTACCCTCGCCGCCGCCGTGCTCAATCTTCCCGATCTGGTGCCGAGCCGGCGGTTCTTCGCGGTGAACGCCACGCTCGCGGCGATCGCCAACGCGCTGCTGCTCGTCTGGCCCAGCTATCGGGTCGCGCTCCTCACCCGGTTCTTCGTGGGTCTCTTCCTCGCCGGCGTCTACCCGCCCGCGATGAAGATGGCCGCCACCTGGTTCCGCCACGGCCGGGGCTTCGCGATCGGCGTGGTGATCGGCGCGCTCACCATCGGCAAGGCGTCGCCCTACCTGGTCGAGGCGCTCGGCGGGCTGGGCGTCGAGGCCGTGATCGGCACCACCGCGGCCGGCACCCTGCTGGCCGCGCTCCTGGTGGCGGTGGGGTATCGCGACGGACCGCTCGCCTTTCCGAGACGGCCCTTCTCCTGGCGCCTGGTGGGCGAAGTGCTCCGGGTGCCCGAGATGCGACTGGCCACGGCCGGCTATCTCGGCCACATGTGGGAGCTCTACGCCTTCTGGGCCTCGGTGGCGCTCTTCTGGAGCGCGAGCCTCACCAGGTCGTCTGGCGGCGCGGCGCCGCGCACGGTCGCCGCGCTCACCTTCGTCTCGATCGCGATCGGCGTGGTGGGGTGCGTCGCCGGCGGGCGACTGGCCGATCTCCGGGGTCGCGAGCGCGTGGTGCTCGGGTCGCTCGCGGTGAGCGGACTGTCGGCGCTGGCGAGCCCGCTGGTCTTCGGTGGCCCGACGGCGCTCGTCCTCGCGCTGATGCTGGTCTGGGGCGTCGCCGTGATCGCGGATTCGGCCCAGTTCAGCGCCATCGTCACCGAGGTCGCGCCGCCTCACGCGGTCGGCACCGCGCTCACCCTCCAGACCTCGCTCGGCTTCCTGCTGACCACCGCGACCCTTCAGTTGGTGCCCGTCATGGCCGCGTCGTGGGGGCCGCGCTGGGCTTTTCCCGTGCTGTCTCTCGGACCGGCGGCCGGGATCGTCGCGATCCGGCGGCTCCGGCGGATCCGGGGTCTCGCCGTCCCGGCAACCTGACCCCGGGAGCGCGGCCTCGCCCAACCGCGGACGCTCCGGGCTGGCGTCATCGTTTTGTCATCCGGCCGACATCGCGGTGTGAGGCCGTGGCCCTAGCTTGGATCAGTCTCGGCAACAGTCCATCGACACGGTCGAGGACGAGGATGACCTCACTCAAGACCAGCCGGCTCGCGGCCGGGCTCCTCGCGTTGCACGCGTGGGCCGGCGGACTGGGCGCGCAATCGGTTCGGCTGGAGATCACCAGCGAAAGCGGCGGGCGGCCGATTCCGGGCGCTCTGATCAGTCTCGAGCGCGACGGGCTCCTGGTGCTCCGCGCCCTCGCCGACGATGGGGGCCGGCTCGGGATCAACGCCGCGCCCGGGCGCTACTCGCTCCGGGTCGACGCGATCGGCTTCAAGGGCAAGGGCGGGATTCCGATCGAGGTCGAGGCGGAGCGCGGCGTCGTCCTGCGCGTCGCCCTCGTGCCCCAACCGCTGCAGCTCGAGGAGCTGGTGGTCGCGAGCGGGCCCCGGGCCTGTCGCGAGCGCTCGGGGCCGGGCGTGGAACGGCTCTGGGACGAGGCCAGAAAGGCGCTGCTCTCCACCCAGGCGACCCGCGAGCGCCCGCCCGAAGTGGAGATGCGCTCCTTCGAGCGGGCGCTCGACCGCGCGGGCCGGATCAAGGAGGAAACGAGCAGCCGGCAACGCGGCTTCACCGATCGCCCCTTCCACGCCCTCGAGCCCGCCGTCTTGAGCAAGCGCGGCTTCGTGGAAGAGCGCGACGACGGCGTCTGGTATCACGGCCCGGACGCCGACCTGCTCCTGTCCGACGAATTCCTCGCGGACCACTGCCTCTCGGTCGGCCCCGAGCGACGCGAGGACGGCAACCTGCTGGTGAGCCTCGCGTTCGAGCCGAAGCCGGGCCGCTCGCTGCCGGACATCGCGGGAGAGCTCTGGCTCGACGTCGCCTCCTCCGAGCTCCGCCGGATCGAGTATCGCTATCGCAACGTGGAGCTTCCCGAGGGCGGGAGCTCGGTGGGTGGCAGGATCGAGCTCGAGCGGCTCGCCAGCGGCGCCTGGATCGTGAGCGACTGGGTGATCCGGATGCCGCTGATCTACCGGGTCAGGCTCCAGACCGGGCATCGCGACAGCCTCGCCGGCTTCCGGGAGACCGGCGGCGAAGCGCGCTTGATCGTGAACGGGCGCGGACTCGAGCCGGAGCGGGTCGGCGGGATTCCGGGCCGGGTGGTCGACTCGACGACCGGTGTGGGGCTCCCGGGCGTGCGGGTCTCGATCCAGAACGGCAGGTTCTCCGACACCACGGGCGCCGACGGCCGCTTCAATCTCCGCGCGACGGGTCGCGGCGCCTACCTGGTAGCGATCACCGACCCGAAGCTCGAGCTCTTCGGGATCGACACGCTCTTCCGCGGCGCGAGCCTGCTCGACCAGTCGCCCGACACGCTGCTGGTCGCGGTGCCGCTCTTCGAGCGCGCCGTGCGGACGCTCTGTCCCGCCGATACCGCGCGGCTCGACCGTGGAATGCTGATCGGGAGGGTGGTGGACAGCGCGAGCGGCCGGCCGCTCGGCGAGATCGGCGTCGACCTCCGCTACACCAAGGCGCTCTCCATCACCGACAACAGCATCGCGGAGCAGGCCGTGCGGCTCGAGACCGTCACGAACCAGCAGGGCTACTTCAGGGCCTGCGGGCTCCCGGTCGGTCGCGAGATCGTGGTGCTCGCGACCCCCTTGGGCGGAAGCCCGACCAAGCGGATCGCCAAGGTCGACGACTCCCGGCTGGCGCTCTTCACCGTGCACCTCCCATAGGGATTCCAAGCGGCCTCCGGACAACGCGTTCCGAGGCTCACCGACAATCGTTGTCGGAATTCCGCCGTGCCCATATATTGACCCCATGCGGGTCACCACCTGGACCGAGTACAGCCTGATCATCACGCTCCACCTGGCCCGGCGCGGCGGCGGCGAGAGAAGCCCGGTCGCGGCGCGCGAGCTGGCCGAGACCGAGCGGCTGCCGGCGGATTACGTGGAGCAGATCCTGCTCCGCCTTCGCCGCGCCGGCATCGTCGAGAGCGTCCGGGGCGCGAAGGGCGGCTATCTCCTGGCGCGCGACCCGGCCGAGATCACGGTCCACGACGTGATGACGGCGTCCGAGCACCAGACCTTCGAGATGAATTGCGACGCGCATCCGGTCGACCAGGAGCGCTGCGCCCCTGGATCGGCCTGCGCGATCCGCCCGGTCTGGCAGGCGCTCCAGCTCCGGATCGACAACTTCCTCGCGAGCGTCGCGCTGGCCGATCTGCTCCGCGACTCGGAGCCCGAGCTGATTCCGATCGAAGGCCACTCCGCCTGATGCCCGCCGGGCGCGCCACCCAGCGCCGAGCATGACCTCCCTGACGTCGGAAGAGCTGGTTCGCTACGCGAGACACCTGACCCTCGCCGAAGTCGGCGTCGAAGGGCAGGAGCGCCTCAAAGGCGCGAGGGTGCTGCTGGTCGGAGCGGGCGGTTTGGGCTCCCCGGCGGCGCTCTACCTCGCCGCGGCCGGCGTCGGGACGCTTGGCATCGTCGAGGACGACCGGGTCGACGCCACCAACCTCCAGCGCCAGGTGCTCCACGGCACCGCCGCCATCGGCCGCCCGAAGCTCGACTCGGCCCGCGAGCGACTCCGCGATCTCAACCCGGCGGTGACGATCGAGGGCGTGTCCGCGCGGCTCCAGGCGGCCAACGCCCTCGAGATCCTCGGCCGCTACGACTTCGCGCTGGACGGGAGCGACAACTTCCCGACCCGCTACCTCGTGAACGACGCCTCCGTCCTGCTCGGCAAGCCCTACGTCTACGGCGCGATCCTCAGGTTCGACGGGCAGGTCTCGGTGTTCGGCGGGGCGGGGGGCCCGTGCTACCGCTGCATCTTCCGCGAGCCGCCTCCGCCGGAGCTGGTGCCCAATTGCGCCGAGGCGGGCGTGCTGGGCGTCCTGCCGGGCGTGGTGGGCAGCCTGATGGCCGCCGAAGCGATCAAGCTGATCCTGGGAGCCGGCGAGCCGCTGGTCGGAAGGCTGCTGCTCTACGACGCGCTCCGCGCGCGGGTGCGCGAGATCGCGGTGGCGCGGGACCCCGCCTGCCCGGTCTGCGGCGACGCGCCCACGCTTCGGGAGCTGATCGACTACGACGAGTTCTGCGGGATCCGGGCGCACGATCCCGACGCCGCGGAGGTCTCGGTCGGCGAGCTGGCCACGATGCTCGGGGCTGGGGCGCCGCCGGACCTGCTGGACGTCCGGGAGCCCTGGGAGTGGGAGATCGCCCGGTTGGACGGCTCGCGGCTGATTCCGCTCGGGCAGCTTGCCCGGCGGATCGGAGAGCTCGACACCCGGCGGCAGGTCGTCGCCGTCTGCCACAAGGGCGTCCGCTCGCTCGAGGCGCAGCGGCTCCTCGAGGGTGCCGGGTTTCGGGCGTGGAGCCTCCGTGGCGGAATCGACGCCTGGGCCACGGAGATCGATCGGAGGATGAAGCGGTACTGAGTGCCGAAGGGGGGACTCGAACCCCCACGGGCTTGCGCCCACTGCGCCCTGAACGCAGCGCGTCTACCAATTCCACCACTTCGGCGAGCGCCGGCAAACCTAGGGCGCACTCGGTTCCTAGGCAAGCGTATGGCGTCTCTCGTGTTCCGCGGTGGGTTCCCGGGCCAGAGCCGGAACGGGGTCGGGAATGCTTCCCGTTGCACCGCCGACCCTGAGTTCCTATCTTCCTGCCAGAGAATGCTTTATGGCACGACACCTCAACAAGGACTCTAGCGAGGACGGACGGATCCCGGTGGCACGGAATCCGCGGGCCACCCATGACTACCACATTGTGGATAGTTGGGAGGCCGGAATCGTCCTTACGGGGACGGAGGTGAAGAGCCTCCGACAAGGCAAGGCCTCGATCAAGGAAGCGTTCGGCATCCTCCGCGGCGGGGAGCTCTGGTTGGAGGGGATGCACGTCACCCCGTACGAGCAGGGCAACCGATACAACCACGAGCCGGTCCGCTCCCGGAAGCTGTTGCTTCATCGGCGGGAGTTGGAGCGTCTAATCGGGGCGACGGAGCAGAAGGGCTTTGCGCTGGTGCCGCTCGAGCTGTACTTCAAAAGGGGCCGGGCCAAGGTGCTGATGGGGCTCGGGAAGGGCAAGAAGATGCACGACCGGCGGGAAGACATCAAACGGCGCATCGCGGACCGCGAAATGGCCCGCGTCATCCGGAGAACCGGGTGAGTCTCCTCGCTTTGCTGGTCCTCGCCGCCACCCGCGGGCCGACCCCGGTGGCGCCGATGACGGTCGTGGTGTCGACCGCCCGCGGCGAGACCCGGGTTCCGGTGCGGGTGGAGCCCGAGATCGGCCCGATGGTGCCCGCGCCGACCCTGATCGGCGCGCTCAAGGGCAGCGAGCGGGTCGACGGCGCGTGGGCCGAGATCGAGATCGCCAGCCAGTCGTTCCGCTTCCTCCTCGGCGCCCCGATCTATCGGGTCGGCAAGGAGACCCGCCCGCTGGTCGGCGCCGCCCGCCTCAAGCGGGACACCCTGTTCCTGCCGATCCAGTTCGTGACCCAGGTGCTCCCCGGCGAGCTCTCGGAGCGTTTCTCCTACGACCGAGCCGCGGGCCGTCTGGTGGAGCTCACCGGACGGGCGGTCGCCTCGAGCAAGCCTGCGCCGGCCGCCACGGCCGCCGGGCCCGCGGCCACGGGCAGCGCCACCGCGGTGAAGAAGGTCGAGAGCGACCGACTGCCGAACGGCCTCCGCAAGGGCCACGTCGTCGCGATCGATCCGGGGCACGGCGGCACCGACCCCGGCAACCCCGGGATCCACTTCCCCCGCGGGGTGCGCGAGAAGGACGTGACCCTCAAGGTCGGCCTCCTGCTCAAGGACGAGCTGCTCTCCCGCGGCGTCTCGGTCATCATGACCCGGAAGACCGACACCCTGATCAATCTGATGCATCGCGGCGCCTACTGTCAGGACCGCTGCGATCTCTTCATGAGCATTCACGTGAACTCGCTCCCGCGCCGGGCCGGCTACACCAAGGCGCGCGGCTACGAGACCTACTACCTCGACGCGGCACGAACCGAGGACGCCGCCCGGGTGGCCCGGATGGAGAACGAAGCGGTCCGCTTCGAGGAGCCGGGCAGTCAGCCAGGCGGGCTCGACTTCATCCTCAAAGACCTCCAGCTCAACGAGCATCTCCGCGAAGCGGTCCGGCTCGCCGAGCTGACCCAGTCACACCTGGGCGAGGTGCACACCGGCCCGGACCGGGGCGTGAAGCCGGCCCGGCTCGCGGTGCTCACCACCGCGAGACGCCCCGCGGTGCTGGTCGAGCTCGGCTTCAGCACCAACCCCGAAGACGCCCGTCTGATGACCACCACCCGCTCGCAGCGGCACCTCGCCTCGTCGCTCGCGGACGCGGTGGTCGCCTACCTGCTCGAGTACGAGCAGCGCGTCGGAGACGGCACCGCCACCGCCAGCCGGGGAAGCGGCCGGGAGTGACCGGCGTCGCCCCGCGGAGCGGCCTCACGATCCTCGGGATCCGATTCGACAACCCGATCCTTCTCGCCGCCGGTACCGCGGGCTTCGGCCGCGAGCTCGACGGCACCATGGACCTGGACCGGCTCGGCGGGATCGTCACCAAGGCGGTGTCCCTCGAGCCGCGATCCGGGAACCCGGCGCCCCGGGTCGGCGAGTTCCCCGGCGGGATGATCAACTCGGTCGGCCTGGCGAATCCGGGGGCCGACCAGGTGGCCCGCCACGACCTGCCCTGGCTTGCCGATCGGCTCCAGCGCGCCCGGGTGATCGTCAACGTGGTGGGCTTCGTCGAGGACGAGTACGCCCGCGTGATCGAGCGGCTCGACTCCTCCCCGGCGATCTCGGCGTACGAGATCAACCTCTCCTGTCCCAACACCTCGAGCGGCGGAATCGAGTTCGGGGCCGACCCGGAGGCGGTGCGAGCCGTCCTGGCCCGGGCCGGGACCGCCACCGAGCGGCCCCTCTTTGCCAAGCTCTCGCCGGCGCTGGCCGATCTGCCCGGGCTGGCCGCGGCGGCGGTCGAGGGCGGCGCGGCCGGGATCTCGGTGGTCAACACCATGCCCGGCATGATCTACGAGCGGGATCGCCCGAGGCTCGGACAGGGCAACGGCGGTGTGAGCGGTCCCGCGCTCCTGCCGGTGGGGCTCCTCGCGACGGCTCGGGTCCGCCGGCGGCTTCCGGATACCCCGATCATCGGCCTCGGTGGGATCCGGACGCTGGCCCACGTGGACGATTACCTTCGGGCGGGCGCCAATCTGGTGGCGATCGGAACCGCCGGCCTCGCCGATCCGAGACTGCCGGTGCGGCTCGCGACGGCGTGGGAGCGACGAGGGGGGTGAGGCTGCCCTCCGGCCTCGTCGATGGCCCGGAAGCGATTGGGGGGAGAAGATGGCTGAGCTGGTGCTGGCGCTCGATGTGGGGACGGCCGACGAGGCCTTTCGCCTCCTCGACCGCCTTCCGGACGTGCGCTGGGTCAAGGTCGGCTCGATCCTCTACTCTGCTCAGGGACCCGCCGTGGTCGAGAGCCTCCAGTCGCGTGGGCTCTCGGTCTTTCTCGATCTCAAGTGGCACGACATCCCCAACACCGTGGCCGGGGCGGTCTCGCAGGCCCGGGCGTTGGGCGTTCAGATGGCCACGGTCCACGCGCTCGGCGGACCCGCGATGATCCGCGCGGCCAAGGACGCGGCCGGCGACGGGCTCTCCGTGGTCGCGGTGACGGTGCTCACCTCCCACGATCCCGAGGGCTGGTCGAAGATCGTGGGGCGGCCGGTGGAGGGTGTCGGGACGGAAGTCGAGCGGCTGGCCAGGCTCGCCGTGGGCGCCGGCGCCGACGGGGTGGTGAGCTCACCCGAAGAGGTGGCGGCGCTCAGGGCCGCCCTCGGTCCCGCCGCCCTGCTGGTGACGCCGGGGATTCGCTCGGCCTCGGACGACCGCGGCGATCAGGCCCGGGTCGCGACGGTCAAGACCGCGGTGGCCGCCGGCTCGACCCACCTGGTCGTCGGCCGCCCCGTGCTCCGCGCCGACGACCCGGTGGCCGCCTGGTCCGGGATGATCGGAGACCTCGCGGCGTGAAGCTCGGCGGTCTGGCGGTCGTCATCGGGCTGCTCACCGGTTGGCCGCTCTCGGCGGCCGCCGCTCAGGATGCCGATCTCGGTCCCGTGGCCGATCTCGCGCGGGACGCCTTTCGCGAGCATCGATTCAAGCGTCTGCTCGAAGGAGGCGAGTCGGTCCGGCTCCGCCTGCCCGGCTCGCCGGCCGGGGCACCGGTTCGGTGGGAGGTGGCGGTGGCGGCGCTCGAGTCGTTCACCCGCCGCTTCGACGAGATCGAGCTGACCGTGCTCGGCGCGGCGATCGTCGAAGAGGGGCTCGGCTACATCGAGCTCCGCCGCCGCTTCCGGGTGCGGGGAATGGGCGACGACACCCACGAGACCCACCGGATTCTCCTCAGTGTGCGGAAAACCGGCGAAGGATGGCAGGTGGTCGAGGTCTGGGTCGTCTAGAGCCGCCCGCGGCGGCTTCCCGTGGCAACCCCTTGCGACAGAGTCACTTGAAGAGAGGCGGCCGGCGCGATGCCGGGGGCCGTGATCCGCTGTCCCGCCCGGGCGCCCGGAAAGCGGTGGAAGGCGCCGGGCGAGGGTCGTCCTCCCATCCGTGGAGAGGCACCGGGCCGGTCCCGATCTGCCGGCCGCGGCAGCGTCGGTGGTCCGGGGTGAGCCGGCGCTTCTCAGGGCCGGGGCAGGGCGGTCAAGGCGTTGCCAGGGCGTCGGTTCACGGTTCTCGGGGTCTTGAATCGGTCGAGCTCTTGGGCTAGCTTTGCAAGCTCCCCCGAAACGGGGGGTCTTTGGAGATCCGGGCCCATGAAGGTCAGAACGAGCGTCAAACCGATCTGTGAGTATTGCCGGGTGATCCGCCGCCGTGGGGTGGTGCGGGTCATCTGCAAGCGTACTCCCAAGCACAAGCAGCGACAGGGATAACATGGCGCGTATTGCCGGCGTCGATCTCCCGCGAGAGAAGCGGGTCGAAATCGCGCTCACCTACATCTATGGCATCGGTCTCCCGACCAGCCAGCGGCTCTTGGGCGACACGGGCATCAGCCCGGACACCCGGGTGCGCGATCTCTCCGACAACGAAGTCGCTCGGCTCCGGCAGATGATCGAGCGCAGCGTGCGGGTGGAAGGCGCGCTCCGCACCGAGATCGCGATGAACATCAAGCGGCTGATGGATATCGGCACCTATCGCGGTGGCCGCCATCGGCGAGGCCTCCCGGTGCGAGGCCAGCGCACCCACACCAACGCCCGCACCAAGAAGGGCCCCCGTCGGGCCATCGCGGGCAAGAAGAAGGCGACCAAGAAGTAACCCATGACCAATCCCGAAACTCCCGAAGCCAAAGAAGCCAAGCCCGCGCCTGCCGCGGCGGCGCCCGAAGCCGCCGCGGCTCCGGCGCCCGCGGCCGCCGCGTCGGCGTCCGCGCCGGCTCCCAAGGCGAAGCGCGGCAAGAAGGTCGTCGAGTCCGAGGGCGTGGCCCACATCCTGGCCACCTTCAACAACACGATCGTCACGATCACGGACCTCCGTGGCAACGCGATCGCCTGGGGCACCGCCGGCAAGGCGGGCTTCAAGGGCTCGAAGAAGTCGACGCCCTTTGCCGCGACCGTCGCGGCCGAGGGCGTCGGGCGCGACGCGTACAACGCGGGGGTTCGCCGGATCCACGTGCTGGTGCAGGGCTCGGGGAGCGGTCGGGAGTCCGCGATCCAGGCGCTCGCCTCGGCGGGACTCCGGGTCACCTCGATCAAGGACGTCACTCCGATTCCCCACAATGGGTGCCGGCCGCCCAAGAAGCGGCGGGTCTGATCCATGGCTCGGTATACCGGACCGGCGTGCCGCCTCTGTCGGCGCGAGGGGATGAAGCTGTTCTTGAAGGGCACTCGGTGCTTCACCGAGAAGTGCGCGGTCGAGCGGCGCGGCTACGCGCCCGGCCAGCACGGGATGTCGGGCGGCCGCGGCCGCAACAAGATGTCCGAGTACGCCCGGCAGCTGCGTGAGAAGCAGAAAGTCAAGCGGATCTACGGCCTCAACGAGCGCCAGTTCCGCAACACCTTCGAGCAGGCCAACAAGATGCCGGGCGTCACCGGCACCAACCTGCTCGTCAAGCTCGAGTCCCGGCTCGACAATCTCGTCTATCGGATGGGCTTCGCGACCAGCCGCCGGGGCTCCCGGCAGATGATCCGTCACGGCCACATCGAGATCGACGGGCGCCGGGTCAACGTGCCCTCGGTGCAGGTCAAGCCGGGCCAGGAGATTCGGGTCACCGCCAGCAGTCGCGAGCTGGTGCCGGTCAAGGTGGCGCAGGAGCTGGCCACCCGCGGCGCCCCGCTGACCTGGCTGTCCGTCGACAATCAGAAGCTCGTCGGCCGCATGACGATGGTGCCCACGCGCGAGGCGATTCCGACCACCGCGCAGGAGCAGCTGGTCGTCGAGCTCTACTCGAAGTAGCAGGGGAGTACCATGGCGATCGATCTGACTGGCTTGGTCCGGCCGCACCTGGTCGAGACGACCAAGCGGGACGACAACCCGAACGTCGCCGAGTTCCGGCTCCAGCCGTTGGAGCGGGGCTTCGGCTATACGCTGGGCAACGCCCTCCGCCGGATGCTCTTGTCGTCGCTCCGCGGCTCGGCCGTGTGGGCGTTCCGGATGGACGGCGTGGTCCACGAGCACCAGACCGTGCAGGGCGTGCTCGAGGACGTGCACCAGATCATCCAGCGCCTGAAGGCGCTCACCCTGGTGCTCGATCACGACACCGACGAGGCGATCCTCCGGATCCGCCACGAGGGCAAGGGCCCCGTCTTCGCGCGGGACATCCAGCCCAACGCCAACGTCGAGGTGGTGAACCCCGATCATCTGCTCTTCACGGTGCAGGACGATCGGGACGTGAGCTGCGACCTCTACATCAACAAGGGTCGCGGGTACGTCGAGGCCGAGATGCAGCCGATCGATCGGTCGCTCCCGGTGGACGTGGTCCGGATCGACGCGATCTACAACCCGGTCCGCCGCGCCAACTTCACCGTCAGCGAGACCCGTGTCGGTCAGCGCACCGACTACGACCGGCTCGCCGTGATGGTGGAGACCAACGGGACCATCTCCCCCGAGGACGCGATCGCCTACGCGGCCGCCCTCGCGCAGGAGCACTTCCGCTACTTCGTCGACTTCGGCGAGGTGCCGACCGCCCGCGAGGTGGAGCCGGAGACCGCCAGCGTGGTCGGCGGCTTGGGCCTCCGGCTGAGCCGGCTGATCGACGATCTGGGCCTCACCGTGCGGACGCTCAACTCGCTCAAGAACTCGAACATCCGGACCCTCCGCGATCTGGTCGAGTACAGCGAGAAGGAGCTGCTCGACGTCAAGAACGTCGGGGAGAAGGCGGTCGCCGAGATCGGTGAGCTGCTCGAGCAGGAAGGGCTCCGGTTCGGGATGCAGTTCGAGGAGATCGAGGGCGAGCTCCGGGTCGTGAAGGCGGGCGGCGCGGGCGGGAACGGGTCGGAGGACCTGGGCTGATGCGACACCGAAGCAAGGGACGGCAGCTCTCCCGCACCGCCGAGCACCGGAAGGCGCTGCTCCGGAACCTGGCCACCAGCCTGTTCCGGCACGAGCGGATCGTCACCACGACGGCCAAGGCCAAGGAGCTGCGGCCCTTCGCCGAGCGGCTGATCACTCTCGCCCGCCGCGGCGACCTCCACGCCCGCCGGCTGGCGGAGCGGAAGATCCAGGATCGGCAGGTGCTGACCCGGCTCTTCGCCGAGATCGGTCCCCGGTTCGCGTCGCGACCGGGCGGGTACACCCGGATCCTCAAGATGGGTCATCGCGTCGGTGACGGCGCCGAGACCGCTCGAATCGAGCTGCTCGCCGAGTGATCGGAGCAACCCGCGGTGGCTGGAATGAAGAAGGGGACCCGAAGGCCCCTTTTTTCGATCAGCCGCCCGGCGTCGTCAGGCTGCTTTGACTACCTTGCCATCCCGGATGCAGCGCGTGCAGACCTTGACCCGCTTCGGGGCACCCTCGACCATCACGCGGACGGTCTGCAGGTTGGGCAGCCAGCGCCGCCGACGCCGGTTGTTGGCGTGGCTGACGTGATTCCCGGTGGCCGGGCCCTTTCCGCAAAGCGAGCAAACGCGAGCCATGAGGTCCAATCTCCAAGGATCCAGAGGTTCACCTGGCCCGAACGAAAGGGCCGGGGAGCCAGCAAATATATGGTGCTACGTGATTTCGATCAACTGGGACGGTAAGGCGTGCCCAGAGCGCTGATCACGGGGGTCACGGGCCAGGACGGCTCCTACCTGGCCGAGCACCTGCTCGCCAAGGGCTACGAGGTGCTGGGGGTGGTCCGCCGGACCAGCCACCACAGCTACGAGCGGATCGACCACCTGCTCGACAGGGTCGAGATCGTCACCGCCGACCTGCTCGACCAGCACTCGCTCACCCAGGTGATCGGGAAGCACCAGCCGGACGAGGTCTACAACCTCGCGGCGCAGTCGTTCGTGCCGACCTCGTTCACCCAGCCCGTGCTCACCGGCGAGTTCACGGCGCTCGGCGTGACCCGGATTCTCGAGGCGATCCGGCTGGCCCATCCCAAGGCCAGGTTCTATCAGGCCAGCTCGTCCGAGATGTTCGGCAAGGTGGTCGAGACCCCGCAGAGCGAGCGGACCTCGTTCTATCCGCGCTCGCCCTACGGGGTGGCCAAGGTCTACGGCCACTGGATCACGGTGAACTACCGCGAGTCGTACGGCCTCTACGCGGTGAGCGGGATCCTCTTCAACCACGAGTCCCCCCGCCGGGGGATCGAGTTCGTGACCCGCAAGGTCTCGGACGCCGTGGCCCGCATCAAGCTCGGCCTGGCGACGGAGCTCAAGCTCGGCAACCTCGACGCTCGCCGTGACTGGGGCTATGCCGGAGATTACGTTGACGCCATGTGGCGAATGCTCCAGCAGCCGGAGCCCGACGACTACGTGATCGGCACCGGCGAGACCCACAGCGTGCGCGAGCTGGTGGAGATCGCGTTCGCGCACGTGGGGCTCGACCACCGGGAGCACGTCAAGACGGACCCGAGCTTCCTCCGACCGGCGGAGGTCGATCTCCTGGTGGCCGACCCGAGCAAGGCGAAGCGGGTCCTCGGCTGGGAGCCGACGGTCGACTTCGCCAGTCTCGTGAGGATGATGGTCGACGCGGACCTCGAGCGGTTGGCGGCCCGGCGATGAAAGTGCTGGTGACTGGAGCGGACGGCTTCGTGGGGCGGTGGCTGGTCAGCGACCTGGTGGAGCAGGGGCACCACGTGACCGGCGGGATCCGGGTGGGCGGAGGCCCGCCGCGGGACCTGCCGAAGTCGACTCGCAACCGGGTCGACTGGAGCGAGTTCGATCTCCTCTCGTCGGAATCGGTCGACCGGATCGCGAAGACCAAGGGCCTCCAGGCGGTGGTCCACCTGGCGGCGGTCGCCTCGGGGGTCGACGCTCGCCAGGACCCGGGGTACGCCTGGGCCGTGAACGCGGCCGGCACCGTGCGCCTGCTCGAGGCCCTGGCCCGGGCCCACTCGGGGGCGCCGCCGCGGGTGGTGCTGGTCTCCACCGGCGAAGTCTACGGCTCCGGCCCGGACCGCCCGCTTCGCGAGGACGACCCTCCGCTGCCCGCCTCGCCGTATGCGGCGAGCAAGCTCGGCGCCGAGATCGGGGCCTTCGAGGTGGGAAGGCGGACCGGTCTCCCGGTGGTCGTGGCGCGGGCCTTTCCGCACACCGGACCGGGGCAGAGCCAGAAGTACGCGCTCCCCGCGCTCGCGAGCCGGCTCCAGACGGCGCGGCAGATCGCCGCGCCGGTGATCAAGACCGGGAACCTCTCGCCCGTCCGAGACTATCTCGACGCGCGCGACGTGGCGTCGGCGTACCGGGCCCTGATCGAGCGCGGCACGGTGGGCGAGGTCTACAACGTCGCCTCGGGGACGGGGCGGCAGCTGGAAGCCGTGGTCCGCCAGATGGCGGAGATGCTCGAGCTCCGGGTGATCCTCGAGCCGGACCACGCCTTGTTGCGACCCAACGACATTCTTCACCTCGTGGGTGATGCGACCCGCCTGCGCCGGGACACCGGCTGGGCGCCGTCCATTCCCTTCGAACAGACCCTCAAAGATCTGCTCGATGCCCAAGCGGACTGACCTACGCACGATTCTCCTCATCGGCTCCGGCCCGATCGTCATCGGGCAGGGGGCCGAGTTCGACTACTCGGGAACCCAGGCCGCGCGCGCGCTCAAGGAAGAGGGCTACCGCGTGGTGCTGGTGAACTCCAACCCGGCCACGATCATGACCGATCCGGAGGTGGCGGATCGGACCTACATCGAGCCGGTGACGCCGGAGTGGGTCGAGAAGATCATCGCCAAGGAGCGCCCCGACGCCCTGCTGCCGACGATGGGTGGCCAGACCGGCTTGAACGTCGCGATGGAGCTCTATCGGAGCGGGGTGCTCCAGAAGTACAACGTCGAGCTGATCGGCGCGAACGAGCGGGCGATCCGGATCGCCGAGGATCGCGACGAGTTCGCCAAGGCGATGCGGCGGATCGGTCTGGCCACCCCGCCGGGGGTGACGGTGTGAGCTCGGTCGAGGAGGGCATGGCGGCCGTCGAGCCGGACGGGCTACCCGGCCATCCTCCGGCCCTCGTTCACGCTCGGGGGCACGGGTGGCGGCATCGCTGGCAAGGAAGAGTTCCGGGCGATGCTCCGGCGGGGCCTCGAGGCGTCGCCCGTGGGCTCGGTGCTGGTCGAGCGGAGCATCATCGGGTGGAAGGAGTTCGAGCTCGAGGTGATGCGGGACGGCGCCGACAACGTGGTGATCGTCTCGCTGGAGCGTCGAACCTCGATCCGATGGGGGTCCACCGGCGACTCGATCACCGTGGCGCCGGCGATGACCCTCTCCGATCGCGATACCAGCAGATGCAGGACGCCTCCTGCAAGGTGATTCGCGAGGTCGGCGTCGCGGCGGGCGGCTGCAACATCCAGTTCGCAGTGCATCCCGAGACCGGCGAGCAGCTGGTGATCGAGATGAATCCGCGGGTCTCCCGGAGCTCGGCGCTCGCGTCGAGGCCACCAGGTTCCCGACGGATCGGCACCTGCCGCGGGTGGCCGTGGGCTACCACCTCGACGAGCTGCCCAACGACATCACCAAGACGACGCCCGCGAGCTTCGAGCCGGTGCTCGACTACGTGGTGGTGAAGATCCCGCGCTTCGCCTTCGAGAAGTTCCCGGCGGCCGATCCGACCCTCACCACCCAGATGAAGTCGGTCGGCGAGGTGATGGCCATCGGCCGCACGTTCAAGGAGGCGTTCCAGAAGGGCTTCCGCGGGCTGGAGATCGGCCGGACCGGCTGGGTGACCGGCGAGACGCCGGGCGACGACCGCCTGACGGACACCTCGACCGAGGCGATCCTGGCGGCGATCCGGACTCCGACGCCCGAGCGCCTCTTCCAGATCCGCCGCCTGCTGGAGCGGGATGTCTCGATCGCGGAGCTGGCGGAGCGCTCGCTGATCGACCCCTGGTTCCTCGGGCAGATGGAGGAGCTGATCGCGGCCGAGCGGGCCTTCGCGGCCCAGTGGGACGAGCACGAGACCGACGAGACCCGCGCCCGGATGATCCGCCGGATGAAGCAGATGGGCTTCTCCGACCATCAGCTTGGCCAGCTGATCCAGCGTTCCGAGGACGAGGCCCGGGCGCTCCGGCACGAGCTCGGCGTCCGGCCGGCCTACAAGATCGTCGACACCTGCGCCGGCGAGTTCCCGTCGAAGACGCCCTACCTCTACTCCTCCTACGACGAGGAGAACGAGGCCGAGACGGTCGACGAGAAGACCGTCATCATCCTGGGGAGCGGGCCGAATCGGATCGGGCAGGGAGTCGAGTTCGACTACTGCTGCGTCCGGGCGGTGATGGCGCTCCGCGAGGCCGGCTACCGCACCGTGATGGTGAACTCGAATCCGGAGACCGTCTCGACCGACTTCGACATGTCGGACGCGCTCTACTTCGAGCCGCTCACCCTGGAGGACGTGATCGAGATCGTCCACGTCGAGCAGCCGATCGGCGTAGTGGTCCAGCTCGGCGGCCAGACGCCGCTGCGGCTGGCGCGGGGGCTCGAGGCCGCCGGCGTCACCATCCTGGGAACCAGTCCCGACGCGATCGACGAGGCCGAAGACCGGGGCCGCTTCGAGGCGCTCGCCCGGCAGCTCAAGGTCGAGCAGCCCGATGCCGCGACCGCCCTCTCGGTCGAGGAGGCCACGGCGCACGCCGAGCGGATCGGCTACCCGGTGCTGATTCGGCCCTCCTACGTGCTGGGCGGGCGGGCGATGCACATCGTCTACGATCCGGATACCCTGCGCGAGCTCTTCGCCCAGGCGGTGCGGGTGGCTCCGGGGCATCCGGTGCTGATCGACAAGTTCCTCCAGGACGCCTTCGAGGTGGACGTCGACGCGATCGCCGACGGCGAGCGCTGCGTGATCGGCGGGGTGATGCAGCACATCGAGGAGGCCGGGATCCACTCGGGCGACTCGGCCTGCGTGATGCCGCCCTATCTGATCACCGAGGATCAGACCAACCAGATGAAGGAGCACACCCGCCAGTTCGCCCTCGAGCTCGGCGTCCGGGGGCTGATGAACGTGCAGTACGCGGTCCATGGCGGGCGGGTCTACGTGATCGAGGTCAATCCCCGGGCCTCGCGGACCATTCCCTACGTCTCCAAGACCACGGGCGTGCCCCTCGCGAGCCTCGCGGCCCGGATCATGGTGGGGGAGTCGCTGGAGTCGCTCGGGCTCGAGGAGGACGTGGTCCATCCCTACGTCGCGGTGAAGGAGGCGGTGTTCCCCTTCACCAAGCTGCAGGGCGTGGATCTGGTGCTCGGCCCCGAGATGCGTTCCACCG
>JAWKQJ010000058.1:0-30262 GCA_041390205.1 Gemmatimonadales bacterium
CACCGACGTCAACGTGTGCGAGGTCCGCACCCTTCCCCCCGGCGATCGCTTCGTCCCCTGCAACATCAACATCCAGGGTCGCGCGCTGGTGGACGTGGTGCTGGAGCTGGAAGCGTTCGGGCGGGGCGCCTATCTCCAGGCGCAGGACACCGGCGTCGCCGTCACCCACAGCTCGGTCCAGGGATCCTGTGACCCGGCGGAGATGGCCCAGTGGGAGAACGACTACTTCACGATGTCGACGGCGGGCAGCCCGGACGGGCAACCGATCGAGCTCTTCGGGCTCCCCTCCGCCGCTCCCTATCCGCAGACCTTCGCGGCGAAGCCGCCGGAGAGCATCTGGACCCTCAAGATCCTCGCGCGCCGGCCGTGAGACCGGCGTCGCCTAACGCCAGGCGTACCCCAGACCGAGGCCCAGGACCGGCTGAAGGGAGGAATCGGCGACCAGCGTAGAGGCCCCGACCGCAACCCCGACACCGCCCGAGACCAGCAGGCTGAACCCGCCACCCGTGGTCAGCCGGTACCCAGCCTGCACCGTGGGGCCGTAGAGCTTCTTCGACTCGACGCTTCCCAGAACGGGCGCGCCTCCCGTCTGGAGCGCCACCACCGCGACTGCCGCCTCCAGGAACCCGCGGTGGGTCTTCCCCTTCGTGTACCCTCGGACCCCTGCCGCGGGGGCCAGACCCTTGGGATCGCCGTCGTCGATCTCGGGGACGTAGCCGAGACCGACGAAGCCGCCGATCCGGCCGCTCCTCGTGGTCCGCTCGAGCTGAGCGCCGAGCCAGCCGAAGGAGTTGCCGATGCCCCCGAGGGCGGTGAGCTGTTGGGCCCCGGCGCTGGTCGCGGAGGGGCTCTGCAGCAGGAATCCGAGCAGCAGGACACTGGCCGGGCGTAGCATGCGGCTCTACCGGAATGGAAGGTGGAGTCAAAGCTAGCGGGTCGCTCGGCCGGTGGCATCAACGGGCCGGCCCCTGCCCCCCCCGCGCCCACGCGTATTGCGCCCGATGACTCCCGCGGGTAGCGTATCTCCCTGTCTCCGGCCGCGCTCGCCGCGGAGGCAACCGACTGCCGCCCTCACCAGAACTCGACGATCAGTACAGCCTCGCCTACGAGGAGCTGCGCCGCCTCGCGGCCACGGTCCTCTCGGGGGAGCCGCACGCCAGCCTGAGCCCGACCACCCTGGTCCACGAGGTGTGGCTCAAGCTCCAGGGCGGTCGCGGCGTCACGGCGGAGTCCGAGCTGCACTTCAAACGGATCGCCGCGCGCGCCATGCGCCAGGTGCTGATCGACGCCGCCCGCCGCCGGCGCACCACGAAGCACGGCGCCGGGCTCTCGATCGTCGCGTTCGACGAGAGCATCGACGCGCCGGTCTCGACACCCGACGAGCTGCTGGCACTGGACGGCGCCCTCGACGAGCTGGCCCGGGCGTATCCCCGACAGGCGGAGATGATCGAGAGTCGCTACTTCGCCGGGCTCTCGGTGCCCGAGACGGCCGAGTTGCTCGGCGTCTCGATCGCCACGGTGAACCGCGACTGGCGGGTGGCCCGAGCCTGGCTCGCCGCGGAGCTGCGCCGTGCCGGCTGAGCCGAGCTGGGAGCAGCTGGCGGATGCGTACGACGATCTGCTGGCCCAAGCCCCCGAGGATCGTGCCCGGACCCTGCGGCTGGTGAGCGACCGCGACCCCGGCCTCGCCGCCCGACTGGTCGCCATGCTCGATGCCACGAACGAGGGCGGACACCCGCTCGATCGCGACGTCGCCGCCGCCGCCGCCGAGCTGATCGGGACCACGCCGGCGGCACCGCGGCAGGTCGGACCCTACCGGCTCGATCGCCTGCTCGGCGAGGGCGGCTCGGCCGTGGTCTACCTCGCCACCCGACCCGACCTCGACCACCAGGTCGCCATCAAGATCCTCCGCGACGCCTGGCTCTCACCGGCTCGGCGGGAGCGGTTCCTGCTCGAGCAGCGGACCCTCGCCCACCTCGACCACCCGGCGATCGCCCGCTTCCACGACGCCGACAGCTTTCCGGACGGCACGCCATGGCTGGCGATGGAGTACGTCGCGGGGGCGCCGATCACCGAGTACGTCGCCCGGCGCGGGTTGTCCGCGACCGACACGCTGCGGCTGGTGCGCCGGGCGGCCGAGGCGATCCAACACGCCCATCAGCGGGCGGTGATCCACCGCGACCTCAAGCCCAGCAACGTCCTGGTCACCGAAGACGGCGCGGTGAAGGTGGTCGACTTCGGCATCGCGAAGCACCTCGAGGCGACCGCGGACCCCGACCCCACCCGAACCGGCCTCGGAATGATGACGCCGGCTTATGCGGCACCGGAGCAGCTTTCCCGCGCCGGCGTCGGGACCTATTCGGACGTCTACGCACTCGGCGTGGTCACCTGGGAGCTGCTCGCCGGAGTGCCGCCCTACGAGGCGCGGGGACTGAGCGCCGAGCAGCTGCTCCGGCTGGTGCAAGCCGGACCGCCGCCGGTCTCGAGTCGGCTGAAGAGCCCGGTAGGCCGGGGCATCGCCGCCGACCTCGACGTCCTCCTCGCCACCGCGACACACCCGGACCCGACGCGCCGGTATCGCGACATGACCGGCCTGATCGAGGACATCGATCACCTCCTCGCGGGTGAGCCGCTCTCCGCGCGTCCCGACTCGATGCGCTATCGGGTCGGCAAGTTCGTGCGGCGCCACGCCGCACCCGTCGTCGCCGCAACCCTGACGCTGGCGGTGGTGGTGGCGCTGGTCGCGTTCTACACCATCCGCCTCCAGGAAAGCCGAGACACGGCGCTGGCGGAAGCGGCCCGAGCCGAGCGGGTCCAGCGATTCACCCAGAGCCTTTTCGAAGGTGGCGACCCCACGGTCGCGCCCGCGGATTCGCTGCGGGTGCTCACCCTGGTGGACCGCGGGCTCCAGGAAGTGATCAGTCTGGGCGACGCCCGCGCCCGGTCGGACCTGCTGCTCACGTTGGGCACGATCTACCAGAAGCTCGGGCGCCTGGACCGGGCCGACAGTCTGATCGAGGCGAGCCTGACCGAGCGACGATCGCGGCTCGGCGCGACGGCGCCCGAGGTCTCGGACGCGCTGCTCGCGCAAGGCCTGCTCCGGATGGACCAGGCCCGACTCGACGACGCGGAGCGCCTGGTGCGCGAGGCGATTGCCATCGACTCGACCTCCCGACCCTCCCAGCACGTGGCGCACGCGGTGGCGCGCACGGCCCTGGGCCGCGTCCAGGAGGCGAAGGGAGACTATCCGGCCTCGATCGCGACGCTGGGCCAGGCGCTCCGGCTCCATGCCGCGCGCGACAGCGGATCGGCGGATTACTGGTCCACGGCGGCCCTGCTCGCCAACTCGCACTTCTACGCCGGCGACTACGACGTCGCCGACTCGATCAACCGCCTGGTGCTCGCGGTCGATCGCGAACGACGCGGATCCGGTCATCCGGCCGTGGCCGAGGACCTGGTCAACCTGGGAGCGACCGAGTTCGAGCGGGGCCGATACAAGGAGGCGGAGCGCTACTACCGCGAGGCGCTGACGATCAATCGCGCCTGGTACGGCGCGGACCACCACGTCGTCGCGGCCGGGCTCACCATGCTGGGTCGGGCGCTGATCCGCGATCTCCGCTGGGAAGAAGGAGCCGGCTCGCTCGAGGAGGCGCTGCGGGTCCGGGAGCGGGTGTTCGGGCTCGCGCACCCGAACGTGGCGTCCACGGTCAACGAGCTGGGGACCGTGGCCTTGAGGCGGGAGCGATTCGACGAGGCGGAGCGGTACTACAGGCGAGCGCTCGAGATCTACCGGAAGACGTATCCGGGCAAACACTATCTGATCGGGATCGCGCTCTCGAACCTCGGCTCGGTCCGGATGGGACAGCGAGACGACGCCGGCGCCGAGGCGTTCCTGCGGGAGGCGTTGGCAACCTTCCTCGCCACCCTGGACGCGAGCCACAGCAACGTCGGGATCGCGCGGACCAAGCTGGGTCGGGCGCTGCTCCGGCAGGGGCGATACCAGGACGCGATCGACGAGTGCCTCGCCGGGTACGAGATCCTCTCCAAACAGGCGAGCCCCGCGCTCAACTTCATCGGCAACGCCCGGGCCGACCTGGCGGCCGCCTACACGGCGTTAGGCAGGCCCGCCGACGCGGCCCGATACCGGGACTCCACGACCGCGACTCCGGCGCCTCGGTAGCGACGGCCGATTCACGCCCACTGAGAATACCAGCTTGCCGGTCCCCGACCCGTTGCCGGACACCCCGCGGAACGGTACACTCCGCCCGGGTCGCTCCTCGCGGCCCGTGACGCGAACCGATGACCGATGCCACGACCCGCCTGAGCCCGGCCTCGGCCGGCCGCGACCAGGTCGACCGCCCGCTCGGCGAAGGGAGGTATCGCTCGATGGACGAGCTCAGACCGCGCTGGGAAGCCGTGGTGGAATGGGGACGGAGCGCGGGCGCATGAAGCCGGTGCCGCGTGTCGGTCTGCACACCCCGAGATCGGAGACTCGATGACGACGCCCGACGCATCCGCCAGCGATCCGGTCCGCATGGGCTGGATGGCCGGCTCCCCGCCGCCTTCCGAGAGGCTGATCCGCTTCGCCGACGGGAGCTTCTTCCGGTTTCCGCAGACCCGCTGGGCGTACTCCAATCTGCGGCAGACCCACGCGACCGTCGCGGTGCCGCGCGGCGCCGACCCCGCGGTGCCGCTGCCACGCGCCGAGCGGGACGACCTCGATGCGGTCACCTTCCAACCGCTCGGGCGGTCCGACCGGATGAGCTGGGCCGAATCGCTCGGCGCGAACTACACCGACGGGATCGTGATCCTCCACCGCGGACGGATCGTCTACGAGCGCTACTTCGGTGCGCTCGACCCGGATCGCCAGCACATCGCCTTCTCGGTGACCAAGTCGTTCGTCGCCACGATCGCGGCGACGCTGGTGCACGAGGGCGCGCTCGACGACCAGGCTCCGGTGCCGCACTACCTGCCCGAGCTGGCCCGGAGCGGCTTCGGCGACGTGACCGTCCGGCAGCTGCTCGACATGACCACCGGCCTCGACTACACCGAGGATTACACCGACCCCGACTCCCCCGTCTGGGAGTTCAGCCGCGCGGGCGGCTTCCTGCCCCGGCCGGCCGGCTACCGCGGCGCCGACACGTTCTACGAGTTCCTCGCCACGCTCCGCAAGGGAAGCCCGCACGGTGAGCGGTTCGCCTACAAGACGGTCAACACCGACGCGCTCGGGTGGATCCTCCGGCGGGTGACCCGGACAACGCTCGCCGAGCTGATGCGGGAGCGGCTCTGGTCGGCGCTCGGGATGGAGCAGGACGGCTACTTCCTGGTGGACTCCGTGGGGGCGGAGTTCGCCGGCGCCGGTCTCTGCCTGACGCTCCGCGATCTGGCCCGCTTCGGGGAGATGATGCGGCAGGAAGGCCGCTGGAACGGGCGGCAGGTCGTACCCAAGGCGGTGATCGACGACATCCGCCGCGGCGGAGACCGGGACCACTTCGCGCTGGCCGGCTACGACCTGCTCCCGGGTTGGAGCTACCGCGACATGTGGTGGGTCTCGCACGGCGAGCACGGCGCGTACGCCGCGCGGGGAATCCACGGCCAGACCGTCTACGTCGACCCGACCGCGGAGATGGTGATCGCCCGGTTCGCGTCGCATCCGCTGGCGGCGAACGCGAATCTGGATCCGACCTCGCTGCCTGCCTACGACGCGGTGGCGCGGCACCTGTTGGAGACGAGGCGATAGGGGCCCAGCCCCCGGTCAGTTCCCTCCGACCCGGGGGCTGAGCTTCCAGCCCTTCAATTCGTCCAGCACGGAGTACGCCGTCCAATCGAAGCGCAGTGGCGTGATGGTGACCATGTCGTCGAGGAAGGCCTGGGTGTCGCTCTCGGGCGGCGCCTCCTTCGCGGCGCCGATCTGAGGCCGGAAGGTGCGCTGCCCCCCGGCCACGATCTCGGTAAACCCCAACGTGTACTGCATCCCGCCCATCTTGGCCACCGCGACGCCCCGGATCTCGGCTTCCGTGGCCCGCGGCACGTTGATCGAGTAGACGATGCCGGGCACGGCCCCCCGACTCCTGAGCTCCCGCACGAACCCAGCGACGAACCTCGAGGCGTAGCCGAAATCGTCGCCGCGGCTTCCGGACGACGCGGCGACGGCGGGAATTCCATGCAGCGCTCCCATCATCGCCGCTCCGACGGTGCCCGACATGTGGGAGACCTCGCCCACGTTGGCGCCCCGGTTGATCCCGCTCACTACCAGATCGAACCCGCCCTCCGGCGCGAGCGCGCTGATCGCCACCAGCGCGACGCCCGCCGGCGTCGTGTCGAGGCAATAGCCGACGCCGAGCCCGGCGACCTCGACGCTGTCGAGCACCAGCTGCTCCCGGAGCGCGATTCCCATGCTGCTGCCGCTCTGCTCGCCGCACGGCGCGACCAGTCGCACCTCGCCAACCTCCGCCAACGCACGGGCGAGCTGGAGGATCCCCGGTGAGCCGATCCCGTCGTCGTTGGTGACGAGAATGTGATAGCGGGCCCCCTGACTCTCGGCCAACGTCGGGAGGAGCGGCGTCGCCAGGCCGATCCACGCGAGGGCCCGGGTCGCCATGCGTGTCCTGAACCGAGATCGGGTAGCCTGCATCGAGCACTCTCCTGGGCGGCATCGTTGGGAAGGAGACGAGGTCGGCGCGGCCGGCGCGCCATCACGCAAATCTACCCAGGCGACTCGGCGGGACGGGGAAATGCTCCGCCGAGGAACTTGAGACCCCTGTGGATCCGCAGTACCGTTCCATCCGGCTCGATCCGGGAACCCTGCGATGGACGCGACTTCGATGAGACTCGCCGCCGCTGCGTGGCTCGCGGCCGGGCTGGCGGTGGCCGGATGCGATGACGGGACGGCTCGGACGCGCCGGCTGGTCGTCGACGAGGTCACGGTGGTCTCACCGGGGTTGGACCGTGGCGCGCCCGTTCCGGTGGCGATCGAAGGCGATCGAATCGTTGCCATTGGCGCGGACGCGCGACCGCGACCCGGTGACAGCGTCATCGACGGCCGGGGCCGTTTCCTCACTCCAGGCCTGATCGACGGGCACGTCCACCTCGCCTCGCCCGCGGGCCTTCCCTCGCAGCCGCCGGCCGAGCTCGAGCAAGTCGTCGCCGACTACTTCAGGCAACTCCCGCGTAGCTACCTGTACCACGGGTTCACCACGTTGGTGGACCTGGGCCTCGTCGATCGCGCGGTCTTCGACCGCTTCGGCGAGGCGCCGGCGCATCCGGACCTCTATCACTGCGGCCCGTCCCTGCCGCTCGAGCAGGGGTATCCAACAGTGTTCCTCCCGCCGGCGCTCGCCCCTCGGGTGTTTCCCAACTTCCTCGCAGACCCGCGCCTCGCACCGGCCCCCAGCGACACCGTCGACCACTCTCCGGAAGCGGCCGTGGCCCGCGCGGTCGCCGCCGGTGGCATCTGCATCAAGACCTACTACGAGGACGGTTTCGGTGACCGCTCCGATTGGCCGACGCCACCGCTGGAGCTGATCCGCAGGGTTCGCTCGGAGAGCGAGGCCCGCCACGTGGTCCTCGCGATGCACGCGAACGCCTACCGCGCATGGCAGTTCGCGGCGGCGGTGCCGGCCGACCTGATCGTCCATGGGATGTGGAACTGGGATGGCCAGGAGCCGAACGGGACGGACAGCCTGCCCGAGTCGATCCGGATCGTGCTCGACTCGGTGCTCGCCCGCGGGATCGGCTTCATGCCGACCCTCCGGGTGATCGAAGGGATCGCCGATCTCTTCGACTCGACCTTCCTGGCGGACCCACGGCTCGGTCGGGTAGTCCCGGCCGGCGCGATCGCGCGGTATCGCTCGCGGGCGAGCGACAGCTATCGTGCCGAGATCGCTGGAGGGGCGCCGGACCGAGCGGTCATGGCAGGGCTCCGAGCGGGCGCCGAAGGGGCGGCGCTGGTCACCCGATACTTGATCGCGCGAGGCGGGCGCCTGGTGTTCGGTAGCGACACGCCGTCGGGCCCGACCTACGCGAACCCGCCGGGGCTGAACGGCTTCCTCGAGCTCGAGCGACTGGCAGCCGGCGGCGTGCCGCTCGATCGGCTGTTGGCGGCCGCGACGATCGACGCGGCCCGAGCCTTCGCGCTCGGTAGCCTCTACGGCACGATCGAGGTCGGCAAGGTGGCCAATCTGCTGCTGCTCGCGAAGGACCCGCTCGCCGCGGTCGATGCGTACGACGCGATCGATGCGGTGATCTCACGGGGTCGTGCGATCGGGCGGGCGTCCCTGGCGGCGGATCGCTGATCACGGATCGCCACCGGCCGGAGGGCCGCCGAGCCGGCGCTCGGGACCACGCTGCTTCGGGGGCCCCGACCGCAACTGCTCACGGTAGGTCAGTGACCGGTGAATGCCCTGGCGGCCGGCGGCTGCTCCACCTCGCGCCGAGCCTCCGCCAATCGGCCCGCGTCCTCCCCGATCCGGCGGGCCGCGTCGATCAGGGTGGTGAGCGGCGCGAGGTCGGCGGCGTTCGCGTGGAGCCGCAGCAGGTCGAGCCGAATGGCCTCGAGCGCGGCCACGCTCTCGCCGAGTCGGGACGCCGCGGCCTTCCGCGCCGCGGCCAGCGTCTCCCGACCGGTCGGCCCCTCGGCAGCCAGCGCGGCGAGCCGCTCGACCTCCGCGCGCGCCTCGGCGGCCCGCGCCTCCAGCGCCGCGACCGTCGCCGGCAGCTCGGCCAGCTGCTCCCGGTAGGCTTCGGGCAGCGCGGCGAAGAGATCCGCCGCCGCCAGGCCGAGGGCCGCCTCCGTGGCGCGAAAGGCCCCGGCACCCTCCACTCGCGAGCGCTCCGGCGCGCCCAGCAGCCGCGCCAGCCACCGCCGCAGACGCCCGTTCCAGAGACGGTCACGGATGCCCCCCTGCCACCAGCGACGGAGGGCGGCGGGTACGAACTGCACGTCGAGCGCGTTGCTGATCGCCACCAGGGAGAGCGCGGTGAGCACCGGGGCCACGATGAAGGCCGGTCCGAGCTCCCGCTCGTGCACCACACCCATCAGCAGGAGCGCGAAGGTGACGGCGAGCCAGGTGGCCGCACCGGCCGTGGCCAGCCGGAGCATCCGATGCAGGACGCTCTCCCGCTCGCCACCGCCCACCGCGTCCGTCTCCTCCCGCTCGCGCCGCGCGACCTCGAGCGCCTCGCGCAGATCGGCGAGGGTATGACCCATCCGAAACTGCCGGCGCGCCTGATGAAGGTGAAAGCCGAGGATGGGGAGGAGCGGCGCCGCCGTGACCGCGGCGAGGAACAGGATGTCGGCGGGTCCGTCCGGCCGGTTGCCGGTGACCCAGGCCACGAGGTTGGCCAGCGTCAGGGTGCCCAACACGCCGGACCACGCGAAGTACGGAGCGAGCATCGGGTTCCGCGCGCTGAGCCAGGCTCGGAGGGTCGGCGGCAAAGCCGGCCTCGCGTCGGCCGGCGGGGCGAGCGCGGCAGCCAGCGCCTCGCCGTCCGGGAACCGCTCGTCGGGATCGCGCGCCAGACAGCGGTCGATCGCGGCGGCGAGCGCGGCGGGGAGGCCGGGCGCCACCCGAGCCACCTCGGGCGGGGCCTCGGTGGCCTGGCGGAGGAGCAGCGCGGGCCCGGTCGACGACTCGAACGGCAGTCGGCCGCTCGATACGAGGTACCCCACGACGCCCAACGAGTAGAGGTCGCTCCGACCGTCGACCGGCTCGCCGCCGGCCTGCTCGGGGCTCATGAACTGCGCGGTGCCGGCGATTCCACCCTCGTCGCTCGAGGCGGTGGAGACACCGCCGTGGGCGATGCCGAAGTCGGTCACCAGGGCTCGCCCGGTGCCTGCCTCGAGCAGGATGTTGTCCGGCTTCACGTCCCGGTGAACGACACCCCGTCCGTGCGCGTAGGCCAGCGCCCAGGCCACCTCGCGGAGCACCCGGGTCGCGTCGCTGGGCGGGAGCGGACCGCCGGTGCGGAGTCGCTCGCCAAGAGTCTCCCCCTCGACGTAGCTCATCACGAAGAAGACGAAGCCGGCGGCCTCGCTCACCCGGTGGATCGGGACGATGTGGGGGTGCGAGAGCCCGGCCGCGAGGCGGGCTTCCCGGAGGAAGCGCTCCCGGGCGGTCGGGTCGAGCGCGAGCCCGTCGGGCAGGACCTTGATGGCGACGTCGCGGTCGAGCTGGACGTCGCGCGCCAGATAGACCACCCCCATCCCGCCGCGGCCCAGCTCGCGCTGGAGCGAGTATTCGCCGGCGAGCGCGGTCTGGAGCTCGAGAAACTCGGCCGACGAGCCGGTCACTTGATCGCGGGCAGGGAGCTGCGCTTGCTGGCCAGTCGGGCCAGCGCCAGGGAGCCGGAGGCCGAGAGCACGCTCATCGCGATCACGGGCGCGACGATCGCGACGGCCCGAAGCGCCAGGCCAAGACCGCTCCCCGCCCCGATCCCGACCGCCAGGCCGCCGAGCAGGAGGCCGGTGACCGCCCCCCAGGCGACGAATCGGCGCATCGACAGCTCGCCGAAGCTGCGGCGTCGTTCCACGATCGAAAGCAGGAGAGAAAAGACCACCCCGCCCAGGAAGCCGGGAATGGCCAGGGTCTGCGGCCACATGTCGAGGATCCTGCCGTGGGGATCGACGATCCCCTCCATCACCGCGCCGCCGACGATGGCCCACCCGAGCGCCCAGACCAGCCCCATGCCGAGGGCGCCCCGCATTCGCCTGATCCAGCTCGACACCATCCCTCCTCGTCCGGGCTTCCCGCGGAGACAAGCCCCGAGGCCCGAATCCACTTGGCACCATAAAGTAATCTGCGGCCAGGACGAGGCAAGCCGGCCCCGGCGACGATGCCAGGGCCGCAAGCTACCGCGGATCAGTCAACGAGGGCCGGCAGGCAGGGCTCGCCCGCACGGGCCAGCCCGGGTTCGGTCAGGGCAGGGCCACTTCGGTATAGCGCTCGACGCCGCCGCTCGCGGGGTAGGTCTCGCCGCCCACCATGTACGGCGAGCGGTCGGTCAGGAACCAGGTCGCCATCAACTTGCCGTCCGACTCCCGCCGCTCCTCGACCCGCCAGGCCACCACGGACTCGCCCTCGACGTCGAAGGGCTCCTGCCGCAGCACGGTGAAGATTCGGTTCTCGGCCGTGGGCATGTTGGGCCCCCACACCGGGGCGATCACCACCTTGGCCTCGGCGAGCCCGACGGCGAGCGGGACCAGGTCCGAAGCCGAGGCGACGAAGCCGAGCCGCTCGACTTCGTGATCGACGGGCTCGGGCGTCGCGCTCGCGCCGAGCTTGCGGGTGCCGGTGACGCGAGTGCCCCGGATGGCCAGCCGGACCTCGGTGCCGCCGCGAGTGGTGAGGGAGTAGCCGAGCGGCGCGAGGGTCCGGTGGTCGTAGGTCTGGAGCAGGACGAAGCCGGGTTTGCCGTCGGCGTCGAACTGACCGAGCGTGGACCAGCGCATCACGGCCCGGCCCGCCGAGTCGCCGATGGCGAGCTCGTTGATCCACTCGCGGATCGGCGCGTCGGCGCCCTCCCGCCAGACCCGCACCCTGGCGCGATGGGGCCGGTAGACGCGGCCATCGACCAGGGGCGAGCCGAGCTCGACGCGAATGGTGTCGGGAAAGCCGCCGGCGACGCCGACGAGCAGCAGGGCGGTGGCGAGCATCGGGACCTCCCGAGCAAAGGGCGGGACGGGTGACGTCGATACGCTCGCCTCGGCGGGCCGACGACCGCTTGAACAATCCTGCGCTCGTCGCCGGCTGCCGGTCGCCGCGGCTAGCGGGTCACCTCCATCCGACCCGCTCGAACCGCACGTCGCGGGTCCGTCCGTTCGCCACGTAGAACCCGATCACCTGGCCGTTCCGATCCCGCTCGAAGGCGAAGTTGAGTCCGCCGCCGGCGAACCGGTCCATCTCCCCCGGGGCGAGCTTGGAGTCCTCGCGGCGCCGCTGCCGCACCACCAGGGTATCGCTCTCCAGACTGACGTCGTAGAAGGTCTCCAGCTCCTCGCTGAAGTAGCGTCCCTCGAACTGGCGGAGATCGGCGGCCGTCGGCTTCCAGGCCTTGCTCTCGCCCTCGAGCCGGGTGGCGTGCAGCTCCTGGCCACCCTGCCGCATGACGAGGCCCGTCACCTTGCCGTCGGCGTCCTTCTGGAAGGTCGCGGAAGCGGGCGCCACCGTCAGCGCGAAGCTCGAGTCGGACTGCGGCACGATCGGGATCCGCGGCTGGCCGGTGGCCTGGGTGAAGAGGGAGTCTCCCTCCCGAGTGAAGGTCAGGACGAAGTCGGGGTTGGCGTCGAGGGCGTAGCGGCCGACGAACTGGTCGAACTTCTTGGGGTCGTAGCTCGCCGGATCGAAGGCGGTCGTGGCCGGGGCCTCTTTCTTCTCCGGCTCCATCGCGTCGCCGAAGAACGCGGCGGCCAGCTCGAAGGCGACGTTGCTGTTGAAGCCCGCGTGGTTGCTCTGCACCGTGATCCCGGCGTTGATCGTCGGGTAGTAGGCCAGCATCGAGCGGTGGGCCACGTCGGCGCCGCCGTGGTGGACCCGCCGGAGGCCCCGCTGCTCGTCGACGAAGAGACCGTACCCGTATCCGGTCTCCTTCCCGTCCTTGAGGACGTAGGAGGTCATCATCTCCTTGACCATCGCGGGCGTGCCGAGCCGCGGATTGGCATAGTTCTCGACCCAGGTCTGGAGATCGCCCACCGTGGCGTAGATGGCGCCGGCGCCCACCGCGCCGCCAAGGTCGCCGATCTGGAGGTAGCCGTCCATGGCCGGGGTGTAGCCCTCCGAGCCTCCGGGCACCATGTGCCGGACCGAGGGCCGCACCATCGTGCCGGTCATGCCGAGCGGCTCGAAGACGTCTTCCCGCATGAAGGTGGGGAAGTCCTTGCCCGAGGTGCGCTCCACGATCAGGGCCGCGAGGCCGAAGGCGGTGTTGTTGTAGTTCCACTCCGTGCCGGGCTCGTTCTGCAGCTTGGGCTGCCGCTTGACGATCTCGATCAGCTCGCCGCGGTCGATCCAGTCGCCGTGATCCAGCCGGCGGCCGGACATCGTGAGCAGGTTCAGGAACTCGCGGAGGCCCGAGGTGTGGGTGATCAGATGCCGGACCGTGATCGTGTGGTCGAACGAGGGCAGCTCGGGCACGTGCTTCCGGATGTCGTCGTCGAGCGAGAGCTTGCCGCGCTGTGCCTGCAGCATGATCGCGAAGGCGGTGAACTGCTTCGAGGTCGAGCCGATGTTGGTCCGGGTCGTGGTGGCGTACGGGATGCCGTAGGCCAGATTGGCCATGCCGTACGCCTTGGAGAAGAGCACCTTGCCGTCCCGCCAGACGTGGACCACCGCGCCCGGCGTGGCTTTCCCGTCGTAGCGCGCCATCAGCTGGTCGGCCAGCCGCTTCGGATCCGTGGCCCGGCGCTCGAGCCGCTGGAGGGTGATCTCGTACGCGCCGCTCTGCTCGTCGGCCGGAATCACCTGGATCTCGTAGGTGCCCGCCTTCTCGATCGGGCCGGCGAAGCGGGTCACCCCGCGGCCCGGGCCGCCGAACCGGCCGACCTGCTTGCCGGCCGCGTCGAGGACCCGCACGGTGACGGCGACCGAGATCTGGTTCACCTCGCCGAGGGCGTAGTAGTCGTCAGCGGCGGTGATGGCATAGCGGGCCGTATCGCCGGTGGCCAGGGTGCCCGAGACCGCGCGACCCACGCGCAGCGGGGTGGCCTGCGCCAGCAGATCGGCGGCCGGCAGGGCCGCGATGGACGAGAGGAGCAAGACGACGAGTCGGGCGTTCGAGCGCAGCTTCATCAGGTCGACCTCGGGAACGAGCGATTGGGAGTGATGCCGCGTCCGGCATCGTGTCCGGTGGGCAGCATAGCCCACCGGACAGGGAAGTCCGCAACGAGACGAGGAACGGTTTCGTCCTGCTACGGACGGGGCGACAGCCAGGTTTCGAGCCCGGCTTCCCGCACCAGGGAAGGAACCTCGGGTCCTGCCGAATCCCGTCGAAGTCGGGATCGCCGATGACGTAGATCAGCCGGCGCGGGCGACGCTCGTACTCGCGGATCACCCAGTCCATCGCGAGCGGCCACTCCTCGAGTCGGGCGAAGAGCTTGGCGATCCGGTGCGGACGGATCGGCGGGGCGGTGTCGGTGACGGTGGCCGGGACGGTGGCCAGCGAGTCGATCTGGTGGCGGAGCTCGGCGCGGAGCTGGCGCACGTACCCGGCGGCGCCGTCGCGGGCCAGCGCGGCGGCGAAGCTCGGGGCCGTGACGCTGTCCGCCCCGCCCTGCCTCACGCCGACCGCCTCGTCGTAACGACCGAGATCCTCCAGCACCCGCACCAATCGCCGCCGCTGGCCGGTCACCTGCGGATCGAGCGCCACGGCCTGGCGGAGCACCTGCGCCGCCGAGTCGAGCTTGCGGGCCCGGAGCAGGAGGTCGCCCAGGGTGTTGAGGAAGTGCGACTGGGGATCGAGCGACACGGCCCGCCGGAGATGGACGATGGCGGAGTCGAGCCGGCGCTCGATCTCGCCCAGATAGATGCCGTAGTACTGATGGGTGGTGGGCAGATCCGGATTGAGCGCGAGCGCCGTGCGCAGCCGGCGACCCGCGTCCTCCCAGCGGTCCGTCGCGTAGAGGTCGATGATGGCGAGCACCATGTGGGCGTCGCTGAAGGTGCTGTCGAGGGCGAGGGTCTTGGCGCCCGCCGCGATCGCGGTGTCCATCGCCGCCCCGAAGGGCTCGCGCCAGCCCCGCATCGCGGCCACCGTGTAGAACGCCGCCCTGAGGAAGTGCGCGCCGGCGAAGTTCGGGTCGCGCTGGAGCGCGCGCTCGGCGTAGTACAGGATCGAGTCGGCGTTGGAGCGGGAATAGCTCGCGCCGAGCGGGGTCGACTTGACCCAGACCCGCCGCCCTCGCAGGTAGGCGTCGTAAGCCGCCGCGTCCCGAGTGGGCACCCGCGCCAGTCGGGAGGCGTGGCTCCGCTCCAGCTCGAGCCCGAGGGTCTCCGCGACGGTGCGGACGATCTCCTCCGGCAAACCGACGACCTCCCTCGTCGGCCGGTTGAAGGTCTGCCCCCAGAGCATCCGCCCGTCCGCGGTGGCCACCAGCTCCGCGCGGAGGTGAATCGAGTCCGTCTGGCGGCGAACCGTCCAGGTCAGAACCGACTGCGCCCCGACCCTGCGGCCGAGCGCCTGGAGGTCGATCGCCGGCTGTTCGGCCAGGATCTGGCTCACCAGCGTGGGAGCCGTGACGCCCAGCCTGGGCACCCCGCGGAGCAGGTCGGCCACCGCCTCTTCGATGCCGTCGCTCAAGTACGAGGCGGTCGAGTCGCCGCTGGCGTTCACGAGGGGGCGGATCGCCACGCTTCCGATGGCGCCGCCCGCGCGAGGCCGGCCGAAGGCCCAGACCAGGCCAAGCACGACCAGGGCCAGCACCGGGGCCCCGAGCACCAGCCAGGGTCGCCACCCTCGCTTCGCCACCGGCCGGCTCGGCGCGGCGCCGCCCAGCGCGGCCAGGAAGTCGGTCACCGAATCGAAGCGGTCCTCGGGCTCGGTGGCCATCGCCCGGAGGACCGCCGCCTCGATCGCCGGGGAGACGTGGGCTCCGCTCCGACTGAGCGGGGGCGGCGGCTCCGAGAGCCGGCGGCTGAGCGACTCCCGCATGGTCGCGCCGGCGAACGGGACCTTGCCCGAGAGCATCTCGAACAGCATGCAGGCCAGGGCGTAGATGTCGGTGCGGTGATCGATCTGCCCCTCGCCGGTGATCTGCTCGGGACTCATGTAGGCCGGCGTGCCGATCAACACGCCGGTCCGCGTGATCCGCTCGCCGTCGCCCCCCTGGTCCAGCGCCCGGGCGATCCCGAAATCCGCGATCACCGCGTGATCCTCGAGGAACATCACGTTCTCGGGCTTGATGTCGCGGTGGACGATGCCGCGTCGATGGGCGTACTGCACCGCGTCGGCGACCTCGCCGAATACCCTGAGGGCCTCCTCGACGGGGAGCGGACCTTTGGCCAACCGCTGGCGCAGGGTGTCCCCCTGCACCAGCGGCATGACGTAATAAGGACACTCGAGCCCCCGGTCGATGGTGACCGAGCCCGAGTCGAGCAGCGGCAGAACGTGAGGGTGGGCGAGGCGGGCGGCGATCCGGATCTCCTGCAGGAAGCGCCGGGCGCCCATCCGGTGGGTCAGCTCGGGCTGGAGGACCTTGATCGCCACCTGCCGCGCGTGGCGCAGGTCCATCGCGCGGAACACCACGGCGGCGCCGCCCGTCCCGATCGCGCGATCGACGTGATAGCGGTCGGCGACAGCCTGCTTGAGCGCCTCGAGCACCGAGCTCGGCTCGAGCTCCATCTCGACGGAGCGCAGCTCGGCGTCGGGCGGTGAGCTCTCGGTCGGACGTTCCGGGTCGCCGCTCACGGCTCGGCCTGGCCTCGGATGAAGGACCCTTCGCGAAGCACGCCGGAACGTAGCGGCCGCCCGGACGAACCGCCAGCAACGCAACAGGGGCGCGCCCCGACGGCGCGGACCCGCCCGTTCCAGCCGAGCGAGATCCGCCCGCCCCACTGAGCGGCGAAGACCCGCCGTCTTCGCCGCGCTCGATGTGGCTACTTCAGCTGGCCCCGGATCGCCCCCGGAGGAAACTGCGTGTTGTGCACGTTGGCGTACGCGTTGCCCGATCGGATGGCCTCGAGCAGGCCGGCGACGCCCTGCCCGGCGAGCGGCCCCACGACCCGATCGTTCGTGATCAGCCCTTCGGCCAGCACGCCGTTGAACCGCCCCGGAATCAGCACGGCGGGCGGCGCCGACGGATAGAGCCAGACGATCGCCGGTCCGGCCACGCCGGGCGGCGCGAGGTGGATGTGGGCCTGCAGCACGTCCTCGATGTTGGCGACGATCAGCCGGTAGCGGAGCGCCGAGCCGTCCTGGGTCCGCTTCAGCACGACCTGGCCCGTCGCTCGGGTTTCCCTCGGCGGAGTCTCCTCGCCGCCGCGCATGTGGGTGCCGTGCTCGCCGGAGACCGCCGAGTTGGCGTAGACGGGGAGCACGATCTCCTCGGGTTCCGCCGGGGAGCCGCCACACCCGACCGCGGCGGCGAGCAGCGGGAGGAGCGATGCAGCGAATGGGAAGCGTTTGGACACCTGGGACCTCCGTTCGGAAGGGTGAAGCGCCCGCCGTCGGGAGTCGGCGGACGGGCCCGTCGCAGACCGCCAGGGGCGACGACCACCCCGGCCATGCGGCGCTTGCTCGGGCGTCAGGCGGCGGCTAAGGTAGGGTCCGGCCCCGTCGCCCCTCTCGTCGCTCTCTCGTGCCGCTCTCGCGAGGCGCATGTGTTGACGCTGAAGCTGTTTGGCGCCGCGACCCTGGAGGGTCCGGAGGGTCCGGTGACCGCCCGCGGCACCCGCGGTCCTCGCCTCGCGTTGCTCGCCCTTCTCGCCTTGAGCCGGGGTCGCCCCGTCACCCGCGACAAGCTGGCGGCGTTGCTGTGGCCCGAAGCGGGTCAGCAACGGGCACGCGCCCAGCTCTCGGACACCGTCTATCTGGTGCGCGGCGTCCTGGGCGACGCCGCGATCCTGAGCGCCGGCGACGACCTGCTCCTCAACCCCGACGCGATCACCTCCGACCTCGCGAGCTTCGAGCGCCTGCTGGCCGGGGGCGATCTCGAAGCGGCGGTCGGCATGGTGGCCGGGCCGCTGCTGGACGGCTTTCACCTGCCCGGAGCCGCCGAGCTCGATCAGCTGCTGAGTGCCGAGCGGGCCGAGTTGGCGGATCGCTACGCGGCCGCGCTCGAGTCCCTCGCGGAGGCCGCCGAGGCGGCGCAGCAGCACGCGACGGCCGGACGCTGGTGGCGGCGGCTGGCCGCGCACGACCCGGGCAGCGGACGGGTGGCCCTCCGGCTGATGCGCGCGTTGGAGGCGGCGGGCGACCGCGCCGGCGCGCTCCGATTCGCGAGAGCGCACGCCGAGGTCCTGCGAAGGGAGTTCGACACAGGACCGGATCCGGAGGTCGTCGCCTTCGAGGAGCAGCTCCGCCGCGCCCCGCGGCTCCGTTCGGCGCCTTCGGCGGTGCCGGCGGACCGGCAACCGGACGCCGAGCCCCCCGCGCCGAGCATGGCCGACCAGCCGGCGGCACGGCGTTCGAGCCGCCGCCTCGGGTGGGTGCTCGCGGCCACCCCCCTCGTGGCGGTCGGCCTGTGGTGGGCGGCGCCGCGACTCGTCCGAGAGCCGCCCGGCCACCCCGCCGGCGGCTCGTCGGTGGCGGTGTTGCCCTTCACGAACCTGAGCGCCGACCCCGACCACGCCTACTTCAGCGACGGCCTGAGCGAGCAGGTGATCTCCGCGCTGAGCCGGGTCGAGAAGCTGAGGGTCGCCGCGCGGAGCTCGTCGTTCGCCCTGAGGAACGGGTCGCTGGACGTCCGCGCCATCGGCGACACGCTCGGCGTGCAGACCGTGCTCGAGGGGGCCGTGCGCCGGGAGGGCGATCGCCTGCGGGTGACGGCTCGTCTCAGCGACGCCACCAGCGGCTACCAGCTCTGGTCGGCGCAGTACGAACGGGAGATGGCGGACGCCTTCGTGGTCCAGGACGAGATCGCGCGAGACATCGCCCGGGCACTCGAGCTGCGTTTGACGGCTTCGGCGACGGTCGGGGCCGACGATCCGCCCGGGCTCGAGGCGTACGACCGCTACCTCCGCGGCCTCTATCTCCGCAACGGCCTCTCGGTCGAGGCGCTCCGCCAGGCCGCCGCGCACTTCGATCGCGCCATCGCGCTCGAGCCCGGCTTCGCGCTCGCCTACGCCGGGAAGGCGAGCGTCGTCGCGCCGCTGATCTACTTCGGCGGGGTGTCGCGCGAGGACGGCGTGGCCGAGATGCGCGCGCTCACCGACCGGGCCCTCGCGCTGGCCCCCGAGCTGGGAGAGGCGCACGTCGCGCTCGGCATCCTCAAGCTCTTCTTCGAGTGGGACTGGGAGGGCGCCCGCGTGGCTCTGGTCAGGGCCGTCGAGCTCAACCCCAACGACGCCCATGCCCACCACCACCTGGCCAACTACCTCCACGCGATGGGGCGGGTCGAGGAGGCGGCGGTCAGCCGGGAGCGGGCACTCGCGCTGGACCCGCTGAACGCCCGGACCCGGTTCGTGATGGCCAACGAGTATCTCGACCTCGGCCGCCTGGATCGGGCCATCGACACGTATCGGCGCGCCTTCCAGCTCGATCCGGTCAATCCGCTCGGGTTGGGCTTGGGGCCGTCGGTGCCCGCCACCGCCGGGCTCGCGTTGATGACGGCCGGCCGCGCCGACGAAGCGGTCGAGGACCTGCTCCGGGTGGCGCTGCTGCGAAACGCGAACACCGGTGAGCTCGACGGGATGCGTCGCGCGTATGCCGCGGCGGGACTCCGCGGCTTCTGGAGAGCGTGGCTCGACCTCGACGCGCGGCAGAGCGCCGGGAGCGAGAACACCTTGCGAACGGCGGCACTTTGGGCGCTCGCGGGAGACACGACTCGGGCCATGGACGGCCTCGAGCGGGCCTACGTGGAGCGGAACCCCGGCCTCATCTACCTCCGCACCGACTTCGGGTTCGCCGGCTTCCGGAGCCACCCGCGGTTCCGCCAGGTGGCTCAGCGGATGCACCTGCCGGAGCCGCAGCTGCCGGCCAGGTGAGTCGCTCCTGGATCGACAGCCGCAGCAGCCGGCGGGCGCCCGCGCTCAAGCACCAACGACGGGCAGCATGGCGGGCGCCAACGGCCCCTCGAACCGCCCCCAGACGCTCATCCCCTCGACGGTCGAGCGCTCGCGAACCGGCTCATCCGCGCACCCTCCTCACTGCACGGTGACCGTGAGCGAGCAGGGGCCGTAGTCCTCATGCATCTCCTCCTTGTGGAAGAGCGCGAAACTGACCTGGGCCTGACCCGCGGCGCCACCCGACAGGGTGCCCGCGAACGCGCTGGTCCGGGTGAAGCGGCTCTCCGGCGTCACCGCGAGCTCGAACTCGGCGGCCGTCACCACGGGATCCGGGGTTTGATCGGCCCGGAGGAACGCCGCGCTGACCTGGGCTCCGGTCGTCGGAATGGTGACCCCGGCGACGGACGGGGTGCAGCCGCCACTGAAGTCGACGACGGGGGCGCCGATCGTCACCCGCATCGTCGCGACGTCGGGCTCTTCCTCTTCCTCCTCGGAGTCGCTGCAGGCGCCCAGCGCCAGCAGGGCGACCGCTCCAAACGCCAGGGCTCGTCGGGTCATCTTGCTCTCGAAGATCATGCTCGTCTCCAATTTGACGGTTAGAAGGACACGCGATAGAGAAGGCTCACGTTGCGGCCCGGTTCCGGCATGATCGCCTTGATGCGCGAGAGGTGATCGCGATACGTCCGGTTGGTCAGGTTGTCGACCCGCAGCGTGAAGGTGTGATACTGTCCGCCCAGGAGCAGGCGGACACCGGCGTGGAGGTCGCCCACCACGTAGCCGTCGGTCCGCTCCTCGAAGTCGCCGAGCTCGGTCTGCGGAGCCGACCAGCGGATTCCGCTGCCCGCGAAGAAGGACGGGCGCTCGTAGCGCAGCTCCAGGGTTCCGAAGAGCGGAGGGATGAAGGGCGGGTGGTCCGACGCGTCGACGAAGCTGGTGTCGGGCGGCTCGATCACGGGGATCGGCGCACGATCTCTCGTGAACGTCGCCGAGACGTACGACGCCGTCGCCTCGAGCGACAGCCGGGTGGCCAGGCTCACGGCCATCGCCGCTTCGGCGCCGGTGAAGCGCGCCGCCTCGTTGGTGTACTGGAAGAGTGGCCGCCCGCCCTGGCGGCCGATCAGCGCCCGGCCTCGACTCGAGGGGAAGACGTAGTCGTCGAGCGAGTTCCGGAAGACCGCGACTTCCGCCCGGAGGGTCGGACGCTCCACCCGCGCGAAGAGGTCGAGGCCCAGACCCGACTCCGCCTCGAGCGACGGGTCGCCCACCGTGTACGAGTTGTCGGCCAGGTGGGGACCGTCCGAGTAGAGCTCGATGAAGTCCGGCGTCCGATACGCCCTCGCCGCGCTGGCCCCGAGCTTGAAGCCGTCGCCGAGGTCGTACAGCGCGCCCACCGACCCGGAGAGCGATCCGAAGGTCCGACTCCGGATCGGAATCACGGTTCCGCCGACGTTGATCGCGCCGCTCTCCTGCGGCGAGTAGTGCGCCACGTCGTAGCGCAGTCCGGCCTGAACCCTGAGGGGTCCGGTGCCGTACTCCTCCACCATGAAGGCCGCGGCCGTGACGTCGGCCGTCGACGGCGTGCGGAGCGTTCCGCCGGTCTCGATGTCGCGGAACCGGGCGTCGATCCCGATCGCGCCGCTCGCGCCGCCGAGCAGGCCGGCGTGCTGGGCGACGACGCGGGCCGTCGCAGAGGTCTGCCGGAACCTGGTGCCCTCCGACCCGGAAGGCTCGAACTCGGTGTGGCGGTAGGCGGTGACGGCGAGATCCGCCGAGACCCGACGAACGGCCCCGTGATCGCGGTGCAGCTCACCCGACGCGCGAACCGTATGGCGTCGCATCGCGATGTCGACGCCCTGGTCGTGCCCACCGACGAAGCCGCCGGGGATGCCATAGTCGTTGTCGTAGAAGCGATACGACAGGCCGGCGTGGCCCTCAGCGCCTACGTACGATGCGGATCCGGCGAGGTCCACGGTCGTGGCTTGGGTGTTGACCAGCCGCCCGAGGGGCGTGCGGGTATCGCCGGCGCCGCGCGCGGAGCCCTCGAGACGGAACGCGATCGGGCCACGCCCGGTCGCCAGCCATCCCCCGAGCACGCCGCCTCGATCGACGCTGCTCGCCTGTCCGGTGACCACCCCGTGCAGCTCGTCGAGCCGGGTCGAGGGAATCTCGTCACGGATCACGTTCACCACCCCGCCGAGGGCGCTGCTCCCGTAGAGCAGTGACATCGGCCCCCGGACGACTTCGATCGCCCGGGCCGTGAGCGGATCGATGGTGACCGCGTGGTCGGCGGAGGTCGATGCCAGGTCTCCCGGACGGAGGCCGTCCTCGAGCACAACGACCCGATCGCCCCCCAGGCCACGGATGACCGGCTGGGCGGTGACGGCCGAGATGCCGCCCGAGGCGACTCCCGGCTCGTGGCGGAGCGTGGAGGCCACCGTGCCAGCCAGCTGGCGGTCGAGGGCGGCGCCGCTCACCGCCGACGTCGGGCTCAGCGCGTCGCTCAGCGGGCGATCGTCGATGGCGCCCGTCGAGACGATCTCCTCGAGCTGGAGCACCGACTCGCCGAGCCGCAGCTGGAGACTCACGGTCCGCCCCGCCTCGACGACGACGGTCGTGTCGACGGCCTTGTAACCGATGGCCGTCACGAGGAGTCGTTGCCGGCCGGCGGCCAGAGGCCCGAGCAAGAAGCCGCCATCGGTGTGGGTGTAGTCGAGCGCGTGAGCACCAACCGCCCGAACCAGTGCCGCCGCGATCGGCGCGCCGTCGCGCGCGGACAGCACTCGGCCGGCGAGCATGCCGTCGTCCCGACGTTGCGCGACGAGGTCAGAGGTGACAACGCCAACCAGCACCGATACTCCCAAGAGCACGCTGCGCATCGAGCCCGTTCTCCCCGCTGCAAGTACCGCAGGCGTCTGCGCGGAGACACCGGAGCCCGAGGCGCCGGATCGCGAAGACGTTGCCCACGTGGGCGGCCGGCCAGGATCGATCCCGACCGGGCCGCGCTTTGCCCCACGCCGTCAGGCGTGCGGCTCTATTCGGCTTTGATCAGAGGAGAGCGGGAGGAGGGCCGCGCGAGGGCGGCAGCCGACGGGGAGCGTCGACGAAGACGGCATCCAGACTGCAGACGGGGGAGTCGGTGACGACGACCGGCATGGCTGGGACGTCGTGCGCGCGTCCGGCCGGTCGCGACGAGGCGGTGATGATCCACACCGAGCACAGGTCGCCGTGATCCACGACGTCCCGCGCCTCGACGTGGACCTCGCGTCCGTGCCACGGGCCGTTGCGATGGCTGTGCTCCCAGGCTTCGACGACGGCCATGCCGGGTCCGCTCATGAGCGACACGGCCACCAGCAGCAGGCCGCTCAGCACGCCGCGCGCCCGCCCCATCGGGGATCCGATGAGGCGCCACCCACGTCCGTGTTCGCGAACTGCTCTGACCATCGTGCTCCATCCGGAGAAGCTGCCCAGCCGTTCCTACACTAAGCCGATCGAGCAGCGCACGCCAGCTTTTGCCGTGCTCGCGGCCTTCGCGGACCCCGGCCGAGTCGTCGCGGGCGCCGGAGCTTCCTTCGCCGGACCGGTGACTGGGACCGAGCGGGCCAATGTCCACTCCGAAGGCGAGACAGCGCCAGTGGTGACGAGACAAGGAGACCCAGAACCCCGGAGGCACCATGTCGATCCGCCAGCGCGTCGCCCCTCTCGCCGTCGTCCTGCTCGCCGCCGGCGCCGGCGCCTGTTCCGAGGCCGCCTTCGAGCCGACCGACTCGCCATCCGCCGAGCCAGCACAGCCGAGCTTCGCCCTCGCGGCCGGGCTCGGTTGTGACCGGTCGAGCCCGATCGACGCCTTCGGCCTCACCCACCTGCCAATGGGCGCGGCGCAGCTCGACCTCACCTCGAATGGCGGGCTCCGGGTGTCCGGGCTCGGACCGAGCGGGGCGGACGGGGTCTGCACTCGTCTCCCCCGGGTGACCCGACTCCACGTCTCGCTCGCTGGCCATCGACAGGGTGGTCTCGGCCCGCTCGGGCCCGACGAGACGTTCCGGATCACTCTGCTGGGCCCCAACGGGTGGCGGCAGGTCTGCGCGGTGGCCGGCGACTATCCGACCGGTGTCGGCTCGATCGCCGCCGGCCAGGCAAGCCTGGTCTGTCGGAACCCGGACGTGCTCGGCTGGGTGGTGCGGCTGATCAAGGACGGGAAGGTCGTCCGGTCGGCCACGGTCGACGGACCGCGGCTGGCGCTCAACGTTCCCGCCCTCGTGCTCACCGACTTCGAGTGGGATCGCACCACCAGCGGCGCGCTTTCGATCGAGGAGGTCCGGGAGGGCGTCGTGCTCAAGGGCCTGATGCTGATTCCGATCACCAACTTCGCCTCGCCGCTGCCCGCCGGCCTCACGGGAATGGCCACGACCCTGGCAACCAATCGCTCGAATCGGGCCTACGGCTACCTCGACTACGTCTACCCTTCGGCGATACGGGGACGCACTATACCCGGCCGGAGACGACCCACGAGCGCCCCGGAGCGACAAGCCATGCCGCCGGCTGTAGCGTTCGCCCCCTAGATACCGAGACCCGCCCGCGCCACCACGGCCTCGTAGTCGGCGCTCTGACCGAGCGTCCAGCCGAGGTGCAGGGCCCGCTTGAGATGAAGGTGCAGGTCGTGCTCCCAGGTGAACGCGATCCCGCCGTGCGCCTGCAGGCTGGTCGTAGCGGCGTGGTGATACGCCGCCGTCGTCACCAGCCGCGCCAGCGCCACCGCCTGCGGCTCGTCGTCGGTCCGCCCATCGACGGCGAACGCCGCGTAGAGACAGGCCGATCGCGCGCTCTCCAGCTCGCCAAAGAGATCGGCCAGCGGGTGCTGGACCGCCTGGAAGGTCCCGACCGGGACCCCGAACTGGACCCGCTGCTTGACGTACGAGAGCACCTGCGCGAACAGGGCGTCCGCCCCGCCCACCGCGAGCGCCGCCAGGCCGAGATTGCCGATCCGGACCACCCGCTCCACCAGATCCCAGCCGCCGAGCCGCGCGGCATCGCCGACCTCGACGCCGTCGAGGGTGAGCGTGCCGGATCGACTGGTCTGGTCGGAGACCAGGTTCTCCTCCACCACGGCGCCCGACTCCCGCAGGTCCACGAGCAGGGCGAGCGGGCCGTCGGTCGAGGTGGCCACCACGACGGCGGCATCCGCGCCGCGGAGGTCCGGGACGAAGCGCTTGCGACCATGGATGCGGTAGCGACCGCCGCCTAACGACTCCGCCCGGGTCTCGATCGCTTCGGCTTCCGGGAGCGAGGCGCCTTCCTGCAGCGCCAGCGTCACCCGCCGCTCGCCGGAGATCAGCGAGTCGAGCCAGGCGTCCCGGGCGGCCGTGTTGTCGGTGGCCGCCAGGGCGGGCACGCCGAGCGTCGCGGCGCTCCAGAAGGGCCCTGGCACCAACGCGCGGCCCAGAATCTCGAGCACCGAGCCGAGCGCGGCGAACCCGAGCCCCACCCCGCCCCGCTCTTCGGGCACGGCGATGGCGAGCCAGCCTTGCGAGACCAGCGCCCGGTAGGCGTCCGGATCGACCGCGCCTGCCTGCTCCGCCATGCCGCGCACCCGATCGATCGGGAACTCGCTCGCGACGAACGCGGTCGCGGCGTCCCGCAGCATCCGGATCTCGTCGGACATCAGGACGCCCCCTTGGCGAGCGTGCGCCCGAACCCGAGCACCCGCTCGGCCACGACGCCACGGAGGATCTCCGAGGTACCGCCTTCGATCGAGTTGGCCAGCGACCGCAAATACCGCTTGAGCCAGGCGCCATGCCCACCGAGCTCGGCCCCGGGTCCGCTCAGCAGCTCCGCCTCGGGGCCGAGCACTTCGGCGGCCAATCCGGTCATCGCCTGGTTGGCGCTGGCCCAGATCAGCTTGAAGATCGAGCCGATCGGTCCCGGATCGTCGGCGGCGTTCTTGCCGGCGCGCATCCGCAGGTTGTTGAGCCGCATCGTCTCGGCCACGCCGTAGAAGTGGACCAGTCGGCTCCGCACCCGAGGGTCCTCGCTCAAGGGCCGGCCGTTCTTGGTGAGCCGGCGGGCGAGGGCGACCACCTCCCGCAGCTCACGCTTGAAGCTGGCGTAGACCAGCGCCGCGATGTTGGCCCGCTCGTGCATCAGCGTGGTGATCGCCACTCGCCACCCGTCGTTCTCCTTGCCGAGCAGATTGTCCTCGGACACGGACGTCGGTGAAGAAGATCTCGCTGAACTCGGAATCGCCGGTGATCTGCTTGATCGGCCTCACTCGATGCCGGGCGACCGCATGTCGACCAGCAGATAGCTCAGGCCCTGCTTGGGCAGCGTCGGGTCGGTGCGGCCAGCAGCAGGCACCAGTCGGCCAGGGGTCCGAACGAGGTCCAGATCTTCTGCCCGTTGACCACGTACGTCCGTCACGGACCGTCGCGGTGGTAGAGAGGGCGGCCAGGTCGCTCCCAGCACCCGGTTCCGAGAAGCCTTGGCACCAGATCTCTTCGGCGGAGACGATCCGCGGCACGTACCGCGCCCGCTGAGCGTCCGACCCCGTAGTACGATGACGGGGCCTGCCATGCCGAGTCCGATCACGGTGGGCGGCACCGAGTCCGGAACGCGGCCAGCTCGTCGTAGAAGAGGACTGCGCATCGGGGTCGCGTCCCGGCCCCCGTACTCGCGCGGCCAGTGCACGGCCCCCCAGCCGCCCTGGTGGAGCTTCCGGGCCCACTCGAGCCCATCCCGGCGCCGCTCCCTGGCGTCGGCGGGCTCGGGCCAGTCTGGCGTGCCGTAGTCGCCCGGCACGTTGGCGGCGACCCAGGCGCGAAGCTCGTCACGAAATGCCAGCTCGTCCGCGCTGAGCGAGAAGTCCATAGGGCGTCCCTTTGGAGCTGTCAGGAGATTGGGGAGTCGCGACGCGCGGCGGGCAATCGCCCTCGACCGAGGCCGGAGCGCGCTGCTCCGCCTCAGTCGTCGTTCAGTGGTCCAACCTACCCCTGGGCCAAAGTGCGGTCCAGCGACCTTGCCCCGGCTTCGGTCCGCCCCGGCCAACGGCGGCCGAGACGAGCAGGGCCACCGGATGCATCGCGAACGTCGTCCGGCGCACCGCCCAGGTCCCCTCGGGGACGGGCCGACGCACTCAGCTTCCCAGCCGCAATCGGGGTCCCCCGACCCGGCATCGAGGGCGATCGCCATCGAGGTGCCAGAGCGAATCACACTGCGGCGGTTTCGCGCTCCAGCTTCCGCCGCCTGAGCTCGTCGCCGATCAGGGTCGGCATCGCGCAACGCGGGCAGTCGTTGGGAAGGGCCGCCGGCTCGAACGCGTCCACTCCGTGCTTCAAGCGAATCTCCGCGATCTTCCTCACCATCTCGACGAACCATTCCGGGCGGGGCGCCCGAAAGCCGGCGTAGCGGGTCCCCTCGACCGGGCTCCAGACCAGCGGGATGGTGGCGATCCCGCGAGAGGAGAGCCACTCGACGCCCTCGAGCACGCTCTCCGGAGGCTCCATGAAGCCGGTCACCAGGTGGGTGCTCACCCGCCCCGGGCCGTACACCTCGGCGGCCACCTCGAGCGCGCGGAGCCAATGCTCCCGCCCCTGCACGCTCGACTTGCCGGGGCAGAAGTAGTCGAAGAGCACCGGGTCCCAGACCTCGAGGTTGTAGGCCACCGAGAACACGCCGGCCGCCTTGTGCCGCTCGATGCTCTTCAGGTCGTCGTCCTCGGGCGCGGTCCGGATCACGTTGACCGGGATGTCGTGGCGCTCGAGCGCCTCCTGCATCGCGCCCACCACCGTCAACACCATCTCGTCTTCGCGGTCCACCTCCTCGCCGGCCGCGTTGGTGCGCCGGTTCATGTAGCCGCCGGTCAGGAGAATGTGCTTGACGCATCCCTCGTCGAACGCCGCCCGCGTGGTCGCGACGATCTGCTCGCGGTTTCGCTTGGCGACCTGCAGGTCGTCCTTGGTCCACTGCATGTTGGGCACGATGTTGCAGAACCGGCAGCCCTGGTCGTGGCTCCAGTACATGCAGAAGGGAGCGTAGTTGAGGACCATGCAGTCCTGGCCCCGCTTGGGCGCCACCCGCCGCATGATCACGCCCGGCGAGGCCTCGAGACCGTAGTAGGTCGGCCGCGGCAGCTGGCGGCACTCCATCACGAAGGCGCCGTCCTTCTCGAGCAGCATCACGCCGTCTTCGACTCTGCAGAGCCAGCGGGAATCCTTGTTCTCCCGGATCTGCACGATGGTGTCCATCGGCAGCAGGATCTCTTCCGGCAGGTAGTACTCGTGCTCTCCCTGATTCCAGTCGAAGAGCCAGCGCGACTGCTCCCGGTAGACGCTGGCGACGCCCTCGAGCACCGTGGGATCGAGCCGCACCCCGTCGGCGAGCAGGCTCGCCTTGACGAGGATCTCCCGCTCGAGGCCCTCCGGCGTGGCCTCGATCGGTGGCGACGCGAGGGGCGCCTCCGGCCGGGGACGGCCGTATGTGTCTCGGTACCAACCTTCCCAGCGCTGATCGAGATCACTGAAGAGGCCGGTAGCGCTCGATGAAGCGACGGATGCGATCGTCATGGGGGACCTCCAGGTGGCGGAGCACCGGAGTGCACGGCTGGGGATACACCAGCGTACCCATTCATCTACCCGCGCGGCTCTGAAGGTCGGATGAACCGCCGGTGAAGATCGTCTCCGCTCTCGCCACGACGCTGGACGGGCGTTGGATCCTGGCCGTAGCTTGACGGAATCGACTCCTTCCATCCGACCGGTCCGGCCATGCTGCCACTCACCTTGCTCCTGCTCCAGACCACGATCAGCCCCGCCGTTCGCGCCGAGTACACCCAGGTCGACACGATGATTCCGATGCGCGACGGGGCGCGGCTCTTCACCACGATCTACGCCCCGCGCGACACGACCCGCGACTGGCCGATCCTGCTGACCCGCACTCCCTACGCCACCGACACCTATCTCGACCCGCTCGGCCCCGGACCGACCTACGCGTCGGAGGGCTTCATCTTCGTCTACCAGGACGTGCGGGGGCGCTACCAGTCGGAGGGCGACTTCGTCAACGTGCGCCCGCACAATCCGCGGAAGTCCGGCAAGGAGATCGACGAGGCGAGCGACACCTACGACACCATCGATTGGCTGGTGAAGAACCTCCGCCACCACAACGGCCGGGTCGCCCAGTACGGCGTCTCCTACCTCGGCTTCTACACCACCCACGGCATCTTGAGCGGGCATCCGAACCTGGTGGCCGCCTCGCCCCAGGCACCGGTCACCAATTGGTTCCTGGGCGACGACTTCAACCACAACGGCGCCTTCCTGCTCGGCGACGGGTTCGCCTTCCTCTCGTCGTTCGGGAAACCGCGGCCGAGACCGACCCGGGAGCGCGCGCTCCGCTTCGACATGGGAACGCCCGACGCCTACGACTTCCTGCTCCGCGCCGGGTCGCGAGCGCGGATCGACACGGCGCTCTTCAAGGGCGGGATCCCCTTCTGGACCGAGCTCCGCAGCCATCGGACCTACGACGACTGGTGGAAGGCGCGCGACCCGCGCCCGCACCTGGTGAACGTGAAGCCCGCGGTGATGGTGGTCGGCGGCTGGTACGATCACGAGAACATCTGGGGCGCCCTCAAGGTCTACGAGGCGATCGAGCGACAGAACCCGGGCGCGAAGAACGTCCTGGTGATGGGTCCCTGGTATCACGGGCAGTGGTGGTTCGAGCCGGGAACCCGCCTCGGCGACCAGCAGTTCGGCAGCGAGACTTCGACCTGGTACCACGAGAACGTCGAGCTGCCCTTCTACGACTGTCTGCTCAAGGACCGCTGCGACCGCCCGCTGGCCGAGGCCACGGTCTACGAGACCGGCGCGAACCGCTGGCGCACCTTCGACGCGTGGCCGCCCAAGGGAATCGTCGAGACGACGTTCGCCCTTGGCAACGACGGCATGCTGGTGCGAGACGGCCGGGGCGTGGCGTCGGGGCAGGTGGAGTTCGTGAGCGACCCGGCCAAGCCGGTCCCCTACATCGACCGGATCGTCGGCGCGCGCTATCAGCGGGAGTACATGGTCGCGGACCAGCGCTTCGCGGCGCAGCGGCCCGACGTGCTGGTCTGGGAGACCGAGCCGCTCGACGCCGACCTGACCATCGCCGGCCCGATCGAGGCGAAGCTGCTCGTGTCCACCACCGGCACCGACGCGGACTGGGTGGTGAAGCTGATCGACGTCTATCCGGACTACACCCCGGATCCCTCACCCAACCCCACCGGCGTCCGCATGGGCGGCTACCAGCAGCTGGTGCGCGGCGAGGTGATGCGGGGGCGGTTTCGGAACAGCTACGAGAAGCCGGAGGCGTTCGTCCCCGACCAGCCGGCCAAGGTGGCGTTCACGCTGAACGACGCCTTCCACACCTTCCGGCGCGGCCATCGGATCATGGTCCAGGTGCAGAGCAGCTGGTTTCCGCTGGTGGAACGGAACCCGCAGCGCTTCATCGACATCAGCGCCGCGAAACCCTCCGACTACCGGAAGGCGACTCACCGGGTGCATCTCGGTGGCCCGAACGGCTCGGCGATCGTGCTGCCGATCCTGCCCGCCGCGCCCGGGCGCTGACCGCCTTTCCGGGTCGAGCGACCC
>JAWKQJ010000059.1:0-26754 GCA_041390205.1 Gemmatimonadales bacterium
TAGATTGGACCCGTGACGGCGCATCGCACGATCGTCGGAGCCGGGTTGCTCTTCGGGCTCGCGGCCAGCCCCCGTGCCGCGGGCGCCCAGGAGCTGCGGGTGCGGGTCGCCGACGCGTTGGGCAACGCCGCGGTGGGCACCCTGGTGTCGCTCCTCGACCAGAGCGGCACCGAGGTGGCGAGCGGTATCGTCGGCTCGCTCGGCCGGGTCCGACTCCTGGCCGGCCCCGGGAGCTACCGAGTCCTGCTCCGCTTCCCCGGTCTGGTCGACACCACGCTCGGCCCGCGGACGATCGCGCCGGGCCGGATCGACAGCCTGATGACCGCGCTGCCCGGGACGCCGACCCCGATGCCGACCGTGCTGGCCCCGCTCGGCGACCGCTGCGAGCTCACCGGGGTACCGCCAAGCCTGGAGTCCGCCTGGAGCGAGACGGCCAAGATGCTGGCCATCGTCTCGGCCACCGAGGCGGCTCGCGTGGCCGACTTGAGCCTCACCAGCTTCACCCGGAGGCTCTCCACCTCGCTCAAGGTCGAGGAGGAGAGCTACAACTCGATCCTCGGTCCGACGAACCGCCCACCCGGAGACGCCGCGCCACGCTGGCCACCGCCCGACGTCGACGGGCTCCGCTCGCCGGCCTTCGCCGAGTCGCATTGCTTCGGGCTCGCCAACGGCGACGGACTGCGACTCGGTCTGATCGGCCTCACCTTCATGCCGCGGACCGATTCGGTCGGTCTCGCAGGCACCGTCTGGCTCGATCCATCCCGGCATCGGACTCGGCTGATCGAGTACCGACTGGCCGGTCTGCCGAAGGAGTGGCGCCCGGAGCGGACCTCCGGCTCGATCGAGCTCCACCGGATCGATCCCGGCTTCTGGGTGACCCGCTTCTGGCACCATCGCACCCCGATCCTCGAAGCCGACAAGGGGCGCGAGCGGCTGAGAGGATTCGAGGAGATCGGGGCGGAAGTGATGGCCCTGATCCCGACGCCGGACACCACCGATCGGATCGCCGCCGCCCAGCTGATCGCCCAGCGGGAAGCGGCGGTGCGCTCGCAGGTGGCTCGAATGGAAGGCGTGGTCCAGGACACGCTCGGCTACCCGGTCGCCGAGGCCGAGGTCGAGGTGATGGGCACCGAGCATCGGACCGCCAGCGAGACCAACGGCCGCTTCGTCCTCGAAGGGCTTCCCGTCGGGGTCCAGATGATCCGGGTCCGGAAGGTGGGCTACAAGCCGCAGTACTTCGGGATTCGGCTCGGGGGCGGCGAGCACTGGGAGGGGCGGATCGCGATCGCCAAGGAGCCCAGCACCTGGGCGAGATCCTGGTGGTCGGCCGTTACGGCAAGCCGGCCCGGTACGCCAACACCTCCAAGTACGACGAGTTCTACCACCGTCGCGCGACCGCGAGCGGACGGTTTCTGACTCGCGAGGAGATCGACAAGTCGGCGGCCGGGCGGATCTCCGAGCTGTTCCGGGCCATCCCGGGAGTCCGGGTCGGGTTCGGCGGGGCACAGGGACTGAGCGAGGAGGTCTCGTTCCTGAGCTGCCAGGCGGAGAACATCGGGGTCTGGATCGATGGCCAGAAGATGTCCGGCCTGGTCCAGGAGATCCTCCCGTTGATCTCGCCGCTGGACGTGGAGGCCATCGAGATCTACCCTCGGCAGAGCATCGTCCCGGCCCTCTACCGGGACAACAGCTGCGCCGCGATCGTGATGTGGACCCGATAGCCCAGCCCGCTGTCACTTTTTGCACAGAGCGAGCATCCAACTCAGGGGACGGGGACGCCCCGGGCAGCGGCGCTTCAGTGCCGTTTCAACCTGAAACCTGACCCTCCAGCGGCTCGTCCGGTGAAGTCGGATCAGGCACGAGGAAGGCGGCGATGAGCGCTCGGGAGCGGCTGACCCAGCTGCGACAGCGATTCCGGACCATCCGGGGAGCCAGGTGGGCTCGACTCACAGGCCGGGCCCTGATTGGCGGCGGGGCGCTCGGGCTGCTCGGCATCGGCGCCGAGGCGGTCGTCCGGGCGCGGATCGCTCCGCCGGAAACCCGGGTGCCGAGCACCGTCTACTCCCGTCCAACCGCCTGGGGCAACGCTCGCAGAGCCCGCCCCATCCCGATCGGCCCGGTCCGCACCGACCTGGCCGAGTCTCGGATCCCGGCCCGTCTTGGCGACATCCCCGACGAGATGGTCGAGGCGGTCCTCGCGGTCGAGGACCAGCGCTACTTCGAGCACGGCGGCCTCGACCTCCGCCGGATCGGCGGGGCGCTGCTGGCCAACATCCGGGCCGGCGGCGTGGTCCAGGGCGGCAGCACGATCACCCAGCAGCTGGCCAAGAACCTCTTTCTCTCCGCCGATCGGACCGCGCTCCGGAAGCTCCGCGAGGCGGCGATGGCGAGCGTGCTGGAGCGGGAGCACACCAAGACCGAGATCCTCGAAGCCTATCTGAACGAGATCTACCTCGGTCAGGACGGCCGGCTCGCGATCCACGGGGTGGGCGCGGCCGCGCGCTACTACTTCGGCAAGCGACTCGACGATCTCTCGCTCGGCGAGGCCGCGACCCTCGCCGGGATGATCCAGGCGCCGAACCGGTACAGCCCGATCAGGCATCCGGAGACCGCGCGCGACCGCCGCGATCTGGTGCTCGGCCTGATGGAGGCGCAGGGCCGTGCCTCGGAGCGCTCGGTGGCGCGCGCCAAGCGCGAGCGACTCCGGGCCAGCGCCCATCCGGCCGACCGACTCGAAGCGCGGTACTTCCTGAGCTACGCGGCGGGAGCGGGATTCGGCCGCCTGCCCCAGCGGGGCGCGGCCATCTTCACGACGATCGAGCCCACCCTGCAGCGGGCCGCCGAGCGCGCGGTGAGCGAGGCGCGGCGCGACGATCCCCAGGCCGCGCTGGTGGCTCTCGACCCGCGCACCGGCGACGTCCTCGCGATGGTGGGCGGCCGCGACTTCGCCACCTCCCAATTCAATCGGGCGACCGAGGCGCTCCGCCAGCCGGGCAGCGCGTTCAAGCCGATCGTGGCGCTGGCGGCTCTCTCCCGCGGCAAGCGCGGGCCGGCCTTCACCCTCGCCTCGGTGGTGCCGGACGAGCCCTTCAGCGTGGCGACGCCGGCCGGACAGTGGGCGCCGCGCAACTACGACCGCTCGTTCCGCGGACCGGTGACGTTCCGCGAGGCGCTGGAGCAATCGCTCAACGTGCCCTTCGCCCGAATCGGGATGGAGATCGGACCGGACCGGATCGTCGAGACCGCCCGTCGGCTCGGGATCTCCAGCCGCCTCCAGGCGGTGCCGAGCCTGGCGCTCGGCAGCTCCGAGGTGACCCTGCTCGAGCTGACCCGGGCGTACGGCGTGTTCGCGAGCGGCGGGCTGCTCGCCGAGACGAGGGCCGTCTACGGCAAGACCCGGATCGGCACCGATGAGGTCGAGCTGCCGGAGCCGTCGGTCGAGCGGGTGGTCGATCCCGCCGAGGTCTTCCTAGTCACCTCGGCGCTCGAAGGCGTGATCGCCCGAGGGACCGGCCGGGGCCTCGAAGAGTTCGACCGCTGGGGCGAGCTGGCGGGCAAGTCTGGCACCTCGAACGACTGGCGCGACGCCCGGCTCGGGTGGCCTACTCGCCTGCTGGTGGCGGGCGCCTGGGTCGAGCATGACGACGGCACCAGCTCTCCGCCAGACGGGCGCGCAGGCGGCCCTGCCGATCGTGCGCCGCTTCCTCCAGCTCGCCGACCGGGTGAGGCCGAAGAGCGGTTCGAGGTCCCTGAGGGCGTCGAAGAGGTCCGTCTGGCCCGCTCCGACGGCGGCTGGTGGGGCACGGACTGCGACCCGCGGCCGGAAGTCTTCCTGGAGGGCACGGCGCCCGAGGATCGGTGCGACGGGTACGCGCCGCGCTGGCGCAGCCGGCACGCCGACGACTGGGTCCGCGCGCTGGAGCGGCGGGCCGAAGAGCTGGCGAACATGCTGGCGGAACGGTACTCGAGCCGACGGCGCGGGCGGCGCTGACCTGGCGCGCGATCGCCGCGCGACCCTGATCACGGCGGCGCCCCCGCGCCGTCGTGTGTCGTTTTGGGACTTGCTGGTGCCGGCCCCACTCCCGCCGTACCTTTCGAAATTCCCCGAGATTCACGTCCCGACACGGCCCCAACTCGAGGTTGTCCAGTGACCGTTTGGAAAGGAATCGTGCTTGGCGGAGCCACACTCGCGCTGGTCGCGAGCGCCGCGGCGGCTCAGACGCCCGCCCGGATCGAGGTGAGCCCCGCGAGTCTGAAGCTGCAGGTGGGCGATACCGCGCAGCTCAGCGCCAAGGCCTACGACGAGAGCGGCAAGGCGATCGACGCCCCCGTGATGTTCTTCTCCAGCTCGCGGCGCCGCCTCGACGTGGACCGCCAGACCGGCCAGGCCGTGGCGCTCCGCGGCGGGAGCTACACGGTGCGGGTCTTCTCGTTGACCGCACGCGGCGTGCAGGCGACGGTCGAGGTCGAGGTCGCCTATCCGCCGCTCACCAGGATCGACCTCGCGCCGGCCGGCGATCGCTTCTTCGTCGGCGCCGCGGTGCGGCACACGGCCAAGGCGTACGACGCCGTCGACGACTATCGTCGCGACGCGAGCATCCGCTGGACGACCGACAACCCCTCGATCGCCTCGGTCAACCGCTTCGGTGTGCTCGAGGCGCACCGGCCCGGGTCGGTGACCTTGAGCGCCACCGCCGAGGGCGTCACCGCCAAGCACACCTACCGGGTGGTGGCCAATCCGATCGCGTCGGTGAAGCTCACGGCCAGCGCCGATTCCGGACGCACCGGCGACGTGTTCCACTTTTCGGCCGAGGCGCTCGACGCCAACGGCCGTCGGGTGGCGGATGCGCCGATCACCTACACCCTGGTGGCCAATCCCGAGGACACGGTGGTAGCCCAGATCCCGGCCGCCGAGATCGACCAGCAGGGCCGCTTCGTGGCGGGCAAAGCCGGGAGCTACACGGTCCTGGCCGTGGCCCCCGGTCGGACCGCCCAGCAGACGGTCACCATCAGCAACCGGCTCGTGTCCCAGCAGATCGATTTCGTGGGCCAAGCCGCGGTGCGTGACGTCCACACCTCCGACCTCTGGATCTGGGAGGGCCCCGACGGCCGCGACTACGCCGTGACCGGCACCCACAGCGCCCAGGGCGCCACCTATTTCTGGGACGTGACCGATCCCTCGAGCCCCGTGCTGACGGACAGCCTCGTGGTCGACGCGCGGACCACCAACGACGTCAAGGTGTCCGAGGACGGCCGGATCGCGGTGATCTCCCGCGAGGGCGCCTCGAACCGGCGGAACGGCATCGTCATCCTCGACGTCTCCAATCCGCGCGCGGTGAAGGTGCTCTCGCGCTACGACGACGAGCTCACCGGCGGGGTCCACAACCTGTTCGTCTACAAGCAGCACGTCTACGCGGTCAACAACGGCCGCCGCTTCGACGTGATCAACATCGAGGACCCGACCAAGCCGCACCGGGTCGCGCGGTTCGAGCTGGACACGCCGGGGCACGGCATCCACGACATCTGGATCGTGGACGGCGTGGCCTACACCTCCAACTGGGGCGACGGCGTGGTGGTGATCGACGTCGGCAACGGCAAGTGGGGCGGCAGCCCGTCGAACCCGGTCGAGGTCACCCGCTTCCGCGACGTGGGCGGCGCCACGCACGCGGCGTTCCCGTACCGGAGCCCCACGGGCAAGTTCTACATCTTCATGGGCGACGAGATCGGTCGCCAGGTGCCCGGCGGCGGCGAGAACCGGCCGCAGGCGATGTCCGGCTACATCCACATCGTCGACTTCACCGATCCGGAGCACCCGGAAGAGGTCGCCCGCTACGAGGTGCCCGAGGCGGGCTCCCACAACATGTGGATCGAGAACGACGTGCTCTACGCGGCGTTCTACAACGGCGGGATGCGGGTGGTCGACATCTCCGGCGAGCTCAAGGGCAACCTCTTCTACCAGAACCGCGAGATCGCCCGCTACATGGCGTACGATCCCCAGGGCAAGGTGGCCAACGCGCCCTTCACCTGGGGTGGCCAGCCGCACAAGGGCAATCTCTTCTTCGCCGAGTACAACAGCGGGCTCTGGGCGGCGAAGCTCAAGCCACGGCTGGTGCTGACGCCGTGAAGCTGATCGATCTGGCTCGACGCGCCGCGGTCCTGGCGCTGCTCGCGACGGGGCTGGCCGGGGCTCGGCCAGCCGCGGTGCCGAGCTATCTCTTCTACGTCGCGTCGGAATCGGACGACGTGGTCACCCTGGTCCGGTTCACCCCGGGCCAGGGCCTCGTCGCCGAGAAGGTGATTCCCGTCGGCTGGCTCCCGGCCGAGATCGAGGCGCCGCACGGCGTGTTCGTCGACCCCGACGGCTCGACCTGGTATCTCACCCTCGGCCACGGCTTTCCCTTCGGTCACCTGGTGAAGTACGCGACCGGCGCCGACACGGTGCTCGGGATGACCGAGCTGGGGCTCTTTCCGGCCACGGTCTCGGTGCCCAAGTCGGGCGGCGTGGCGTTCGCGGTCAACTCGGACTTCCACGGCGACATGAAGCCGAGCACGGTATCGGTGATCGATCTGGAGACGATGACCGAGCTCGACAAGGTCGAGACCTGCACCATGCCGCACGGCTCCCGCTTCGGCCCCGACGGAATGACCCATTATTCCGCCTGCATGATGGACGATCAGGTCGTGGCGATCTCCCTCGGCACCCTGGCCGTGAGCCGACGGCTCGATCTGGTGACCGGCGGGCCGCCGGCGACCAACGGGCACGCGGGGCACGGGGCCGAGCGCCAGCCCTGCTCGCCGACCTGGGTGGCGCCGCACCCCGACGGACGGCGAGCCTACGTCACCTGCAACAAGGGACACGAGGTCGTCGAGCTGGACCTCGAGTCGTGGTCGGTACTCCGCCGCTTCCCGGCGCCCAAGGCGCCCTACAACGCCGACGTGTCGCCCGACGGCAAGCGCCTGCTGGTGACTCAGAAGGCCAGCGCGGAGCTCAGCGTCTTCGACCTCGAATCGGGAGAGCGGATCGCGGTGATCCCGTCCACCCGCACGGTGACCCACGGGGTGATCGCCTCGCCGGACAATCGCTTCGCGTTCGTCACGGTCGAGGGCGTCCGGGGCGAGCCCGGCACCGTCGAAGCGATCGACCTGGGCACGATGAAGCGGGTGAGCACGCTCGACGTCGGCAAGCAGGCCGGCGGGATCGCGTTCTGGAAGATGGAAGGCCGTTAGGTCGGACCCGGGCCGGGACATCCGTCGATGCGCGAGATCTTCAACACGGTGCTGTTCACGATCGGGAGCAACCCGATCACCCTGGCGAGCCTGACCGCCGGGGTCGCGGTGCTGATCCTCACCATCTGGGGATCGGGCAAAGCGAGACGCGCCATCGATCGGGCCCTGACCAAGCGTGGCGGGCCGCCGGGCACGGTCGGCACGGTGACCGGCCTGGCCTACTACGTGATCCTGATCGCCGGCTTCGGGATCTCGCTCTCCACAGTCGGGATCGACCCCTCGGCGCTCTTCGCGGCGGGCGCGATCTTCGCGATCGGCCTCGGCTTCGCGATGCAGAGCATCGCCCAGAACTTCGTGGCGGGCGTGATCCTGGTCGCGGAGCGGAGCATCACCCCGGGCGACATCCTCGAGGTCGAGGGCAAGATCGTCAAGGTGCAGGAGATGGGCATCCGCGCCAGCATCGTCCAGACCCGAGACGGCGAAGACCTGATCATCCCGAACGCGGTGCTGATCCAGACCAGCGTCAAGAACTACACCCTGCGCGACAACGCGCTCCGGATCCGCACCTCGGTCGGCGTGGTGTATCGCTCCGACATGAGCGTGGTCAAGCGAGTCCTGATCGACGTCACCAATCGGGTCAGCGCCAAGTGGTCGGCGTCGGAGCGCCACGCCCAGGTGCTGCTGCTCGACTTCGGCGACAACTCGGTGGTCTGGGAAGCCGCCGTCTGGATCGACGATCCGTGGGAGTACCGGCCCGCGCTCTCGAACCTCCGCGAAGAGATCTGGGCGGCGTTCCAGCAGCAGGGCATCGTGATCGCCTTCCCGCAGCTCGATCTCCACCTCGACGACGAGGTCGCCGGGCCGCTCAAGGCCCTCGCCAACAGGGTGGCCTGACGGTGATGCTCCCGTCCTTCAAGAAGCGCCACCCACCCGTGGGGGCGAGGCCGGGCACACTGGTCACGGCCGAGTCCGCCGTGCCGCCCAAGATCCGGGTGCTCCGCTACGACCGCGAGACCATCGAGGATCTCGGCTCGCCCGAGCCCGAGGCGCTGCCCGGCCTGGTCCAACCCGGCACGGTCACCTGGATCGACGTCCAGGGCCTCGGCAACGAGTCCCTCCTCCGGGTCATCGCCAAGGGCTTCTCGATCCATGCCCTCGCGCTCGAGGACGTGGTCAACGTGCCACAGCGCCCCAAGTTCGAGGAGTATCCGAGTCACCTGCTCGCGATCGCGCGCATGATGCGCACGACACCGGAGCAGCTGGTGGTGCCCGAGCAGGTCTCGCTCTTTCTGGGCAAGGACTACGTGCTCTCCTTCCAGGAGCGCTACGGCGACACCTTCGATCCCGTGCGGGTGCGCCTCGCCGAGGGGATCGGCCCGATCCGCGAGTCGGGAGCGGACTACCTCACCTACGCGCTGCTCGACGCGATCATCGACGGCTACTATCCGGTGCTCGACCAAGTCGGTGAGCGGATGAACCAGCTCGAGCTCCGGATCATGGAGCGGCCGACTCCCAGGAACCTCGACCGGCTGAACGAGCTCAAGTTCGCGGTGATGATCCTGCACCGCGGGATCGCGCCCGAGCGGGAGGCGCTGACCCGCCTGCTCCGCGACAAGAGCGGATTTCTGCGCGACGAGGTGATGGTCTACCTCCGCGACACGATGGATCACGCGGTGCAGCTCACCGACGCGCTCGACACCACCCGGGAGCTGGCCGCGAGCCTCCTCAACACCTACCTCTCGCTGCTCAGCAATCGCACCAACGACGTGATGAAGGTCCTGACCATCATGGCCAGCATCTTCATCCCGCTCACCTTCATGGCCGGGCTCTACGGGATGAACTTCGAGCGGATGCCGGAGCTCCACTCGCCGTGGGGCTATCCGGTGCTGCTCGCCGTGATGGCGGTGACGGCCGGGATCCTGCTCCTCTATTTCCGTTGGAAGGGCTGGCTCGGCTCGGACGACGACGACGAGTAGGCCCGCGGCTCCGACGAACCACGCTACTCCGTGTTGATCGCCTCGATGGGATCGATCGCCGCCGCCCGCCAGGCCGGCCCCGCCGAGGTGAGCAGCGCCAGCGCGCCGAGCGTCACGCCCACCGCCACGAAGGTGAAGGCGTCCGTCGGACCGACGCCGTAGAGCAGCCCCCGGATCAGACCGGAGAGGGCCAACGCGCCTCCGAGTCCGAGCCCGAGGCCGGCGCCGGTCAGGAGCAAGCCCCGGGCGAGCACGGCCCCCACCACCCGGGAGCGACCCGCCCCGAGCGCGACCCGGATGCCCAGCTCGCGCCGTCGCTCCGCCACGCTCCTCGCCAGCAGACCGTAGATGCCGGCCCCCGCCAGGAGCAGCGCCACGCCGGCAAAGGCCTGGAAGAGCCGCATCAGCGAACGCCGGGCCGCGGTGGCGCTGGCGATCAGCTCCTCGCCGGTTGCGACCGAGCTGACCGCCAGGGCCGGGTCGATCGCGGCCACCGCGGCGCGCGCCTCGGCCTCGAGCGCCTGCGGGCTCCCCGTGGTCCGCACGACCAGCACGTAGGTGCCCTCGGACCACGGCCACTGGGTGGCCGGCACGTAGAATTGGAGCGACTGCTCGGTGTCGAGGCTGGCGTGACGGACATCGCCGACGACCCCGACGACCCGACGCCAGCCGGAGCCCCCCACCTGGATCCGATGACCGATGGGATCCTCACCCGGCCAGGACTTGGCCGCGAACGACTCGTTGATCAGAGCGACCGGCTCCATCCCGGTCCGGTCCGTCGGCTCGAACCCACGCCCGCCGAGCAGGGGGATCTCCATCGCGGCGAGGTAGCCGGGGCTCACGGCATACCGGTCGGCGGACGGCGCGTTCGCGGGGTTGGCGATCGGCTTCCGCTCGATCAGCACGCCGTACGAGTCCATGTTGCCGCCGAGGGGAATCTGCGTGGCGAACCCGACCGAGCGGACACCGGGAGTCTGCTCGAGCCGTTCCACCAGCTGATCGAAGGCCTGCCATTCGACCGCGTCTTCACGATAGCGAGACCCAGACGTAGTGACCTGGAAGCTGAGCAGACGCTCGGGGTTGAAGCCGGGCGGGACGTCGAGCACCCGAGCGAGACTTCGGATCAGGAGCCCCGCGCCCGCCAACAGCATCACGGCCAGCCCGACCTCGACGACGACCAGCGCGCCCGTGGCCCGCCGGCGCGCCCGCGACGGCGTCGCCGCACGATGGCCGAGCGCCCGCGCGCCACGGCGCGACGCGCTGAGCGCCGGCAGCAGTCCGGCCAGCAGGGTGATCGGAACGGTGAGCGCGATCGCGGTGAGCAGGACTCCCCAATCGATCGTCACCTGCTCGATCCTGGGGATGGCGCTCGCCGGATCGGACGGAACCAGGCGCAGGCCGAGCGCGGCGAGTGCCACGCCGCCGACCGCGCCGGCCACTGCGAGCAGCCAGGCCTCGGCCAGCACCTGGCCCGCCAGTCTCCCCCGGCCGGCCCCCAGCGTGGCCCGGACGGCGAGCTCGTGCTCGCGCTCGAGCGAGCGGGCGATCATCAGGTTGGCCACGTTCACCGCCGCGACCAACAAGACCAGCAGTCCGGCGCCGAGCGCGAGCAGCAGCGCCGGACGGATCCGGGCGGTCAGAGTCTCGGCGAGCGGCTCGGCGACCATGCTGACGCCCGAGTAGTCGGTGGGACTGACCTCGACGAACTGGGCGTACAGCCGGTCGAGCTCGTCGGCGACCACCGTCGGCTCCACGTCGCTCCGGAGTCGGGCCACCGCCCTGAGATGGCGGCAGGACCGACAGGCCTGGGACTGGCCGCGCTCGTAACCGAGCGGCCGCCAGAGCTCCACCGTCGGCCCGAGCAGGCTCTCGAACCCGCGCGGCAGCACGCCGATCACCGTGTAGGCGACGCCACCGACGTCGACGCTCCCGCCGACCATCGAGGGATCGCCCCCGAAGCGTCGCTCGAAGAGGCGGTGGCTCATGATCACCACCCGGTGCCGGCCCCGGTCCTCCTCGTCGGAGAAGTCGCGGCCGATCGCGGGCGCGACGCCCAGGGTGCGGAAGAAGCTGGCCGACACCGACTGCCCCAACACCCGCTCCGGGTCGTCGACGCCGCCGATCACTGGCGCCCAATAGGAGATCGCCGCGGCGGATTCGATGGTCCGGCTGTCGCGCACCAGGTCCGCGTAGGTCTCCCAGCCGACGTTGCTCTTGGATCCGTCGGGCTCCCGCTCCCAGATCATCGCCAGGCGATCGGGGTCGGGATAGGGAAGCGGCTCGAACAGCACGGGCTTGGCCACGCTGAAGACCGCCGTGGTGGCGCCGATGCCGAGCGCCAGAGTGAAGAGCACGACCCCCGCGTACGCGGGAGCGCGAAACAGGGCATTCGCTGTCTGGCGAAGTCCGGCGAAGAGCATCAGGGGTCCTCCCCGCGTGGGCCGGCGCACGGCGTGCTCAACCGCCCCGCCACGCGATCGGAACGGGCGAAGCGCCGCCAGCGTCTGTCGCCAGAACCAGCGGCGCGTGCGATTGCCTTCGACGTAGGCTTCGATCAGATCGCCCACGAACGCCTCGCGCTCGGCGGGAGGCACCAGGCGCTCGAGCAACCAGACCGCCAACCGGGGCGGAGCGGGACGGGTCATCGCGGCGCGGATCCGAGATCGAGCCCGTCGGCAAGCCGACGGATCGCGCCGATCGACTCGTCGAGCGCCCGGCGTCCGGCCGCCTCGATCCGGTAGCAGCGGCGGCGCCGCCCACCCCGGACCGGGGTCGGCTCGCCGACGCTCGAAGAGACCATCCCCTTCTCCTCGAGCCGGGTCAGCGCGCGATACACGGCGCCCAGCGCCAGGCCGCGGCGCCCGTGCCGCTCGATGGTCTCGAAGACGCTGACGCCATAGGCGTCGTCGCCCAGGCGCACCAGGGCAAGGAGAACCAGCTGCTCCAGCTCACCGAGATTCATGGTTTCTCCGTACGGGACGAACAAATATGCGGTTTCGGTGAGGGGCGGTCCAGCGGGAGCCCGATTTGCCGACCGGTGACGGGATTCGTACAATAGGCCGGGCCGGCGTCCGGTGGCCTAATCCGTTTCTCGGCAACGGCTTCCGGGTCCGGTCCCAGGCCGCCGGTCGACCCGGCCGCGGGCCGTCCGCGGCTCGGCATCGCCGGACGGCGGCTCAGGCTCGAGACCGAGTGCGCGGCCGCGGCCCGGGCTGAGGGAATCGGGCCAGGTTCGACGCTCTCGGAGGGTAGAAGCAACCCCACCTTCCCCACCCTGGAATAGCTCGTGACGGACCAGGACCGCTGGCGACAAATCGAGGGCCTCTTCCAGGCGGCGAGCGAGCTCGCGTTGCCCGAGCGGGACGCCTATCTCGCGACCGCCACCGGCGATCCCTCGATTCGAGCCGAGGTCGAGGCGCTGCTCGCCGCGTCGGTCGAAGGAGACGGCTTCCTGCGCGACCCGATCCAGCACGAGCTGGCTCACTCCGCGCACAAGGTCGCCGAGCTGGGGGAGCGGGTCGGCCGCTACCACCTGATCCGGCAGCTCGGCGCCGGCGGGATGGGTCTCGTCTATCTGGCGCGCGACGACCAGGGCGTCGACGGCACCATGGTGGCGATCAAGTTCCTCCGCACCGACCTCGGCTTCGCCGACGGGGAGCGGCGCTTCCGGGCCGAGCAGCGGATCCTGAGCGGGCTCCGCCATCCCAACATCGCCAGCCTGCTCGACGCCGGCAGCACCGATCGCGGGATTCCCTACGTCGTGATGGAGTACGTGCCGGGCAGCCCGATCGACGAGTACTGCGAGTCGCAGTGGCTCACCCTGGAGCAGCGGATCGACCTGATGATCACGGTGAGCGAGGCGGTGCACTACGCCAACGAGCGGCGGGTGGTGCACCGCGACCTCAAGCCGGGCAACGTGATGGTCAGTCGCGGTGGGACGCCCAAGCTGCTCGACTTCGGGATCGCGAAGCTGCTCGACGCGGACGGCGTCGGCGCGCGCACCACCCGAACCGGGATGGTGATGCTGACCCCCTCGTACGCGAGCCCCGAGCAGATCCTCGGCGGCGACATCACCGCGGCCTCCGACGTCTACTCGCTGGCCGTGGTCAGCTACGAGCTGGTGACCGGGAAGCGCCCGTACACGCTGGCGCTGGGCACCCCGGTCGAGACCGCGCTCCAGATGGAGCGGCTCACGCCCACCACGCCGACCACGCACCGCCCCGACCTCTCGCCGGCGCTCGAGCGAATCCTGCTCACCGGCCTCGCGAAGCACACGGCCAAACGCTACCCGTCGGCCGAGGCCTACGCGCGCGACCTGAGGCGCTGGCGCGCGGGCGAGCTGGGCCAGTAGGCCGGTCCCGCCACCTCTCTCCAGATCGAGGCATCTCCCGCTCGCACTCGGCTTGACGCGACGCTATCGCCGGCGCAGATTGGTAACTGTATGGTTACCAATAGACGAGCCGCCCCGGCGTTCCGCGCGCTGGCCGATCCGATCCGCCGCGAGATCCTCACCCTCCTGGCGGACCAACAGCTCCCCGTGCACGCGATCGCCGAGGAGTTCGCGGTGAGCCGTCCGGCGGTTTCGAAGCACCTCAGGATCCTCAAGCAGGCTGGCCTGGTCCGGGATACGCCGAAGGGGCGCACCACCTATTACCGGCTGGAGCCGGGGCCACTCGCGGAGGTCGAGCGCTGGGTCCGGAGCCTGTGGCAGGACCGGCTGGGCCGACTCAAGACTCTGGTCGAGAAGGGAGAGCGGTGATGGAGCAGCTCGAGAGCATTCGGGAATCGGTGCGGATCGCTCGTCCGCGCGAGCGGGTCTGGCGCTATCTGGTCGAGCCGGCCTCCGTGGCCCAATGGCTCGGCTGCCTGGAGTACGCCGAGCGGGTCGGTCAGGTCTTCTACATGCAGCCCGACGACGCCAAGCGCGGCGCCGGCGAGATCGACGGCGCCACCCATTGCGAGGTGCTCGAGCTCCGGGCGCCGGAGCGCTTCGTCTTCAGCTGGTATCTGCCGGGCACCCCGAAGACGACCGTCGCCATCACCCTGAGGGACGATGGCGACGGAGGCACCGTGGTCGAGCTGGAGCATGCCGGGTGGGACCAATTCGAGCGCCCGGCGGTCGAAGCGATCCACGCCATGCTCACCGGCGGCTGGCGCTCACAGGTGCTGCCCGGGCTCCGGTCGCTGGTCGAACGGAGCGAGGCGGGCGGTCACCCGGCGGCCTGACGGAAGGCCTGGTCCAGGGCGTCGAGCGCGAAATCGACGTCCTGCGACGTGATGCACATCGGCGGCTTGATCCGGAGCACGTTGCCGGCGATGCCGCCCTTGCCGATCAGCAGGCCCAGCTCCTTGGCCGCCTCGAGGACGTCGGCGGTGGCCTTGGTGGCGGGTTCCTTGGTGGCCCGGTCGGTCACCAGCTCGACACCCTGCATCAGTCCCATGCCGCGCACGTCGCCGATCAGCGGGTGCGAGGACTGGAGCCGCTCGAGGCCCTCGCGGAGCCGCCGCCCCTGCTCGAGCGCGTTGGCCTGGAGCCCGTCTTCGTCGATCACGTCGAGGACCGCCGACGCGGCGGCCGCGGCCACCGGATTGCCGGCGAAGGTGTTGAGGTGGAGCCGCGAGGTCAGCGCCTCCGCGATCTCCGCCCGGGTGGTGACGGCGGCGATCGTGGTCCCGTTGCCGAGCCCCTTGGCCATGGTGACGATGTCGGGGGTGACTCCCCAGTTCTGGAAGCCCCAATAGTGGGTGCCGGTCCGCCCGAAGCCGGTCTGGACTTCGTCGGCGATGCAGAGCCCGCCCGCCTCGCGCACGGCCTGATACGCCAGTCCGAGATAGTTGGGCGCGCCGTGGGTGACGCCGCCGACGCCCTGGATCGGCTCGGCGATGTAGGCCGCGACCTTGCCCGGTGTCGAGAAGCGGATCAGGTCGCGGAGCTCGGCCACGCTCCGGGTGGCGATCTCCTCCGGCGTGCCCGCGAACGGGCTGCGGTACGGATCGGGGCAGAAGGTGTGGTGCACGCCGAACCCCTGCGGGATCGGGTGCTTCCAGGTGCTGTGCGAGGTGAGCGCCTGGGACGCGGGCGAGCCGCCGTGATAGGCGTTGCGAACGGCGACCACGTCGTAGTTGCCGGTGTAGAGCCGGGCCATGGTGATCGCGAGGTCGTTCGCCTCGTTGCCGCTGTTGACGAAATAGGTGACGTCGAGCCCCTTGGGCATCCGGCTCGCGAGCTTCCTGGCGAGGGTGGGGAGATTCGGATGCAGGTAGATCGTGGTGGTGTGCTGCAGCGTCTCGACCTGGTCGCGGATCGCGCCGACGATCCTGGGGTGGCAATGACCGCACGACACCGTGACGATCCCGGCGAAGAAGTCGAGGTAGCGCTTGCCGGTCTCGTCCCAGACCCACTGCATCCGACCCTCCACGATCATCAGGGGATCGCGGTAGAGCGTGAACAGCGACGGGTGCAGGTAGCGTTTCCGCATCGCCAGCACCTCGGCCTTCGAGGGGCCGCTGTAGGGCCTGGGCCGGTGCTCGGTCGGTGGCAGGACGGGTGTCGTGGCGGTAGACGGCATGGTCGGAGCCTGAGAGAGTGAGTTCGCCTAAGATACGCGCTTCGGGCCGGGACGACACGGTCGCGCCGTGAGGGGCCGCGCGCGACGAGCGGGCGGCTCAGTTGTAGATGTCGTAGTAGATCCGGAGCTTGCCGTCGGCCCCGCGCTTCCACACCAGGAGAAAGTCGGTGCGGGTCGTGTCGGCCCGGGCGCCGCCGGTCGTGACCCGAATCGACCGGGCCACCTGCCACGGCTCGTCCGGTCCGCCGCCGGTCTCGAAGGTCTCGATCGTCCACTGGGGCGCCAGCGAGCGACTGCTCCAGAAGCTGTCGATGGCGGTCCGCCCGCGCACCCGGAGCCCGTTCGGGCCGGACATGGTGGCGTCATCGGCGAAGACGGCCGCCACGCCGAGCGGGTCGCCGCGGCGATAGGCGGCCAGGAGGTCCTCGGTCCGAGCCACGATCTCGGCGCGCACGGCCTCGGGCGCCCGGGCCTTTTCCTGGGCCGCGGCGTGGAGCACCGGAACGCCAGCCACCGCGACGGCCAGGGCCAGGCCCCGCCTCCACCTCGTCCCCTCCCGAGGTCGGGCCCGTCGCGGCGCCGAGCTCGTCACGACATCCAGTTGGTGCCGGCCTCGCGATTCCACTTGACGGTGGTCTTCCGGCTCTGGGTCCAGAACTCGATCGACCCGCGGCCGGTGACGTCGCCGACGCCGAACTTGGAATCGTTCCAGCCGCCGAACGAGAAGGGCTCCCGGGGCACCGGCACACCGACGTTGACGCCGATCATGCCCGCGTGCGCCTTGGTGGCGACGTAGCGCGCCATGCCGCCGTGCTCGGTGTAGACCGAGGCCGCGTTGCCATAGGGCGAGGCGTTCTCGATCGCGATCGCCTGGTCGACGTCCTTGGCCCGGACGATGGCGAGGACCGGCCCGAAGACCTCCTCCCGCGCGAGCCGCATCTCGGGACGGACGTGGTCGACGACGGTGGGGCCGACGAAGAAGCCGCCTTCGCGACCCGGCACCTGCACCTTCCGGCCGTCGAGGATCACGGTGGCGCCCTCGGCTTCGGCCTCGTCGATGTAGCCCACGATCCGCTCGCGCGCCTCCGCGCTGATCACCGGGCCCAGGGTGACGCCCGGCACCAGCGCCCGGGCCACCTCGAGCATCCTGGCGATGATCGGCTCGACCTGGTCGACCGCGACCATCACCGAGGCCGCCATGCAGCGCTGCCCGGCGCAGCCCGACATCGAGGCGACGATGTTGGTGGCGGCCAGCTCCCGGTCGGCGTCGGGGAGCACGATCAGGTGGTTCTTCGCTCCGCCCAGCGCCAGACAGCGCTTGAGGTTGGCGGTCGCGCGGCGGTAGACGACCTTGGCCGTCCGGGTGGAGCCCACGAAGCTGATGGCCCGGATGTCGGGATGGTCGCACACGGCCTCGACCGCGTCCTTGCCTCCATGGGCGACGTTGAAGACTCCGGCCGGCAGCCCCGCCTCGGCGAGCAGCTCGCCGATCCGGACGGCGGAGAGGGGCACCAGCTCCGACGGCTTGAGCACCATGGTGTTGCCGAGCGCGATGGCGTTCGGAATGGTCCAGTGTGGCACCATGGAGGGGAAGTTGAACGGGGTGATCGACGCCACCACGCCCAGCGGCCAGCGGTCGATCCGGCAGTCGACGCCGCGGCTCACCTCGAGGATCTCGCCGGCGGCGATCTGGGGCAGCGAGCAGGCGAACTCCACCACTTCGATCGCCTTCTCGACCTCGGCCCTGGCCTCCGACATCACCTTGCCGTTCTCCTCGCTCACCAGCTCGGCCAGCGACTCGAGGTCTCGCTCGAGCAGGGTCTTGTAGCGGTAGAAGACCTGGACCCGCTCCTTGATCGGGGTGCCCGACCAGCCGGGGAAGGCCCGTTGCGCGGCGGCGACCGCGCGATCGACCTCCGCCCTGCCGGAGAGCGGGACTCGGGCGATCACCTCGCCCTGGCTCGGGTCGAAGACGTCGAGGACGGCCACGTCGGCGTCGACCCGCTGTCCGTCGATGAAGTTGGGAACGGTGGCGTATTTCATGGTCGGGGTGGTGAGGGCCAGTAATTACTACCCCGATCGAGCGGCCGGGGCCAGTTGATGGTGGACGCGCTCCAACGGCGCGGGCTATCCTGGTATCAGACTCCGCGCCCCCAAGATACCGGCAGCGGATCACCCACGGAGGAGGCTCCCGGGCATGCGAGGTTGCGCGCCGCTCATCCTGACGCTCGTCTCGGTCGTCCTGGCCGGCCGGCTCGAGGCCCAGGACGCCGCCGCCGAGCCGATCGGCGCGGTGGTCATCCACCCGTTCATCGCCCCGCGCTACGCCTGCACCGAGCACTACGAGGGCGAGCTGCCCTACGCGTTCGACGCGCTGGGAACCGACTGCTTCGTGACGGTCGAGGGGCGTTCCTATCGGACCGACGGCCGCAGCAATTCGGACTACTACGTCTTCGGGGAGCCCGTGCTCGCGCCCTTCGACGGGGTGGTGGAGAAGGTGGTGATCAATCCCGTCGTCAACCAGCCCGGCACCCTCGGCGAGCCGCCGGCCACGCTGATCGTCTTCCGCCGCGCGGACGGGGTCCGGGTGATGTACGGCCATCTCGATTCCGTGGCCGTCGCCGAGGGCGATTCGGTGAAGGCCGGCGGGCGGGTCGCCGTGGTCTCGAACAACGGCGTCTCCCGGGGGCCCCACGTCCACGTCGGCGCGGTGGACGCGCGCGGCGATCCGGTCCAGATCCGCTGGGACCTGCGGGCGATGGCGCGGCTCCGGGGGGAGCGTTAGGTGCCGGCGAGCGCCATGCACTCGATCTCGATCCGCGCGCCGAGCACCAGGGCGGCCACGGCGACGGTGGAGCGGGCCGGCGGGTCTTCCGGCCAGAAAGTCCGGTAGACCTCGTTCATCGCGGCATAGTCGGCGATGTCGGCGAGGAACACCGTGCACTTGACCACCCGGCGCATCGCGCTCCCCGTCGCCTCCAGGGTCCGCTTGATGTTCTCGAGCGCCTGTCTGGTCTCGGGTCCGATGCCGCCCTCGGCTAGGCCGGCACCCGGCACCCGGCCCAGCTGGCCGGAGAGGTAGAGCATGTCGCCGACCTTGACGACCGAGCTCAGCACTGGATTGGTGGAGGCGCCCGGGAACTTGAGTACTTCTTTGGTGGCCTGGGCGGCGAGCCCGGGAGCCGAGGCGAGCAGGGCCGCGGCCGCGAGGAACGAAGGGGTGCGCATCGGATGGTCTCTCTTGGTCGGAATCCTTAATTACTACCCGAAGGGCGGAAGCCGGACCAGCCCGGCTACGGCACCGCCGTCCGCTCGGGCAGCACGACGTGACCGACGCCGAGCTCGGAGGCCAGCGCGTTGATGGCGGCGAGATCTCCCTCGAGCAGGGCGCGCAGCTCGCTCAGGTAGCCGTCGAGCTCCCGGCGCTGGTCGGCGTAGACCTCGCGCATGCCCTGGGTCGGCGCGCCGTCTCCCTCGATGGCCCAGTTGTAGAGCGGCGCCAGCCGCGAGTAGAGCTTGGCCCCGCCCCGCATCGCGAGGATGTCGTACAACACCTCGGCGGTCGGATTGTGGAGCTTGGCTTCGAGCGAGTCGAGCCGTGACGCGAGCGCGCCCGACCGACTCACCAGGTCCTTCGCCACGGGATTGGACTCGAGCAGCTGATTCCTGGCCCGAAGCTGTTCGCGGGCGTCGCGCACCCGGACGACGGCGTCGCTCAGCCGTGAGATCGCGTCGCGCAGCTCGAGGCCGAAGGCCAGCTGGGCCTCGCGAGCGGCCCGCGACAGGTCGACGCGCGGGTCGGGCAGCACCGACACCGCGGCCGAGTCGCTCCCCTCGGCCGCGCTGAGTCGAATGCTGTAGCGACCGGGCAGCGCCTCGGGGCCGATCGACGGATCGCCGCTGTCGAGCATCCCGCCCGGGATCATCCGGGCGCCGTCGTAGCGGAGATCCCAGGCCACCCGGTGGAAGCCCGGGCCCGTGGCGAGCTCCGGCTTCGGGTCGTCCTCGTACTCGCTCGCGCCGATCTTCGGTTTGGCCACACTGCTCATCGTTCGGACCACCTGGCCCGAGGCGTCCAGCACCTCCATGGTGAGCGGGCCCGCGATCGCGGCGCCGACGCGATAGGTGATCGCGACGCCGGACGGCGGGTTGGGCGCGGTGGGCTCGATGTCGTCGCCGGCTCGGAGCCGCCAGGCGATCGCCTCGCGGGGTGGCACGAGGTGCACCGCCTTCGCGGCGACGGCGCTCGACCAGGTCCGGATCGGGTCAGGTTCGTCCAGAATCCAGATGTTCCTGCCGTGGGTGCCGAGCACCAGATCGCCGTCCTTCACGATCAGATCGTGCACGGCGACCGTCGGAAGGTTGAGCCGGAGCGGCTGCCAGCTGGCGCCGTCGTCGGGCGAGCATCACGCCGCGCTCGGTGCCGAGATAGAGCAGCCCCGCGCGGGCCGGGTCTTCGCGCACCGCGTGGAGGTAGACGTCGGGCGCGAGGCCGCCGTCGAGCCGCTTCCAGCTCCGTCCGTAGTCGGTGGTCTGGAAAAAGAGATAGGGCCGCATATGCCGTCCATGCGGTGGTTGTCGACCACCACGTAGGCCGTGCCGCCCCCGGTGGGGCGAGGGCTCGATGATGCTGACCGTGCCCCCACTCGGGGAAGCCCGGCATCTGCGGGGTCACGTTGGTCCAGGATCCGCCGCCGTCCCGGGTCACCTGGACGAGACCGTCGTCGCTTCCGGCCCAGATCAGACCCTTCTCGAGCGGAGACTCGGCGACCGCGAAGATGGTCCCGTAAAATTCGACGCCGGTGTTGTCGCCCGTGATCGGGCCGCCGGCCCAGCGCTGCTTGGTCGTGTCGTTCCGGGTGAGGTCGGGACTGATCGCCCGCCAGCTCTGGCCGCCATCGTCGGTCCGGAAGAGGACGTTGGCCGCATGGTAGATCACGTTGGGATCGTGCGGGGAGGGCGCGATCGGAGCGGTCCACTGGAAGCGGTACTTGGCGTCCGCCGCGCCGTGGCCGCTCGGATTCTCCGGATAGGCGGTGACGTTTCGCGACTGGCCGGTGCGGTGGTCGTACCGGGTCATGATGCCGAGATACTCGCCGGCGAACACGATGTCGGGGTCGTCGGCCTTGGACACGATGTGCCCGGCTTCGCCGCCGCCCACGTTGTGCCAATCGCCGCTCTCGATTCCGCCCCGTCCCTTGAGGCTGTTGCTCGGCCCCTGGACGGTGCCGAAGTCCTGGAGCGCGCAGGCGACGTGGTAGGGCTTCCGATTGTCGGCCGAGACGTGATAGCACTGGCCGATCGGCACTTCGGCCCGCTTCCAGGACTCCCCGCCGTCGAGCGAGATCGCCATCCCGCCGTCGTTGGCGACGATCCTCCGCTTCGGGTTGGTCGGGTCGAACCAGATGTCGTGATGGTCGCCATGCGGGATGCCCTCGGCGAACGTGAGGGTCTTGCCACCGTCGATGGTCTTGACCATCGGCACCTGGGGGAACCAGGCCTCGTCGGGATTGGTGGGATGGACGGTGATCGTGGAGTAGTACCAGGCCCGTTGCCGGACGGTCCGTGAGGCGCTGATCCGGGTCCAGGCGTCGCCGCCGTCGTCGGAGCGGAAGAGGCCGCCGCTGTCGGCCTCGATCAGGGCGTACACCCGGCGGCCGTCGGAGGGCGCCACCGCCACCCCGACCTTGCCCCAGATCTTCGGCGGCAGGCCCTTGCCGGCGAGCTCCTTCCAGGTGTCGCCGTCCTTCGAGATCCAGAGGCTGCTGCCCGGCCCGCCGCTCTTGAGATCCAGGACGGCGGACCGTCTCCCAGAATCCGGCGAAGACGACGTTCGGGTTCGAGGGATCGAGCGCGACGTCCGACGCGCCGGTCGAGTCGTTCACGAAGAGGACCCGACCCAGCTCTCCGCGCCGCCGTCCTCGGTACGATAGACGCCCCGCTCGGGATTGGGTCCGAAGGCGTGGCCGAGCACCGCGGCGAAGGCGACGTCGGGATCGCGGGATGGACGACCATCGTGCCGATCTGGCCTTCCTGCTTCCAGACGCGTCCAGGTCTTGCCCGCGTCGGTGGATTTGAAGATCCCGGCCCCGGCCGCGACGTTGCCCCGGATGTTGGCCTCGCCCGAGCCGACGTAGACCACGTTGGGGTTGGCGGCGGCCACGGCGATGGAGCCGATCGAGGAGACGGGCTGGTCGTCGAAGATCGGCGACCAGGCGGCGCCGCCGTTGGTGGTCTTCCAGACGCCGCCGGACGCGGTGGCGGCGTAGTAGGTCGCGGGATCGCCGGCGACCCCCGCGACCCGGCTCGCCCGGCCGCCCCAGAACGGGCCGACCATCCGGTATGCGAGCCCCCCGAAGGGAGTGGAGTCGGGGGCCGGCGCCTGGCCGGACGAGGGAGAGGCTCCGACGGCGAGGCCGAACAGGAGGGACGGCAGCCAGCGCACTCGCATGTGGGCACCCACGGCTGAACCTCTATGGAGAATGAAGGGACGGCGGGACGGCCGCCGCACGAAGATACCCGCCGGGCTGGCGCGGCGCTCGGCGCGCGGTTGGGCCACTCCGCTATCTTGCGGGATGCGGCCGATCCCTACGCTCGTGCCGGTGCCGCCGACGCCCGGCCAGCCGGTGACCGTCGATCGCTCTCCCTTCTGGATCGGGTCGGGGAGCGGCAGCGCCCTCAAGATCCATCTCCCGACGATCGGCGAGCGGCACGCGTCGATCACCGAGCGGGAGGACGGCTACTACCTCTCTCCTTTTCCGGGCGCGGGCCCGACCTTGCTCGATCGCCGGCCGATCGGCGGACCCGCTCGTCTCGTCGACGGGCAGATCGTCGAGCTCGGGCCCACGGCCCGATTCGAGTACGTCTCGGGTGAGCCGCGGGTGGCTCCGGAGCCCGAGGTGGAGGAGGAGGCGGAGCCCGAGTACGCGCCGGCTCCCGCGCAGCGGAGGCGCTGGTTCCGCCGGCGGCGGCGGCGTTCCCGGGCGGGGGTTCCGGTGTGGGCTTACGCCGCGATCCTGCTGATCGTCGGCGCCGTGGGCGCCGGCGGCTACTACCTCTACACGCTGTTCAGCGGCCCCAAGGACGGCGAGCGGGCCGCCGCGCCGCCGCTCACCCCCGAGGAAGGTCAGCTCTACGATCGGTTGATGGCCGAGGCCACCCGATCGATCGAGCGCGGATCGATGCTGCTCGACCTCGGGCTCGAGGAGGCCGCGCTCCAGCAGTTCAGTCAGGCGATCTCCACCTTCGAGGCGAGCGACCTCTCGTCCAACGCGTGGGTCAGGCCGAGCATCGAGGCGCTGGTGGAGTCGGTGCGGCGGATCTATCAGGAGAACAAGGGCAACGTGCCGAGCGCGTGGCGCAACGTGCGCGGCCAGGCGGCGGATCTGAGCCGGATCATGTCCGCCGCGCTGACCACGGATCAGTTCGCCAAGGCGATGGATGCGGTCCGGACCGAGTTCAAGGCGAAGTTCGGTCGTGACGTGGTGATCACCGGCAGCGACCACGCCGAGCATCTGTCGCTCTACGGCAGAGGCGGGGCGCTCGACATCCGGGTGCGCGACCTGACCCGTGAGCAGGTCGATTTCCTGATCTCCACCTGCGTCACCCTCGGAGTCCGGGTCAAGGACTTTTCCCGGGACGAGGTGCTCCAGGCGCAGATCGCCGCCGCCAAGGCCCGCGGCTGGAACGATCGGGCGGGCACGGGTCTCCACATCCACGTGGACCGGTTCCGCGACCGCCGCGATCGCTGGACGGTGAGCTAGGCTAGCGCACCCAGACCGTCTTGATGTTGACGAACTCGCGGATCCCGAAGTCGGCCAGCTCCCTGCCGTAGCCGCTCTCCTTGATCCCGCCGAACGGCAGCCGCGGATCGGACTTGACGAAGCCGTTGACGAAGCAGCTCCCCGCCTCGAGCTCCTTGGTGGCGATCCGGGTGCCGCGCTCGACGTTCCGGGTGAAGACGGCGGCGCCGAGCCCGAAGACCGAGTCGTTCGCGACCCGAATCGCGGCGCGCTCGTTCTTGACGGGAATGATGGCGGCCACCGGGCCGAAGAGCTCCTCCTTGTAGGCGACCATACCCTTCTTGACGTCGGTGAGCACGGTGGGCGGATAGTAGGCGCCGGGACCGTCCGGCACCTTGCCGCCGAGCAGGCAGCGGGCGCCCTGGTCGATGCTCTTCTTCACCTGCTCGTGCAGCTCGTCCCGGAGATCGACCCGCGCCATCGGCCCGACGTCGGTGGAGGGGTCCATCGGGTCGCCCATCCGGGCGCGGCGCATCCGCTCGACGAAACGCCGCTCGAACTCCTCGCGCACCTCGTCGACCACGATGAAGCGCTTGGCCGCGATGCAGCTCTGGCCCGAGTTGATCAACCGGCTGGTGGCGCAAGCTTCGACCGCGAGGTCGAGGTCGGCGTCCTTCAGCACGAGATAGGGGTCGCTCCCGCCGAGCTCGAGCACGCTCTTCTTGAGCTTGGCCCCCGCGGCGCGCCCGACGGCCTGACCCGCGCCCGTGCTGCCGGTGAGGGTGACGGCCCTGACCAACGGATTGCGGATCACGCTCGCGACGGCCTTGTTGTCGATCAGGAGCGAGCGGAAGAGGCCCTCGGGAAGCCCGGCCTCCTTGAGGTTCTGCTCGATCGCGAGGGCCGACCCGGGGACGTTGGAGGCGTGCTTGAGCACGCCGGCGTTCCCGGCCATCAGGGCGGGCGCGGCGAAGCGATAGACCTGCCAGAGGGGGAAGTTCCAGGGCATGATCGCCAGGACCACGCCGAGCGGCTCGAAGGCGACGAAGCTGTTGCTCGCGTCGGTGGCCACGGTCTCAGGCGCGAGAAAGCGCTCGGCGTGCTCGGCGTAGTACTCGCAGACCCAGGCGCACTTCTCGGCCTCGGCCTTCCCCGCCGCGGCCGGCTTGCCCATCTCCTCGGCCATCAAGCGGCCGAGCATGGTGGCGTCGGCGCGGAGTCGGGTGGCCGCGGCGCGCAACACCTCGCCCCGCTCGGCGAACGAGGTCTTCCGCCAGGCCCGCTGCGCCTTGTCGGCCGCCTTGATCGCCTGGCGAACCTCGGCCGGCGTGGTGGCCTGGTACTCGGCGACCTTCTTGCCGGTCGCCGGATTGATCGAAACGAAGCTCATCGGTCACTCTCCTCCGCCGACCGCGGCCACCGGGAGCCCGGCCGCCGACGTCGTCGGGTAGCTGATCTGCACCGCCATCTCGTGGAAGCGGTCGATCGATTGCGTGAAGTGGAAGGTCGGCCAGCGATAGCCGGCCGCCCGGGCGATGCTGTCGTAGCTCGCCGTGTAGAGCGTGCCCCACCCGTGATCGAACCGGGTGGAAAAGAGCGGCGGCTCGAGAAAGCGGGAGACGAAGCGCGCGGCCGTCTCGTCGTCGTCCTCGAGGCGGTTCATCAGGGTGCGCTCGCGCGCCTCGGAGGCGGTGGCCGCCGCGTACCGCGGCCACTCGATCGAGCCCTGGTGGTTGGTGGCGTAGCGGCGCTTCAACACGACCGACTCCCGCCCGGGCCCGGTGAACACGGTGGCGTAGCTCGCGTCGCCGTCGAGCATCGTGACCGTGTAGGCCATGTGGCTCGGGACCCGCGAGAGCACGGCGCAGGCGTCCGCCGTGGTGCCGCAGGTCTCCAGCACGTAGCGGAGAATCAGCGGCATCGCGAACCCTTCACCCACGTCGCGCCGCCCGCCGAACGCGAGCGACACCACCAGACCGGCGTCGTTGATCCCGTCCAGCACGCCCCAGAGACTGTCGCTCATCCCGATCACCGGCCGGCCCAGCCAACGGGAGCGGAGCAGGAGCGCGTCCCAGAGGTTGGGGCTGTAGTCGTAGTTCCTCACCAGGAACGGCGTGTCGCGGGTCCAGACGGCCTGCGAGCAGCCGGCCAGGTAGGGCGTCGGGCAGTAGAGCGTGAGCAGGCGCGCCGCCTGATCGCCGGCGCCGGCCAGCTCCACCAGCGCCTCGTAGACGTGCCTGAGCTCCGGCATGTGCCGCTTGAGCGCCCGGGACGACTCCCGGTACGACGGCCGGGCGTGGTCGCCCTCGGCGAGGAACCAGCGGGCGTACGACTCCCGCGAGGCCTCGAAGAAGTCGCGCCATCGGTCGCCCGGCTCGTCCTCGTCGACCGCCCGAAGCACGACGGTCATGGGCGGATCACAGCAGCTTGAAGCCCGCGGGCTCCGGCGCCTGCACGACCGCCACGCCAGTCTCGGCCGGTGTGATCGGCCGGCTTCGGTACTGCGAGAGAATCCCCTCGGTCCACGCTTTCGCCCGTTTGTTGAGTCGGAACGTCTTGGTCATCAAGCGCCCCGGCGTGATCAGGATACCGAGGTCCGCGCCTTCGTAGAAGTAGTCGCCCTCGTTGGCGATCCGGAGGAAGAAGGCTTCATTCTCCGCTTCCACGGTCCGGCGGTGCGTCTGGGTCCGGACGAAGCTCAATCGGCCGTCGTCCTCCATCCGCCAGATGCCCGAGGGCGGCGCCTCGGTGATCAGCTCGGTGGTGTCGGCCGTGTGCTTGATCACCAGCTGGCCCCAGGCGTCGATGTTGGCCGGGTTCGACCAGCGCCGGTTGAGGGCCGCGACGTCGAGCTGGTAGTCGACCCCGGCCCACTCGAGCAGATGGAACAGGAACAGCGGCGCGTCGGCGTGCGCGAAGGCGGCCAGATTGGTCATCGCGCTGGCCCCGGTGACCCGCGGGTTGACCTCGCCGAGATAGAGCTCGCCCGACTGCTTGTCGATCAGGAAGTCCAGCTCGAAGTAGCCGAGATACCCCATCTTCCGGAGCGTCTCGCCGAACTTGAAGGTGGCGTCGCGGGCCTGGTCCCGGATCTTCTGGGGGAACGCCTCGGGGTGCACCTCGTTGCCGCACCAGCCGCCGCGATACGGCGTGAGCTCGGGAAAGCCGACCAGCTCGGTCATCAGCGGCCCGACGATGGTCCCGTGGCGGGTGACGCAGGCCTCGAGCGCCGAGCCGCGG
>JAWKQJ010000060.1:0-24313 GCA_041390205.1 Gemmatimonadales bacterium
CGCGCTCCCGGTTCACCGTCGGAATCGTCGACGACGTCACCAACCTCTCCCTCCCGCCGCGCGAGCCCCTGGTGCTCGAGCACACGGACGAAGTGCGCGCCGTCTTCTGGGGGCTGGGGAGCGACGGGACCGTGGGCGCGACCAAGAACTCGATCAAGATCATCGGCGAAGGGACGCCGCTCCACGCCCAGGGCTACTTCGTGTACGACTCGAAGAAGGCGGGCGCCGTCACGGTGTCCCACCTGCGCTTCGGACCGCGCCCGATCCGGGCCCCTTACCTGATCCAGAGCGCGACCTTCGTCGCCTGCCATCAGTTCGACTTCCTCGCCAAGTACGACGTGCTGGAGACCGCGGCCGAGGGGTCGACCCTGCTGCTCAACGCGCCGCTCGAGCCGGACGAGGTCTGGGCCGCGATTCCGCGTGAGGCGCAGGAGACCCTGATCGAGCGCAAGATGCGGCTTTTCGCGATCGACGCCGACCGGGTGGCGCGGGACGCGGGGCTCGGCGGCCGGATCAACACGGTGATGCAGACCTGCTTCTTCGCGCTCTCGGGCGTGCTGCCCCGCGACGAGGCGATCGCCCGGATCAAGGCTGCGATCGAGACGTCCTACGGCAAGCGCGGCAAGGCGGTGGTCGAGCGCAACTTCGCCGCGGTCGACCAGTCGCTCGCGCTGCTCCACGAGATCCCGGTGCCCGCGTCGGCCGGGGGCGCGGTGCGCCGGCGCCCGATCGTCTCCGAGGAGGCGCCGAGCTTCGTGCAGAAGGTGACCGCGGTGATCATGGCCGGCAAAGGCGACGCCCTGCCGGTGAGCGCCTTTCCGGTCGACGGCACCTGGCCCACCGGCACTGCGCGCTGGGAGAAGCGGGCCCTCGCCGACGAGATCCCGATCTGGGATCCGGCTGTCTGCATCCAGTGCAACTGGTGCGCGCTGGTCTGCCCCCACGCGGCGATCCGCACCAAGGTCTATCCCGAGCGCGCGTTGGAGGGTGCGCCGGACGGATTCAAGCAGGTCGCCTGGAAGGGTCCCGACTTCGCCGGCTCGCGCTACACGGTCCAGGTCGCGCCCGACGACTGTACCGGCTGCTCTCTCTGCACCACGGTCTGCCCGGCCAAGGACAAGTCCAATCCGCGACACAAGGCGATCGAGATGCAGCCGGCCCGGCCGGTGCGCGAACAGGAGCGCCACGCTTACGACGCGTTCCTCGCGATGCCCGAGGCGCCGCGCGACGGTCTGTCGCGGCTCAACGCCAAGACCTCGCAGCTGCTCCAGCCGCTCTTCGAGTACTCGGGCGCCTGCGCCGGCTGCGGCGAGACGCCCTACCTCAAGCTGCTGAGCCAGCTCTTCGGCGATCGCGCGCTGATCGCGAACGCGACGGGTTGCTCCTCCATCTACGGCGGCAATCTCCCCACCACGCCGTGGGCGACCGACGCGGAAGGTCGCGGCCCCGCCTGGGCCAACTCGCTCTTCGAGGACAACGCCGAGTTCGGGTTCGGCATCCGGCTGGCGGTGGACGCTGCACGCGCCGAAGCGCTCCGCCTGGTCGGGGAGCTGGGCCCGTCGCTCGGCGACGAGCTGGCCGCGACGCTGCTGGCGCCCGAAGACGACAGCGAGGCGGGGCTCGCCGCGCGCCGGGCTGCGGTCGAGGCGCTCCGTGCCGCCCTCGCCGGCCGGACCGACGCCCCCGCACGCCGACTGCTCGAAGTCGCGTCGGCGTTGGTGCGGCGGAGCGTCTGGCTGGTGGGCGGCGACGGCTGGGCCTACGACATCGGCTACGGCGGGCTCGATCACGTGCTCGGCCAGGACCGGGACGTCAACGCGCTGGTGCTCGACACCGAGGTCTACTCGAACACCGGCGGCCAACAGTCCAAGGCCACGCCCCTCGGCGCCGCGGCCAAGTTCGCCATGGCCGGCAAGGCGACGGGAAAGAAGGACCTGGGTCTCGAGGCGATCAGCCTCGGCCACGTCTACGTGGCGCGGGTCGCGTTCGGCGCCGACATGAACCAGGCGGTCAAGGCCCTCCACGAGGCGGAGAGCTATCCCGGGCCGTCGCTGGTCATCGCCTATTCGCCCTGCATCGCGCACGGGTACGACCTCCGCCACGGCGTCGAGCAGCAACAGCTGGCGGTGAAGTCGGGCGCCTGGCCCCTCTATCGGTTCGACCCGCGACGGTCGGAGCTCGGTCTCCCGCCACTCCAGCTCGACTCCAAGGATCCCTCGATTCCGATCGCCACCTATCAGCGGAACGAGACTCGATTCCGGATGGCGGAGACGCTCGACCCGGAGCGCTACCGCCGGCTGATGGCGCGGGCGGACCAGGAGGCGGCCGACCGCTGGGCGGTCTACAAGTATCTCGCCGGCCTCGCGATTCCGGCGCGTCAGAGCTCGGAGGAGCCGCGATGAACCTCGCCACGCGCTACCTCGGGATCGATCTCGCGCATCCGTTCGTCGCCGGCGCGTCGCCGCTGGTGGACGACCTCGGCCTGGTGCGGCAGCTGGAGGACGCCGGGGCCGCGGCCATCGTGATGCACTCGCTCTACGAGGAGCAGCTCACCATCGAGCAGCTCTCGACCCATCGCGCCATCGATCGAACGGCCGATTCGTCCTTCGAGGCCGGGAGCTACTTCCCCCAGCCGGCCGACTTCCGTCTCGGGCCGGACGAGTACCTCGAGCAGCTCCGGCGGATCAAGGCGACGGTGGGCGTGCCGGTGATCGCCTCGCTCAACGGGGCCACGCCCGGCGGCTGGCTGGACTACGCCCGGCTGATGGAGCAGGCCGGCGCCGACGCACTCGAGCTCAACCTCTACTCGATTCCCACCGACCTCGCGCGCTCCGCCGCCCTGGTCGAGACCGAGCAGCTCGAGATCGTCCGGACGGTGGTCGACTCGGTGCGGTTGCCCGTGGCCGTCAAGCTCTCGCCCTGGTACTCGTCGCTCGGCAACTTCGCCCGCGCGGTGGACGAAGCCGGCGCCTCCGGGCTGGTCCTCTTCAACCGCTTCTACCAGGCCGACATCGACGTGGACGAGCTGGAGGTCCGACCGGTGCTCCGGCTGAGCAGCTCGATGGAGCTGCTGCCCCGGCTCACCTGGCTCGCGATCCTCTACGGGAAGGTCCGGGCCTCGCTTGCCGTGACCGGCGGCGTCCATACCGCCGTCGACGCGGTGAAGGCCGTGATGGCGGGCGCCGACCTGGTCCAGATGGTCTCGGCCGTCCTGCAGCACGGACCGGAGTGGCTGGTCAACGTCCGCAACGGCTTCGCCAAGTGGCTCACCGATCACGAGTACGAATCGGTGGACCAGCTCCGGGGCAGCATGAGCATGGCCCGATGTCCCGACCCGGCCGCCTTCGAGCGCACCCAGTACCTCAAGGTGCTCCGTACCTGGGAGCCCGGGCGTCCTTCGAGCTAGCGCGCGAGGTCGCTCGACGCCCTCCGAGCGATTAGCTTTGGATACAATTGGCGCCCTCGCGTTGGGGGCGCCAGCCGTTTACCCAGGATCACGCGAACCTATGCAGCGTCTCTATCGTCGGGCCCCGGCCACCGGGCGCCCGGCTCTGGCCTTCGGCTCGGCCCTGATCCTCCTGTCGCTCGCCGCGGGCGACCTCCAGGCCCAGGCGGACAACCCGATGGCGGCGGCCTCCCGGGTCGCGCGCAGCGCGGTCATCACTACCCGGCCGGTGATCGACGGCCGCCTCGACGATTCGGTCTGGACGATGGGCGAGGTGCTCGGCGACTTTCGGCAGCGCGAGCCGCGCGAGGGCGCGCCGGCCACCGAGCGCACCGAAGTTCGCTTGCTGACCGACGGAGAGGCGCTCTACGTGGGGGCCTGGCTCTACGATCGCAATCCGGGCGGCATCGTCCCGGGCGAGAAGCTCCGCGATGTCACCCTCAGCAACAGCGACTACTTCGCGATCATCCTCGACACCTACTTCGACCGCCAGAACGGATTCGTCTTCGGGACCACGCCCGCGGGGGTCGAGTACGACGGCCAGGTCGTCAAGGAAGGCGAAGGCGGCGGGGTGTTCCAGCAGGGGCAGTCCAGGGCGCAGGCCGGCTCGATGGGCGGCTTCAACCTCAACTGGGACGCCTCGTGGACCGTGGCGACGAGCGTCGACAGCGCGGGGTGGTACGCGGAGTTCAGGATCCCGTTCTCGACCCTGCGCTACGGCAGCGGGCGGGAGCAGCGCTGGGGGCTCAACGTGGCCCGCAGCATCCGGCGCAAGAACGAAGAGGTGTTCTGGGCGCCGATTCCGCGGCAGTACAATCTCTACCGGCTTTCCCGGGCCGGAACGCTCGAGGGACTCTCCGTGCCGGCCAAGCGGGTGGCGACGCTGACGCCCTACGCCCTCTCGTCGGCGCGCAAAGACTACCTGGTCGACGTCCAGACCGACGTGGACACCAAGGCGGAGTTCGGCGCCGACGCCAAGCTCGGACTGACGCCGAGCCTCACGCTCGACCTCACCTACAACACCGACTTCGCCCAGGTCGAAGTCGACGAGCAGCGGACCAACCTGACTCGCTTCCCGCTCTTCTTCCCCGAGAAGCGCCCGTTCTTCCTCGAGAACGCGGGCGTCTTCAGCGCGGGTACGCCCCAGGCGGTCGACTTCTTCTTCAGCCGGCGAATCGGGATCGAGGACAACGTGCCGGTGCCGATCGTGGGCGGCGGCCGGCTCACGGGCAAGGTGGGCAGCGTGACCGTGGGGGCGCTGCAGCTCTTCACGGAGGGCCGCGACGCCGGCGAGGTCGGCGAGGGCTCGGCCGCGGTGCCGGCCAACTCCTACTCGGTCGCCCGGGTGACCCGGGAGCTGCCCGGCCGCTCCCGGCTGGGCGCGATGTTCGTGCAGCGGCTCTCGACCGACAGCTCCGCCGACCACAACCGCACTTCCGCGCTCGACGGCCGGGTCGGGCTCGGCGAGGAATGGACCTTCGACTGGTGGGGTGCCAAGACCGAGACACCGGGGCTCACCGGCCGGGATCTGGCGCTCAACGCCCGACTGGAGTGGAAGACGGCGCGCTGGAACAACGCGATCCGCTACACCCAGGTCGGCGAGGACTTCAATCCCGAGGTCGGCTTCCTGCCGCGAAGCGGCTATCGCTACTACGAGCTCTCGGTCTTTCGCACCCAGCCGGTGCCGGGCATCCCGGCGCTCCGCTACTGGCTGCCCCACGTCAACTACCGGGGCTACTTCGGATTCGACGGCGAGATGCAGTCGGAGCAGATCCACGTCGACCTGGGCGAGGCGGAGTTCCAGGACGGCGGGCGGTTCGGCCCCGAGGTGAACCTGCTGGGCGAGACGCTGGCCGAGCCCTTCGAGATCTCCGAGGGGGTCGTGCTGCCCGCCGGCACCTACCGGTGGTGGAACAACGCGTGGGACTTCGCCACCAATCCGAGCGCGCCGCTCTCGCTCTCGGGCCGGCTCGAGCTCGGGCCGTTCTACGACGGCACCCGCTACGGCGGCAACGCGACCGTCACCGTCCGGCAGGGCGCCTCGCTCACGACCTCGCTGCTGGTCGACTACAACGACGTCAACCTCGACGAGGGCAACTTCACCCGCTCGCTGCTCGGCCTCCGGGTGGGGTACTTCTTCACGCCGAAGATCTTCGTCCAGTCGCTCCTGCAGTACAGCAACGAGGCCAACGTCTTCTCGGCCAACGTGCGCTTCGCCTGGCTCAACACGGCCGGCACCGGACTCTTCGTGGTCTTCAACGACGCCGAGGAGGCGACCGGGGCGCTCCGCTGGACCCGACCGCAGACCCGGAGCTTCGTGGTGAAGTTCACCCGCCAGTTCGGCACTTCGTAGTCGGCCGGCCGGCGTCGGCCGGTCGACCGAGCCCGCGAACCTGCGGCGGGACGCCGATGCCGCGCCCCCGCAGGTCGCACCCCTCACGCGTCCGTAACCTCTGGTCCAGTCGGGGAAGGCACGTCGCTAGTCCGCGGGGAGCGCGGCGAGGGTGGGCGCCGGGCTGGCTTCGGCTGGCAGCCGCCGGGCCAGCTCCAGTCGCAGGAGACCGAGGCTCACGGAGGCCTGGAGCGCCACCGTGGCGACCGAGAGCAGCCAGAGCTGTCCCAGCTCGAAGCCCGGCCGGCGCGAGAGCCACACGGCCGGCACCGCGAAGGTCACCAGCCGGGTCGCGCCGGAGAGGACCGAGGGCAGCGTGTTGCCCAACGCCTGGAAGAGACTCGAGCAGGTGAAGATCAGCCCCGTGGCCACGAAGTTCCACGAGATGATTCCGAGAAAGCGCCGGCCCACCGCGATCACGGCCGGGTCGTCGGTGAAGCCCGCGATCAGGAGCTCCGGCCGCCACTGACAGAGGAGGGTGAGCGTGAGCATCACCCCGCTCCCGATCCACGCGGCCGAGCGGAACGTGGCCCGAACCCGCTCGGGCTGGCGCGCGCCGACGTTCTGCCCGGCGATGGGCGCCGCCGCGAAGGCGATCGCCATGGCCGGCAGGAAGATCGCCTGCATCACCCGCGACCCGACCCCGAAGCCGGCCTGCGCTTCGGGCCCGAAGCCCCGAATCGCCCAGTAGATCACCGCCATGTAGGCGAACATCAGCGCGAACTCGCCGCCCGGAGGAAGGCCGATCCGGAGGATCCGTCGCCAGACGGCCAGCCGCGGCCGGAGCGCCGAGCGGTCGAAGCCGACGAAGCGCTCGAGCTTGAGGAAGTAGACCCACATCATCGCCACGCCCACCGCGATCGCGATGCTGCTCGCGAGCCCGGCGCCCAGCGGGCCGAGCGGCCGGCCGGTGAGCCAGCCGGCGATCAGGATCGGCGCGAGCAGCGCGTTGAGCAGCACCGTGAGCATCTGCACCACCATCGTCGGCTTGACGATGCCCGTGCCCCGGAGGGCCGCGCCCATCGCCACCATGGCGAACTGGAGCCCGAGACCCGGCAGGAACCAGTGGAGGTACTCCGTGCCGGCCTGGACGGTGGCCAGGTCCGCCCCCAGCCCGCGCATGTAGTCGTCGGCGAAGAGGTAGCCGCCCACCAGCGTGGCCAGCGCGGCCACCGCGGCGAAGAGCAGACTCTGGTTGAAGAGCAGGTTGGCGTCCGCCCGGTCCTTCCGGCCGGTGGCCTGGGCGATCAGCGCCATCGCGCCGACGCCGAGGATCTGGGTCAGCCCGAGCACGATGAACTGGACGTTGCCCGCCGCGCTCACCCCGGCGATGGCCGCGTCGCCGCTTTGGCCGATGAAATAGAGGTCGACCAGATAGTAGAGCGTCTGGAAGACCATCCCGATCGCGAGCGGCGCCGCGAGCCGAAAGAGGTGCCGCGGGATGGATCCGACGGTGAGGTCGTGCACGGAGGTCTCGCCGGGTGACGGGTGAGGGAATGCCTAACGATCGGCGTCGGCGGCCGCGAAGCCGGGCTCCGCGAGACGCCGGGCGTAGGCCGCGACGTCCTCGGGCCAGTCCTCGATCAGCGCCGCGAACCGGGCGCCGTCGCCGGCGAAGAGCGCCCGCGTCGCCTCCTCGAAGCCCTCGAGGTTGCCGCCCAGCACCCGGATGAACCCGTAGGCCGCTTCCTGCGCCCGGCGACGGGACTCACGACCCGCCCCGGCCTTCCGCGCCTGGTCGATCAGCCGGCGGACCGTCGCCGACGCGCCGCCCGGCTGCGCGGCGAGCCACTCCCAATGGCGAGGCAACAGGGTCAGCTCCTTGCCGACCACGCCCAGCTTCGGTCGCCCCGGCGAGCGGCGGCTCGGCTCTTTGGGCGGCGGCTGGACCGCCGGCATCGCCCCCGACGCGTAGCGAGCGCCGACCTCGGCCACCGAGCCGCGGAGATCGAGGTCGATGACCGACCCGGTGGCGTCGTCGAAGGCCAGGCAATCGCCCGAGGGGTCACGGTCGAGCGCGGCCCTCATGGCCGGCGCGACCCGGGGCAACGGGCCGGACGCGACCATCCGGGTGCCGAGGAAGCCGGTGGCGGAGGTCGGAGCAGGGTTGGTCATGGCGGGACAATATTACCCTGGTGTTATTGTCTGTCAATATCACCATGGTAGAATCCGTGGCTCGGCGCCGGCAAGCCGGGCGGGTCATCGCGAGGGCCCGGCGAGGCGGCCAGGTCGAGGCGCCGCTGCCCGCGCTACCCTCGCGAGCGGGCGTAGACTCTGAAGACCAGGCGGCGCGGCCGTCCCGGCCAGTGCAGGTCCGCTCGCCCGGCATTGAGCCACACGGAGGTGTTGCGCTCGGTGAAGCTGGCTCTGGCTCTTCTGACGCTCCCGCTCGTTCCGGCCGCCGGGTTGTCGGCCCAACGACCGTCCTTCGGTCCGGCTGGGCCATCGGGCTCGAGGTCGCGGGCGCCCGGCTCTCCCGGACGTCCCGCCCGCCCGGGCTCGCCGGAGGGCCCGCGATCGTCCCGTGAGTCCCGGTTGGAGCTGGAGGCTCGAGGGCGACCTCAGCCTCGATACCGACTTGCCGGCCAACGGGAGGCGCTTCGGGGTGATGGGCTACTTCGGCGCGGGGTTCGGTCCGACGCCTCAGGGCAGCGGGGGACCATACCTGCGGCTCGGCGCGGGATTCCTGACCACGATGGGCGGCAGCGGCGAGGGCTCCAGCCAAGCGCCGGCCTTCAAGGCCAGTCTCGGATGGCAGGCGCCGCTCGGCGATCGCCGCTATTTCGCCGAGGTGAGGGCCTTGGTCCCGGCGTGGCGGCATCACGGCACGGCTTTCGTCGCCGTGCTGATCAGGGTGCCGAGGTAACGAGGGGTCGTCCCCGCGCTAGCGCCGCTTGCGCGGGGGTCGCTTGATCCGGGTGGCGCCCAGGAACTCCGCCAGGCTGCCCAACGCTTCGTCGAGCCCGCGCGTGAATTCGGGGTCCGGCTGGAACCGGGCTCGAAGCCGATCCGCTTTACCTCGAGCACCCCGCGGTCCCGGTGCAGCTTGGGGTCGAGGCGCCCCACCAGGCGTCCTCGATGGAGGATCGGAAGGACGTAGTAGCCGAACTCGCGCTTGGCCGGCGGCACGTAGATCTCGATCCGATAGCGGTAGTCGAGCAATTGCTCGGCCCGCTCCCGCTGCCACAGCAGCGAGTCGAACGGGCAGAGCAGGTTGGTGCCGGCCGGCTCGGGCAGCGTGCCGAGCAGGTCGAGGTGCTCGGGCAGGGCGTAGTGGGGGCCTTTCATGCCTTCGACCTCCACCTCGACGATCGCGCCGCGGCGGAGATTGCGCGCGATCACCCGTTTGCGGACCGCGGCTTCGGGCGCGGGTCCGGTGATGTAGCCCACCAGGTGGCGTTCGCTCGCGATGCCGTTGCCCGAGAGGCCGAGCAGGAGCCAGCTGTCCTCGTACGCCTCCCGGCTCGCCGGCGCCGTCTCCGGATAGACGCGCTCCGCGAGGTCGTAGACGATCCGGAAGTGCCGCCGCCTCGTCACCGCGACCCGTCCCTTGTGCCAGAGCAGCTTGAGGGAGCGGGTGTCCTCCTTGCTGAGCGGCATCGCGCCGCCCGGGCGCGGCCCATCGCCAAACTCGTCCTCCCGCGCCTCGAAGTGGGCGCTCTCGAGGGGCCCTTCGCGCTCCAGCCGACGCAGCACCCGCTGCTTCGATCCGGCCGTGGTCTGATAGACCTGCCAGTACTTCCGATTCGCGATCCGCTTGGGTGGAAAGCCGCGCATCCGCCGCTGCCCGAGCGGCAGGTGGGAGATCGGCAGGATCGAGGCTTCGTGGCCCCAGTACTCGTAGCCCACGCGATCGTCGTACACCCAGCGGTCGAGCCGCTCTCGGTCGTAGCTCCCGAACCGGCTCCAAAGGGTCAGGTAGTGGGCCCGGTCGACCACGTTGATGGTGTCGAGTTGGAGGGCGCCGGTGCGCTCGAGGTGATCGCCGAGCGCCGCCGGCGATGCCGGGACGGCGCCGCGGGGCGCCGAGAGGCCCTGGCGGTGGAGCCAGAGCGCGACCACCTCGGAGCGGGGAATCGCCATGGGGCGGAGAAGGAAGGAGCCGCGCGGGCCGGGCGCAAGGGGGGGCGGGAGCCGCAGACCATATTCCAAATACATTGTCTTTTGGAATGAATGGCGGTAGCTTCCCGACATGAAGTCACCTCGCTCGTCCCGTCGCGCGCTCGAGGCCCTTGGCTCGCCCGCCCGGCAGGAGCTGATCACCGCGCTCGCCGGCGAGCCGCTCACCGTTCGGGAGCTGGGGCAACGGCTCGGCCGGAGCCGCCAGGCGCTCTACTACCACCTCGGCGCGCTGGAGCGCGCGGGGTTGGTGGCCGTGAAGGGTCACGTCGGCGAGGGCCGCTCCCGCGAGCGCCGCTACGGGGTCGTCTCGCGCGAGATGATCCTGGGCGCCCGTCGGAACGACGAGGAGGAGCTGGAGCACGCGGTGCAGGCCGCCCATGCCATGCTCCGGCTGACCAGCCGTGAGATGGCGGCCGCCGTGCGGGAGAGCCCCAAGCGCCGGCCCCGGCCCGAGCGGGAGCTGATGGCGTTGCGAGGCAAGGCCTGGCTCACGGCCGCCGAGCTCAAGCGGCTCAATCAGCTGCTCGACCAGGCCTATCGGGTGGTGGCCGGCGGCACCAAGCCGCGCGGCGACGGACGCTTGTACGCCCTCACCGTGGTGCTGACTCCGGTCAAGCCCGCGGGCCAGAACTGACTCACGCGGGACCGAGGACCGAACCATGACCATCGGCTTGTTCGACCACCTGTTGACGCTCGTGCTGGTCGTGCTCTTCCCCCTCTACGCCACCCGGACCTATCGGACCTTCATGGCGAAAGTCCAGGCCGGCGCCTCGGACGCGCGGGTCAAGGAGTATCGGGTGACGATGGCGATCCAGTGGGCGCTCGTCGCGGCGACCCTCGGCGTATGGTCGCTCGCCGGGCGGAGCGCGGCGTCGCTCGGCCTCACGATTCCGGCGGGGTCGGGCACCCTGCTCGGTCTCGGCCTCACCGTGCTCGCGTTGGCCTTCCTCCTGGTCCAATGGCGGGCGATCCAGCGACTCGAGGGCGCGAGTCTCGACGGGCTCCGCCGCCAGCTCGCGGGCGCGCGCGATCTGCTCCCGGCCACCGATCGCGAGCACGCCACGTTCCGAGCGCTCTGCTTCACGGCGGGGATCTGCGAGGAGGTGCTCTACCGCGGCTATCTGATCGCCTATCTGGCGGTGTGGCTCGGACCCTGGCCGGCGATGCTCGCGGCGGCGGTGGTGTTCGGCCTGGCCCATTCCTACCAGGGACGCTCCGGCATTCTCAAGACCGGCGCGGTCGGGCTGGTGATGGGCGCGCTGTTCCTTCTCACCGGCTCGCTGATCTGGCCGATGATCCTGCACGTCGCCGTCGACCTGCAGGGCGGAGCGATCGGGCGGCGCGTCATCCATCAGACGCCCGATCCGGTTCCCGTCGCCTGACCGAATCGCTCCGCGCGGCGAAAACCCCGGCCGAGTCGTTCCGTAGGGACAAGGGGTCCGCGCGAGTCGGACCCCTTCTGCTCGGAACGTGCCCTGGTCGAAGGGAGCCGCGATGCGTCGCTGGATGGCGACCGCCGTCCTGTTGTCGAGCTGTGTCGGAAGGCCGGCGCCGCCGGTGGAGCGGGTGGCGGGTTCGTGGCGCGCGGCCGCGGACAGCGTGGCCCACTGGCTCGGGGAGCAGGCCCGCCCGTCGGGTCCCGGTGTCGGCTGGCCGGTCGACGCGCTCGAGCCGGGCGAGGCCGGCGTCGGACTCGGGAGCGGCGACGCCGGCCCGGTGGCCTTCCTGCTCGCGCACGCCGCGCTCACCGGGGATTCGGCGAGCGCCGCTCTCGCCAGGCGGGGGGCGCTCGCCCTCCTGGCGCGGATCCCCGACCAGGTTCGGGCCGACCGGCAGCCCCCCGAGACCAGCCTCTACTACGGGTGGCCCTCGGTGGCACGGGTCCTGGAGCGGGCTCACGCGACGTTAGGCGACGCTCGCTTCGCCGACGCCGCCCGCCGGATCGTCGCGCTGGTGGCGGCGGCCGCCCGCGCCACCAGCGACAGCACCGCCGAGTGGTCCGCGGCCTACGACGACCTGCTCTTCGGCAATGCCGGCACGATGCTCTTCATGGCTTGGGCGGCCGAGCGCTTCGACGACTCGACGGCCCGCGGGCTGGCGCACCGCGCGGCGCTCGGTCTCGCGGCCCGGATGGAGGAGACCCCGGCCGGGTCGGGCTGGCGCTTCCGGCGCGACCGCCCGTTCGTGCTTCCCAACTTCACCCACGGCGCCGCCGGCACGGCGTACGCGCTGCTCGCGGTCGGACGGCTGGTCGACGACCCGCGCCTCGACGGCGCTGCCGTGCGGGCGGCCCGGTCGCTGATCGCCGCCGCCGACACGGTGGGCGGCGGCTTCTGGCTGCCGTACGGGTGGCCCAACCAGGAATGGGAGGGGCGGCTCGATCACGGGTGGGCGCACGGTCCGGCCGGGAGCGCGCGCCTCTTCCTGGCGCTCGCGCGCGAGGATCCGGCGGGCGGCTGGAGCGATTGGGCGGCGCGCGCGGCGGCGGGGCTCGCGGGCCACCCGGCGTTCCTTCCGGCCGGTGACGGCGACTCGCTTCCGAACGATCTGCGATTCGGCAGGGCGGGCGTCGCCTGGTTTCTCGAGGACTTCGCCGACGCGCTGGCGCTCGAGCCCCCGCGCCGCTCGGCGGAGTCGCTGGCGCGCGCCCTCCTCGAGCGGGGCCGGCGGGACGAAACCGGTCTCTGGTGGGAGACGCCCCGGCCGGCCTTTCTCGAACGGCCCGGCGAGCCGGCCGTGTTCACCGGTCTCTTTCAGGGCGCGAGCGGCTTCGGCCTGCTGCTGCTCCGGGTGGGCGCCGACCCGCGGGCCTGGCGCGAGGCGGGGTTCGGCTGGCTGCTCGACCCGGCCCGTTAGGGGCGCCAGAGCAGGCCGATCTCGGCGAGGAGGATGGCGCCCTCGCCGACCCGCTCGCCGGCGGTCCGGAGGTTGACCTCGCTGCCTAACGCGAGGCCCGTCTCCAACCGCCAGCGCCCGCCGGCGAGCGAAAAGCCGTAGCCGCCGCGCGCGGTCGGCTGCACCACGGTGACGGCCGTCGTCCCGGCGCGGACGGGCGACCGGTCGGTCCAGTCGACGTCGAGCCACCAGAGGTCGATCCGCCCGCCGAGGTAGAACCCGGAGGGGCGATCGCCGAGACGGGCGGTCACCAGCACGCCCAGGCCCGGGCCGCCGCCCCGCTCGTCGTCGTGCTCGCCGAAATCGCCGCGTCGGGTCAGGTTGTAGCCCGCCGTGAAGCCGATCCTGGTGCGCCGCCCGAGATCGAGGTCGAGCCGCCCCGCGCCGATCACCCCGGCCGGATAGGCTCTGGCCTCGACGCCGACCATCGCCCGCTCCGACTGGGCGGACGCGCCGACGAGGGGGAACAGGACCAGCAGGGCGGGGATCAGCGGGCGGATCATCGGGAGACGGCTCGGCTCATGGGTCGTCGATTCTAGTCACGCCGGCCCGTCGACCGCCACGGTGTCGGGAGAACGAGGTCCGCGCCCGCGCCCGGTGAAGGGCGGCCGCCGGCAGGTGGCGGCAGGCGCGCGCCCCGCCGCGGCTCTCGCGACGGGGGCGCACCGGGACGAGCGTGCCGGACCCGGCTACTCGATGCGGACCCGGCCGCGGTCGAGCGGGTGTTCGGCGCGGCGTCGACGCCGGGCTCGGTGTCGAGCTCACTTCCCGGTCGGTCCAGATCCGGAGCCGGGCCCGATCGATTCCGTCCCCGCCGGGCCGATCGCCGTCGGTGAGCCAGAGCGTGAAGCGGTAGGCGCCGCGTCCCTTGAGCGAGCCGATGCCGCTGATCACCGCGTGGCCGGGCGTCACGGTGACGTCGTCGAATCGGCGCGCGTCGAACCAGGCCCGCGGCTCATGTGCAGCAGCGCGCGGAAGCGAACCTGCTGCCGGCGCCACTCCTTTGCGGGTCGGACCTGGACGGCGAAAATTGGAGCGAGCCCCTTCCCGCGCGAGGTGCCGCGATAGGCGCCGCGCGGCGGCCTGGAGCTTGCCTTCGCCGATCACCAGGCCCACCATGGGCTCGGGCTCCGGCTCGGGCGTCGTCTGATCCTGGACGGTCACCGTGATCGACTCGGTGGCCGTGTTGCCGAAGGAATCGATCAAGCTCATCGTGATGCCGTAGGTTCCCTCGGAGCCCAGGCTGTAGGACCCGGCGCAGGAGCCCGTGCCGTTGCTCTCGGTGACCGTCCCCGCGGTGAGGGTCACCTCCCAATCGATCGTGCAGGTGTGGAGGTCGCTCGGGTCCGGATCGGTGAAGTCGGCCGAGATGGTGATCGGCGATCCCAGCGGGACCACCGCGCCGTCGGCCGGCGAGGTGATGGAGAGCGTGGGCGGCGCGTTGTTGCCCGCGGGTGGCGGGCCGAGCGCGGGCGCTGCGCTCGGGGGCGCGGTGTCCGGGCCGGCGAGCTCGGTTGCGCACGCGGCGCTGAGGAGCGGCAATGCCGCGAGGGCGAGGCGGGCTACACGCATGTCGATGCACCTCCCAAACGAGACGGGCCCGGCCCTTGCCTTGTGCTGACCGATGCCTTGGTGCCTAACACTGTAGGCGCCGAAATCGGCCACGCAATTCACAGAAATCAGCCGTCGTCCCGCGACTGGCCGGCTTCTGAACAGGGGTCGTGCAGGCGGGTGCGCGAGGCGGACGGCGCGGCGGCGGACCGCGCGGCCGCCGGCGCCGGGACGCCCTGCCGATTCGCTCGGCAGGCGCTGCACGGCATTACAGGGTATGAACGGGGCTGCGTCTGGCGACGCGGGCGATCAGCGAAGACGCTCTTCATCACAGACAACCACGTTGGCCGGGCGTTCCGCCAGGCGGCGCATGTACCGCCCAGACCAGGCCGCGCCGTAGCTGATCAGTGTCTTGACCGTCCGGCCCTGCTGCTTGAGCGCCTGCTGGTTCGAGGTCCCGATGCCGTAGAGCATGGATCGTAGCGATCGTCCGGCACGCCAGGCCTCGCGGGCGGCGTCGACCAGGCGATCGACCAGGACCGCTGTCGTGGGTCCCGAACGCCGGGAGGCCCCGGCCGCTCGCCGCCGCTTCGAGCAGGCGGCGTCCGACGGCGAAGAACGCCAGGTCGGTCTCCCGCTTCTCGGCGAAGGCCACGGTGGCGGGCTCCTGATAGGCGCCTTTCACGGGACGGATCGTCGGGAGAGCGGAATCAGGGCCTCGATGTCGGCCGGGGTGCGGCGGAGGTAGGACGGATTGCCAGACCGGCCCCGAGGGTGACGCTCGAGCGTGGCGCGGTAGAGGTCGAGGGTCCGATCGACGTAGCGGGAGTCTTCCATGTCGATCCAGAGTCGCGACCCGGTGGCCTCGGCGCGATCGGCGAGCGCGGCGAGGTGACCCTTACAGACGTCGAAGCTGAAGTCGAAGGCCCAGCTGCGTGGGCTTGATGGAGACCGAGGTCGGCAGCCGCTCCATCCGCGATCCGGTCGAACGCTCCCAGATAGTGGTCGCGGACCGCCGCCGCCTGGCTCGTCGGTCAGACCCTCGCCCAGCTGGGTCAGCAGGGTGCCGAGCCCCTGCGCCGCGAGGCCACAGACCGCGGCGAGGAGGCGGCGATCGAGGGTCTCCCCGGGCATGAACCGCCTGCACGCTCGCCTGGCGAACGCCCGCTCCGACATCTGGCGGGCCAGCCAATCGTTGTCGGCGGCGCGGAGCAGGAGCGACCGGGCGAGGGGCATAGGGGCTCGAGGCGTGGAGGTCGGGGTCGGCCCGGCGAGCCACCGGCCCGCCGAGTGGCAGTTACATTGCTGGGGTCTCGCGCCCGGGGCAAGTCCGCCTCCCGTGACGCCGGCGCCCCGGGGTGGGGCCAGAGCCGCCAGAAGGCATGTTCCCATATAAGGACGACAACCCGACCCTGGCGACGCCGGTCGTCACCTACCTGCTGATCGGGCTCAACGTCGCGGCCTGGGTCGTGATCCAGGGCATGGGGACCGAGCCGCGACTCTCGGCGTCGGTCTGCGAGCTGGGCCTCTTTCCGGGGGCGATCGCCGGCAGGATCCCCGCCGGCTCCACGGTGCCGATCGGTCCGGGGGTGACCTGCGAGATCGGCTCCGACGCGTGGCTCACCCCGATCAGCTCGATGTTCCTTCACGGCGGGTGGCTCCACCTGCTGGCGAACATGTGGTTTCTCTGGGTCTTCGGCAACAACGTCGAGGACTCGATGGGTCGGGCGCGCTTTCTGGTCTTCTACCTGTTCTGCGGCGTGCTCGCGGCCGCGGGGCAGGCCTTCGTGAACCTGGGGAGCGCGGTGCCGATGGTCGGGGCGTCGGGCGCGATCAGCGGCGTGATGGGAGCGTACATCATCCTCTATCCCCGGGTACGGGTTCACATGCTGGTCTTTCTGGGCATCTTCATCACCAGGATCACCGTGCCCGCGGTCTTCATGCTGGGCTACTGGTTCCTGCTGCAGCTGCTCGGCGGGATTCCGGCCCTCGCGAGCGAGGGCGGTGGCGTGGCCTTCTGGGCCCACGCCGGCGGATTCGTCGCCGGCATGGTCCTGATCTTCCTGTTCCGCGACCCGCGCCTGATCGCGCGGCGGCTGGCCTACAACCTCCCGTGAGCGAGGAACGCGGTCCACCGATGAGCCGAACCCGATGACCGTCAAGCCCGCGACCCACCGCTACCGCGCGCCGGCCGACGCCGCGCGGCCGAGCGCGCCTTCCCGCGCGGCGCCGGGCGAGCTGGTCCGCAATCCAGGGATGCCGCTCGAGCTGGACTGGGTGCGCGAGTCCCGGATCAATCGGAGCGCCGTGGAGCGGCGCGCGTCGACCATCGGGACCCGCCGGTCGGTCAAGAAGGAATGGCAGCTCGGCTGGCTGCTCCGGGTGATCACGCTGATGGACCTCACCACCCTGGCCGGCGACGACACCGCCAACCGGGTGCGCCGGCTCGCCGCCAAGGCGAGGCAGCCGCTCCGCGCCGACCTGCTCGCCGGCCTCGGCTTCGACCAGCCGGACGCTCCGCCGATCCGGGTCGCGGCGCTCTGCGTCTACCACCGCTTCGTGGCCACGGCGGTCGAGGCGCTCCAGGGCTCCGGGATTCCGGTGGCCGCCGTGTCGACCGGCTTCCCCGCCGGGCTCTCGCCGTTCGCGCAGCGGGTGGCGGAGATCGAGGCGTCGGTCGCCGCGGGGGCGGAGGAGATCGACATCGTGATCACCCGGGAGCACGTGCTGACCGGAGACTGGCGCGCGCTCTACGACGAGGTGCGGGCCTTTCGAGCGGCCGCGGGCGATGCCCACGTCAAGACCATCCTCGCCACCGGCGAGCTCGGCACGCTACGCAACGTCTACCGCGCCAGCCTGGTCGCCATGATGGCGGGCGCCGACTTCATCAAGACCTCGACCGGCAAGGAGTCGGTCAACGCCACCCTGCCCGTCGGCCTGGTGATGGCCCGTGCGATCCGGGCCTACCGGGAGCGCGCCGGCGCTCACGTGGGTCTCAAGCCGGCCGGCGGGATCCGCACCGCCAAGCAGTCGCTCGAGTGGCTCGCGATGGTCAAGGAGGAGCTGGGGGACCGGTATCTCCGACCCGACCTCTTCCGGTTCGGGGCGAGCGGGCTCCTCGCCGACGTCGAGCGCCAGATCGAGTTCCATCTCACCGGCCGCTACTCCGCCGGTCGGAGACACGGCCTTGGCTGAGCCGACCCGACGTCCGGACGATCAGGATCCGCCCGCCGAGCAGCCGGTCGCCGGGCAGGTGATCGCCGGGCGCTACCAGGTCGAGTCGCGGCTCGGCCGGGGGAGCTTCGGCGAGACGCTGCTGGCCCACGACGTCGAGGCCGAGCGACCCGTGGCGATCAAGGTGCTGTCGCGGCCGACCGACCTCAAAGCGTACCAGCTGTTCGAGCGCGAGGCCCGGGTCCTGCGCTCGCTCCGCCATCGCGGCGTGCCGGAAGTGTTCGCGCAGCTCCGGGCGGAGTGGCAGGGCGTCGAGTCGACCGTGCTGGTGATGGAGTACATCGACGGCCGCTCGCTCACCAGTCTGATCGAAGACGGGCCCCGGCCCGAGCAGGAGCTGCTGCTCCATCTCTTCGTCGAGCTGCTCGGCGTGCTCGACTATCTCCACGGCCGGGTGCCGCCGGTGCTCCATCGCGACATCAAGCCGAGCAACGTGATCGTCCGCGACGACGGGAGCCCGGCCCTGGTGGACTTCGGCGCCGTGCGGAGCGTGTTCCGCGGCGCCGGCGAGGACGGGTCCACCATCGTCGGCACCTACGGCTACATGCCGTACGAGCAGTACATGGGGCAGGCGAGCCCGGCGAGCGATCTCTTCGCCCTCGCCGCCACGTTCCTGCACCTGACCACGGGCCGGCCGCCCCGCGACTTCATGTCGGGCGAGGGACGCCTCGAGGTCCCGGCGGCGCTGCCGTGCGGCGAGCCGCTGCAGTCGGTGCTGACCAAGCTGCTGGCCTCCAATCCGGCGGAGCGCTTCCAGAGCGCACGGGAGGCGCGGGCGGCGTTGTTCGGCGCCGCCGCGCCGGCCAGCAGGGCGCTGGCGGGCCCATCCGCCGGTCGCACCGTGAGCGTCGCCGCGACCCGCCTGGTGGAGGGCCTCTACCCGGCGCCGAGGCAGGTCACGGGCGGGCTCAAGGAGGTCGAGAACACCCTGGTCGGCGATGGGTGGCAGTTGTTGGACTCGAGCCGGCCGCCCTACGAGAGCCGCGCGATGCGGGCGGTCGGCAAGGTCTTGATGACGCTGGTGGGCATCGGCACTTTTGGGATCCTGCCCATCGTGTACTGGACGATCTCCTTCCAGCGGCGCAAGCGGCTCAGGCCGTTCATGACCGATGGGCTTCCCGCGACGGCGACGATCATGGAGATGGATCAGGTGACCGTCGGCGGCGCGGTCCGCTATACCCGGGTACGGTACGAGTTCTCCGCGGGACGGCGCGATCCATCGGGGCGTGGGATCGGGTGCTGCCCTGGATCACCGAGCGGTGGTTCGTCGGCGACCTCGTGCCCGTGCTCTACCTGGCCGATCGCGATTATGACAGCGTTGTGGTACCGCTGGGATGAGGTCCCGATGACGACCGTACGCGAGGCCTTCGAGTCGATGGAATGGGGACCCGCCCCGAGTCCGCGGCGCCGGTCGAGCAATGGCTCGACGCCGCACTGGCCGCCGGTTCGGGCACTTCATCGGCGGCGAGGCGGTGGAGCCGGCGGCGGGTGAGCGGTTCGACACCATCGACCCCGGCCGGAACCGGGTCCTCGCCGCGGTCGCGCAGGGCTCGGCCGACGACGTCGATCGCGCCGTCCGGGCGGCGCGCGAGGCGCAGCCGGCCTGGTGGGGCTCGGCGGCCACGGGCGGGCCCGCCATCTCTACGCGCTCGCCCGCGGAATCCAGAAGCACAGCCGTCGCTTCGCGGTGCTGGAGAGCCTCGACAACGGCAAGCCGATCCGGGAGTCGCGCGACATCGACGTCCCGCTGGTCGCCCGCCACTTCTACTACCACGCCGGCTGGGCCGAGCTGATGGCGAGCGAGCTGCCCGGCTGCGAGCCGGTCGGCGTCGTGGGGCAGATCATCCCCTGGAACTTCCCGCTCCTGATGCTGGCGTGGAAGATCGCGCCCGCCCTCGCCATGGGGAACACGGTGGTGCTCAAGCCGGCGGAGTTCACCCCGCTCACGGCGCTCCTCTTCGCGGAGCTCTGTCGCGAGGTGGGGCTCCCCGCCGGGGTGGTCAACGTGGTGACGGGCGACGGCCGCACCGGCGAGGCGCTGGTGGCCCACCCCGACGTCGACAAGATCGCCTTCACGGGGTCGACCGAGGTCGGCCGGCTGATCCGGGTGGCCACGGCCGGCAGCGGCAAGCGGCTCTCGCTCGAGCTCGGCGGCAAGTCGCCCTTCGTCGTCTTCGACGACGCCGACCTCGACAGCGTGGTCGAAGGGGTGGTCGACGCGATCTGGTTCAACCAGGGGCAGGTCTGCTGCGCCGGCTCGCGGATCCTGGCGCAGGAGTCGATCGCGGAAGCGCTCAATCAGAAGCTCCGCGCCCGGATGGAGACGCTGCGGGTCGGCAACCCGCTCGACAAGGCGATCGACCTCGGCGCGATCGTCGCCCCCGTGCAGCTGGAGAAGATCCGCGAGCTTGTGCAGCAGGGCGTCGACGAAGGCGCGAGGATCTGGCAGCCCAGCTGGAGCTGCCCGACCGAGGGGCTCTTCTATCCGCCCACGCTCTTCACCGACGTGGCCCCCGGCGCGACGATCGCGCAGGTCGAGATCTTCGGGCCGGTGGTGGTCGCGATGACCTTTCGCACCCCGGCCGAGGCCGTCGAGCTGGCCAACAACACGCGCTACGGGCTCGCGGCGAGCGTCTGGACGGAGACCTTGAACACCGCGCTCGACCTGGCGCCGGCGCTCGCGGCGGGCACCGTCTGGGTCAACTGCACCAACCTGTTCGACGCGGCGGCCGGCTTCGGCGGCTACCGCGAGAGCGGGTTCGGCCGGGAGGGCGGGAAGGAGGGGCTCTGGGAGTACGTGACCCGGCGGCACCAGCCTCCCAAGGCGGCCAAGCGGCGCGTCGCTTCGCAGGATGGCGGGGCGGGGGCGGGGGCGGGGGCGGTCCCGGAGCGGATCGATCGGACCTTCAAGCTGTACGTCGGGGGCAAGCAGGTCCGGCCCGACTCGGGACTCAGCACCCCCGTGCGCGACGCGGCCGGCCGGGTGGTGGCCGAAGTCGGCGCGGGCAACCGGAAGGACGTGCGGAACGCGGTGGAGGCGGCGATCAAGGCGCAGCCCGGATGGGCCCGTGCCACCGCGCACCTCCGGGCCCAGGTGCTCTACTTCCTTGGCGAGAACCTCTCGATCCGCTCGAGCGAGCTCGCGGCCGACCTCCGGCGCTGGTGCGGCCTCTCGGCGAAGGAAGCGCGCAACGAAGTCGCGGCCGCCGTGGAGCGCTGCTTCTGGTACGCCGCCTGGGCCGACAAGTACGACGGCCGGGTGCATGCCACCCCGTTCCGGAACGTGACCATCCAGATGAACGAGCCGATCGGGACGATGGGCGTCGTTGCCCCCGAGGCCCCGGCGCTGCTCGGCTTTCTCTCGGTTGTGCTGCCGCCGCTCGCGATGGGCAACGCCGTGGTCGCCGTGCCGTCGGAGCGCTGGCCGCTGCTCGCCCTCGACTGCTATCAGCTCTTCGACACCTCCGACCTGCCGCCCGGGGTCGTCAACCTGGTGAGCGGGGGCCGCGACGAGCTGGCCGCCGTGCTGGCCGCCCACGACGGCGTCGACGGCCTCTGGTACTTCGGCTCCGCCCTGGGGAGCGCCGAGGTGGAGCGGCTCTCCGCGGGCAACATGAAGCGGACCTGGGTCGACCGCGGGATCGCCCGCGACTGGCTCGGTCCCGACGGCGCCGACGCCGAGCTCCTCCGCGAGGCCACCCAAGTCAAGAGCATCTGGGTTCCGTACGGAGCCTGAGGCCACCCATTGAAATCTTAGGGGAAGGTCGTATCTTGTTCCCATAAGAATCTTATGGAGCGGCGGATGGGGAACGAGCTTGAGCTGATGCGGGGCACGCTGGACCTGCTGGTGCTGCAGACCCTCGCCGGCGAGCCGCTCCACGGCTACGCGGTGGCCACCGCCATCAAGGAGCGGAGCGGGGGCGAGCTGCTGGTGGAGGAGGGGGCCCTCTATCCGGCGCTGCATCGGCTCGAGACCAAAGGCCTGGTCGAGGCCGAGTGGGGCGTCTCGGAGAACAACCGCAAGGCCCGGTACTACGCGCTCACCCGCGCGGGGCAGCGCGCGCTCAAGGCGTCGGTGTCGCAGTGGGAGCGCTACGTCCGCGCGGTCGATCGGGTGATCGCGCCGGCGGGCTCGAAGGGGCGGTAGCGATGGCGCTGCCTCGCGGGGTTCGGCGGCTTTTCCGGCTGGGACGTTCCGGGTCCGGAAGCGACGAGGTCGATCAGGAGCTCGAGCACCACCTCGAGCGGACCAGGACGCGCGCCGCGAGGCCGAGCGCCGTTTCGGACGGCGGGCGGAGGTGGCCCGCGCGGTGCGCTCGATCGACCGCCGCCGCGACGCCCGGGCCGCGCGGGCCGGACGCTGGCGGAGCCTCTGGCACGATCTGACCGGTGCGCTCCGCTCGCTCCGGCGCTCGCCCGGCTATGTGGTGGTGGCGCTGGCCACCTTCCTGCTCGGCATCGGCGCCAACGTCGCGGTGTTCACGGTGGTGGAGGGGGTGCTGCTCCGTCCGCTGCCGTACGACGAGCCGGAGCGGATCGTCCGAATCTACGAGCAGGACCTCGAGCAGGGACGACGCTACGGCAACGTCACCATCGCGGACCTGAACGACTGGCGCGAGCAGACCACCAGCTTCGAGCGGCTCTCGGCCTTCCGCTGGCGCAGCGTGTCGCTTCGCGCCCTCGACGCGACGACCGCCCTCCAGGGCGCGACGGTTTCGGCGGACTTCTTCGAGACGCTGGGAGTGGCGCCCGTGCTGGGGCGGAGCTTCCGGGCCGAGGAGGCGAGACCGGGCACGTCGCCGGTGGCGGTGCTGAGCGACGCGGTCTGGCGGTCGGTCCTGGGCGCCGATCCGGCGATCGTCGGGCGGGTGGTCTCGATCGACGCCGTCCCCACCGAGATCATCGGGGTGCTGCCCCGCGAGTTCGTCGCGCCCACCGGCAGCTCGGTGGACGTGTGGCTCGCCAGCGACTTCTCGGGGCTGGCGTCGGATACCAGACGGGCGCGGCGGATGCACGCGCTGGCCGCCTTCGGACGGCTCGCTCCGGCGGTGAGCCTGGAGGCCGCGACTCGCGATCTCGAGGTGGTGGGCGCGCGGTTGGCGGAGCTCTATCCCGACCAGAATCGGGGGCATGCGCCCGACCCGGTGCCGATCTCGCTGGTCGGGGTGCAGGGGATCCGCTCGGCGCTCTGGCTCGCGATGGCCGCGGTCGGGCTGCTGTTGCTGGTGGCGTGCGCCAACCTGGCGAATCTGGTCCTGGCGCGGGCCCTCGCCCGGCGCCACGAGCTCGGGATCCGCGCCGCGCTCGGCGCCGGTCGGATGCAGCTGGCGCGTGGGCTGCTCGCGGAGCAGCTCCTGCTCGCGCTCGGCGGCACGGTGGTGGCCGTGGCCGTGGCGGCTGGTGCGGCTCGGGGCGTGCTCGCTCTGCTGGGACCGGCGTTGCCGCGGGCGGAGCGGATCGCGCTCGACTGGCGGGTGGTGGCCTTCGCTACGGCGCTCGCCCTGCTCACGGCGGCCGTGACCGCGCTGGTGCCGGCCGCGCTGGCGCTCCGGCTGGACCTCCACGCCGTGCTCCGCGCCGACGGGCGGGGCGCGACCGCCGGTCGAGGCAGCCATCGGGCCCGCGCGGCGCTGGTCGGTGCCCAGGTGGCGCTCGCGACGTTGCTCGCGGCAGTCTCCGTGCTGCTCACTCGAAGCCTCGGCAACCTGCTCGATTCGGAGCTCGGGTTCCGCACCGACCGGGTCTTCACCTTCCAGGCGCCTTTGCCGTCGGCGCGCTATCAGAGCGGCGAGGCGGTGATCGCCTTCCAGGACCGGCTGCTCGAGCGGCTCGCCGCGCTGCCCGGCGTGGAGACCGTCGGCGCCTCCTACGCGGTGCCGATGCGGAACGCCAGCACCACCTCCCTGGTGATCGCCGGGCGCCCGCCGGAGGACGGCCCGCCGCCGGAGGTCGGATACAACGCCGCCTCGCCGGGATACTTCGTCACCCTGGGGATACCGCTGCTCGCGGGCCGGCTGATCCAGGAGCGCGATCGAGTCGACGCGCCCCGGGTCGTGGTGGTCAATCGGGCCCTCGCCGATCGCTTCTTTCCCGCTGGCGACGCGGTCGGCGCGCGACTCGGGTTCGGCGCGGACACGCAGGTGGAGATCGTCGGCGTGGTCGGCGACATCCGCCGGGAGCGGGTCGACCAGGCGCCCGAGCCCGAGCTCTACTACTCGCTGGCTCAGGACGTCACGCCGTGGCCGGCCTTCGTGGCCCGCTACCAGGGCGACGCCTCGGCGTTCTTCAGCGGAGCCCGCGCGGCGCTCCGCGAGCTCGATCCCGACGTGGCGATGGTCGGGGCGGCTCCGCTCGAGGCGACGGTCGACGCGACCCTGAGGCAGCCCCGCTTCCTGAGCGCGCTGATCGGGGTCTTCGCCGCGCTGGCGCTGCTGCTGGCGGCGGTGGGGGTGCACGGCGTGATCGCCTACGTGGTGGCCGAGCGGACCCGGGAGATCGGGGTGCGCCGGGCGCTGGGCGCCGACGCGCCGAGAGTCGGGGCCGAGGTGGTGCGGCGGGGCATGACACCGGTTCTGGTCGGGCTCGCGGTCGGAGTCGCGGCCGCCCTCGGGGTGGGGCCGCTGCTCCGCAGCATGCTCTACGAAGTCGGCCCGCAGGATCCCCTGGTGGTGGCG